>CAYYUI010000001.1:0-180355 GCA_964474705.1 uncultured bacterium
GGGGTTGCATCATAATATCAGGTCGCATCGAAAGGAAAGTGAAGTAATGAAAAGCATCGCCGAATTCATGGACATGGTAAAAGCCAGAAACCCGAACGAACCCGAATTTCATCAGGCCGTTCAAGAAGTTGTAGAAACCATCTGGGAAGAGTATCACAAGAATCCCCGCATGGTTAAAGCCAAGATTCTTGAAAGAATCGTTGAGCCGGAACGCGCCATCTCTTTCAGAGTTCCCTGGGTTGATGACAAAGGCGAAATTCAGGTCAACCGCGGTTATCGCGTGCAATTTAACAGCGCCATCGGCCCCTACAAAGGTGGTCTGCGCTTTCACCCCAGCGTCAACCTTTCGATTCTCAAATTCCTGGGCTTCGAACAGATGTTCAAAAACGCTCTGACCACACTGCCGATGGGCGGTGGCAAAGGCGGTTCCGATTTCAACCCCAAAGGCAGATCAGACAACGAAATCATGAAGTTCTGTCAGTCTTTCATGACTGAACTTTTCCGCCATATCACTGCTGACACCGACGTTCCCGCTGGTGACATCGGCGTTGGTGCCCGCGAAATCGGCTATCTGTTCGGTCAGTACAAACGCCTGAAAAATGAATTCACCGGCGTTCTCACCGGCAAGGGCGCAACCTGGGGCGGCAGTCTGATCAGACCCGAAGCTACCGGCTACGGTGCCGTTTATTTCGGCATTGAAATGCTCAAGCTCGCCAAAGAAACCTTCAAGGGCAAGACTGTTGCCGTTTCCGGTTTTGGTAACGTCACCTGGGGCACCATCAAGAAGCTCGTCGAACTCGGTGCCAAAGTTATCACCATCAGCGGTCCCGATGGTTATGTTCTTGACGAAGAAGGCTTCAACGAAGAAAAGGTCGAATACCTGCTTGAAATGCGCGCTTCCTGCAACGACCTCGCTGAAGATTATGTCAAGAAATACACCAAGGCCAAATTCTTCAAGGGTCAGAAACCCTGGGGCGTCAAGTGCGATGTCGCCATGCTCTGCGCCACTCAGAACGAATGCAATGAAGAAGATGTCAAACATCTTATGAAGAATGGCTGCAAAATGCTGCTCGAAGTTTCCAACATGGGCTGCACTGCTGAAGCTGCAAAGCTTGCCTCTGAGAAGATTCTCTTCGCTCCAGGCAAAGCCGTTAACGCCGGCGGTGTTGCCGTTTCAGGTCTGGAAATGTCTCAGAACAGCGGCAGAATCAGCTGGACTTCAGAAGAAGTCGATGCCAAACTGAAACAGATCATGTCTTCCATTCATGAAGCCTGTGTCAAACACGGCAAAGATGGCAAGAAGATCAACTACATCAAGGGCGCCAACGTGGCCGGCTTCATGAAAGTCGCCACTGCAATGCTCGAACAGGGCGTTGTATAAGAGTCCGCATTGACAAACTGCCCCGGGAAACCGGGGCAGTTTTATTAAACCGTAGCCCCGGCGTCAGATTTTTTTTGGACGAGTCTTGCGGTTTTACAATCCTCTGTTATAATTGGATGCAAGGGTGATGGGTACACCCTTAAAAAAATGATTTACAAGCACTTACGGGTAGGTCTGTGCTGGTGAATCGGGTTTATCGGGTTTTTCTCTCGGGTAATCCAAATGATTCAGGAGTATGACGTATGAGGAACAGCACTATTAAAGTTCTCAGCAAATTGCTGTGCATCGTTCTGATGGCCAGCTTTGTATGCCAGGCACCGTTGATGGCCGAATACAGCGCCATCAAGGTCAATGTCGGCGGCCAGAGCGTGAACGTAACCCCCGGTCAGTGGGTCACCGTTAACAACGGCGGCAACACGATCCATTACAATGTTCGCTATGTGAACGGTCAGCCCGTCGCCCTCGAAATGGCCCAGTATATGAATCTGGTATTCGGTGGCAACAGTGGTTCAACCGCAGCTCAGGCAGCCACTTCAGGCAGCACTGCTGCTCAGGCCGCCACTTCAGGCAGCACCGCCCAGGCTTCAGCCCAGGCCAGCACTGCCGGCACCACCACTCAGGCTTCAGTTGCCAACGCTGACAGTTCAGTGGCAGTAAGCGGCGCTAAAGCCGAAGGCAGCTGGGTCAAAAACGAACTCAATTCTTATGGTTCCAAGATCAAAGACAGCTTTACCTCTGGTAAAGAAAGTGGTCAGAACTTTGGCACCAAAACCGTTGACGGCGTTAAAACCGGCGCCGGCAAAGTCGGTGATGCAGTTTCTTCTACCGGCAGCAAAATCGGCAACCTTCTCAAGGGTGCCAAGGACAAACTTGCCAGCCTGTTCGGCAAAAAGCCCGCAACCGATGTAAAGGGTGGCACCTCCGCTGATTCAGCTCAGAGCGGCCAGTCTTCTCAGAGTTCGCAGAGCGGCCAGAGCTCACAGGGTTCATCAGATGCAGCCCAGAGCGGTCAGTCATCTCAGAGCTCACAGAGCAACCAGTCTTCCCAGAGCAACCAGTCTTCCCAGAGCAATCAGTCTTCTCAGAGCTCACAGAGCACTGAAGCCAGCCAGGGCACCCAGGCTTCCCAGGATGCTTCTCAGGGCAGCCAGTCCTCACAGAGTTCACAGAGCAGCTCATCTGACGCAGCTCAGGGCACTCAGGCCTCCCAGGATGCCTCACAGGCCGGTCAGACCACTGGTGGCAAAGATTCCGCTTCTGCTTCTGGCGACAAACCGGGCATGCTCTCGAAGATCAAAGACAAATTCTCAGGTCTCAAAGACAAAACCTCAACCAACTTCAAGTCTGGTTATGAAACTGGTAAAGCCATGACCAATCAGGGTGTTCAGAACGTAAAAGACAGCCTGAAGTCAGGTTTCAGCCCGAAGAACATTCTGATGACCGCCGGTATCACCGTTGGTGTTGACCTGGCCACCCAGATTATGCGCGGCGAAAAGCCCAGCCTGAAGAAAGCAGTCAAGACTGTTGTTTCAGCTGAATTCGCCGGTGGCGTTGTAGGTTCAGTAACTGGCGCAGCCGCCGGTTCATTCTTCGTGCCCTTCCTGTCAGCCGTTCCGGTTGTCGGTGGCGTTCTCTCCGCCCTTGCCCCGACCTTCGGTTCGATCGTCGGTGGTTCAGTAGGCTCATACCTTGCTGGCGACCTCAAGAATGGCCGCTTCTCGATCAAAGAAGCCTTCAAGCAGATTGACTGGGTTGGCGTCGCTGGCCAGACCGTTGGTTCAGTAGCTGGCTCGATGATCGGCTCGATGATCTTCCCCCCGTTCGGCACCATCATTGGTGGTATCGTCGGTGGTATGGTAGGTAACTGGGCTGCTCAAAAGATCGCCGGTCTGTTCGGCAAAGGCAAAGCTACCTACGGTTCAATCGGTATGCCCGTTGGTTCGAACAGCGGTGGCAATGTAGGCGCCCAGGTTTCCGGCCCGGTAACTATCGGTTCTGTAGCCGGTGACTCTACTGGCGTTGAAATCCCGGTATCAGGCAGTGCCTCCGGTGCTGAAATCACAGTCTCCGGTGATGCAGCCATGGGTACTTACTCTTCAGAAGTTCAGCTTGCTGAAGCCAAATACCAGGAACTCTACAAACTGTATAACGAAATGCTCTCTCAGGGCCGCCAGGCTGATGCCATGAAGGTTGCCCAGGAAATGAACAAAGCCAAGGCTGAATACGAAACTCTTAAAGCCAAGGCCGGCAAATAATCTAGCAATAGATTAGTCTGAACTCCCCCGGGGCAACCCGGGGGAGTTTTTTATCTGCCGCTCAGGCAATCTGCGAAACATTTATTCCTTTTCAAGCGTATACAATAACAGACACACGGGAAAATCATGACATGGCAATCAACTCTTGTCCGTCACTCCCGCGTTTTATGGCCCCTCGAGGGGGCGGAACCGGCTGGGCTTCAGCTCAATAACCGGACAAGGCGAATTTAGTATGATTGCCCAACAGTTTGTCGAACTTTTTCTGAATTGGCAGAATCTATGTTATATTTGATTCTGCAGGGGATTCCTGATGGATGACAAAAAACAGATTATCATTGCGTCTGCAGCTGTATTTATATCGCTGATACTGCTGTATCTTCTTTTGTCGCGCCCATCTCCAGGCAAAGAATCATCGACCGGCAAACAGACTGCAGTTAAAACTGCCAGTTCGAAACAATGGCAGAAAGAAGAGCCTGAGATTCAGTCTTCAGGAACTTCATCGGGGCACACATCTTCAGCAGACAGCGCTTCCCCATTCAGCGCCGAAGAACTGGCCCAGATGAAAGAACATGACAAAGAAAACGATATTCTCATCGAAAAGGCGGCGGCAAACTGGCTGGTTTCAATGGCCACCGACGAATCCCTCTCTGAGAAGACTCGCGAAAAATATAAACTGAAACAGAACCGTGCTTATGTTGACGGGATGAATGCCAGAAAGCAGAAAAATTTCCCGCTCGCCGTCAAGAAATTTCATGAGGCCATCAAATCTCCCGATGCAACTCCGGTAGCAAAATATTACTCGCTGCTCAACATCAAGACTCTGGCTCTGAAAATGAAAGACATGGAACTTTTCATTCTTGCTTCAAAGCTTGAAGCGAAGCTGATTGCCGAAGAAAACCTCAGTGTCATCGGTATCACCAGGTCAGATGAACACCTTGCATGGGTCGAGTCCTTCGAAAAACTGATGAAAGTCCGCAGTGACCCGGCCGTTCTCAATGAACTGGTGCAGAAACGCATGGGAGAGCTTAAAGACAAATATTCCCGTGAAGAAATCGAAAAGATGATTTTCAAAGAAGCGGACCAGTATGAGAAGATTTTTAAGGAGCTGATGAGCTGATGAGCAAAAGAAACGGTTCAGCGATTCTGATGGTGCTTGGGGCAATTTCGGTCCTGGCAATCATCGCTTTCTCGCTTGTCAGTTCAAAAACTGAAAGAGCCTTTACAACCCGCTCGATGAGCAATGAAAAAAAGGCTGAAGCCCTGGCCGAGTCAGCTGTCGATCTGGCTATGGCCTATATCAGGCGCATAGCCAACAAACATGAAACCGACGGCGACAGTACCGCTGTTTATCACCTTTTCAGAACCCCATTGAAATTGACTTTGAACAAACTGACAACCGGCGATGGGCGCAATGTTCCCTTCAAGATAGATGATCTTGCTCCCACACCAGTCGTCGGGCTTGACTATTCGCCACTTGCGCCGCTTTCATACATGGTCGACGAGCTCGGCGGAGCCGACCACGTAAAACTCGAAGTCACCTGCAGCATTGTTCAGGCCGAAGGTTTTGCAGCCAGCAAAGCTGTTTCAGGCGACTATGATGTCGTTGGCATCACCGAGAAATCTGTTGCTGCCAAGGGCATTTCGGCCAGTTTTCTCGACTCGATCGATGAAACTGACAACCCCGGTTCTGACGGATCGCTGAACAGCGCTCCCTGGGCACCCAGCAACTGGGAACTCGATGTAAACATTCCCAGCCTCTCGACAACAGATCAAAAGAAGTTTGATGTTGAAACCAGCCTTGGTGATATAGAAGTCACCCTGAATTTGACCAAAGCCGGAAAGACCCAGATCGTTATTGACGTTACCGCCATGGGTTTAAAAGCTTATCACAAAGAAATTGAATGCAATGATTATGTCGACGATTTCTTTCCGGGTATCAACCCGCTGAACATGCAGGGGGCCCGCAAAAAATTCATGCCCGGCTCCGATTCGGCGATGAGTAATACATACCAGGCAGATAAATATGCTGAGCTGGCAAAAAGTGGTTTTGACAAGGTTAGCGGGGCCATCGCTGCCGACAAGCTTAAAGCAGACAGTTTCGATTCAGAGCCGCGCATAGTCGAAAAAGCCGGCATTTTTCAGATAAAGGCCCTGGTCGAATTTTTTCCGAATGGCCCGACCGGCAAAAAGATTGAAAGAACCCTGGTTGCCCAGACTCCCTTCAAGGTATCTGACATTCAGCCGGTAGCGCCCGAGTATTCGTTCTTCGTCGCCAACAGCCCTCTGATCAAGGAAAAATCATTACGTGCCGGAGCCGACGGTAGCGCAATTGATCTGAATGTCGCTGACCCGCCGGGGCCGGGGCCGGCACCGATACCAGCCGCACCGGTTGGCTATTTCATTATCCATAACGTTCCCTCTGCGCCTGCAGGTGGAAAACTTGAGGCGAACTATAAAAACATAACCGGCTGCACCGGCACCACCGATAATCGAGCCTTGATTCCGGGTATGGTAAGACTGAATGCCAAACAGGTCATGAAACTTCACACTTTCATAGGCACCTTCGACGAACCTCAGCTGACAGAATTGAACATCATGACCAGCCCTTACAATGCCGACAATAAATTCCAGACCAAGCCGGCCTTTCAATGGCACGGAGAAACTCTGCAGCGCGGTCATGAGGTTGAATTTCCGATTCTCTTCGAAAACGAAACCATTTTTGCACCCGTCCCCGAGAAGGGTGTCAAAGGGATCATGAAAATCTATGAAGAAGGCGGCCTGGACCTGATGATGGTTCCGACACTGCTATATGGCTACGGGCACCTTGAATACCCACTCGGTATCAGGCCCGAAGGGCCGATCGACATGGTTTTCGGGCGCATCAAAGTCGATGCCGAACCCAAAGCCAAAGTCTCACTGGTTGGCGGGCTTCTGTCGCTGGTGGGTCTGGGGCCTGGCGATGGTGCGGTCGAAGACAAAACTGAAGTGTACATAGACTACAAGAATTATTCCGAATATTCTGACGAAGCGCCCGGAGGCGGTGGTGTCGCCAAATTTGGCATGCAGCAGTATCCGGCTTACGACAGTGCCACCGAGTGGGATCCAACCAGCAACTTCAAGCTGATGCCGGCCAACTGCTACAGTATTCTCCAGTATGCAAAAAAGGCCTCGCGATTCTTTGAATCTCAGGCCAGCTTTAAAGCTGCTCTGACCCAGGAGGTCGAAAAAGGCGGCCTGAAAAACTCAGACGGTACAATCGACATCGATGGCGTCATTTACGTTAAAGGGAAACTCGAAATAGACTCAGAATTGAAAGTAAAAGGAAAGGGCCTTCTCGTCGCAAAAACGGATATTGTTTTGACGAAAAATATTCTTCGGGCCGATGCAAAGACAGTATTCGGCCTGATTGCCAGGGGCGGTCAGTTGACTTTTGCCGCTGGCTGCAGCAAAGTTGAAGCCGCCTGTTTTTCAAACGATGCTCCAGTAACGACTTCTCCATCCGAAGTTATCATAGATGGCAATCTTGTCGCCAATGCATTTGACAGAAGGAAGATAATTGATTTAAAAGTATTCTATAACTCACATGCCAGTACTGTCTGCCCGCTGGCAACTATGCGTGATGTAGGAAAATATGCGCCAGAAAGATATTTTGTTTCGTTCGCTGACAACTGGTCGAAATTCTCTTATGAAAAAAAGCAGTAGAGGGGTTTCCCTCGTTGAAATAATTGTCGCGGTCATGGTTTTTGCTCTCGCGGCAATTCCGCTTTATTACGCGATTTCTTATGGCGCTTCAGAAGAAACCAACCTCGAAAAAGTCGCCATCGCCAATAAAATTCTTGAATCCTTTCGCGACGAAATCAAAGATCTCGACTACAAAACGGTCGAAGGGCTGATGAGCGCCGGAGCGGCCTGGAAAACCCTCGATGCTTCAGGTCTGCCGCCCAATTCATTCAATTCCCTGCTGACCGCACAAAAAAAATATAAAGATTTCAGTTTCAAAACCGAGGTACGTAAATCGCCCAGCGCCGATCTTGATTCTCTTGAATTCAAGGCCCACGTCGCCTGGACCACCGGTCGCGGCAATACTGCCAGCGAATCGATTGCCTTCATCAAAGTGAAACAGTTGAACCGTGAATAGAGCAAAACATAAAAGCCATGGCGTTACCCTGATCGAAATCATGGTAGGCTTTTTCATATTCACCGTCATTGCCGGAATGGTCTATCATTTCATGTCGGGCGCCCGTCGTCTTTCGGCTATTGCCGCAACCAAAGCCACGCTCCGCCAGGAAGCCCTGACAATGCTGAAATATCTCGAAAGAGATATTGCCAATTCCCGCACCAAAACAGAAAAAAAAGGCGGCAAGCTGCTGGTCAGCAAAACTCTGAAAAATTCAGGCAACGGCAGTTTCGAAATGGAAGTGGCCACCGGGAAAATTGCCGACAACGACACATTTTTCGACAAGAGCAAGACAGCAGAAGACAAAAGCTTTGCCAAAGTCAGCTACAAGCTGCAGGGCACAGAGTTTTTCCGCATCGCTGATGGTAAGACCCATTGTCTGTCGACGAACGTCAAAACCGCCAGATTTGAAGAAACCAGCGATGGTGGTATTGACGAGACTTACGACGGCAAGGTCAAACTTCTATTGACCCTTGAAGCCAATCCCGCCGGAGTAAAAGACAAGATCGAGCATGTCGAACGCGCTATCATCACCATTCGCCAGGCTCAGACAAAAGAAACCGACGTGCAATGGAAACAGCGCACCGACGGCAGCGACGCCAATTCTTATTGAGCTGAGACAGTCGGCGGGCATTTTTTCGTATTCGAAAAAAGTTTTCTTGTCAAACCCTTCTCTCAATGGTAGTTTTACTCAGTTTTATCAATCGGGAGCCCCAATGAGAGACTCTAAACTTCGTTTAACTTTTCTTGTCGTCTTCATGCTGATCATTACAGGTCAACAGGCCTATGCTCAACTGCTGGTCAAGCCACCGGCCTTCACTCTGACCGGAGTTAAAGCCACTCTTGCTCTTGAAGGCCAGAAAACCGGTGAGCAGGCTGTTCAGTATAAAGTTTTGGTCGATGGCCAGACACTGGCGACCGGCGTTTCGCTGCCGGCAGACCTTAAAAGCATTGAAGTGGTCATACCCAGAAGCGGCACTAATGAAATAGTCGTTTCAGTCGGCGATCAGACCGCGTCGGCAAAAGTCAGATGTATCCCCGGGTGGTTTTCGCTGCTGCCTCCGGTGATCGCCATCGTTCTGGCGCTGATAACCAGGGAGGTCATCACTTCACTGTTCATCGGCACCTGGATCGGCGCCACCTTCGTTTTTTTCTACAACCCGTTCATTGGCTTCATGCGCACTCTCGACAAGTATCTGCTTGGCTCACTCGCCGACACAGGCCATTCAGCCATCGTCATCTTTTCACTCTGTCTGGGCGGCATGATCGGCATTATCAACCGCACCGGCGGCATGCAGGGCATCGTCGATCTCATTTCCAGCAAGGTAAAGGGCCCGCGCAGTGCCCAGCTCGCCACCTGGGCGATGGGTGTTCTGATTTTCTTCGACGATTATGCCAATACCCTGATCGTCGGCAATGCCATGCGCCCGGTTACCGATAACAACAAAATTTCCCGTGAGAAGCTCAGCTATATCGTCGATTCGACTTCGGCCCCGGTTGCCGGTATTGCGGTTCTGTCGACCTGGATAGGTTATGAAATCGGCCTTATCAGAGAAGCTTACGTTAATCTGAACATTCCGGAAACGAATTTTTACGGCGTCTTTCTTCAAACTATTCCATTCAGGTTCTACTGCCTGCTGACCCTGTTTTTCGGCTTTCTCATCGCTTATTCACGCCGCGACTTCGGGCCAATGCTCAAAGCCGAGCAACGTTCGCACCAGGAAGGCAAAGTTCTTTCCGATACGGCCAGACCGATCAGCTCACCTGAGACGGCGATGCCCAAACTTCCCGACGACATGCCCCGTCGCTGGTACAATGCTGCCATACCGATCGGAATCGTCATCGTCGGTACATTTGTCGGCCTGCTGGGTGACGGCGGCATGTTCGCACCACATCATCTGCTCAGCAAAGCCACCAATGAGCTTACACAACCAGGCGAGACACTTACAGTTCTGGCCGTTTCTCCGGCAAACGGCACACTTTCGGTTTCAGGAGAAAATTTCTCTTTTGCCCGCCTGAATTTTAACGAAACCAGCCATTTTGCAGACAAAAGCGGTGCTGACGCCATTGCAGCCATCAAGGGACTTCAGGAAGGCGACACGATCAAGGCAGAACTTGCACCTTCAACGATGAGTTTTTCGGAGAAAGCACGATCTGCCTTCAGTGACGCCAACTCGACCAGGGTTCTGATCTGGGTGAGCGTGTTCGGGTCGATGATCGCCGTTCTGCTCGGCTGGGCCCAGGGGCTTATCAATCTCGAAACCGGTCTTAAATCATGGGTCGACGGGGCTAAAACTCTGATGATGGCAGTAATCATCATGACCCTGGCCTGGTCGATCAACGGCGTGTGTACCGACCTGAACACCGCCCAATACGTCGTGGCAATGGTAACCGACGTTATTCCTTACTGGATGCTGCCGGCGATAATCTTTATCATCGCCTGTTTTATCTCATTCTCAACCGGCACCAGCTGGGGAACGATGGCAATTCTGCTGCCAATCAGCATTCCGCTGGCCTATCACCTCAACATGCAGCATTACGATGCGGTAATAGCTCAGCTGCCAGCGGCACCCGACAAGCTGCTTTACCTGAAAGAAGCGATACTCGTTTCGATCGGTGCCGTGCTCGAGGGATCGATTTTTGGCGATCACTGCAGCCCGATTTCGGATACCACGATCATGTCCTCGATGGCATCAGGCTCAGATCATATCGACCACGTAAGAACCCAGGCCCCATATGCCGCGCTGGTGGCTCTGGTCGCCATTACCTGCTGCTATATTCCCGCCGGTCTCGGGATCTCATCGTATGTTCTGATACCAATCTCGATGCTGATTCTCTTTGGATTTCTGAGTGCTTTCGGTCGTGATTCCGAAAAAATAGTACAAACTGCTTGACTTGGACGCCGAGGTTTGCTAACATTGCAGAACAGCAAGCAGGATTGATTCCTCACCTCAAGCATAAGCGAAAAGGTTAGCCCCCTCCAAAGGGGTACATGACACGTAATGTTCATGGAGTAGCATCTTGCTGCTCCATTTTTTATTTTTCCGGAGGTAAGAGTATCAAAGGTACTGTACGCATCAACAGAAGGATTAGGGTTCCGCAGGTTCGCCTGGTCGATGAGAATGGCAGCATGGTCGGTGTTGTCAACACCAATGACGCCGTTCTCATGGCTGAAGAAAGGGGCTTCGATCTGGTTGAAGTAGCTCCAGCAGCGAATCCACCTGTATGCAGACTCATGGACTTCGGCCAGTACAAGTATGAACTTGCCAAGAAAGCCAAAGAAGCCAAGAAGAAGCAGAAAGTCATCAAGCTGAAAGAAGTCAAGGTTCGCCCGAAAACTGATGAAGGCGATCTGCAGACCAAATGCAACAGCATCAAGAAATTTCTTGAAGAAGGTGACAAGGTAAAGGTTTCCGTTTCCTTCAGGGGTCGCGAAAGGGCCCACATCGAAGTCGGGTATAAAGTAATCGAACGAATGAAGGTCATTCTCGGTGAAGACGCCGATATCGAGAAGGATGCCGCCCAGGAAGGCAATGCCATCACCATGATTCTCTTCAGAACCCGGAAAAAGTAGCCATACTGCCATCAGGAGGAAAGTATTATGCCGAAAATGAAAACTCATCGCGGTGCCGCAAAGCGCATCAAAAGAACTGGTTCCGGTGCGTTCAGACGTTACAAAGCTTATGGCAGCCATATTCTGACCAAGAAGTCCAGCAAGCGCAAAAGAGGCTATCGCCAGTCAGCCAATTGCGAACCGGGCAATGAACATGCTCTGAAGGTTATGTTGCCGTACTCCTGACCCAGTGTCGAGAGTAACTGGGATTAATAAAATTATCAGGAGGTTATCACCATGTCACGTTCAAAAAGTTCAAGCAATGCAAGACGCAAAGAGCAGAAACTGTTCCGCAGAACCAAGGGTTTCTGGGGCTCACACAATAATGTCAAGAAGGTCGCCAAGCAGGCGGTTCTGCATGCTCTCGACCATTCATACAGCGATCGCCGCAAACGCGCCCGCGAATTCAGAAGACTCTGGATCACCAGAATCAACGCTGCCTGCCGCCTCAACGAAATGTCATACAGCTGCTTCGTCTGCGGTCTGAAAAAGGCTGGAATCGAACTGAACCGCAAGGTTCTTGCCGAACTGGCAATTCGCGATCCCCAGGCTTTCACCGGCATCGTTCAGATGGCCAAAAAAGCTGCCTGATTCAAGCACACAAACACCCGGGGGCCAACCCGGGTGTTTTTTATTGGTGGCAGATATTGAAGCAGATTGAATCAAAAACAAATCAGCAGTTCAAACGGGCCAGAAAGCTTGTAAGCGGCAACAGCGATGAAAAGCTGCTTCTGGTCGAGGGACACAAATTGCTCGATGAGGCGCTGAAATCAGGCGCCAGACCAGAGATGATCTTTGTGGAAACTCCGCAGGCGTTAAAGCACCGAACTGACCTGGAACCATTCTCTTACCAGGTCGGCCGAGGTTTATACCGCGAATTATCTACTGTACAGAGCCCCGGAGAAATTCTGGCATTTCTTACTCCCCCACCCTCTTTGCCTCTGGAACAGGCAATCAGAAATGCAAAACTGATTCTGATTCTCGACCGACTCCAGGATCCTGGAAACATTGGAACCATAATGCGTTCTGCCGAAGCCATGGGAGTAGACCTTCTGGTAACGCTCAGAGGCAGCTGCAGCCTGTTGAACCCGAAGGTGATCAGGGCGGCGATGGGTTCAAGCTTCAGATTGCCGACTGCCTCAGAAGTGGAAACCGCAGAACTGCTCAATATGCTGAAAAGCAATGGCATTGTCTGCATCTGCGCCGACATGGAGGGGCAACCGCTTCCTGAGTTCGTTTTCCCACCCAGATGCGCTCTTGTTTTTGGGCAGGAGGGTCAGGGCCTCAGCAAAGAAATTTTACATGAATGTAACAGCAGACTTGCCATACCCATGCAAGGACAGGTAGAATCACTCAACGTTGCCACCTCGGCAGCCATCTGCCTGTATGAATGGGCAAGGGCCCACCGCTCGCTGCGTTGAACGATCATACACATAAGGAGATCAAATGTCTGATTCTCACGAAAATCTGTTAAAGCAATATCTCGCAGAAAAAGATGCCGCCACGACAACCGCCGCGCTCGAGGCCCTCAGGGTTAAATACCTCGGCAAGAAAGGCGAGGTCACTGAACTGCTTAAAGGCCTGGGCAAGCTCTCAATCGAAGAACGCAAAACCGTGGGAGCCGCCATTAACGAGCTGAAAAATAAGATTCAGGCGTCACTCGACGACAGTATGCGCAGCCTTGCCCTCAAAGAGCAGGAAGCGAAGCTCAATGCCGAGAAGCCAGACCACAGCATGCCAGGCATCTACCCGGCATCTGGAACTCTTCACCCCGTAGTGCAGGTAGCTAATGAGGTTGCCGAAATCTTTCTGTCAATGGGTTTTTTCATGGCAGAAGGACCCGAAATCGAAGATGAATACTATAATTTCGAAGCATTGAATGTGCCGAGCCACCATCCGGCGCGCGACATGCAGGACACTTTTTACCTTGAATCCGGGCAGGTTCTCCGCACTCAGACTTCTCCCGTACAGATTCGCACCATGGAAGCGCTGAATCCACCGCTCAAGATGATCGGCCTCGGCAAGGTTTTCCGAAAAGACAGTGATATTACCCATTCGCCGATGTTCAACCAAATGGAAGGTCTGGTAGTAGGCGAAAATATCAGCATGAGTGACCTGAAAGGCACTCTGGCGATGTTTGTCGAAAATATGTTCGGAAAAAGGCCATTCAGGTTCAGACCCAGCTTTTTCCCGTTTACGGAGCCATCTGCCGAAATGGATATTCAGTGCATTTTCTGTGAAGGCAAGGGCTGCAAAGTCTGCAAAGGCACAGGCTGGATGGAAGTTCTCGGCTGTGGCATGGTCAACCCGAAAGTTTTCGAAGCCGTAAAATACGATACGGAAAAATATACCGGGTTCGCCTTCGGCATGGGAATTGACCGTATCGCCATGCTGCGCTATGGAATAAACGACATCCGGCTCCTCTTCAGCTCCGACATCCGTTTCTTGAGACAATTCTGAGGTAAAAACAAGTGAAAGTTCTATTAAGCTGGCTTAAAGACTATATCGATATCAACGAAACTCCCGAAAAGATTGCCGACGCCCTCAATATGACCGGTCTTGAAGTTGAAGAAATCATTCAGCCCGGCAAAAATCTCAACAATGTGGTAGTCGGAAAAATTCTCAGCCGTGACCCCCACCCGGATGCTGAAAAGCTCTCATTGTGCAGTGTCGATGTCAACCGCGGGCACCCGCTGCAGATTGTCTGCGGCGCCAATAACATGAAGGCCGGCGACAAGGTTCCGGTCGCGATGATCGGAGCCCGGCTTCCCTCAGGCTTCGAGATCAGCAAAGCCAAAATTCGTGGCATTGAATCTTCCGGCATGATGTGCAGCAAAAAGGAACTGGGTATTTCTGAAGACCACGGCGGTCTTTACATACTCGATGCACAGGCTGAGATCGGCCAGAATATCGTTGAAGCACTGAAACTCGATGAAGTGATTTTCGAAATCAGCATCACTCCCAACCGTGGCGACGCCCTTTCGCATCTCGGCATCGCCCGTGAACTTTCGGCGATCTTCAATCTGCCGTTGCATCGCGACCCGCTTGGCAACGAAGATGGCGAAGGCGCAATTGCCGAGCACGTTTCTATCGATATTCACGACCGTGAACTTTGCCCGCGCTATGGAGCCCGGGTCATGCACAATGTCAAGGTCGGCCCTTCCCCTGACTGGATGCGTGAACGCCTTGAAAAGGCCGGCATTCGCTCGATCAACAACGTCGTCGACGTCACCAATTATCTGATGCTCGATATCGGTCACCCGATGCATGCTTTTGACTACAAGCTCGTTACCGGGCATAAAGTCGTTGTTCGCCAGGCAGCCAAAGACGAGCGTATCGTGACCCTCGACAAGGTTGAACGCAATCTCGATTCTTCGATGCTTGTGATTGCAGATCAGGAAAAGCCGATGGCAATCGCCGGTGTCATGGGTGGCTTGAATTCATCTGTGACCGACGCTACCACCAGCATTCTGCTCGAAGCCGCCTTCTTCGATCCCACCACGGTGCGCAGAACTTCTAAGCGCCTTGGGCTCATGTCAGACTCTTCATATCGGTTCGAAAGAGGCACCAACATTGACAATGTACCGATAGCCCTCAACGAAGCAGTCAGGCTTCTGAAGGAAATGACCGGCGGACAGCCGGTAAAAGGCATTGCCGATGCATACCCGAAACCGGAAATTCTTCGTCAGATTAAAGTTCGCACCCGGCGCGTCAATAAGGTCATTGGCGTCAGTCTGAGCCCGACCCAGATCGAAACTCTGCTGCTCAGGTTAAAACTCGACACCAGACGTGACGGTGAAGATCTGGTGGTCAGCGTACCTCCTTATCGCCACGACCTCAGCATTGAAGCAGACATAATCGAAGAAGTTGCCAGAATGTATGGCTACAACAACATACCTACCACCCTGCCCGCTATAACTTCGGTTCTTCAGCTGCCCACACCACTGCAGAAGCTTGAAAAGCGCCTGCGCGCCCATATGGTTTCGTGCGGTTTCAACGAAATCATGACCTACAGCTTCATTCCCTCTTCAATAGACGCCTGTTTCTGCGAAAAGAAACCACTGATGCTGCAGAACCCTCTTTCTGAAGACCTTAGCGCTATGCGAACCAGCCTTAAGTGGGGCATGTTCGACGCGCTGAAACGAAATATTCTTAACGATGAATTCAATCTCAGATTGTTCGAAATAGGCAAAGTCTTTCACCCGGCCGCCGGTGGCTTGAGTGAAGAACATTCCCGCCTGTGCATCGGCTTTTCTGGTTCCGCAGATCAGAAAAACTGGCGACGCAGCGGCGAAACCTTCGATCTCTTCACTGTCAAGGGTCTGATACAAAACATTGCCGACCTTCTGAAGGTTAAAATTCGCTTTGCTCCAGGCAGTTGCAGCGTTTTCCACCCTTCCATGCAGATGGAGCTGATGGTCGGCAAATCGCCATCCGGTGAATTCGGTCAGCTGCACCCGAATCTGCTCGACAACAAAAAAATGCCCAAATTCATTTTCATCGCTGAAATCGACCTCAGTCGCTTCGCTGCCGCCGTCGAAGGAGCAGGCAGAATGAAACCGATTCCGGAACTGCCGGCAATACGCCGCGATCTTGCCCTGATCGCCCCGCTCAGCGTTGCACATCGCGATATTCTCAAAATTCTGACTTCTGAAGGCAAAACCCTGCTTGAAGACTGCTACCTGTTCGACGTCTATCAGGGTAAAGGCATCCCCGAAGACAGCCGTTCTCTGGCATTCGCCATGACCTTCCGCGATCCGAAGAAAACCCTTACCGACGAAGAGATACAGCCGATGATAAGCAGAATGGTCAGCAGGCTCGAAACTGAGCTGGCTGTAAAACTAAGATAAAGGAGAGTTGATGGCGACACTCTATTCGATAATTGCAGCCCAGGAATACGCCGAAATTCTGACTCTGATTCTGGTAATTCTGGTCGGACTGGCCTACATCTGGTTCGTATGGAGTACTGCCAAGAAGCTCGGCAACGATCTTACCTCATTCGAGCTCACGCAGGTAATCGTGCTTGGATTGCTGATCTTTCTGAGCGGAACGACAATGCTCGGCAAGATTATTTCGCCGCAAAACGCTGATGCAATGCTTGATGTATTGGGCCTCGACACAGTGCTCTACTATCTGACGACCAGATTTCAGATCATCTGTCTGGCCCTGCTGCGCGGGCTGATGTAGGCGGGCCAAAACCTTTATCTCAGTCCTGGAAACATCGCGTCCTGGGTTTTGCGGTCCCAGATCGAATCATGAATTGCCAGATGGGTAGACTTGAATTCCATCAGGGCGCGGCCGCATTCTTCGTTCCAGTATTTGGGCGTATCGGCGGATCTCAGCAACCCAAGCTCCTTTAGCCTGTTCACAACGATCTGAAAATGCAGGGCATTGTTGAAGTCCAGCAGCGTTCCAGAATTGAGAATTTTACCGGCAAAATCGGGTTCCCGGCGCCAGCCCGCAAGAATGTCCATGGCATCGAGCTGCAGATTCACGCTGTGAATCTGGAGATCCCAGTAGACTTTTTCGCGGTCTTCGTTATTGTATTCATAAAATTCGCAACGGTCCTTCCAGTCTTTTTCAAGATCGGCATACAACTTCATTTCGGCAGGCGAGAGACTCTGTTTTCTGAGATAATCGAGCCTTTCTTTCTGAAAAACCACATGCCTTACCTCGGGCAGCGAGAGCTTACGCCCATGTGGCTTCAGCTGCGGACGATATTCCATCAGACCGGTTCGGGTGTGAATCGGTGGGGAAGCAGGAATTACCTGCACAACGTTTTCATCGACAGGTTTTTCCTCATCGGGCCTGACTCCGGTTTTCACTGCCTGAAGAATCTCTTTGCGGGTCGCTTCAAGGTTGAGCTTTCTCTTTACATCTGATTCAGTGCGCAAAATAAAGATGACCGATACAACAATCAATATCACCAGCGCCATGAGCAGCTCTGAATGATGATTCGGCTTTTCGACCTTCGATGCCGAACCGTTACGTATTCTTAACAGATAATCACGCTCGTATGGTTCTTTGACCAGAGTGAGTGCTTTATCGACCCAGAAAAGAATACTCTTGTGATCACCGGCCAGAATCCCGTCATCGATATTCTTCCAGCAATGATTGCGCTGAAAAAAAGACAGACTGCGGGCGATTTCATCACGCACCCAGCCGGCAGGGCGAGACGTTTTGATTGTATCTAGGGCTTTCAGGAACAGGTAAGCCTGGTTGAAGCCGCTGACATTGTTGTTCAGTTTTACGCTCAGCTGATACATCAGTTCCCATAGTGAATCTCTGGCTGAGGTCTCCTGCAGGAGGGTCACAACATCGGCAAAACTGCGGAACAACTCTCCGGCACGCCCTGGGCCATCACGATAGAATGATCCGGACGCAATTTCTGCAGCAAGAAGTGGCAGATTCAAGCTGGCCTTGCGGAACTGCTCCTCGAAGGCGGTCAGAGCCATCATCGGCTTCTCGGGCACCGCCTTGAGGCGGGCTGCTTCTCTGGCCTCCCTGAACAGGTTATAGTCTACATTATCGCCGGGATTGGCGCGCGGCAATTTGGGAAAATAGCATTCTGGAAAGGTAATTATAATATTTACAAGCAGCTTTTCAGCTTCGACGGCATAATTTTTGTTATCAAGGAAGGCATACAGGCTCATCAGGCCGCTGAATATCTTCTGATCTTCATCAGGACTCTGATCGATCTTAAAATATTCCCAGTCGGCGATGCATTTGAACAGATCAATGTAAAGACCGGGGTCTTCCGGGGTCTGATAAATTACCTGCAATGCCCTGCATACTATTTCGTAAGGCTTATCCTGATAACCCATTTTATACCTTGTTTTGCTTTGATCTTTTCTTCTATTTTAAAGCCGTTCTTCTGCTTCAGGCAAGCTAATAATAATCATGATTACCCTGATAATGCTTTTTTTAAATCCGGTTTTATGTTATGCCGTTAAAGATTGTGTAACCTGACGGGAGGAAACATGAAAAAGCTGATCACCATTGTTGTTGTTTTTTGTCTGTCTTTGTTTACCGGTGCCGTTTTTGCCGATGGCATCATTTTTCCGATCGACCCGGAAGAACCGCATCCAAGAATCATCATGCGACCTTCACCAAGCCCGGTAAGTAACTTCACCGTGCCTTTGTCGGTCACCAAGCATCACGTCAAGATTGATATAAACAACCTTGCTGCGGCCACTCAGGTGGATCAGAAATTTTATAACCATGAAAACCGCGTCATCGAAGGCCTGTATGTTTTTCCCCTTCCCATCAGCGCCTCAATCAGCGGTTTTTCAATGGACGTCGAAGGCAAAATGACTCAGGGCGAACTGCTGGATGCCGACAAAGCCCGCCAGATCTACGAAGACATCGTCAGACAAATGCGCGACCCCGGCCTTCTTGAATACATGGGTCAGGGCGTCTTCAAAACCAGAATTTATCCGATCAATCCACTTAGCGAAAAGAACGTAAAACTTGCCTACCAGGAAGCTCTGCGCATGGAAGGCGGCCTGGTTCGCTATGTTTACCCTCTCAACATCGAAAAATACACCCAGGAAGGCATGAAGGACGTGGCAATAGAAGCCCACATCAAGTCAGACCTGCCGATCGCCTCGGTCTATTCTCCGACCCACAAAATATCAGTAAGCCGTAAGAATGACCGCGAAGCGGTCATCGGATTCGAAGCTGACAACATCAGGCCAGACAAAGATTTTGTTCTCTATTATTCCGTAGCGAAAAAAGACCTGGCAGTCACCTCTCTCTGCCATCGGCCCGACCCATCTGAAGACGGCCTGTTCATGCTGATGCTGGCCCCCGCCCTCAAAGATCAGGAAACCAGAATTCCGGCAATAGATGTTGCCCTGGCCATGGACACTTCCGGCAGCATGGCCGGGAAAAAGATCGACCAGGCACGCAAAGCACTCGAATTCTGCATCAATTCACTGTCTGAAGGCAGCAATTTCCTGCTGTGCAATTTTTCGACCGAAGCTGAGGCCTACAAAAACGGCCTGACAGCATTGAACGCCGATACCCGCGAAGGTGCCCTCAATCACATCAAAAATCTCGGTGCCATGGGGGGAACCAATATCTCTGAAGCCCTGGAAATGTCGATCAACGCCCTAAACAAGAGCGAATCGAAGAACCCGAAATTCATCGTATTCGTCACCGACGGCAAGCCGACTGCCGGGCAGACTGACCCCGAAGAAATTCTCAAAATTGCTGCCAGCAAAAATACCGGGAATATACGTATCTTCACTTTCGGGGTCGGTGACCAGCTCAACGCAGAACTCATCGATAATCTGGCCGAACAGAACGGCGGGGTTTCCGACTACGTTTCCGAAGAAGAAGACCTCGAAATCAAAGTATCTTCGCTGTTCGCGAAACTGACTTATCCGGTGCTGTCAGATGTTGGTCTGCAATTCAGCAATGTTGAGGTTTCCCAGATCTATCCAAGAAAAATCACCGATGTATTCAAGGATTCCAACATTCTGGTGCTGGGGCGCTACAGCAAGCCCGGTTCGGCACTTATCACCCTTACCGGCAGCATCAAAGGCAGCCCGGTCAAAATGGAATTCGAAGCTGAATTTCCAGCCAGAGAGAGTGAAAATGCTTTCGTGGCCAAAATCTGGGCCACCCGTAAAATAGGCTTTCTGCTCGATCAGATTCGAAAGAATGGCACAGACGACGAGCTGAAGAACGAAATAATCACCCTCGCCAAGCGTTACGGCATTCTGACACCCTATACTTCTTATCTGGTTCTTGAAGACAACGACCAGCTCGGCCCCAATCTGCGGCAGACAATGGTTCCTGATGCAATGCCATCAGCCGCATTCGAAGAAGGCAAAGCCAAATTTTCCATGGAACGCCTGCAGGACCTTTCTGATGGTGCCGATGCCGTCGGTGCTTCACGGGAAATGAATTCACTCAAAGCCGCAGCGGCCCCGCAGAGTTTTTCCATACCTGCGGCACCGGCCGGTTCGTCGCATGGCGGCTCATCGAGTCTCAAAGCTCCTGATCAGAAGGAAATCGACGCTAAAACCTTCTATCTTATCGATGGTTGCTGGGTAGACAGCGAAATAAAGGGCGAAAAAGACCGGATAATTGTCAAGGCCTGGTCTGAAGCATATTTCCAACTATGTCGTGCCCACCCCGAGCTTGCCCGCTATTTCTCGGCCGGTGAAAAGGTTGCCGTCAAGTTTCTCGACAAGGTAATTGAAATCAGCCCTGACCGCGGCGAAGAAACAAACATCGACCTGTAAATCATAATTCTGGGGCAAACGCAGAGATTCATCTGAATCTCTGCGTTTTTCTATGTCCGTTAATGTTTCTCTGTGCTTTTTTAGCATGATTATGCTATCATCTTGCCCAATTAGAATCACAGGAGAGCAAGGAATGAACGAATATATTGCCAGTTTCATCGGGATAATAGTTCAGATAGCCATCTGTTACGCGTTGTCTACCAATCGCAAGAAGATCGACTGGAAACTTGTCGGCTGGGGTATCGGCCTGCAGGTTATTTTTGCGGTGCTGATCCTTAAAACCGAACCAGGCCGCCAGGTTTTTGCAGTGCTGAACGATGTGGTCGTCAAAATGCTGAGCTTCACCCAGACGGGTGCAAGCTTTGTTTTCGGCAATCTTGTCAATTTCACCGTTCCGGTTTCTCCGACCGATGCCGCTGCGGCTCCAGAGCTTGCAGCTCAGCTTACGAGCCTCAAACTGAATGCAGCAACCGGCTCGTTTTTTGCGTTCAACGTTCTACCGACCATTATTTTCTTTTCGGCTCTGATGGCTCTTCTATATCATATGGGTATCATGCAGCGCCTGGTTTATTGCGTCGCCTGGGTAATGCAGCGCACCATGAAAACTTCTGGCGCCGAGTCGTTGAGTGCCGCCGCCAACATTTTCGTCGGCCAGACTGAAGCTCCGCTGGTCATCAAACCCTATGTAGAAAAAATGACCTATTCAGAACTTCACTGCATTATGACCGGCGGCATGGCAACAATTGCCGGCGGCGTCATGGCAGGCTATGTCGGTATGCTGAAGGATGCTATTCCCGGTATCGCCGGCCATCTGATCGCCGCATCGGTCATGTCGGCCCCCGCAGCTCTGGTATTTGCCAAGATTCTGGTGCCTGAGACCGAAGTGCCCGAAACCAGCGGCAAACTTGAACTCCGCATTGAAACCATCGACCAGAACGTCATCGATGCAGCAGCAAGAGGCTGTTCTGAAGGTATGGCCCTGGCGATCAACGTTGCCGCGATGCTCATCGGTTTCATCGCTCTGATTGCTCTTGGCAACCACTTCTGGAGCATCATCGCCGGCTGGTTTGACCTGACTTCCATCGGCACTCTCGAATCATTGCTTGGCCTGATTTCGACCCCCTTCGCCTGGATGCTCGGCGTACCGACCCAGGATCTCGCTATCGCCGGCGAACTGCTTGGCAAGAAAACGATTCTCAACGAATTTGTCGCCTACGCTGATCTGGCAAATTACCTGAACGGCAAAACTCTGGTCAACGGCCAGGTAGCCGAAATGACCCTGCGCACCAGAGTCATTCTCAGTTATGCACTGTGCGGCTTCTCCAATCTTGGTTCAATCGGCATTCAAATTGGTGGCATCGGCGGAATCGCCCCGTCGAGACGCGGCGACCTGGCCAAGCTAGGCCTTAGAGCACTTCTGGCCGGCACCTTTGCTTCATTCCTTACCGGAAACATTGCCGGCATGTTGATCTGACAAATCGAGCAACCGCTCACCAGTCTTTTGCAACAGGCGCATCACACAGGTTGTGATGCGCCTTTTTAATAGCGTCAAACCCACGTCTGTGCTATCATACTGCCTGAAAAATCAAGCACCCAGGAGCGACAGATGAAAATCGGACTAGCCGGCCTGCCGATGTCAGGCAAAACGAGTGTTTTCAACATGGCCACCCGCGCCAAGGCACAAACCCGCGATTACCTTGCCCAGACCGATGAAATCAATAACGGCATCATAAAGGTTCCTGATGAACGCATCGATCACCTGGCAACCATTTTCAAACCCAAGAAAACTACCTATGCCACCGTTGAATTTACCGATATTCCAGGCATCAGCAACGCAGAAAGCAAATCAGCGAGCAAAACTCTGGCCAACATCAGGTCCTGCGATGCCATTATGCTGGTGGTGCGACTCTTTGCCAGTGAAGAAATACCGCATATCCACAATAAAATCGACCCGGTCGCCGATCTTGAAGAGCTCTGTCTCGAATTCATCTTCAGCGACCTTGAAATGGTCATCAACAAAGTCGAACGCCTGAACAAAGAAATGAAGGCCGGCAAAAAGCCCGAACTGGTCAGAGAACTCGAACTGATGGAAAGCCTCCAGAAACTTCTGGAAAGCAATCGTTTCATCTCAGAATTCCAGATGACCGATGAACAGGCTCACAGTCTGCGGGGATACCGGTTTTTGACCCAGAAACCCCTGCTGCTGGTCGGCAACTGCTCTGACGATCAGTTTAAATCTGAATCAGACCCGGCAGTAGCAGCCTTCAAAGAGGCCTGCAAGCAACGCGGATGGGTGCCGATGCTGATTTCCGCAGCCACTGAAATGGAAATATCCGGCCTGTCGCCTGAAGAAGAGGCGATTTTTCTCGAAGAATACGGAATCAAGGAATCCGGACGCAATCGCCTGATTTCAGAAGCTTACCGGCTGCTGAATTACATCAGTTTCCTGACGGTTGGCGAAGACGAAGTGCGGGCCTGGCCTTTGCAGACCGGCACCAGCGCCCAGAAAGCTGCCGGCAAAATTCACTCTGACATCGAACGTGGTTTCATCAGAGCCGAAGTCGTGGCCTATCGCGATTTCGTCGCCAAAGGAACGATGGTCGCCGTTAAAGCCGCCGGACTGGCACGCCTTGAAGGCAAAGAATACATCGTCGAAGACGGAGACATCATCAATTTCCGCTTCAATGTCTGATCTGCGCGAAGTGAGTCATTAATGAGCCTGCAACGGCGACTGGCGAGGGGAATTTTTGCCGGGCTGGCACTTATTCTCGTGTTTCTCGGCCTGACATCGATGTCATACTGGGATATCGATGGTTTCGTCACAAAAATTCTACCGGTCAATATCACCATCGCCAGAGCCTACGAAAAGATGGCTGGTCGCTGGACTCAGCTCGGAGAGGCGCTAAGCGAAAGCGTCAAGATTGACAGCAGTGACGCAGACTACAGTTCCCGGGTGCTCGAAATTGAAAAGCTCATCGCCAGAATAGAAGAGTTGATCAGCGACCGCCAGCGCCTTGAAAACATAAGAACGATCAAGCTGCTGTTCGCCGATTTCAGGCAGCAGCTGACCTCCTTCGATCTGCTCATCAAAAGCCGAAACCGACTGCTGCGTAAAAACGCCAGCCGTCGTTCCAAAGCCGCTGAAGGTCTGCGCGCCGATGTTGTCGGTCTGCTTGACCGCTTCAAAAGCATGATGGTCGACCTGAAAAACACCCTCAAAAATCCTGACTTTCAAGCCTCGCTAGGCAATACTTCCTCGCTGATGGACAAGATTTCCAGGATCGAAAAGGATCTGGTGCTTGCGGAAACCGAAATTGCCCTTTACCTGAGCCTCAGAAAAGACAAGGAAACGACGAAAAACTCGGGAAAATCCTCAGCTGAAAGAGTGGAGAGCCGGTTCAGAGCGATTCTGTTTCTGCTCGACCGTTCGATACAGGAAAGTACTACCACCCTGCATCGCCGCGTTCTGTCACAGGTTGAAAGCAAAGTGAAAGGCTTTTTCGACTCGTTTCTAAAACTGCGTAACATTCTTGAGACCCCTGAAAGTGATCTTCTTGAAGCCGAAGACCAGATATCCAGACTGCAGACAAGCCTCAGTTCTATAAAGCAGCAGGGAGTCATCATGGCCGCTGCTGAAGCCGAGCATTTCTGGAATCTGATTCTCTCCATTTCCGATCAGCTGATGGCTCACGCCGGCAGAAATTACCGGCTTATTCAGGCATTTCTGGCTATAGTTCTTGCCGCCGGCCTCTATTTGAGCATTTCGTTCCCCAGAGCGGTCGGAGGCCCGCTGAGAAAGCTCAGTAGCCTTATTTCACAATTCAAGTTCGGCACTGACACACTCCAGGTGCCCACTTCCGATATTTCCGAAATCGATACTCTCGGCAAAAACTTCGAGAAAATGGCCGAGAAGCTTAAGTCACAGGCCGAAGTCAACCACGTCTTCCTGAATTCTATCCGCGGCCTGACGAAAATTTACGTCGAACTGCATCAGACTGAAACACGCATAGACAGACCGATGGCGCGCATCGAAAACGCGGTCGAGAGCATCATGCAGCTGTTGATCGAGCATTGCCCCGAAATCGATCTGGTTAAAACCATGGTTATTGAAAACCGCGCCGAAACAGAAGGCAAACCTGGAAAGGCAGAAGAATCGAGCTGCTTTGTCAGACTCGGTGACCCTAAATGCAGTGAAGCTTTCACCCATAGCAAAGAATTTCGCCCATATTGCGAATCTACCGGTCTCATTGCCGACGAGTCCGAAAGGCTTCCAGTCGGAATGGGCCTGACCGGCTGGTATTATGAAAACAGCGATGAAATGAAGCTTGACGAAGATGACAGCTATTTCTATGATTCAGTCTATCCGCCTCAACGCATCGGCATGAACCCGATTGTCGCCTCCCGCGAACACGAAAAGGGCCTGAATGGCAGCCTGATAACCGTTAATCTGGTCGTTCCGGGCAAAAGTGACGAGGAGCAGAAAACCCGGGGTCTGCTGTTCGTCTACTTCATGGACCCCACAATCAATCTCTCCGGGCAGAAAATTTCCTTCATCAGAATCATCGCCCATCAGATCGCCTCGATTATCGAAACCGATTCACTGCTCGAAGACCGTGATGAAAAGCGAATCATCGACGACCAGCTCAATATGGCCAAGGAAATCCAGGAAAACCTGCTGCCGCAAAGCATCCCCGTGGTGCCAGGGCTCACGATCAACAAGGTCAACAAGCCGGCAGCCATGGTGGGCGGCGACTATTTCGACTTTTTTTACCTCGGCGGCAACCGCCTGGGAGTCGTAATTGCCGATGCTTCGGGCAAAAACGTTCCGGCTGCTATCATCATGACTGTCTTCAAAACCACTCTTTCAACAATGGAGCTGGGCAATATGGCAGCCGGCGAAGTACTCTCGCGTGCCAACCGGATCATCGCCAAAAATATCACAAATGATCGTTTTATCACGGCAATGTACGTTATAATAGATGCGGCTACCGGAAACGTTGAAATGGCAAGCGCCGGTCATAACCCGGCATTCGTCACAAGCGGCCGTGGCCATGATCTGATGTTGCGCGAAAAATCCATCAAGGGTCTGCCACTCGGAATTCTTGAAGATTACCAGTATCAGACGATCAGCTTTGCTCTTTCCCGCGGTGACATGCTGCTGCTGTTCACTGACGGGGTCACGGAAGCGAGAAACTCTGATGAAGAGCAGTATGGAGAAACACGCCTGAAAAAGTTCCTGAGCAAAATGCGGGGCAAAAACCCTGCCGAAGATCTGCTCAAAGAGATCCAGGAATTTTCGCGGCATGCTGAACAGCACGATGACATCACTGCAGTGACCGTCGAGTATTATGGGAGCGCCGGATGAACAGCCAAATCGAGACTCAAGCCCGCACCTACTGGGAAAAAACCTGGAACAGGTTTCTGAAATATCATGGCATGATTGCCCCATCAGCGAAGCTGGTGCAGCATCTCTTCAATCATGTGCCGCGGCATGGCGTCATTCTCGATCTCGGGTGCGGCGAGGGGCGCAACAGCCTGTATCTCAGCCAGGTGGGTTTCAGCATAATCGGCATCGACCTTTCATTCAAAGCCACTCGCGTCATGAAAAACAATTTTTTCGAAGAAGAGCTCAAAGGCCTGGTGCTTACCGGCGACGCCCGGGCCCTGCCCCTGGCTTCAGAGAGTCTCGATGGAATTCTTGCCCATCATCTGTTCGATCATCTCGACCGCCAGAGTTTCACAACCGCAGTCGATGAAGCTTTCAGAGTGCTGAAACCAGAGGGCGTCATGCTCTTCACCATGGACAGTTTTTCTGAAACCAGCGGCGACAACAACGTCATCGAGACCGACGACGGCTCAATCGTTTATGTAAAAGGCTCCCAAAAAGGCATGCTGGTTCGGCCCTACCGTGAAGAAGAACTGGCGCACCTGGAAGAAAAAGGCTGGCAGTTCATCAAGAATGAAATCACCCCTAAACGCAGCAAAATCATGCTGCTGCGTAAATGCCGACCCGTAAGTTAAACAATCTTTTGGGCCCGGCTTGAAAACGGTGGTGCCTCAGACGATCTATTCGGCTTCTCTGGCTGTTTTGGCCGGAGCCGCCGTTACCTGATTTCGACCATGCTCTTTTGACCAGTACATTGAGACATCGGCCGCCTTGATGAGCGAATCCATGTCATCAGCGCAGTCAGGAAAAACCGAAACCCCAAAACTGGCTGAAATCTTGAGGACCACGCCGCTCACTTCAAGATAATCGTTTTCAATTGAACGCCTGATGCGCTCAGCGACAGCCACAGCTCCGCTCATTTCGGTTTCAGGCAGCACAAGGGCAAATTCTTCACCACCGTATCTGACCGGCAGATCGTGGGTTCTTACTGCCCGTCGCAGTATGGAAGCGACATGCTTGAGAACTTCGTCGCCTGTCTGGTGGCCGTAATTGTCATTGAGCAGCTTAAAATGATCAATATCGACCATTATCAATGCCAGATTTCTCTTAAAACGCGCCGCACGCTTGATTTCGTCGAGAAGACGCTGTTTGAAGTAGCGGTGCAGGTAAAGCTTGGTCATACCATCAGTGATGGCCTGTTCGTAGAGCTGAGCATTTTTGACCGCAGCACCGAGCTGAACGGCAAAAACCTTTATCAGTCTGATATCGCGACTGGTAAAACCATTTGCCCCGGCAGTTGCACAGAGATGGAGCAAACCCAGAAATTCACCCTGATGAAGAATCGGCACAACCACGAATGATTCGCCGAATACTCGCTCGTCGAGCCTTTTCAGCTCGGGGGGCTGACTGGTGCCCTTCTGGTATTCGAAAGATTCTTTCTTTTCCTGGGCCATCTGAAGAATATCTGAATCTTCAAGCGCCAGGTTTTCAGGCAACTTGCTCGCATCGCCGAGATGGCTCATCAGGTTGAACTGACGATGTTCTTCTTCATAAAGCCAGGTTGTACCCCGGTCGATTTCAGTGATCTCGGAAATAGCGCTCATTGCCATATCGAGAAGTGCCTGCAGCTGCAGTTCTGATGAAATCATCTGCGAAGCCTGGTAGAGAATACTGACTTCCTGAATTTTTTCATCGAGGCGGACGTTCGCTTCGCGAAGCTCGGACAGCAGCAGAAAATTGTTGATCGCCACCGAAATATTTCGGGAAAGAGTCTTGAGAAAACTCACCTCTTTATCGGTGAGAGGCACTTCTTTCAGCTTGTGACCGACAACCAGAAACCCGATCAGCTTTTCACGCACCTTGAGAATCGAAATGCAATCAAGGTTGTCTTCAGAAAAAGCTTCGAGAACTCCGCGCAGATATTTAAAATCGACAACGCGATAGGTTATATCGTTGGAATCTGCCTCGAGGCCGGCTATTTCATCGTGCGGCAGGTCGTAGTCGTAAGTCTTGTGTACCAGCTTCCAGGCGCAGCGCAGAGAAACCTTGCGATTATAGGTGTCGAAAAGAAAAATTCCGCCCTTGCGTACCCCAAGAGTGCCGAGCAAAAGGTGCAGAAGCGACTTGAGCTGAGCGTCAAAACTGCTGACGCGACAAAGCTCGTCTCCGATGTCGCTCAGAGCTTCTAGAACATACTCATAGCGCAGCACCTGCTGCTGCATTTTCTGTTCTGGTGAAGACGTCTGTTCTAATTCAGACATGCAAGGTCAACCCTTATATTTAGCTACAGCCTCTTCCTCTTTGTCAAAGGGCTCGGCAAACTGCAGCAAGCCCATCATTTCAAATGTTTTGCGGTTGGTGGGAGTCAGGTTGGTGAAGGCCAGCGCCCCACCAGACTCTTCAATGGCTTCAATTACCCCGATCAGAATCGAAATGCCAATACTGTTGATCAAAGGAGACTGTTCAAGATTGATAACAATTTTATTAACTGACTTCTCGAGATGCTCAGAGCATATCTCATCAACCTGTTCAGCACCAAGATCATTGAGGTAGCCCTTGGTTCTGATTACCAGCACCGGGCCATCAACCTGATGCGTTAGAGTAAATTCTTCTGACATATTCGTTTATTAAGCTCCTCGGAGACTTGAGCTCTCTCTCCTGAATAATTGCTGGTACCCAGAGAAAGATATAATACCCATTTACAGTAACACAAATATTTCTGATTAACAACAGGCAAAAAAATACGGGCAATTCTCGCCTCAATTTTGCCATTACCAAGGGGGCAATCCTGAAAAATCGAATCCAGACCAGAAAAGATTAATCCCGAAAACGGCTTTCAGACAAGAAAACGACTGTGACTTCGCTTCGGCCGTTCAACATTGGCACAACCAGTTACCGATGCAATTCCGGATTAAGGAAAATGCCAAAAAAATGCTCCTTGATTTTTTTTATGCCTTACATATATTGCTTGCCACATGTGGAACTATAATCGCCAGATTATGATCAGATATGCCGGATTCCTTGCCGGCCTTCTTCTGCTTGCCAGCCTGTATCTGCTCGCCGGAGACCGCCAGCCCGATCTCACCTCGAAGACCAGCATCAAAAGCTGTCTGACCGACCTGGCGGTTTCGGCCGAGATGCAGCCATGGTGGGTTTACCTTCTATTCATAGCCGGTGCCCTGCTGACAATGGCTGCCGGGGTACCATCGATTACTGTTTTTACCAGCATTCTTCTCATCAAGGGGTTTTACCCGGCATTCATCTTTACCTGGACTGCACAGACCATAGTTTCTTTTGCCATTATGAGCCGGGCCTGCAAAACAAAAAGCATCAACAATGCCGCTCTCGCCAGAAAACTTCCCAATCTCGAAAGCAGCGGCGGATCATTTGCGTTCTGGAGCCGGATCTATTACGAATTTCCGTTGCGCACCATCGACTCTATCACCCCAATCATCAAGCCGGCAGGCTATTCAATCAGCGAAACCATCACGGCAATTGCGCCGGCAATCGGCATCCGCCTGCTTATTCCTTCTCTGTGGATGAATTCGTTCCTGATAATGATCTCATCTTTCGACCATAACCCGGCAGGCGATATCAACGCTTTTCTAATGTGGAGTTCCGCTCTGGTTGTCTATACAATGATTCCGAGAATTCCTGAGCTGTTTTTATGCCCTCGAGAACTGCAGCCGATCCTCTATGCCATCGAAGAAACATCTGCAAACGAAAAGTTTCCTTCCGAACCGGAAATTCCAGCTTCAATCTTCAATCAGCGAAACGGCAAACCCAACGCCGCACCGGCATCTTTTCTGCCTGGTCAAATGGGTACAAAACCTCAATTAGTAAAGTAGTTGACTATACCCTCAGATTTGTTTAAACCTATTATGAAGTTTTATACGAATCAAACTCCGGAGGGTAGAATGTCCTACGACGCATCTCTGATAAAAGAACTCAAACACCGGGCAGCCAGAATCAGATGGCTCTCGATAAAAACAACTACAGAAGCAGGCTCAGGCCACCCCACCTCCTGCTGCTCATGCGCCGAAATTCTGGCGGCGCTTTTCTTCCGGGTCATGCGCTATGACCCCAAAAATCCCGCTTCCCACGCCAACGACCGGCTGGTAATGTCCAAAGGCCATGCAGCTCCAGCTCTTTATGCCGCCTGGTGCGAAGCCGGCTATCTTGAAGAAAAAGAACTTTTTACCCTGCGCAAAATGGGTTCAAGAATTGAAGGGCACCCGATGCCCAGCCTGCCTTTTGTCGATGTCGCTACCGGCTCTCTCGGACAGGGTCTTTCAGTCGGCCTCGGCATTGCGATTCAGCAGAAGAAGGTCGTTAAAAACGGCGCCCGCACCTTCGTGCTCATGGGCGATGGCGAAGTCGCCGAAGGCTCGGTCTGGGAAGCCTTCGCTCTTGCCGACAACCTCAAGACCGATAACCTCATCGGCATAATCGACATCAACCGGCTTGGACAGAGCCGTGAAACCATGCACGGTCACGATATGCGCACTTACGCCCGCAAAGTCGAAGCTTTCGGCTGGGAAGCAATAGTTGTCGACAATGGCCATGACATAGAACAGGTGCTGCAGGCTTTCGATCGCGCCCTGAATGTATCAGGCAAACCGGTGTGCATTCTCGCCAGAACTCACAAGGGCGGCGGCCTGAGCCAGATCGCCGACAAGGACAACTGGCACGGCAAACCGATTCCTGCCGGCAAAGAGCTCGATCAGGCTCTTGAAGACGTAGCGAAAGACCTGATGAAATCGCCTCCAGCTCCAGTTATTGCCCGACCGTCCGAAATCAAAGGCAACATCGTTTCCGGCGCACTGACCGAGAACGTTGAACCACCTCCCTATAAAATTGGTGAAAAGGCGGCAACCCGCCAGGCAGTCGGCCCGGCTCTCGTCAACCTCGGCAAGGCCGATGAAAGAATCTGGGCTATTGACGGTGACACCCAGAATTCAACCTATTCACAGAAATTCGGCGAAAAATATCCCGAGCGCTTCGTAGAATGTTTCATCGCCGAGCAGAATATGGCCGGTGTAGCAGCCGGCCTGGCCGCCCGCGGGCTCATTCCGTTCGCGACGACTTTCGGCGCTTTCCTCGCCAGAGCTTTTGACCAGATCCGCATGGCGGCGCTTTCCGGTCTGAAGGTCAAATTCATCGGAACCCATGCCGGCATCTCGATCGGCGAAGACGGCCCTTCACAGATGGCCCTCGAAGATCTCGCTTCATTCGCGACTCTGCCGAACGGTGCGGTATTCTATCCATCAGATGCAGTCTCAGCCTATAACTGCATCGTCAATCTCGCCAGGCATGAGGGCCCCGGCTATGTGAGACTTTCCCGTCCCAATTCTGAAGTTCTCTATGATGCCAATGAGAAATTTCCGATCGGCGGCCTCAAGGTAATCAGAAAGTCTGATGCCCCGGCTCTTACAGTCGTCAGTGCCGGCGTTATCATTCACGAAATCCTGAAAGCCCTGAAAAATCTTCCAGGGGCGGAAAAGATTCAGGTTGTCGACCTTTACAGCCTCAAGCCTTTCCCGGCCGAAGAACTTGGCAAACTGGTAAAAGCTTCTGCCGGCAAGGTGGCTGTTTTCGAAGAACACGCCCCCGAAGGCGGCATCGGCGCTACTGTTGCCAGACATCTGGCCGGTCAGATAACGAAGTTCACGCATGTGGCCGTTACAAGTGTTCCGAGGTCGGGTACCCCGGAAGAACTCCTCGAGTCTTTCGGGCTGTCGGCCGGCAAAATTGCCGAAACACTGAAGAATCTCTGCAAATAAGGCAAAACCATGAAAAACGGGAAACAACCTCAGAGAATCGAGGGGTTGTTTCCCCTTTTTTATGACCAGAAAAATATTTTAGAAATTTTCCCGTCTTTTTTCGCGCACCCGGATTTCCGGGTGTTTTTTGTCGTCTGGCGATGTTGGTCTTTGTTTGTCGGTGTCGTAGCCATGATGCTAAACAAAGCATCATTTTGCGCCGACAGGGTTTATGGATTTGTTTGCCTCCTTATTTTTCAGGTCCGGGGTTTCCCGGATCTTTTTTTTTACAGGAATTATTGAAAGCAGGTAATTTATGTACATCATCGGAATTTGCGGCCTCTCAGGTTCCGGCAAGAGCAGTGTCTCACGCGCCGTTCTCGAACGCTTCCCAGGCAAGATCGGCGTTCTCGAACACGACATGTATTATTACGCCAAAAAAGATAAGCCCAAAATAAAGAATTATGACCATCCTGACGCACTCGAAACAGGTCTTCTCATAAATCATATCAACGAGTTACGCAATGGTCGAGCAATTAACCGGCCGATCTATGATTTCAAAGTTTCCGACCGCAAAACCGAAACGGTTAAAATTGAGCCGCATCCGATTCTTATCGTCGAAGGCCTGTTGATTTTCAATATTCCAGAATTGATGCCCCTGCTCGATCTCCGTATTTACATCGATGTTCCGCTTGACAAAGCAATCATCAGACGCATCAAGCGCGACCACTGCGATCGCGGTCGAACGGTACAAAGCATTATCACTCAGTATGAAAGCACGGTTCGCGACGCTGCCATCAACATGGTTCAACCCTCACGTTATCTCGCCGATCTGATAATTCCGCAGGGAGCAACCAACCTTGTCGCCCTCGAAGTTCTCTACGGCAAGATCCGCGACCTGCTGTCGACCGGCAACAAGATAGACGGCTTCATTCACAAGCAGGAAAAATAGAACCTGCCAGTCTCGCTGCAAAAGGTTTATAGCAGGCCATTCTCGCGGAAGCTGAAATAACCCTTTTCTTCGTTTCCGACGATTACATGGTCGAGCATTCTGATAGCAAGAGTATCAGCGGCCGCAACCAGAGATCTGGTAATCGTCAGATCGGCATTTGAAGGCCGCAGCTGCCCGGTCGGATGATTATGGACGACAATGATACCGGTAGCGTGCAACGCCATGGCGCGTTTCATTATCTGTCGCGGAAAAACGGCAGTCTGGTCTTCAACCCCTCTTGAGAGCACTTCATCTCTGATGATGCGGTTGGCATTGTTGACAAAAATTACCCGCAGCTGTTCTTCGGGCAGATTGCGCATCGCTTCGCCCAGATAAAGAATCAGATCGGAACCGTTCGAAATGGTCGCCTCCACGGCTGCTGAGCGCCGTCGCCCGAGCAGCAGACTTGTTTCACGCACCAGCACGATCAGCCGGGCCGCCTTCTCGCCAAGGCCTTTCAGCCGGCAGATTTGCTCGGCAGAAGCATTGAAAACCTTTTCCAGACTGCCGAATTCTGCGAGCAACATCTTTGCCAGCTCTTTAGTGTCTTTGCGGGTGAAAACAAAATGCAGCAGAATTTCGAGAACCTCGTGATCGGAAAAGCCCGCAAGGCCGGTCGCGTCAAAACGTTCGCGCACCCGCTCACGGTGACCTTCATTGATGTTCTCTGCGTCGCTGCTGATATCTTCTTCGTTTTCTTTTGTCATGGCAGCCCTCCCTGCTACCAGCAATAGCATTTTTCGCCGCCCGGTTCAACCCCGGAGCTGTTTATCTCATTTTGCTTGCCCATTTTGGCATGAAGAGTTAAACTCAAACGAAAGTTCTCGTTCAAACAAGGCAAGGAGAAGAATATGAATGCTGAAAAGTGCTTGAACTACCTTGGTATCAAGAACCCCCGCAAAGTCTACCTCAACCTTACAGCCGCAGAGCTTGTCGAACAGGCCATCATCCGCGAAGAAGGCCGCCTGGCCTCAAACGGCGCCCTGCTGGTCGACCGCAACAATGGCTCCCGCTATGGCCGTTCACCCAATGACCGCTTCATCGTCAAAACTCAAGGCACTGAAGACGTCTGGTGGGGTGAAGTTAACAAGCCCTTCGCCCAGGAAAACTGGGATAAACTGTATGCGGAAGCAAAAAAATATATCGAAAGCAAAGAAATTTTTGTTTTTGACGGTTTCGCCGGCGCATCAAAAGATCACAGACTACAGGTGCGTGTCGTGGCCGAAAAAGCCTGGCATGCACTGTTCGCCAAAACCCTGTTCATCAGCAGCAAGAACCAGCGCGAACTGAAAGAAACTCCTGATTTTACTGTCATGAATGTCTGTGACATTCCGATGCAGAATTTCAAAAACTATGGCCTGAATTCGGAAGTTTTCGTTCTGGTAAATTTTGCCGAACGTGTCGTTCTCATTGGCGGCACCCATTATGCCGGCGAAATAAAGAAAAGCATCTTTTCAGTCCTCAATTACCTGCTGCCCAAAAAGGGCGTTTTCCCGATGCATTGCTCTGCCAACGTCGGGCAGAATGGCCAGACTGCTTTGTTTTTCGGTCTTTCCGGCACCGGCAAAACCACTCTCTCGGCCGACCCCGAACGTCGCCTCATCGGTGATGACGAACACGGCTGGGATGAAAAGGGCATATTCAACTTTGAAGGTGGTTGCTACGCCAAATGCATCAAACTCAGCCGTGAAGCAGAGCCGCAGATTTTTGACGCCATCCGGTTCGGTTCGATTCTGGAAAATGTTGTCGTAGATGAACACCGGGCTCCCAATTACGACTCTGACAGCATTACCGAAAACACCCGCGCCACCTATCCGACCAGCTATATCGATAATTGTGTTCAGGAAGGCATCGGTGGTCACCCGAACAACGTATTTTTCCTGGCAGCCGATGCTTTCGGCGTATTGCCTCCGATTGCTCGCCTGACCCCTGAACAGGCCATGTATCACTTTCTCTCGGGGTACACAGCCAAACTGGCCGGCACCGAAGCCGGGGTCACCGAGCCGACCGCAACTTTCTCAGCCTGTTTTGGTGCACCTTTCATGGTAATGCACCCATTCACCTATGCTAAAATGCTCGGCGAATGCATGAAAAAACACGGCACCCAGCTCTGGCTTGTTAATACTGGCTGGAGCGGCGGCGCTTACGGCACCGGCAGCCGTATGAAGATCAAATACACCCGTGCTCTGCTCAAAGCCGCTCTTGACGGCAACCTCAAGAATGTTAAATTCGTCAAAGACCAGATCTTCAACGTCGAAATCCCGGCCGAATGCCCCGGGGTTCCCGCTGAAATTCTCACTCCGAAAAACACCTGGAAAAACGCCGCCGATTTCGAAAAAACCGCTTACGATCTGGCAGCAAGGTTCAACAAGAATTTCCAGAAATACGAATCACAGTCAACACCTGAAGTTATCAAAGCCGGCCCGGTAGCTAAAACCATGACCGCCTGACCCAGAAATTAAAAAAAGAGCCTGTTATGCTTTTGTTGCATAACAGGCTCTTTTATTATGCCCTGATCAGGCTGCGTCGAGCTGAGCCGCCGCTTCCTCGGCACGACGTACCGCTTTGCCGTTGCCCGCTTTTTCCGAGGCTTCGCGCAATTCACGCATGAAGTCCTCTTCCTGCATTGCCAGCTGTCTATCTACATAGCGGGCATCGACGATGATCTGTTTGCGGTCGATTTCCCGCATCATGAACATATCGTTACGCAGAATGCGCTCAAAAACGGCCCGCAGACCGCGCGCCCCTGTCTTCTTTTCCATGGCGATATCGACGATTCTTTCAAGACCATCACGTTCGAAAGCCAGTTCACAGCCGTCCATTGAACAGAGTTTGGCATACTGCCTGACGATGGCATTCTTGGGTTCGCTGAGAATGCGCATAAAATCTTCTTTGCCAAGGCCATTGAGAGCTACCTTGACCGGCAGACGGCCGATGAATTCAGGAATAAATCCGTATTCCATAAGGTCTTCCGCTTCAGCCTGATGGAAAAGAGAGTAATCGGCTTTGTCTTTCGGCTGCGGATCGTTGTTGAAACCAATGAAAGCGCCTTTGCGCACGCGCTTTTCGACGATTTTTTCGAGCCCGACGAATGCTCCGCCGCAGATGAAAAGAATATGACGGGTGTCCATTTTTACAACCTGCTGCGAAGTCGGGTTTTTGCGGCCACCGGCCAGAGGCACGTTGGCGACGGTACCTTCTATAAGCTTCAAAAAGGCCTGTTGAACGCCTTCGCCCGACACATCGCGCGATATGGAAACATTATTCGAAGTCTTGGTCTTCTTGTCGATTTCATCGAGATAGACGATGCCCTTCTGGGCCTCTTCGACTTCGTAGTTGGCATCGATCAGCAGCGACAGCAGAACGTTTTCGACATCATCGCCGACATAACCGGCTTCTGTGAAACTGGTGCAGTCACCGATCGCGAACGGCACGCGCAGAATTCTTGAAAGCGTGCGGGCCAGAAGGGTTTTTCCGCTGCCAGTGGGGCCGAGAAGCAGAATATTCGACTTTTCGAACTCGACATCGGTATCGTTGATCATCGACAGAATCTTATAATGGTTGTATACAGCCAGAGAAATAACCTTTTTGGCGGTTTCCTGGCCGATTACATATTCAGAAAGCGCGTCAAAAATCTTGCGTGGTGAGTAATCTCTGACAATCTGCTGCAGATTTACCTTGTTCTGCTGATCACCGGCCTGCACAGGGTTCTTCTGCGAGGCATCCTTTCTGAGAAAAATATCGGTGGCAGTTGAAACGCAACTTTTGCACAGCAGCACACCATCGGTATTACGAACGAAATCGCCACCCCGACGCAGATCTTTACCGCAAAAAATACAGGTACTCATTGTTTTACTCCAGCAGAATTCGGTGACAGGTCGAAAAGTTTATTCTACCTCAAATCGTCGCAATCATAAAGCGTTTATAAAAAAAAACTGCCGCGACTGGCGCGGCAGTTTTTTAACCTTCAGAATGTCATTCGTTATGAACTTCGTTGAATTTCTTGATGTCGAGAATATCATCACCGGTCATAACAGCGCCATTGTAGCTGGCAGCAACGATACCGCGGGTTGAGAACACCTTCTGCAGAGCTTCGAGGTGTTTGCCTTCGAACAGATTCTTGTCGGCGGTTACCAGAGCATTGTAACCATCGATGAACTTCGGGCGGCTGCCATTGAGATATGAATGGCTCTTGTAGATCAGCATATCGGCATCAGCTGCGCCAATGGCTTTTCTGATGTCCCAGAGGACGGCGCCCCAGATTTTGCCGTCGGCATGTACTTCACCCTGAATGTCTTCAGGATAGTGCAGATTGTTTTCGACGGTTCTCAGATAGGGTTTGTTCATCTTGGCGCAGACATATTCGCCAAGCAGCGGATCATTGCTGTGTGAGCAGGCGAAATAGTCAGCCTGACCTTCGTTGATGGCACCAGACTCGGCGCTGTAAGCAAGATAGGTGATTGAATTGAGCACGGCGTGTGAATATTCATGCCAGGCTACTGATTCTTCGCGGGCGAGCGGGTTGAATTTGCTGCCGTCACCAAAGGCCATTTTGCCTTCCATCGGGCTGAAATAGGCGTTATCATAGTTGGTGCCAAGGTGGACAACAGCCGGCATCGGCTTATCGAGTTTGTTATGACCGAGTTTGGCGAAGAAGTCATGGATAGAATTGATGTAGTAATACATACCCACTTCGTCAAAATGAGTGTTATCGGGTGTATAGATATGCTTGTCTGCATCGTTTACTGATTCGGGGCCATCTTCGTTATCAATGGCAACATAAAGACCAGTCAAGGTATGGGTGGTGAGATTAAGCAGCTTTTCTTCAGTAATGTCGCAGCGCTTCGGGTTCGAGGCATACAGGGCACCAAGACCGGTGGCGAAATTCATCTGGTTGTTCATGCTGATAACTGAACCATTATCGGCGTCGATGATGACTTCCCAGTCGCCAAGGGGTTCTGCAACTGCGATTTCAGTGACGTAAGCCATACGAGCATCGCCATTTTTGCCGGCGATGATGCGCAGTTCGGCATCTGGAACAGCGCGAAATTTATCGGCCTTGATAGCTTTGCGGGCATTGCCGATCGCCTGATATTTACTGAGGATGATCTGGTTGCTGATTTCCTTGATGGTAGGCAGGGAGCCATTGGCAAGAGTCACAACGCCGTCGGCATCGATATGGACTTCAACAGTGGCTTCATGAACCGGAACGCCATCGATGACCATCTGAAATGCAACGTGCTGAACGTTGTCGCTGTTATTCGCACGGACAAGTCTGAGAAAATCGACGTCTCTGCTTTCGGGCAGGTTAAAAAGTCTGGCGTGTTCTTCGATATAAGCTTTGGCAGCCATAACCGGGTTGCCGTTGAGCGGCGAAGAAAGTGTACCGCGAACGCTGGAAAGTCTCTGACCGTCTTCGGTTACGGAGATCATTTCAATGCCGTCAACCATGATTTTGCTGGCAAACAGGTTGCGGATAAAATCTGAACTGACGACAACCTTTTTGTTGGTTTTCTTGGCAGTGTTAATCTGTGTCGGTGATACATCAAAGGCATAAGCCTGGGAACAACACAGAAATGAACCGATTGCAGCGGCCAGAATTTTTTTATTCATGCGACCAATTTCCTCCGTTTAATTAACTGATTTTGAATTCTAACATCCAAAACCCGTACCCCGCAAGGACTTCAATAAAATAAACAGTAAAGCCGATCAGCGGATAGCAAAAAGCCGGCAGAGTTTTAATTACTCTGCCGGCTTTTTGCACGCCCCCTGAGGGATTCGAACCCTCGTCGCAGCCTTGAAAGGGCTGTGTCCTAGGCCCCTAGACGAAGGGGGCAAAAACCATTACCGATCGGGCCTGACCGGAAATTATCAGCGCCCCCTGAGGGATTCGAACCCTCGTCGCAGCCTTGAAAGGGCTGTGTCCTAGGCCCCTAGACGAAGGGGGCTGATAAAAGTCTTCGCGAGCATTGGGCCCAGCAGGACTTGAACCTGCGACAATCCGGTTATGAGCCGGAGGCTCTAACCAACTGAGCTATAGGCCCGCGACGCGAAGAATATCTTATCATAAGCGAATCATTGATGCAACAACTTTTTTTATTCCATGTAGAATTCTTTGAGCTTCTTCGAACGGCTTGGATGGCGAAGCTTGCGCAGTGCCTTCGCTTCGATCTGACGAATACGCTCGCGGGTTACCCCGAATTTCTGGCCTACCTCTTCGAGGGTACGCTGCCAGCCATCTTCGAGACCAAAGCGATACTTGATGACCCGCGATTCTCTTTCAGTGAGGGTCGCGAGAACCTTGTTGATCTGTTCCTTCAGAATGAGATTGAATGCCGTTTCCGCAGGTGGCAGAGCTGATTTGTCTTCGACGAAATCACCAAGATGCGAATCTTCTTCGCCATTAATCGGAGTTTCGAGAGAAATCGGATCCATGGCGGTCTTCATTATGTTCTTAACTTTTTCGACCGGCAGACCGACTTCAACTGCCAGTTCTTCGACGGCGGGGTCGCGGCCGAGCTTCTGAACCAGCTTGCGGGAAGCCTTGCGCAGCTTGTTGATCGTTTCGACCATATGAACCGGAATGCGGATCGTTCTGGCCTGATCGGCAATCGCTCTGGTGATTGCCTGCCGGATCCACCAGATGGCATAGGTCGAAAATTTGTAACCCTTGCGGTATTTGAACTTTTCTACGGCACGAATCAGGCCCTGGTTGCCTTCCTGGATCAGGTCGAGAAACAGCAGGCCACGCTTCGTATATTTCTTGGCAACCGAGACAACCAGGCGCAGGTTGGCTTCGATCAGCTTGCGCTGGGCTTCCTGGTCACCATGTTCGATACGCTTTGCCAGAGTGACTTCTTCCTGCATGGTCAGAAGTCTGATCTTGCCTATTTCACGCAGGTACACACGCACGGAATCGTCTATATCGTCAAAGTCCTGCTGTTGCTTGTCTTCTTCTTCCTTCTTTTCCTCGGCTACCGGAAGTTTCTTGTCGAGCCTGACTTCATCGTCGTCCACCAGCTCGACGTTCTTGTCCATCAGCTCATTGATGACTTCTTCGAATACTTCGGTCGGCAGGCCGTCGGGCAGCACCCGGTTGATCTCCTGGTATGAGAGATAACCCTGGCGGGTCCCGATTTCTATGAGTTCAGCCCGGATATCTTCTATGGTCCGGGGCTCGTTTTTCTTGTTAGCAACTTTCCCTTTGGCCTGTGTTGCCTGCTCTGTTGTCATAATTTTCCCTCTTTTTGGAGTGAATCAATACAGCATTTCGATCTTTCGTTTCAGTTCCAGCTGTTCCATGCTGATGCTGGTAATGACCCGGTCATCGCCGTTGCGCTCAGCCTCCCGGATCCGCTGCTGCAAAAGCTTCAGCTCGTTGTCGAGCCGGCTTTTCACCAGACCTTTCACACATTCCATGAAAGGCTCCGGCGGACGGTCTTCGAGAGTGGTAATCAGCTCACTGAGCCGTGAAATCAGACTTGCATCGTCGAGGGCTGCCAGTATTTCAGCGGGTTTTAACGAGCCACCTGCCGCTTCCTGTTGAAAGCTGATCGCTTCAAATATCTGTCGTAAGCGGGGGTCGGAAAAATCGCCGGGGCCTAGCAGCGCCCTGACTCTTTCAAGTTCTTCGGGTTGTTCAAGCAGGTGCTTGAGTACCCATTCCTGCCTCTGAATCTCGGCATTCAGTCTGGGTGATATTATTGTCCTTTTCTTCTGAGGTTCTTCAGAGCGTGGTGCCTCCCTGCCTGCGAATTCCTTCTCCAGAACGTTCTGGTCCATGTCCAGCAGTTTCGAGATTTTACGGATCACTTCGCTTCTCGCAATTGAACTGTGGATGGCTGGGACCAGCTCTTTGAACTCCTGGACAAGTTTTTCCTTAACAGGAATCTCGAGGGGCGGCTTCAAACCACGGGTATGAGTCTCAATGAGAAAAGTATATATATCACTGGCTTTTTCAAGCAGTTTTTTAAAGCTGTCGCCGCCTTCACGGCTGACAAAACTGTCGGGGTCATCGGTCGGGTCGGGAAAACAAACGACCCTGGCATTCACCGGCGCATCCTTCTGCAGGGAAATGGCGCGCAATGTCGCCCGTTGCCCCGCCGCATCGCCGTCGTAGCAGAAATAAATAACTTCGCAGTTGCGGGCCAGCATATGAATCTGCTCCGCAGAAATTGCGGTACCCAGTGATGCCACCACATTTTTTACGCCGTTCTGATAAAGACTTATTGCATCGAGGTAGCCCTCGACGACGATTACGGCATTAAGCCGGCGGGCGGCTGGAACCGCTTCACGGAAATTGAACAACATGCGGCGCTTGTTGAAAGTCTCGCTTTCAGCGCTGTTGAGATATTTTGGCTCATCATCAGGCGAAAGAACTCTACCGCCAAAGCCGGCCACCCGGCCATGCACATCGAGAATCGGAATCATCAGGCGGTTTCTGAAAACATCATAATAGCCTTCACCCTGAGCGCGTTCCTTTACCAGACCGGCCTTTTCAAGGCTGAGGAGATCGTCGGAGCTTTTGCCAAGACGGTGGACAATTGAATCCCAGGCGTTGGGAGCAAAACCGATACGGAACTTCTTTACGGTTTCGCTGCTGATCTTGCGTTTTTTCAGGTATTCCCGGGCAACTGCGCCCGCAGAACTGTCGTTGAGACATGACTCAAAAAAGCAGGCGGCCCGGTCGAGATAATTATACAGATCGGCTTTGCGATCAGCGGCCGGATCATGCTCTTTGGGAATCTCGATGCCCTCACGGTCGGCGAGAAACTTCACGACTTCGGGAAAAGTCATGTGTTCTAGCTCCATAAGAAAGGAAAAAACGTCACCGCCCTTACCGCAGCCAAAACAATGATAAATCTGTTTATCGGGAATGACGTGGAAACTCGGGGTTTTTTCCTTGTGGAAGGGGCATAGAGCCTTGTAACTGTTACCGGAGGGATTCAGTCGTACATGTTCGCCGATAATCTGGATGATATCGGTTCTTTCACGAATCAACGCTATTATTTCACTTGAAATAAAGCCCAACAAAAACCTCGCGTAAAACGTACATGACCTTTGCCGAATTTTCAATACTAATACGACTCCAGACAAAAGTCAACGCTAAACGCGCTTTTTGGCCAGCAATCCCCGGAGAAGCACTAAAATGCACAAAACATACGGTAGTCTCAAGATTATATTTGCTTAGCTGCGCCCGCGAAGGCCAAAGTATGGCCAAGCGTCAGAGCGGATTATAAATCAGAGCGCTCAAACCCAATGACACAGATCAAGCCTGTCATTGCGAGGAGCGCAGCGACGAAGCAATCGCATTTTCATACCAGTGCTCGCAATGACATGTTTCAAGGCTTCTCCGCAAGCTGTTCAGCGCGGCGGCAACAAAACAGAACGACACGGCAGTCGTCATCTTCAAGGTTACGGTTGCTTCGGGTCTTCAACCCATCGCAATGACAGAAGGAAAGCCGTTATATCGGGCTTTTAAAAAGCCGGCAACCAAGCCACCAGCTTAGCAGCAGACAGGAAAAAACCGCAGCGACGAGCAGGGCGGTCAGACGATGCAGTTCAGCTTCGACCCGATGAACCGGCAACATTGCATAGACGAGGCAGTCAGCAATCTGGCGCATCGGAACCGCTGCTACCAACCATTCCTGCCCACCGACCTGTTCGAGAGAAAACTGCTGGGCTCCAGATGCAGAAGCCCTCTCTGCCAGTTTGCCCACGAACGGATACTTTCCGAATTCACGGGGATAAGGCATGCGGCCGGACTTTAGCGGCACCATCGCAAGCCGGACCGGCTGGGCCTGCTCAGAAGAACTGGAATTACGCATTATCTGCCGGGCCAGATAACGTTCAGCAAAAGTTTCGGCACCATGCCAGATGACCATGAGCTTTGTATCTGCGGCATCAGTCGTTTCAACAAAATGCGAAAAAACATAATTTCTGCGGTCGGCAAAGGTGATTTCGCTGAGTCGCCCGAAATTTTCAAATGGTTTGAACAGATTGGCGGCAGCATCACCCAGCAGATCAGACAGGCCACTGGAAAAAGATTCAAACATCACCGAGTTAACTTTGTCCTTCCAGGACTGCTCGCCACCAAATTTTGCCAGGAACAGCTTTCTGGCAACCGAAGTCATCAGCCTGCCGAACATTTCTGCCGCTGCACCCCGGTCTGGCAAGGCAAGGAGTATTTTCCCATCACGGTCGATCAGGTAAAACCTCTGCAGAGCGTCAGCCTTTTTAAGCAGCGCAAAAGACTGCCTGATACCATGCAAATCGCCAGAACGCATAGCCCCTGATGTGGCAAAGCGCCGATAAAGCTTTTCCAGATTACCGGCCGCAACTATATAGTTTTCGTCGAGGTTTTCGATATGCCCGGCCAGACGCTCCCATGACTGCTGATGGAGAATCTGCCGCTGCAGACCGATGTATGACCAGCCGACGACAGTCAGAAGAGCGACCGGAAAAAGAGCGCCAATCAGAAAAAAGCTGCCCGGATTCCCGGCAACAATTTGCTGCCAGCCTTTTCCGGAATTATGGCCGCCCAGGGCCATAAAAAAAACAACCGGCAAAAAAACAATCAGAAGCAACCTGACCGGCAACGAAGCGGCATAAACCGCCCGGGCATCAGTTTCCTCGAGAAAATAAAGAATACGGTCAGCATCGATGTGAAGAATGTTCAAGGATTGCGCGCCCGTGATCAGTTCACTTAAAAAATTACGGCGCATCATGATCGTTTCATGTGCCAATTCGGTCACACCACCAGCAAAGACGACATCAGAAAGCACTGCAGGGTAAGATTTTTCCGGGGTCTGAAGGTTAAGCATACCGTAACGTTTAGGGCTTTCAAGATCGCGGTTATAGAAATCAACAAGCTGAGAAATAGCCAGATTTTCTGGAATCTCACTTTCGGCGAACCACGCAACCATGCCCCCCATAAATTTTCCATCGCCGGAAGGGGAAAAAAACATGTTCCAGTAAAAGTATGCCGGCTGGCCCTTGATCAGCACTCGAACAAGACTCGAGCGTTCGCCCGCCAGAGCACCAGGGTTTATCGACCCGAGAAATGATTCGAACAAAGGACGGTAGCGGGTTAACAGAGCATTGTCACCTTCGGTTTCAAACTGAGACAACGCTTCAAACAGCTTTTGAATCAAAGCCCGCAGGGTTTCAGACTCGCCCTTAACTGGAATCAGGCGCCTGCTGCTGTCGAAAAATCTGAAATTAACGAAATTGAGCCCCTGCTGCTTAAGTGCCTGCAGGTGGCGACCGATGTTATCAGCAGCGACCGGTTCTTCCGCCAGCAGCCCGTAGCAATGGTTCAGTTTGCGTTCAATATAGAAGGCGTTGTCGCATTCACGTCGCATAGCCGAAAGATCTTTCTGAATCGCGACTCTGCGAAGATTGTGCAGATACCCGGCCCGGTCAGCGTAGATTTTCTGCCAGACAAGAACCAGCAGAATTGAAGGCAAAACCGCAACGATAAAAAAGCCCGCAAGGAATCGGGGCAGCGGCTGGCGCCGGTTTCTGTTCATAATCATTCTTTCCGGTGTTCCTCAGAGAATGCAGACATGATAACACTAATGACAATCTTGCAGGAATCTGCTAAAATAATAAACAGAATTTATTCTTTATTTACACGACCGGGGATTCTATGAAAAGAATTATCCTTGCTGCAATAATTGCCGGCATCATCAGTACTTCATGCATGCTTTTCGCTTCAGCATTGAACCCTGAGGCACAGACCTTTTACAAAAGCGCCGAAACAGCTTTTGTCGGCAAAGACCTCAACACAGCCGAAACCAACCTTGTTGAAGCCCTGAAGCTTGAACCAGACAACGCCGTTTACCGCTATATTCTAGGGCAGGTTCAGTTCATGAAGGAAAATTTTCTTGAAGCCAAAAACAACCTCGAGATCGTATCTCGCTCACGCCCATCGCCCGACAAAGGCGATGATTACAATACCAAACTGAAGAACTACAAGAAAAAAATCAAAGATCTCCAGGAAAAATTCAACACCGCCGGCGCGGCAAAATTCGATATCTACGAAAAGAACAAGGACAGTGGCCAGAAGCTCAAACTGGCGGTCACTATTTTTCAGGCCTTTAAACTCAACCCGCCGCTGCGCTACAAGAATTTCAAGCTTCTCGAAGAAATCATGGGCATATATGAAGAAGCTTTGAAAAAGTCTTTCGATGGCAGCGAATGGCAGAAGGAACCGATGCTGCAACTGGCCTTTCTCTATGAAATCGCCAACAAAAAAGATAAAGCGGCCGAAGTTTACATGCGGGCTCTCGATTACGTGGAAAACCCGAACGAAGAATTCGTCATCACCCACAAATTCGATTATCTGAACCGCTCCAACAAAGAAAAACTACTCGACACCATCGAATCGGGCGATTTCACCCGCCAGGATCTCGAAGAACTCATTGGCAGCGGCAGCCAGAAAGTAACCGAAGAAGACAAGCAGAAAATAGAAAACATCATCACTGACGCCCGCTCGAAACTTGAAGATGCCACCACTGATGAAGAACGCGAATCGGTGCTCGAGGAAATCAAGGCAACCATCATTGAGAAACAGAAGCGCGGCGAACTGCCCGGCCAGGAAGAGCTGAAAAAGAAGCTCGAAAAGGAAGGCAAGACCATGGAAGAATACCTGAAGGAAAAGGGCCTGTAAGAGAGGTTGTTTGCGCTGGTATCCTACGCCGTGCACCCGCCCCTTACATCAGCTTCTATGAATGGGCGAAGGCCCACAATTTACGTTTCCCCTGCCCTGCTCTCGCGTTGCTGCAGAACCTGCACCTGATTTATTTTTCTGCTTACTTCTTCAAAAGAAGCTTCGCACGGACCGGGTTTTTCAGCATCGGCCGCTCCGGCCGCCAGCCCCAGAACGGCAGCCTCGATCAGACTCAGGCCGCTGCGACGCCCATAAACAAGGCCGGCGAGGGTTGCATCACCACAGCCCACCGCCGAAATTTCCGTTGCCGGCGCCGGAGCGAATTCGATGCATTCGCAGCCATCCCAGAGAAGAATTTCGCCGGCCCCGTCGGTGATCATCGCTCCCCAGATTTTCATGGCTGAAAACCGGCTCAACAGTTCATTTCTCTGGTCTGGCACAAACGGGTCGAGCCCAAACGATTCAAGCGACTCATCACGATTGTGCTTGATGAAAAAACCGCCGGCCAGGCATGCCTGGCGCAGGGGTTCACCCCGCGCATCTAGATAAACTTCGCCTTTAAAGCCTCTGAGACGTTCAAGAACCAGCCGGTAAAAATCAGCATTTTTCCGGCCGGGTATGGTTCCGGACATAGCGATGATTGAAGCCGAACTTGATTCAGATTCGATGAGATCGAGCATGGCATGTATTTCAGCGCTGCGCAGTTCCTCGCCATCTTCTATCCACCAGCGGTGTTCGCCCGGGTTGTCGGTGAACAGCTCTATTCCCATGCGCGTTTCAGCGGCAACCGGAATAATTCTGGCGCAGATACTCTGCTGAAGCAGTTCATCTGCCATCCTGGCGCCGTTGGCACCGCCGGCAAAAGTCAATGCCAGCGCTGGTCGGCCGAAGGTTTTAAGCATTCTGGCGACATTGATTCCCTTGCCGCCAACCGTGTAAGGAATTCGTGCCACTCTTGTACCGCCTGAATGCGCACCCGCAGCGGCAGCGAAAATCTTATAGTCGAGCAGCGGGTTTGGCGTTACAGTTATAATCATAGTTCTCCTGCGGTAGTTTACAATAGATGGTGATTCAAGTATCATCCTACCATGCAAAACGAAACCTTTTCCATACTGATTTTTCACGGTTCAGCCCGCTCTGAAGCCAGCTCAGCGGCAAAAGCATTCGAGAAGAGGCTGAGAGAAGAATCTGGCTGCACAAATTTCTCGATATGCTTTCTCAAAGGCATCGAACCGGAACTGGAAGCAGCGCTAGAGGCAGCAGTTTCACAGGGCTGGCAAAAGCTCTCACTGCAGCCGCTTTTTCTTCTGCCGGGCACTCACACTACTTCCGATATCCCTGCAATTGCAGGCAAAATCCAGTCCAGGCACCCGGAAATAAAAGTAACGATAAATAGCTGCCTGGTTAACGACCCTGGCTTTCTGAAGCTGATCGGCGGTCAGATAAGAGGCACCTCGGCATGAGCACTCCTGCTGTTGGAACTCTGTTTAAACGCGCCTGTTTCGCCGGGCTGGTTGCCGCAGTTCTTTTTGCCGCTGCAATCGCCGGGTTTTATTTCGGCTGGACACAGGTTAAAAAGCCATTGATAGTCGCGCTCACCTTTCACGGGGTAACCGACAAGCCTTCTCTGCCCTGGGAAATCCACCCGGACAACCTTCTATCATATGTCAGCCGGCTGAAACGCCATGAATTCACACCTCTGGAGCCTGCCAGTCTGAGTCTTATGCTACAGCAGAACTACAGTGGCCGGCACTATCTGATGACCTTCGACGACGGTTTGATTACCTCAGCAGAAGCTATTAAAACTCTCTACAAGAATCATGGTATCAGGTCGGTTTTTTTTGTAGTTCTCGATCTGATCGGCACGCCGGGTTATGTCGACAAGCAGACTCTTCTGGATCTGCAGAACAATTTCGGTTGCCAGATTGGTCTGCACGGCCGCCGGCATTACGAGGTCAGCAAAATTCTCGCCGAAGGCGGCAATCTTGCTGACGAAATCGAGCGGGCCAGAACCGATCTTTCAGCGATGATGCACAGTGTCGTCGACTGGTATGCTTATCCTTATGGCGACTTCAACGCTTCTGCTGCGGCCTGTATCGCCTCAACAGGCATCAAACTGGCATTTACTATCGAGGGCGACAGTATCCTTTCTACAGAAAGCCGTTATACCCTGCCCCGTATAATGTATCTGAAGGGTGCAAAAGAAGCCGGTGAAGCTGCAATAGAAAACTGGCTGCCCCCGGCATCAGCGAGTAACGGATCGCTGACCATCACGCTGTCGATTCTGGTGGGCTTTCTTGGTTTGAACTGGCTGGTCAAACTGCTGACGCTCATGCGGGCATATAGAGCACTCAAAGCATCATCGAGATAGAATTGAAAGTTGAAAAGCAGAGCAGCCTGTAAGCCGGGTTCTGTACCTCGTTGGAGGCGTCGGTCATCTATCTGGGATCAGAGTTACCCCTGACCTCTAGCGACTTACCCGGAGTAGTAGCGAAACGGGCAGTTTCATCCCCCTGTTTAGTCTTGCTCCGGCGGGGTTTACCAGGAAACGCTGTCGCCAGCGCTCCGGTGCGCTCTTACCGCACCATTTCACCCTTACCTGTGTCTTGCGACCATCGGCGGTATATTTTCTGCTGCACTTTCCGTCCCCGGAAAATTCCTTTTCCGAAGCCTGGGTGTTACCCAGCGCCATGCCCTGTGGAGCCCGGACTTTCCTCATCCTTGCGGACGCGACCGACCGGCTGCCCTGCAATTCAACCTATTCAATTCGAACATTCCGGCGTGCTCCGGTGAGTCTCATCATAAGACCCGCACGCCCGGACGGATACACTGGTTCTTTCTTCCGTCGCGAAAAACCGCAGCGCTCACAGGCATATACCTTGCGCTGCAGGCCGAGGGTATTTTTGCCCGGCTCTTTGAGCATTTCGCTGCTTACCTTGAGAGCGCCATTACATCTTGGGCAGCGCTCAACGAAGAAAATGATGTAGAAGAGAAACAGACCGATCAGCAGCGCCAGCAGTATCTCTTTTGAGGTCCAGAGGAAATACTGGAGATCGAAAGCCTGTGATACTCCGGTTGCCCGCTGTTCGTCGCGCTTCAGCTCGTCGAGAAGCATACGCCGTATGGCGCGCACGCCCTCAAGAAAGCCCATTCCATCATTATTTGCGGCATTATTTGGCAGAATGACCTGATTGAGAATCTTTTCGCCCATCTCGCGGGTTATCAGATACTTCAAACCTATTCCGACACGCAGATGCACTTTGCCATGCGCCACACCTTCAGGCAGCAGGGCATAAATGAGAATGCCGCGTTTGTCGAGGCTGATACTGCGAATCCATTCTGCGAAAAATGTTTCGACCTGATTCTGGCCATCTGCAAGGTTGGCAATATGCACAGTTCTTATGAAAACCCGAATGCGCATCTTTTCTTCGATTTCTGCGCAGTCTGCGACAATCTGTGAACGCAGTTCCGGTTTTATCAGTTCGGCATTGTCGTCAATATAACGGGCGGCATCGGGGGCCTGAGCCTTGACGGCCGGGGTGCCGGCCGCTGAGGCCACAGTAGTTTCAGAAGCATTCTGCGCGGCACAAAGACCCGCAGAAAAAATCAGCATCATGATCAGAACAAATCTGACAGCTTTCGCCGTAAAATTCATATTTATACTCGCTGCCCCGTCCAGTAAACCAGCATGCCACAGTTTGAGCAGGGCTCAGATTCTTCATGAGATGTTAGTGAACTGAGGAAGCCGGCAGGCAGACCCATGCCGCAGGCCGGACAGGACGGGACTTCGGTTGCATAAACAACCTGCCCGCGACGTCGCTGGCGCAGTTCCTCATATTTTTCGAGCAATTCAGCTGCAATTTTAAGGCTGACCTGGGAACGCTGGGTCTGAATCAAATCGATTTCTTTGCGAATGCCGGTGATTTCTTCGGCTACTCGCACCTTGACCTGCTCGAGATGTTCGCGGCGCCCGGCTACAACCTTCTGCCCTTTGGCAGTATCAGCTTCAAGGGTTTCGATTTTTTCCATATCTTCGAGAATCTTGCCTTCCTCTTCGCTGATTTTAACGCGTTTGGCGGCAACTTCCTTTTCGATGGCTTTGTAACCTGCCGGGTTGATTCCGACACTCTGCATCTTTATTTCGGCAAGACTAACCTGCTGATTGAGATCATTCACTTCGCTCTCGGCTTTGCGCCGGCGCAACTGAATTTTTTTCAGCAATGCCAGCTTCTTTTCCACTAACTGGGCATCGGCTTCGATTTCATTCTGCATGCGCACTATTTTCTGCTTTTTTTCTTCAATCTGCGCCTTTGCTGAATCTATCTTCAGGTCGAGTTCCTGGAGCGGAATAAGCGGCTTACATGGTATCACTGGCTACCTCTATACTGTTGGGTAAAATCGATCAGCCTGTAGGTTATCAGAAGCGACGACGACTGTCAATAAATCCGTCCGGCCCGGCGGTCAGATTCAGCATTTGATGAGGGGTTTTGCCATTGACCTGAACGGCAAAAGATGTTATGATGCTATTTCTCATTAAGCTGGAGGTAGTCATGGAGTCAATCCCTACAATCGCAATCGTCGGTCGGCCCAATGTCGGCAAATCATCGCTCATGAACAGAATCGTCGGATACCGGCACGCCATAGTCGACCCGACCCCCGGGGTAACCCGTGACCGCAACTATGCCGAAGCAGTCTGGAACGGCCGCCGTTTCAACCTCGTCGACACCGGCGGCCTCGACCCTGACGACACCAAAGCCCTGATGACTTCGATCAAGCAGCAGGTCGATTTTGCCCTGCAGGAGGCGGAAGTGATCATCTTCGTCTGCGATGGTCGCGCCGGCCTGGTTCCAGACGACAAGCAGATCCTGAATTTTCTTCGCAAGCACTGGTCTTCGCACCCGATGTTCGTTGTCATCAACAAGCTAGACAACCCCAACGACGAAAACCAGCTCAATGAATTCTATGAACTTGGTGTAGACCCCCTTTATCCGATATCGGCCGTGCATGGGCACGGAGTTGCAGACCTGCTCGACGTCGTCGTCGAAAAGATGCCGGTCAATCATATGGAAGAAGAATCTCCAGACAAGGGCCTGGAAAGAATCGCCATCGTCGGCAAGCCGAATGTCGGCAAATCTATGCTTTTCAACCGTCTGATCGGCCATAATCGCTCGATCGTCGACAATGTCGCCGGCACAACCCGCGACACCATTCTCTTCAAGCATATCCGTGACGGCAAAACCTACAATTTCATAGACACTGCCGGTCTGCGGCGACCTGATCGGGAGAAGGACGATGTCGAGCAGTATTCGGTCTACCGCACCCTGGGCGCAATCAAAAATACCGATCTGGCAATTCTGGTCATGGATGCCTCTGAAGGCGGCATTACCTATCAGGATAAACGCATTGCCGGCCGCATCATCGACAGTGGCGCAGGCTGCATCATCGTCTGGAACAAATGGGACATCGCCAGCCATGACGAGCACTTCTGGACCAAACTGACCAAAGAGACCCGGGACGCTTTTCCTTTGCTGGAATTCGCTCCAATGATCGCAACTTCAGGCAAAACCGGTCTGCGCGTCAATAAACTTTTCGATCTGATCGATCATGTTCAGGAAACTGGCCGAAGGCGGATTGCGCCCGAGATTCTCAAAACTATTCTATACGATGCGGTCACCATCCAGCCGGTTCCGGCTTTCAAAGGTCGCGAACTCAAATTGAAATCTCTGCTGCAGCTCGAAGGGCCTCCGGTAGTCTTCAAATTAAAGTGTTCGGAACCCAAAGGGGTGCATTTCTCCTATCAGCGCTATCTTCTCAACCATATCCGCCAGGAAGAAACGTTTGAGGGGTGGCCGGTCAAACTGATCACGGGGCACTGAGACATGCCATACGCGGCAGCGGCGCTGATCGGATATCTCTGCGGTTCGATTCCGACCGCATATTGGTTGTGCCTTCTAGTCTACCGTCTCAACATCTTTGAACACGGCAGTCGGAACATGGGTGCAACCAATGTTTTCAGGGTTCTCGGCACCCTGCCCTTTGCTTTTACGCTGGCAATAGATGTTCTCAAGGGGATGGCCGCAGTCATGATCTGCGCATCACTCTGGCCGGATCTTCCGGGGGTGGTTTTCATCGCGGCAGCGGCAGCGTTGTTCGGGCACAGCCTTTCCTTCTGGGTAAAATTCCGGGGCGGGAAGGGCGTAGCTACTGGCCTTGGCGTCTTCATAGCCCTGGCAGGAAAATCAGCTCTGGCCAGCCTTGCCGTTTTCATGATAACGCTGCTTTTGAGTCGCATGGTTTCGCTGAGCTCAATATCTGCTGCCGCCCTTTTGCCCGTCTTCATCAACCGTTTCGGAGAACTTGGGCCGGTTTATAACCCTTACATCACAGGGTTTGCCGCGATTATTGCAGCTTTCGTAATCTACAAACACAAAACCAATATACAACGTATTGCCAGAGGCGAAGAAGCCAGACTGGCCTGGCGTTACAGCAGCCCGACAGCTTCTGAAAACCAGGCGGCAGCGGAGGAAAAGAAATGAAATTTGCGGTAATCGGAGCCGGTTCATGGGGCACAACCCTGGCGAATCTGCTCTGTCACAACGGCCACAATGTCAGGCTCTGGGCACGCGAACCCGAAGTCGTTTCGGGAATCAACAGTAACAGGCGCAATCCCTTTTTTGTCAGCCATCTGCATCTGCATGAAAGCTTGCAATGCTCTGACAATCTCGGCGAAATACTTAAAGACAGCCGGCTGGCCTTGATTTCAGTGCCGTCCGGGTTCATTCGTTCGGTTATCGAGCCCTTCAAAGCTGAACTGAGAAACCTCGAGGGCATCGCCAACGTTGCCAAGGGGTTCGAACGCGGCAGCGGCCGGCGCATTTCCCAGGTCATCTGCGAAATACTCGGCGTCGAGGCCGATTCAGCTGCCGACCACGTGGCCTGTCTTTCCGGCCCAAATCTGGCAGACGAAGTGGCACAGCAGAAACTTGGTGCTTCAGTCATCGCTTCTCCTGATGAATCGCTATCGCAGCAGCTGCAACAATGTTTTTCTACGCCATATTTCAGGGTCTATCGTCACTCTGACCGCACCGGCGTCGAACTTGGCGGCACTCTCAAGAATATTTTCGCCATCGGTGCCGGCATCGTCGATGGGCTCGAACTTGGCGACAACGCCAAAGCAGCGTATCTCACCCGCAGTCTTCACGAACTGGTCAGACTCGGCACCGCGCTAGGCGGTGAGGCCCAGACCTTCTACGGTCTGACCGGGCTTGGCGATCTGATGGCGACCGCCTCATCGCCGTTGTCGCGCAACCACCGACTCGGGCAGGCGATAGCCCGCGGCGTCAGTCTCAAAGATTTTACCGAATCGACCAAAATGGTGGTCGAAGGGGTTGAAGCAGCAAAAATTGCAAGTGAATGGGGTAAAAAACTAACCCTTCAGCTTCCAATTACCGAAGAATTATGCAGGGTACTTTTTGAAGGCCGCTCACCTGATATTGCTGCCGCAAATCTGATGGGGCGTTCCTTAAAGGCCGAAACTGACTGACCTCTCAAGGAGAGACCGAAATAATGAAGTTTTTTCGCTCAGGTTTGTTTGTCGCAATCGTTCTGGTGTTTCTTGCTTCGATCTTCATTACGATCGTGTATTTTCAACGCAGCGTACCGGCAAAGCCCGGCGACCAGACGCAGACGACCGCAACCACAGCTGACAGCACCGACACGGCAGCGCCGGCAGCCGAAAAGACAGAAGTCAAATCGGTTCAGATCGCTTTTTCCGCTGGCGAGCGGCAGCTCGACGTGAAAAACGAAGTGCCCCTCTATTCGGTAACCCTCAAAGATAACAAGGTAGTTAAAATAGAAGCTGATGGCGATCTGGCTCGCTCGCTCGTCGAAAATCTTTCGCTCCCCGATCAGAAATCACCGGAACCGGCCCGCCTCGAAAAAGCGCCGAAACAGTTCGATCGCTTGGTGCGCGGCGAGCCTGGGATGGGCATCGACAAGGCCCGCACTCTGGAAGCGCTAGAAAACAGCATTAAACAGAATCAGAACGCCAGCAATCTTTCAGTGAATGTAGTCATTTCAAAAATCGAGGGGAAGGAAGGTTTCGATAGCAAAATGCGCGAAATGGGCTTTACTACTCTCATTGCCACTTACTCGACCCGGCATCCCGGCCATATCGACGATAAAGAACGCAACGTCAATCTCGAAATCGCCAGCCGGAAAATCGACGGTCTGATCGTTCCCCCTGGTGGAAAATTCAGCTTCAATAAAGTTGTCGGACCCCGCACCAGACAGTATGGCTTCAAAGAAGCCGGAGTCATTTCACAGGGCAAGGTAATTCCAGGTCTTGGCGGTGGCATCTGTCAGGTCAGCACCACCCTTTACCGGGTTGCGCTACTGAGCGGCATGAAAATCGATGAACGTCACAATCATTCAATCTATGATGGTATCGAGTATGCTGACCGCGGCCTCGATGCCGCAGTTTCATGGGGTTCTAAAGACTTCAGATTCACCAACGCTCTCGATATTCCCATTCTGATTACGAGCAAGGCCGGTAACGGCTGTGTCGATGTCGCTATCTACGCTGAAAAGAAGCCTTTCAGCTCGGTGCTTCTCGAAACTAGAAATGAAGTCAAACATCCATTTCAGACTGTAAAAAACAATAATCGAGCCTTGAAAAAGGGCGAAACGAAGATTCTGCATCCGGGCGTGCATGGTTACAGTGTCGAAGCGTATCGCATCATCATTGCCAGCGACAGTAAAAGGGAAGAACGACTCAGCAAAGATCGTTACCTGACGTTCAACCGCATCGAGGAGAGTAATAATTGAAAAAGCTTCTTGTTACGCTGTTTCTGATTGCGACAGCCTGTTTTCAGGCAGAGGCGGCGCTCGATCTTTCGGTTTTTTCCGTAAAAGGTTACGAAGGTAAAGGGCCGCTCGAATTCAACGCTCCCGAAGACCTGCTGCTTCTTCCTGATGGCCAGATTCTGGTAGCTGACCAGCGCAACAATCGTCTGCAGCTTCTGTCGCCCGAAGGCGATTTCATCAGGGCGATTCCGCAGCTGGTAGCGTCTGAGCCAATCAGAGCAGACGGCAAAAAGCAGAACACTCCCAAGATGCTCCTGCCGCCAAGATCTGCAACCAGCAGCGTTTCACTCGAAGCAACCAGAAAATTTCTCGATGAAGTTCAGAGGTATTTTCCCAGACCGACCGGTCTTGCGTTAAACGGCAAGGGGCAGGTCTACGTCACTTTCATGGAAAGCGACCTGATCGCCATGGTCGACCTTGCCTCGGGCAAGGTGACCGGCACTCTGGGTCGTTCCGGCCGTGGTCAGGGTGAGCTGTTTCAGCCACTCGACATCGATCTCAGCCATGACGGGCGAATCGCAGTTGCCGAAGGCCGCAACAAGCGTGTTCAGATCATGGATGAGACCGGCAAATGTCTGAAGGAGCTGGTTTACCAGGAAGAAACCAAAAAAGGCGCTTTCAACGCCGTAGCACCGCGAGGGGTTCACTGGCTCAACGACGGCAATCTCGTGGTTTCATACCCGACCTACAATCAGATCGTCTGCTGGGAACCCAAAGAAGGCAAAATCATCTGGCGTTACGGCAGCACGAAGGGCAGCGACAAAGGTATGATGAACGGGCCGTCATACATCAATAGAAGTCTTGACGATCATCTTCTGATTACCGACTCGCTGAATCACCGCATTGTCGAGATTACTTCCGATGGCAAGTTTTTCGAGCACCATGGCCGTCGCGGTTCAGCACCCGGACGACTGCTCATGCCACGAGGACTGGTGCTCAACCGCGATGAAACACTGATAGTCGCTGACCAGGGCAACAGCCGCATTCATTTTTTCCAGCCCGGGCAGGTTACTCTCACGCTGCGCGAAGCCAAACAGCTTGCTCTCAAAGACGACTGGGTTAACGCCATGACCCGTATCGAACGCGTGCTCTATCTGCAGCCAAACAACGAGCAGGCCCGCGATCTGATGATCAATGCCCTCTATTACTTTGGCAACAAGTCTTTCAATGACCGCGACTTTTTCAAAGCCGAAGAATTCTACCGTCGGGTTCTCAAATACAATCCTGACGACGCCAATATCCCGCAAAAACTTGATGCTATTTTCTGGGCCGCAAATCAGGGCTTGATTGCTTCGATAGTTTTTGGCATCATGGCTGTCATAGCTGGTCTGATTATCGTCTGGATTCTTAAGATTCTGCTTACCAGATTTATCTTTACATCCACCCAGGAGTAAGCTTTTGTCACTGAATAAAATACGGAACTTCTGCATCATCGCTCATATCGACCATGGAAAATCGACTCTTGCCGATCGCCTTATCGAAATCACCTCGACGGTCAGCAAGCGCGAAATGAAAGACCAGCTGCTCGACTCAATGGAACTGGAACGCGAGCGCGGCATCACCATCAAGGCTCAGGCGGTGCGCATGCTTTATACCAGCAGCAGAAGCGGTGAGGAATATTGCTTCAACCTCATCGACACTCCAGGCCACGTCGATTTCTCGTATGAAGTTTCGCGTTCGATCGCTGCCTGCGAAGGCGCTCTGCTCGTCGTCGACGCCAGTCAGGGTGTCGAAGCCCAGACCATGGCCAATGCAGCCCTGGCAATCAATCATAATCTCGAGATTATTCCGGTCATCAACAAGATCGACCTGCCGGCCGCAGACCCCGACAAGGTCAAAGAAGAAATCGAAAACCTCATCGGAATCGACTGTTCCGAAGCCCTTCTGGTTTCGGCCAAAGAAGGCCGCGGGGTTCCCGAACTGCTCGAAGCCGTCATCGATCGGATTCCCGCCCCCACAGGTGAACCGAAACAGACCCTGAGAGCTCTGGTATTCGACGCCAATTACGACTCATACAAGGGCGTAATCGTTTATTGCCGAATTGTCGACGGTTCACTGAAGGCCAGAGACCGCATCAAGTTCATGGCCACCGATGCCTGCTTTGAAATTATCGAAACCGGTGTCTTCACTCCGAAACCAGTTGTGGTGAATGAACTGGCCACCGGTCAGGTCGGCTTTTTCCATGCGACCATCAAGGAAATGGGGCATGTAAACATCGGCGACACCGTTGTATTGGAAAAAGCTCCTGCGGTCAAAGCGATTCCTGGCTTTCAGAAAGCCAAACAGATGGTATTCTGCGGCCTATACCCCGTTGAAACCAATGCTTTCAACGATCTCCGCAACGCTCTCGAAAAGCTGACTCTCAATGACAGCAGCCTTTCTTTTTTCCCAGAAAATTCTCTGGCGCTTGGTTTTGGCTTCAGATGCGGATTTCTTGGCCTGCTGCACATGGAAATCATCCAGGAAAGACTGGAGCGCGAATATGACCTGGATCTGGTAACCACTGCGCCGAACGTTATTTACGAAGTGGTTTTGAAAGACGGCACCGCGTATGAAATCGATTCACCCGCCAAACTGCCCGATTACAACCAGCTTGAAGAAATTCGCGAACCATTCGTCCATGCAACGATTTTCCTGCCCAAAGATTACATCGGCACCATTATGGAACTCGCTCAGGATCGCCGCGGCGTCATGAAAAACATGGAATTCATTTCTGAATCCCGCGTTTCACTTTCTTTCGATCTGCCGCTGTCAGAAATCATCGTCGACTTCTATGACAAGCTGAAAAGCAGAACCAGAGGTTATGCCTCGCTTGATTACGAGCATATCGGCAACCGCGCCGCCGACATCTCACGTGTTGACATTCTCGTAAACGGTGATCGGGTTGATGCTCTTTCATTTCTTTGCCACCGCGATCGGGCTGAATACCGTGGCCGGGCAGTCATTTCCAAACTTCGCACTCTGATCCCGCGGCATCAATTCCAGATACCTCTTCAGGCAGCGATCGGCGCCAAAATAATTGCCCGCGAAAACATCGCCGCAGTCCGCAAGGATGTAACCGCCAAATGTTATGGCGGCGACATAACCCGCAAGCGCAAGCTCCTCGAGAAGCAAAAAGAGGGCAAGAAGCGCATGAAAATGGTGGGAAATGTTGAAATTCCCCAGAAAGCTTTCATGGCAATTCTGCGCCCCGATGACGATTGAAATGAAAAAAAAAGCCCGGCAAAAAGCCGGGCTTTTTTTCTCTATTGTTCTGAAGCGTAGTAATCTAGCTGACGCGAGCAAACCATGCAGGTTTTCGTTTCCTTGTCGCTATAAATAAACGACTCGCCACAGTTCGGGCAGATTTTAACCGGGTTGACCTGGTCTTTGCCGTATTCTTTCATGCGAATATACTGCCAGCCGAAAATGTTGCGACCGCTAGCCATGAACTCATCGACAATCCTTTTTGCCGAGGCTTTTCTTGCCGCATCATCTGCTTCAACTTCCGGTGCGCGCTGTCTCAGGAAAAATTTATGGGTTTCGGGCATCTTATCAGGGTCTATTTTTTTCATATCGACAAACACCCTGATTCCGCGACCATTCGAGCGATCATAGAGGGTAAGGGCATAACGGCCGATCTGGTCGCGCATGATCAGATACTTGTTTCCGATGGTGCAGCCGGTGAGAAACTGAATGGCATCAGAAAGGCAAACCTGGGTTTCTGCAACTGCCCCAAGTTTTTTCACATCGCCGAGTTTCTCCTTTGCCAGAAGAACCATCTCGACACCGATCGGAATTCCGGGAGCGCGTTTGGTGTGAAATTTGTAGACTTTTTCGACAAGTTCGCTGAATTCGTTATCGGTCATTTCTGCTCCTTTACTGCAAATGCTAAGGCAATACCTTCAGGAATTCATCTTTTCGAGGGTCAGACGGGCGGCCCTTTTTACATTCTTGCTCCGGTCGTTCTTGGCAATTCTTGCCAGACACTCTTTGCCACTGTCGAGGCTGCAGGCAGAAAGAGCCTTTACCACCGCATATCTTACTTCTTCAGAAGAATCCTTCTCGTATTTGATCACCACGGCAAAGGCGTCAGGCATGCCGACCCTGCCGAGAGAATTCACTGCTGACGATCTGACGAATTCATTGTCGTCTTTGGCGGCGGCAATCAGCAACTGCAGAGCTTCCTGCGTCTGGAAATCGCCCAGAGTATTGGCAGCGCTGCCGCGAATATTCGGACTTGGGTCAAGCAGGCTTTTTCGCAGCTTTTCAAGACTGGGCGGCAGATTCCTGACATCAGAAAGCGGTCTGGCACCCTCATCAGCGCCTGGTTTAGCAGCCGGCTCAGAAACGAAGTTCTTCATGTTCTGCCGGGCAAGCATGAACAGCTCTTCATCGAGTCGCTTGGAAGCCTCGATCAACTCTTCAAGGAGATCGGGGTTGTCATGCCCCATGAGCGAAAGCGAAGCCTTGTAGGCAATCTCGGAATCCGGGCTCTTCAAAAGTTCACGCAAGGCTGAGAGAGCCCGCGGATCTTTTATATGGCCAAGAACTTCAACCTTAACCAGTGCCTTCTCTTTATCACTCAGACCGGTGAGGTCTTTGATCCCCGCAAAAACTGCTTCTGGGGCAAACCCCGAAATAGCTTTGGCAGCGGAAAATCTTACGACTTCATTCTCATCAGCTGCGCAGGCCAGCAATGCCTTCAGGGCCTGCGATTCGCCAGTGGTTCCCAGAGCGTAAGCTACCGAGGCCCGCACGAATTTGTCGCGGTCACGGGTGGCATCGATCAGCGCCCTGACGACGATCTCGTCCTTTCGACCGCTCAAAGCAGCTGCTGCCGAATAGCGCACCGCGACATTATCATCTTTAAGGGCCAGAAGAAGCGAGTCGACCGATTTTTCATTCTGCATGCCGCCAAGCGCTTCGGCGGCCATAAAGCGAACCGATTCAACTTCAAATGGATTGGTAAGAGCTTCAATCAGCGGTTCGACAACATCTTCACTGTCGAGACCGATCGCAGCTTTTGCGGCCATCTGCCGCATCTGCTGGCTGTTATCCTTCAGACCTCTGACTACCAGTTCCTTGCGCGGCAGCGGGGTTCCATCAGGCTGAAAATATTCAACCGGCAGCTGGTCGATCTTGAAAACCACCATCTCCTTAAATTTATAAGGATTGGCATCGACGCCTTCTTCGTTCGTAACTTCTACATCAGATGCAGGAGTTTTTTCCGGTGCACCGGCACCGATGGATTTCATCAATGCGGCATCCGAGCGCCGGGAAACTTCCAGCAGCGGGTCGATGGCTCTAGGATCGCCGATCATACCAAGACTTTCGGTTGCTGCCAGAGAAATAGTCTGGTCGGGTTCGTAAAGAGCTTCGATCAACGCGGGTACAGCATCGACCAGCTGATTTTTCCCCGCTTCACGTATGGCAGCCACGCGTTTTTCGACCGGTGCTGTAAAGGTTCGAATCAGGCTGATCGGATCGGTGATTTCTTCGTGAACGGGTGCCGGCGTTTCCTGAACGGCTTTCTTTTTTACCACTGGGGGTGGTTCTTCAGATTCGCTTCTCTTTTCAGGAACTTTCTCAACGTGAGGATCAGCCGGGGGGGCATCAACTCTGTCTTCAGAAACCGTGACTTTTCTGGGGGCTCTAATTCCAGGTGTGACGGTATCCTCTGTTTTTACACGGCGGCCGACAACTATCCGGAAGGCCACTATGAGAAACAGAATAACGAATCCGGCAATCAGAGCATAATCTACATTTATCATCGCGTCACTTTATCGACTTCATAGTATAATATATTAACGACATCCAGATAAAATTTTCTTCAGGTGGTTATATTGTGCGGGAAATCGGTAACGTGCTCATATCAGATGAGGTCTGGCAGAGCCGCTTTGGCTGCGATCTCGATAAATGCCTTGGCGTCTGCTGTAAATATGGTGATCTGGGCGCACCAATCAGCGAAGAAGAAGAAGAATGCATCAGCAGACATCTCGATCTGATTGCACCCATGCTCACAAAACAGAACCTGCAGCTGCTGCGTGGCAGCATCAGCGAAAAATACAAGGGCGGCAATCATATCGTCGAAGTAGCCGCCAATACCCCCTGCCCTCTGTCGTTTACCGATGAAAATGGCATAATTCTCTGCTCCCTGCATCGCTACAGCCTCGACAACCAACTGCCGCTGCTGAGCGTCAAGCCTCTCTGGTGCTCACTTTTTCCGTTGATTATTAAAAAGACAGCCTCTGGCTGGCTTGTAAACTGCCATTTTCCTGATTTCTGCCGTTCGTGCGACGATCCCCCACCTCTGCTGCTGAGTTTTGCTCCGTTGCTGGCCAATATTTTCGGCGAAGAATGGGTCGACGAAGTCAGAGCAGCTTACCAGCGCGAGAAAACTCAGGAAATGAGGTAAGCACGATGGTTTTTAAAGAACTTTTTGACAGATTCCGGCCGGGAACAACCAGCCCGGAAGCCAGACTGAAAAGCCTGATGGCACAGATAGATTCAGCATCTGGCGAATTGAAAACCCGGATTGCCGCCACTATCGCCAACATTTCCGCCATCGAAAGAAAATTGCAGCAGACACCGCTGCCTGCAGACAATGAAAAAAATGAGCGGGTCGAACTGCTCAACAGCTCGCTGGCAGCCGAAAAGCTGATTGCAGAAAATCTGCAGACGCTGTTAAAAGAGCTGAAGCAAAAAATGGAACAGATAGACCTGGCAATGGAACAGAATTACGCCCGCCAGCGCCAGGCCGCTGCAGGCGAACTGCTTGCCTCGATTTATCGAGATTTCGGCTCTGATCTTGAACTGAACAACTATCTCGAAAAATTCACCAGCGAAACCTTCAAGGCTGTCTATACCGCCGAAAGCCGCCTGCAGATCGAGCTTATAAAAAAATCATCCTGAAAACAGAATAACTCCAAACCCTCACCCAAACCCACTCTTTTAGCATGCGATTGCTTCGTCGTTTCACTCCCCGCAATGACATTTTTCAAACTTGTCGCCGGTCGGTTCGTTCGCACTCCGGCGACTCGCCGACACCTGGCCATCCCTGACCTTCGCGAGCAGGGCGACGCAGCAGTCGTTGCCAGGATAAATTTTTCACTCAGTAGAAGAACTGTTTCCATTGGCCGGCAGTTGGCTGCGACAGGGTTTTGATCGGTTTTGCCCCATCTTTTTCAGCATATTTGAGTTCATCGAAGCGGTTGAAGTATTCGCGGGCGGCATCTGTCTGGTCCATTTTCAACAGAATCTCGCCGGCAGAAGCGTAGAGGTCCGGATTTTCACGGTGCTTGTCAATCAACTCTCTGACAAGCCAGAACGCTTCTTCAAAATAGCCTTTACTGACCAGAACCTTGCTGAGAAACCATTTGGCGTATTCATGTTCGGGGTTCACCTTCAGAGTACGACGATACTCCTTGATTGCCTCGTCTTCCATCTGCATGCTGTAATACAGATTGCCGATCCTGTAGCTCAATTCGGCATTCTGCGGATCTTTGGCCCGCATATCCTTGAGACGGTGGTAGTATCGCTCTCGGTCTCTGACGATAGCCCCGGTGGTTCCAGGGTCTCCGCCGTATGAATATGGCAGATAGCTTATCAAAAGGACTAGAGCAGCGATCAGGGCCAGAATTTTTCTGAGCATGGTTATCCTCCATCAGCAACCATAATCGGAACAATTCGCCCTTTTATTAACCTGTAATGTAACAGCCGGGGCGGAAACCGCCCCGGCTGTTACTATCTGACAAACTTTGAAAAGATCAGATGTCTGATACGCCTTCCTGAGGAACGTCGTTCACTTCATCAGAACCGTCTTCGTTGCCAGATTCGGTTGAATCTGAAGCATCTTCGAGGTCTTTTGAGGTGTCTGACTTGGCAGCTTCGGCATCGAGCTTCTGGCTGTAGGCATCGGCATCCTTTTCGCCCTGTTTCCAGCCATCTTTGGCTGCCTGGGAAATGGTGCTGAGCATGTCACCGAACTTCAGGTCGGAATTTGCGGCAGTCTGGCCAACTTTTTCAATTGCTTTGCCGACGTAATCGAGAGCGGTACCAACCTTAACAAGAACGGCACCGACTTTTTCAAGAGCCTGGCCGATGGCTGCTGTCCAGGGGATGGCTGACAGAATTTTACCAATAGCCTGCAGAGCCTGGCCTACGGTTTTGAGAAGCTGACCGATTTTCTGCAGCAGCTGACCGGTTTTGATCAATGCTTTCTGAATGCCGGCAGCGACCTTGGTCATTTTATCAAAAGTATTGTCATCACCCTTAACGGTTTCACCAATACCTTTTATTTCACCTTTTACATCTTTAACATCACTTTTTACATCGCCAACCTGAGTTCTGGCGTTACCCAGATTGGTATTGGCTTCACGAATCTTGCTCTTGGTGCCGCTGCTCATATACCATTTTGTTTTGCCTTCTTTGGTATTCAGGAGCTGCTGGTAAGCATCATCAGTCTTTACGGATGCTTCGTCGGCGCTCTTTTCAGATTCTTTCATTTCTTCAGGTTTTGCAGTTGCAGTCGCCGTGTCTTCAGCCCAAAGAGCTGCCTGATAAATCACCGGGTTAAAGACCATCATAAAACACAACAGAGCCGCGATGATTGAGTTCAATTTTTTCATAAATTCCTCCTGATGAATACTTTCTAACTAGCTTACGTTCAATCTGCATTTTTTGTTGCAGTACATTCTACAATTTTTCGTGCCCGGTTTCATAGCGCCAATATTTATTGTTGATCGAACTGGTTATAAAATGGCTGGTGATCGAAGTTGTCAATTCCAGGGCCTTGCCAATGCTGTCTTTGCCGTAAATATTTTCGCCCTCATGCACTTTGAACCTGACCCAGAGAACCGGCACCCTGGGGTTCAGCTGATGAGCATAGAGCTTAAACTCAACCGCTTCAAAACCGGAAAATTTCTGAACCCTGTCACCGGCTGATCTGCGAATGAGAACCTTTTCAACCGGGTCAAATTCATATGCGACCTGTTCTACTACTGGCTTAACCGATTTAGCAGCAAATACGAACTTATAAAACAGCAGACCCTGCGGATGAATCTGGATCAGGTCACCTTCTGTGTCGGAAGGCCATGAAGAAGTGACGAATACCTGCTTGCGAACTTTCTGCAGAGTAACATAACCGGCAATATCAGGATCTTCGATGCGTGGGCAGGCACAGGAAAAGTCACGACGCAGATAATTGAGGGCCAGCCGGGCTTCCTGCAGGTTCTGCAGGTTTACGGTTCCATACATGTAATGATGGCGGGTATTCGAAAGAAACCGATAAATCATGAGAAACACCACGAGGGCGATGCCGATGCTTACAGTCATTTCAACGAAGGTAAAAGCCCGGCGCTCTTTAAAAGCCCCGAAAAAAGGTTGTTTTATCATTATCAAAGGCATTTTCATAGTTGCAGATTCTTTTCGTTGAGAAGCAGCACTGAAAGTTCAACCTGGCGGGTTCGATCTGACAGATTAAGGTTGGCCGGGCGCTCGGCTTCGTTCCATTTAACTCTGACCGTCAGCTTTTTCAGCAGATTGCTCTGCAGATACGATTCGTTAACCTCAGATATTTCAACTTCTCGAAAGAAAAAACCGGTGTTGTACTGATCAGAATACTGCAGATCGTCCGACATCAGGTCATCGGCTTTCCAGGTGGGGTTTTCCGGGTCAGTGGCCGCAATCTTTACAGTCTTCAGCCCCCCGGAAGCTTCTTCAGATATCGAACCGCAGAAAGCCGAAAGCGACGCTTCATCGATCGCGGCAAACTCGGCAGCACCGGCCCATTCGATCACCTCGTTGGCAAGTTCCATGGCCCGCAGGTAGTTGATGGCACGGGAAGTTTCAGTGCGCGATGAACTCACGACATAGAGTATAGGTGTCGCGCATGCGGTTACTACCAGCACCGCGATCATGATTTCGACAAAACTCAGACCCCGACTCTTCATGGGCTGATCTTCCCCCTGTCGGCGAATGTTTTGGCCTCCTGAGAGATTTCAACCTCATTGCTGACGGCAAAAATATGGGCCGGCGGTGCCGGATATTTTATTTTAGCAGGAGTAACCGCAACGACGCTATTTTTGCCAGACTGGGGTGAGGCCGCTACTGAAACCGAATCTTCAGAAGAAGCGACCGGCTCGCTGGCAACAATTGCTACAGGGGCCGGGAGCGCAAATTTCTGCAGCAGTGCCAGTGAAACCGACATACAGACAATCACCGAGAAAACTATCAGCCAGCGTGTCTGATCCATCAGAAGGTTTTACCTCCTGAGTTCAATGAATAGAGAGTCTTAACAGACCCGATGCTGATGTGAAACGGGTCCATCGGGCCATCGCCAAGGTCTGAGGCCCCTTCATAAATTAGCGGATCGTGGCGAATCTTGAGATAGCAGTCATCGTCAAGCTTCAGGCTGTTATCACCCTTTTCAAGGGTGTAGAGGTAATCGACGAGCAGGTTGCCGACAATCGTGACCCTTTCCTGACCGTTAAAGATCAGACTGCCCTGTTCAGAAGGATCTGCCGAACCAGCCGGGTAGGAAAATGCCGCCAGCGAGGCCTCGATTTCTGTGGTTTCAGATTTTTTCAGAAGAAAATCACCATGGCGCAGGTAGATGCGTAACGAATCGCCGGAATACTCACCTCGGGCTCTTTTCAGGTCACCAATAAGACAGTTGCCACGACCGAGAAAAATCATGCCTTTACCCTGGAAACTGGTGACATCCGAAAGATTAAGGTCGCCAGCCTCAATATACATAACGCCATCGATGAACATTTTTTTACTGGTGCCGCTTCCGGATGTTCTTTCTGCAAGAAATTCTTCGGGTGATGAATAATTGTAGCTGACAGTTTTGAAGTCGATCAGACGCCCGAAATTTTTGGCCTTTACCGGCTCAGCCGATGGTCTCTGACGTGGAAATGGAAAAGTCGGTCGGTCGGCGGTCAGCGGATTGATGGTTACCAGCTTGCCTTCGCCATCATAGAACTCAAGAGAATCGCCGAGCAGAGCATTTACCGAAACATTATCGATTGAACGGCTCATCATCATGGTGTCGGCGAAATATGCGGTCGGCGAAAAGTTGTTGGCCAGTATCAGATTCTGAAAGGTTCCTGGATCCATTAAGGGGCGGATGAATCCGATTGGAACCGGTTCAGGGGTAACCTTCTTCTGCTGATCGAAAAAGGTGATTTCTTTCTCAAAGGTATCTAAAAATGCGATCTTGAAAAATCTCAGATAGACAGGCCCCTCGACAACGACCGGCGTATCGTCTTTGTCGCCAAAGAGCTTCAGCATTTTGCCGACCCGCAGCCTTTCAGGGTTGTATGTTTTGCCAGCCGGGTCGCCGGCTTTATCCGGGAGCTGATTCAGCCAGGCATAAAAGTATGGCCCTTTTTTGCCGTTTTCATCGGCAGCATAGGTCAGGCCCTTGAAGGCAAGAGCGGTAACCCAGGGAACCGGCGGCGGCAGGGCCGGGCGCTCGGCCTTTTCTACCTGCCAGACCCCCGCAGCGTCAAGATAGCCATAATGCAGCTTCCATTCGGCCATGCAGGTCTGAAGAATCTTTTGAAAGCCTGAACATTTGGCATAGTTCGTGCCATTCGATTTATTGACGTAATCCTGGCATATCTGATAACTGGCAGCATTGCTGTTTGACTTCGGCATAGCTTGAGAACACTTTGTTTTAAGATCATTACCAATTTTGTGCGCAGTCACCTGGCCGTTGCAACCATCTGCCGCATCGTTGACGAACTTTTCGTAAACCTTTTTGACAGCCGGAACATCGACAAAAGCGCCGCCATAGTTATCGATAAGAGAGTTGTTCTCGGCATCCTTCAGGTCTTTGAACGGCAGAGAAGCACGCATGAACAAGGTATCGGAAGCATCGCTGCCCGGAAAATCGGTCAATTTGGCAAAATTGAAAAGAGCCGCAAAGCCTGGGGCGTTTTTCTGTTCGGCATAATTCAGGTCAAGCCAGATGTTCTTCTGGGAATCGAGGCATGCGGGGTAGTTGTCATTGCCGAGATACACCCTCGACATATGCGGGCCATAGGGGGTAATGCCCTGAACGATAATGCGTCTGGTGGCATTGTTGTAATCAGGCGAATAATTCTTGACAAAAAGAACATACTTATCAAGATTGTGGCGCAGGTCAACCAGTCTTACATCGCGGCGTTCGTGCACCTCGATAATGTTTTCATCCTTGCGGTCGAGATGCGCCTGCGAAAAGACATCGAGGTAACCGTTGTAAGCCGATACCGAATTGTATTCACACTTGCGGTAGATTTTAAGAACAGCTTTGCTCTTAATTTTTAACGGATAGCCGGCTGACTGAGCCATCTGAAGCGTCTGCTGCGGTTCGAAATCGGAAAAGAGAATGATATCTGAGTTCAGAGTCGCCCCCGGGCTGCTGCCGGGAAAAATTTGCCGAAAGCTGGAAAAAATCTGGCTGCTGCTGTCTCCGTTCACCTGGCTGCGAATCATCGCCACTACTTCGGCATTGGCAGACTGAGCAAGAATAGCCAGTCTGTTCTGGTCAACGTTTCGAGCCAGCTGGGTGACCGTACCCTGTTTGAAGGTATTCAGAGCAAAGGCCATGATAGCCAGAGCAAACAGCACCGCCATGACTATATAAAGCACAAAACCGCGTCGGCCGGTCGGCCTGGCGTTGGAGTCGCGAGAAATTAATTCAAACATCTGTTTTTCTCTGAAATAATGAAAAGCATTATAAATAACCTGTTCTATACCCCGGTCATTAAAAACAGGTTATTCTTACATTCTAATTCAGTCTGAAACGTTTGGCAATGATTCCACTCAGACGGCAGGGCAAACTGGAACCTTTTCTTTCTAGACCGCGTATTACGGCATGTCAGTCGTTGCAACGCTCTGCGATTTTCGCACTCTCATAATCCCATCTGCTTGCTCTGCACGCACGACCGGAACACGGGCTCTAAGTCGCATCCTGCGACAATCGCCCGCGTTTTGCCCTCCAGGCAAAACGTCCGGTCTTAGCGGCATCGCTTGCAGGGGATTATGGAGTGCTCGATAAGCATCGCTTATGCAATCGCCTGCCATGCCTGTAAGCCTCATTACATGGGAATAAAGTGAGCGTTTGCCCTGACTCAGACGGCTGGCCGAATCTTTTCGACCTGGTTGAGAATTCGCAGCGACAATGCTAGAATGCGCATATAGATTGTTTCAACGGGAGAACGCCAAAGATGCTGAAAAAAACCATGCTGCTTCTTGCATTTTCATTGCTTTACACTGTCTGCCTGGCGGCTGCGGGTCAATCTAAAGAAGAAAAACCGGTGGTTGTCGCCTTTCAACTCGAACGTCTCGGCGGTTTCCTTGCAGAACCCGGCAATTACCCATACGAAGCCCTGCGCCGGCTCGGTCGTGCCATTAACAAAGACTGGCCGGCGAATTCAACTGTTTTCAAGGCAGCCTCGGTTTTTGACGCTGAGGCCATTGCAACTCCTGATTTTCTCAAACCGATGCCGGCCACAAGCCTGACGACCGGTCAACTGGATCATACCGACGAGCTTCTCAACGGTTACGCCGACAATTTTGCCAGGCTGGTTGCCGAATGCAAACCTGCTTCAGAAGCTATCATCATTAAAGTTGCCTGCGAAAGCAGCAATATGCAGGAAATCGTCAACCAGATTATCAAACACCCGAAAGCGGCAGGCAAACTGCAACCACAGCAGCTTTACCGCATGGAAAACCAGGTATTGCCGCTTCTGCAGGCTTCCGATTACCTGGTAGGGGCGGCAGTCATTTCCGCCAATGGCTTCTTCGGGCGCTTCAATGTGGTTTCGAATGCCGGCAATCTTGGCAGCAGCAATATTGAGCACAACCTGACCATCGGCGACTTCATCAACGAGAACTCACTGATGTTTTTCGCCCAGACGCATCCGATCGAAGATCCCGGCGAAGCCATGAAAAACATTAAAGCTGTGCCGCAATCGGAAGCGGTTCTGCAGATGGTTGCTTCAGCTGGCCTGGACTTCGAAAAAGACCTGCTTGCCAATACTGCCCGCGAAAGCATTCTCTACGTAAACCTCGACCCGACCGGCGATGGCGGGCTTCCCGATGTCAGATTCGCAGCTCCGGTTCCAGAAATAGACAAACTGCGCGGCAACCTCGAAAAGCTGAAAACACTGTGCATGCAGACCGGCATTTTCACCCAGGTCATGGAAGACAACAAAATCTCGCTGGTCAAGCTCAGCTATTTCATGTTTCCGCAGATTTCGGTATATGCCGGCCTGGCCGAGAATTTTCTCGTTCTTGCTACCGGGCGCAAGAATCTCGTTGACGAAATTTCCCACATTCTTAATGTCAAGGCAGGCAAGGCCAAAGGTGCCAAAATCGTCAAAGACCTGAAGCGTCTCTGGAAAGTAAAATTTGCCGATTTCAACAACCAGCTGCAAAGATTTCTGCAGTCGCCGCTGCTGCGCGACAAGGGCATCCCTCCCGTTTCAAACCTGAAGTTTCTTGAAGATTTCAGCGAACTCGAAATCATCACCACCGCTGCTCCAAAATTGATTGAATTCAAACTGGATCTGCCAATAACAAAACAATAGCTAAAGAAAAAAGATTTATGGTATACATAAGCGAACAGTTCTGAACACGGGAGAAATTCTGATGGGGAAAAACTTTGCCGGTTTTATTTTTCTGATTGTACTTATTACTGCCATGACGCTTGGTTGCGGTGGTGGTGATTCAACCGTAAAAAAGCCAGCTGATCAGCCAACCGGAACTCCTGCTGCCAGCGACAAACCTGCCGGTGGCGAAACGGCTTCACCCTATAGCAACACCATCCTGAAGCTCGGGCGTATACCTTTCACCAACTCCTCTGCGATGGTGCAGAAGCACAACAAATTTCTCGAATATCTGACGCAAAAGCTCGGGGTAAAGCAGACCAGACTGCAGACGGCCTCTGATTACGCCGGCATCATGAACCTGCTCGTCAAAGGTGAGATAGACATCGCCTGGCTGGCAACCATGACTTCAGTCGAAGCCCGCAAAAATCCGGAAATTCAACTTCTGGTCAAGCCAATCCGCTTTGGTACAACCTCGTATCGCGGCATCATTATCGCCCGTCAGGACAGCGGCATCAAGAGCCTCAAAGATCTCAAGGACAAAAAGTTTGCCTGGGTCGAAAAAGATTCGGCCTCAGGTTATACTTTCCCCAAATCGCTGCTGCTCGAAGCCGGAGTGAACCCCGATAAGGATTTTGCCGAAGCCGCTTTTCTCGGCAAACACGATGCGGTCGTTCTGAACATTCTGCTCGGCAAATATGACGCCGGGGCCTGTTATGACGATGCCCGCGACACCCTGAAAGACAAGAGCAAAGTCGATGAACTGACGATTCTCGCCACCACTCAGGATATATCGAACGAGCCGATCGTAGTGCGAAAAAGCCTGCCACCAGATCTTATCGAAAAAATCAAACAGGCACTTCTTGACCTGAACACGAAAACTCCCGAAGGCAAAGTCATTCTCCAGGAACTGACTGATGTCCAGGGATTTGTACCGGTCGACAACAAAGACTACGACTACATCGAAAAAGTCCAGACTCTTCTCGAACAGCATCAGAACCAAAAATAACGACCACGCGGACGAGCCCTGTGAAAAAATCAGAATCAGCAAATCGATTCTCGATAAAACTGAAGTTTATCAGTGGAATAGCCCTTCTCGTAGGGCTTATCATTCTGCTTAATTCGATAAACACTTCATTTCGTGAAGAATCATTGCTGACCGGCTCCATGGATCAGTCAGGCCTGCTCCTGTCTTCGACGCTGGCGATCGCCTGCCAGGATCCGATAATCAGCCAGTCTTACGATGCGCTGGTTCCATACACAGAGCGCATCATCGCCGGCGGCCAGGATATTCATGAGATATCGATTCTCGACATCGACGGGCGCTATCTGGCACACCGTCTCCGCGGCGATTCTGAAAGCCTTCTCGGTCAGATCATCGACGAAAAGATGCGTAACCGCATCGACAACATTGAAGCGCCGACGCGAATTCAAGGTAATGACGGTACATATGTCGATTATGTAGCGCCAATCAAGGTTGGAACCTCGAGGTTCGGCACTGTCATACTGCGTTTCGGCTTTGATCGCCTTACCGAAGCCAAATCGGTGAGCCGGCAGCATATCATTCTGATCGCCATGGTTGGCCTTCTGGCAGGTATTATTCTTTCGGTGGTCCTGGCGAAATTCATCACCAAAGGTCTCGATAACCTGATCGAAGGCACCCAGGTCATCGAAGGCGGCAACCTGAGTTACCGCATAAAGGCCGCTTCAGAAGATGAGATTGGCACTCTGGCGCATCGGTTCAACGAAATGCTCGATGCACTCGAAGCAAATAACAAAGCTCTTGACCGCAAAATTTTTGAGATCGAAACACTGTTCAAAGCAAGTCAGGCAATGAACTTTCAAAGCGATACCGACAAGCTGATCAAGCAGATTCTGGAAATGGCCGGCAAAGCCATCAGAGCCGAGCGATGCTCGATCATGCTGCAAACCGGCATGGGATCAGACGAGCTTGAAACCAAAATAGTTTTCGGCATCAAAGACGGCCAGGAAGCCTCACAGCCTCATTCGACCGTCAAAATCCGCTCCGGTGAAGGCGTTGCCGGAACGGTTCTGAAAACAGGCAACAGTATTATCGTCAACGAGGGACACAAAGATCCTCTCTTCAAAAGCTTTGACAACAATCATGAATTCGAAAGATCTATCACTAACCTCATTTCGGTTCCTCTCAAAATCAAAGACCGCGTCACCGGCGTAATCAACGGGGTAAACAAGGTTAACAGCGAACCATTCACCGAAGAAGACCAGCGCCTGCTCGAGGCTCTGGCTCAGCAGGCAGCCATGGCCGTCGAACATGCCCGACTTTACGAACTGGCGATCACTGATGGCCTTACCAAACTGTTCATTCACAGATATTTCCAGGCCCGCCTTGAAGAAGAAATGGTCAGAGCCAAGCGCTATCATACCGCCTGCTCGCTGATTATTTTCGACATCGACCATTTCAAAAAATTCAACGATACTTACGGTCATCAGCAGGGTGACGTCGTTCTCATCGAAGTTGCCAAGCTCACCAAACAGACCGTTCGTGAAACCGTTGACATTCCGGCACGTTACGGCGGCGAGGAATTCGCCATCATCCTGCCGGAAACCGATGCCAAAGGTGCCCATCTCGTAGCCGAACGCCTGCGCAAAACCATCGAAGCATTCGATTTCCCCGGCCAGGAAAAGGCTCTCAAGGTTACCATCTCGCTCGGCGTGGCTACTTTCCCCGATCATGCCAGCGTCAAGAGCGTTCTCATCAAAAAGGCCGACATGGCACTCTACGAATGCAAAGGCCGCGGCCGCAACTGTTCATTTATCTACAACGACAGTCTTGTAGAAAAAACCTGATGAACAGCCAAGATCCGGAGTTTCCGGCCTGGCTGGAAAACCCCGCCCTGACCTTCGACGGCAACTGCCGTAAACCGGTTGACGGCAGCAACCTTGCCGGTATCGTCAAACCCGTGTGCATCGGCAAAGTCGCTCTGCCCAACAACCTTGTTCTCGCGCCTATGGCCGGCGTAACTGACGGATCATTCAGACTGCTCTGTTCGCGCATGGGGGTAGGGTTCACGGTGTCAGAGCTGGCCAGCGCCAGGGCCATCACCTATCGCAGCCGCCAGACAATCGATATGGTTCGGTTTCAGGCACAGGCCCGGCCTTATGCCGTGCAACTGTTCGGCTCAGACCCTGATACCATGGCCAAAGCGGCAGCAATTATCGAGGAACTCGGCATCTGCGATATAATCGACATCAATATGGGGTGCCCGGTTGCCAAGGTTGTTAAAACAGGAGCCGGCTCGGCATTGATGAAGACTCCCCAGCTGGCGGCCTCGATTCTGCAGAAGGTGGCAGCGGCTGTCAAAATACCGGTTACCGCCAAATATCGCATCGGCTGGACAGAAAGCACCATAAACGTCAAGGAATTTACCAGAGCGGTTATAGATGCAGGGGCACAGGCAGTTACCGTGCATGCGCGAACCAGACAGGCCGGCTATACCGGGACCGCTCAATGGCAGCATCTCGAAGGCCTCAAGGAGCTGTGTGGCAATATTCCATTTTTTGCCAATGGCGATATCTCGACTGCAGAGCACCTGGTTGAACTGCATCAGCGCACCGGATGCGACGGTTTCATGATCGGCCGTGGCTGTGTCGGCAAACCATGGCTCTTCGCCGAGCTTCTGGGCAGAACTCAGCTTGCCGCCGCCGGGCTGCGTTTTGCGATCTTCCGCCATCACCTCATTGACATGCTGATGGAACACGGCCCGTCAGCCGTGCCCCTTTTCCGAGTGCATCTTTTCGGCTATCTGAAGAACCACCCTCATTCAGCCCGACTGCGGCACGCATTGTGCAATGAACGAAACCCTGATACAGTAATTGCAGCCGGCCGTGATTTTTTCGCAGCCGCCCGGCAAACAGATAATGCTGATTGACAGTGTTTTTTAACGATGCTACGATATTGCACGACTTCGAAACAGGAAACTTGAATGTCTGACCTTGATAAAATTCAATTTCTCCGACAGGTAACCCTTTTCAAGAGCCTTTCGGACAAAGCGCTTCTCGATTTGTCTGCCATCACCATCGAGCAGACCATTCCGCCCAAGAATGTCGTTTTCAAAGAAGGCGACAAGGGTGACGCCCTTTACATCATCAAGAGCGGCAAAGTTAACATTCTCAAGCGTAACAGTTCCGGGGTAGATTCGGTGCTGGTTTCTCTTGGCAAAGGCATGGTCATCGGCGACATGGCGATCATCGATGAACAACCAAGATCGGCTTCGGTAGCAACCATCCAGGAAACCAGTTTTCTGATCATCACCAAGGATGATTTTCGCAACCTGCTTGCGGAAGTGCCCGAGATTTCTTTTCAGATTCTCAAGCTGACCACCGAGCGCCTGCGCGCCACCAATATCCATCTCAAAGAACTTGAAGCTTCGACCAACCAGATGGAAGACGTAATCCGCGTCATCACTAAAATTGCACGCAAAAGCAATCTTCTTTCGCTGAATGCTTCAATTGAAGCTGCTCGAGTCGGCGAAGCCGGGCGCGCCTTTTCGGTCGTTGCTGCCGAAATGAAGAAACTGGCAGAAGACTCCGCTCAGGAAGCAAAAAAGATCGACTCACTGCTCCAGTATCTGCAGACTAAAACCAAAGCAATCTCAGGCATGTAATATAAAATGCCGGTTGTTTTTTCACCCGGAAGGATGTAAGATAGCTGTGAATAAAAGCCTGACAGGAGATTCGAATGTCTCAGTATAAATCGCAAGTCCAGAATCAGTTCTTATCGCAGGCGCGGAAAAGACATCTCAAGGTAGAAGTGATCCTTGAAACTGGCACGGTATTACGCGGAAAACTCAAGGCTTACGATCAGTTTTCCGTTTCGCTTTCATTTAAAGACAAAGTTGAAATTGTATATAAATCTTCAATTATCTATATTTCAGTTCTGCCACCTCTTCGCCCGCCTTCCGGCAGAATGGGCCGCCCGCCTCAGGGCAGACCGGCACCCGGTGGCTACAGACGCAGACCGGACGAAGAAGATCGTCCATTACCGAAACCTGTGCCAAGAAGGCCATTCCCTGATTTCGACGAAGAACTTGATAACGATCCGCCACCACCAAAAAAGACTCCGGTCAGAAAAGTTTGAAGAAAAAACGCCGCAAGGCGTTTTTTTTATAGGCTGCTATGCCGATAATTTGAATGAAATCATGGATCAAGAGGCTGCGAATTATGTTTTCATTTTGCCCGAAATGTGAAGCCGGCAAGCTGAATGCGGCAGGCACATGCCAGGTCTGCGGCTATTCTCTGCGAACGAGATGTTCTAGTTGCGGGCACCTGAATATTCCCGGTGCCCGGTTCTGCGGTGGCTGCGGTCAGGGCATGACAATTCTCGTCAGACTGCAGAATCAGGTCAATCTCAACCTTAGCTACCTGTCCCGTTTCCGAATCAGAAAATTCGCGACCGGTCTTGCCTTCGGAGGGTTGCTGACTTTTTTTGCCTTTGGTTCAATGGGTATGCAGAGCAATCTTGAAGAAGGTCAGCTGAGTCATAAATATCTGGCAAACCGCACCTTCGAATTCAAAAATGATTTCGCCATTCAATTCGAAAAAGACCTGCTGACATTATGCAAAAAAAGCGACAAAGAAGCCACCGTCGATGATCTTAACCAGGTTGTCGATCTTCTGATTCAGCATCTCAAACCGATAGCCAGGCGTTTAAACCGGGTGCGTCTGCCTGCTGACACATCCAGTGAATACACTGGCAGCCTGCGCAATTTTTCGCAGTCAGGTATGGTTACCCGTGGCAGCAGCGCCATGGTCTTCTTTCAGTTTCTATCAGACTTTCTTGAGTTCAACTACCGCGATTTCCCCCAGGAAAGCAGTTACAATGATATTCCAAGGTTTCACTTCATGTGCGTTCCAGCCGCAGCACTCAGAAATCTTGGTCTCGAGCTGGCCCGCAGCCAGGATAACTTTGGAATTACTGATCCGATAAGCCTCAAAGAAATTTGCAATGCCGCACGGACTATCGTCGCCAATGCTGAAATTCGGGTTAACAGAAATGCTTCCTGATTTTCACAGAATTGTAAAAACTCCTGCCAAAACAAAATAGAACCCGTTCGACGGGCCCAAACTATCAGAAGAAGCTTAATCAAAGCAGTTACCAGGAATTGATGTCTTTCCAGAGAAAAAAGGGGCTGTTTCACATGGTGGTGAAACAGCCTTTTTTTTTAAGGTTCAGTTGTAATCTTCTTTGAATTCAACCCCAGAGGCAGGCGAAGTAATTACACCTGGCTCACGCACCGGAGCCGGAGACTCTTCTTCGATAGCCGGCGCATCGGCCATGTCATCTTCAAGCGCAGGGGCATCGGCAAGCGAATCGTCAAGGGAACCTTCATCGATTGCCGGAGGTTTGGTACCAGGGCTCTGAAGAACAGCAGTATCCGGGTTGTCCTGTGAAATCCAGTTGCCATTGAAGGCCGGCGGCTTAACCGGCTGAGCAGCGCCGGTCTGATAGTTTCCTCTGAAGAAATCCGGGTCCGGCATAAATGCGTTAGCATCGGTATCGGTAGAAGCAGCTGCTGAATCAGAATCATCATCTTCGGCTTCGAAGCCATTGGAGGCCGCTACGACCAGGCCACCGCCATGACGGCATTCAGCCAGGGGCTGCGATTCAATCGGGAAAACCTGAGAGACAACTTCATTGCCGGGGCAGCCTTTGGCAGCCAGCTTGCCGGTACCCATACAGACCCTGCACCTGACTGCGCCGTCAGGAACCGGGAAATCATTGTTGGGATAATTTTTGAGAACCGGTTCCATGAATGCTTTCCAGACCGGGCCACAAACCGACCCGCCGGCTTTGCCCTTTCCGAGAGTTTTGGGCATATCGAAACCAAACTGAACTATAGTCACAAGATCGGGGGTAATACCGTTAAACCAAGCGTCGACGTAATCGTTGGTCGTACCGGTTTTTCCTGCAACTACCTTGCCGGCAATCTTGGCCCGGGCACCAGTACCGCGATCCACTGCCGTTCTAAGCATATCGCAGATCATCGCTGCATTGACAGCCTTCATGACTTCTTTGGCTTTGGGAAGATTCTCTTCAAGAATGTTGCCATCACGATCTATTACTTTAAGAATCGAAAGAGGCCGACAATAAATGCCTGAATTTGCAAATACTCCATAAGCTGAAGCCATTTCAAGGGGAGTGAACTGACCGGAACCGAGAGCAAGAGAAAGATTCGGCTCCATTGGCGAAGTAATGCCGAGTCGCTTGGCAAATCTGATGACTTTGGCCGGCGTCAGCTTGTCGATAAGCTTGACGGCAGGTATGTTAAAGCTTTTGCACAGCGCCTTCATCAGAGTGACCGCTCCGTGATACTTGAGGTCGTAGTTCTTTGGTGACCAGACTTTGCGGGTCCAGGGGTTGGTGTAGGAGATATATTCGTCCACAACAGCATCGCCTGGCAGAGCGCCTTCTTCAAGTGCACATGCGTATACAAACGGCTTGAAAGAAGAACCGGGCTGGCGGTAAGCCTGAGTAACCCTGTTAAACTGTGACTGTTCGAAACTGCGACCACCATAGAGGGCTTTGATGTGCCCATTTTTTGGATCAAGACACACCAGTGAACCGTTGAGCCCTGGATACTTATTGATCGGAAACTCTTTAAAAATCGGAGCAGAAGCCATTGCAGCATCTGCATGCTCCTGAATTTCTAGGTCGATGGTGGTATGAACCTTCAGCCCGCCGTTATAAACAAGATTGGCACCATATTTTTCCAGGAGCTGGTCGCGCACATAGGTGACAAAATATGGTGCTTTCATTTCCTGAGTTCGCAATTCAGCGAGTTTTATCTTTTCGACTTTGGCTTCTTCATATTGAGCGGGTGAAATAAAGCCGAGTTCGACCATCTTGGCCAGAACAAGTGAGCGGCGTCCTTCATTATTCTTGGGGTTACGCACCGGAGAAAATGCGACCGGGCTTTTCGGAATGCCGGCAAGCATTGCACATTCTGCAACAGTCAGGTCTTTCGGGTCTTTGGCAAAGTAAAGTTCTGCGGCGGCGGCCAGGCCGTAAGCACCATGCCCGAAATATATTTCATTGAGATAAAGAGTGAGGATTTCTTCTTTGGAATACTTTCGTTCGATCTGGAAAGCCATCATTGCTTCGATAGCTTTTCGTTTCAGAGTCTTCTCACTGGTCAGAAAAGCATTCTTGACCAGCTGTTGGGTCAGGGTAGACGCGCCCTGAACGACCCGGCCGGCTTTGATGTTTTTCGCCATGGCACGGGCTATACCGACAATGTCGATACCATAATGTTCGTAGAAGCGCTCGTCTTCAATTGCAACGACAGCATGCTTCATGTTTTCAGGGATTTCCTGGCTCGAGAGAATGCGGGTGCGGTTCTCTTCAGCATGCAGGTTAGCCAGAAGACGGCCTTTTGAGTCGAACAGCTGAGTCGTAAGGTTTGGCCGATATGAGTTGTCTGCAATAATTGGTATCTTCTCAGAAAAACCTTTTACTATACCAATAACGGCACCGGTAACAACTATTACCGCGATAATGCTCAACACAAAACCCAGCTTGAAAAAGAACCACAGCCAGCCAATAACCTTCTGGGTTATCGTCTCCGACTCTTCTTCATCTTCTTCGTTGGGATCTTCAATTTCTTCAGGGTCTTCCCCGTTTAAAAAAAGCATAAAACACCATCCTGTTGCAACAGAGTACAATAAATCAATCGGCATTTTCAAGGCTGCAGGTAAAGAAAACAATACTTTTTGTCTTTTTTTGTTCCCGCCCTTCTGCTATATTGGCGACGGGAAAAAACTCCCTATTCATTGCAATCGATGAAAGCTGCACAAAATGAAAATTCATGAAGCCACGAAATGGATTCTCGACCGTGGAGCCAGAACCGGCCCCTATGGCCTCGACCGCATCGAATTCCTTCTCGAAGAACTCGGTAATCCCCAGCAAAACTACGCCTGCGTGCTGATCGGCGGCACCAATGGCAAGGGTTCGGTCACCGCCATCACCGAAGCAATTCTGCTGCAGTGTGAAGATTATGTTTCAGGAAGCTTCACTTCGCCTCACCTGGTCGACCTGCGCGAACGTATTAAAATCCAGGGACGGCCAATGACCGACAAACTCTGGATCAGCGGCACTGAAGCGATCCAGGAAGTCGCCGGTATCATGGAAAAAGAACCCTCAATAGGCCCGGCAAGCTTTTTTGAAACCGTCACCGCTCTGGCTTTCTGGGGTTTCAATGAATGTGAAATCGACCTGGCTATCGTTGAAGTCGGCCTGGGCGGGCGTTTCGATTCGACAAATGCCTGCAGCCCGGAAGTCTCGGTCATAACCAACATAGGAACCGACCATCAGGAATTTCTCGGCAGCGGCAAACTTGCCATAGCCCGCGAAAAGCTCGGAATTATCCGCAAAAACAGGCCATTGATTACCGGAGAAAAAAGCGCAGAAATTCTGGCTGAATTCTCTACTGCCTGCAAAGCCAAAAACAGCCCTCTGATAATCGCCAGACCAGAGAACTGTTTCCAGACAATTGAAAGTCGACCAGATGGGCATCTGGTGAAACTACCCGGGTTCCCTGACCCGGTTTTTCTGGCTCTGCCAGGCGAACATCAACTGGAAAATCTTGCCATCGCTCTCGAGTTAATCGGCCACCTGCGCAAAAACGGCTTCGTCATTTCTGATGACGCGGTAGCCAGAGGGGTCGCTGCCGTTAAATGGCCAGGGCGACTGCAATGGATACCAGGGAATCCCCCGGTTCTGCTTGATGGTGCACACAACGCCGAAGGACTTGAAACTCTGGCTAATTATCTCTGCGATTTTCCGCCACCGGCTCCCCTCAACATCATTTTTGGGGCACTCAAGGATAAACCATTTGTCGAAATGGCTGAGAAACTCAGTGCATTTGGCAGTCATCTGTGTTTTGTGCCCCCAGCCTGCAGTAGAACCATGACCCGTTCCGACTTCGAGGCCTCACCACTGGCAACGAAATGGCAATGGTTCGACACTTTTGCCTCAGCACTCGAGTTTTGTCGCACCGATGGCGGTTGTGTTCTCGTCACCGGCTCTCTTTACCTCATTTCAGATGCTTTGAAGGAATTGCACCACTGATGAAATTTGCCCCAGGCCTTGAAACCTTTTTTGCCGCCCGACATTCACGATTGCGCGTTGCCCCGGTGACCAATTTCACAGGCCGTGACCATCGTGGCCTGCATCTTGTCAGAAGACTGGCTGAAGACAGCCGGTTTGAACTGAAACGGATTTTCACTCCCGAACACGGCTTCAATTCTGATGCCCCTGACGGCGAACATGTTGCCGACTCAAAGCACGGCGAACTGCCGGTTGAGATCGTCAGTCTGTATGGACCGATGAAAAAACCGGCACCAGAGCTCCTCAAAGATATCGACCTGCTGATTTACGACATCCAGGATGTCGGTGTCAGGTTTTACACCTATATCTCGACCCTGAGAAACATAATGGAAGCAGCAGATGAAGCCGGAATAAAAGTAGCGGTTCTCGACCGCCCCGACGTCCTTGGCGGCGTGATTGTCGAAGGGCCGATGCTTGAACCGGCACTCACCTCTTTCGTCGGGCATCTGCCGATCGCCCTTCGCTATGGCCTGACCCCAGGTGAGCTGGCTCTATGGTGGAAGGCAAAAGCGAATATCTCGACTGAAGTAACGGTTTACCGTTGCCAGAATTATCGCTGCCCGACCGATTATTCTGATCTCGGTTTTCCGTGGTTCAAACCGTCGCCCAGCATGCCTGACACTGTAACAGCGGCATTTTACCCGGGCACCTGCCTCTTTGAAGGCACCGAGCTCTCGGAAGGACGCGGAACTGAAGCTCCTTTCCGGAATCTTGGCGCACCATGGGTGGACGGAAACGCCTGGACAGAAGCTCTAAAACCACTTCTGCCCGACAATATCGTCGTTCAGCCGGCCCGGTTCAACCCTGAATTCGGAAAATGCGCCGGCGAACCATGTTCGGGCATCAATCTGCGCAGCCTCACCAGAAACATCGACAACGCCGTTTATATCGGGATTGCGGCTCTATATGCACTTTTGCAGACTCACCCGGGGAAAGTGGTCTTTGCCGGTCGGCCGAACCTTTCAGAGCCATTCATAGACTACCTTGCCGGCACCAGCATCATAAGAAAAGGGCTTCTCAAAGGTGAGAAGCCCTCGGAAATTCTTGCCGCAGCCTGCGCTGGCACTGATACATTTGCCGCTTCCAGAGAGAAATTCTTTCTCTACCCGCGCGGTCAGGTTTGATCAGCCCTCCGGCTGCACCATTTTCCAGCGGTTCATCCAGAGTTCACCGCCGTTTTTCTCGAGCACCAGCAGATTGCCTCTGTTATCGAAAGCCAGATCGCGGGGGCTGATCTGTTCAGGAGCGTCGAGCTTCCAGAACATACGGCCGTTGTTGCCGATAAAAGCAAGCTTGCGCCCGTTTTCTTCAATAGCCGAAACCACAAGTTCGCCTTCTTCACCGACCGGCCCAAGTTCAATACCGGCAGGAATGAATTCAGGAGAGAACTTATATACCTCGCTCATCATATTGCCAAGACAATCGTAAAGGTCGGCACCCCATACGCCGCCGGCTTTGCGCTGCATCGTCCAGAAAAAGCCATTTGGAACTGGCAACGCAAAATTTATCCCGTCGATTTCGACAGCCTGAGAGGCGCTTTTCGAAAGGAAGTAAGCTTTGTCACCACCGCTGAGCAATAAACCCTCATCACAAGCCTCGATGCGGCAGGCATCCCAGGAGGTGGCCGGCCAGGTCGGGATCAGATGACCACCCAGAGTGCCGTCTTCGCTCAGAAAAACCAGCTGCCCGAGAACGATGTCAAAGTCAATTATCTTGTCAGAACCGGTCTTGCCCGAAAAAGCCTCGCCGGTTTCAAGATCGAAGCGAACGAACCGGCCCGAGCTGTTAGCGACAAAAACCTTGCCTTCGGCACTGCGCATGCCTATCAGCCCGGGAACAAGATCGTCAGCAATACGAAAAAGAGGTTCACGGGTTATGTGGCCCTGAGCGGCTGCGATACCGGCAGAAAAAACAACAAGAAGAGTACAAACGAACCACAGATTGAATTGTCTGATCATTTTTTTGCATCCCAGTCGACTGTTTTCACGGCGAAATCGCCATCGGGGGCAGTAGAAAAATCGGCTTCAGCAACAAAGATTTTTTGATTGGCACTGGCGACAAACCGGTTCATCGACCCCGGGGGAGCGAAGTCGAGCTTTCTGGCAATCTTCGAGGTGCCACTGATTTCTACAAGCTGCAGAGACCCTTTGAAGCCGCCGGACGGCACGAAAGAAACGATGAAGCTATCGTCAGAATCAGCGCTCCAGACCCGGGGATTCTCAAGATCTGCCAGACCGACATGAATGCTCTTCTGCAGCTGGCCACGCGATGAATAAATGCGATGGAAATACCCGGCATTGTCACGCCAGGCAAGAAGATGCAGCCGGCCTTTTTTATCGAGTGCAAAACCGCTGCGCTGCCAGGGAATCTCTCTGATCAGCTCGCCATAGGCCGTGAAAACCGAGATCACCGTGCGACCGTAATCGCCGACATAGAGGCGACCGCCGGCATCGACTTCCAGCTGGTTGATCTGAAGAAACTTGCCCGGTTCAGTACCACGGCCGCCGATGCGCAGCAGTTCCTTGCCGTCGGCAAGAGACAGCTTGCGAACGAAGCAGCCGGCAGCATCTGCGACCCAGGCGGTTTCGGGCTGACCAGATGCGCCGGTGAGCAGGGCAAAATCTTCCAGAAGTTTAAAACCTTCAAGGCCTGGCACCGCAATTTCAGTTTTCAGAGAATTCTGCTGGTCAAAACCGTAGATACGACCACCAATTGAATCGAGCAACCAGAGATTTTCAGCAAAAACCCTGAAGGCCATTGGCCCATAAGGAGCGTCTTCTGCAAACTTGGGATCAGTCTTGCTGTTATAAACAGCAACCTTGCCCTTGTCGTTTCCATAGCCTATTTTCCATGACTGGGCCTGGGCCTGAACGGCCAGACCAATGACGAACAATACGAGCAACGCAACTGCAGTTCTGCGTTTCATTCTATTCAAGCCTTTCTGAGAACTCTGGTAATCGGACCGATAGCGTATGGATCGGTAATTCTGGGAGTACGGAGTGACGAAGAGTTATTCATTGCTTTGTAGCTGTTGCCTTCTTTGAGAATGATACCGATATGAGTGTCAGGGTCTTTGATGCCGTCTCCGGTATAGTCGTAAGTCTTCCAGAGTATGACATCGCCTTCAGCCCACGGCGGAACCGAAACTTCCTTCCAGCCTTTTGACTTCAGATCGGTGACGGTCGATCGGCAGTTCAGGTGCACCTGATTGAGAACGCCGGCATTTTTCAGGGCCGTCGACACTACCTTTGCACAGGCCAGGCGGCCACCGGAAACGTCTGCGGTTCTAAATGCCGTGCTGCCAACCAGTTTTCGGGCTTCTGCCGCTACACGCTGCTGGGTCGTTCCAGTGGAAACGCCTGAACTGGTATTGTTGTTATTGTTCGATGAACCACCGCGGGTTTTAGAAATGTAACTGGCATGCACATATCTTGTCTGGCCATTGTAATCGATTTTGTACCAGTCGCCTTCTTTGCCGGTAACCTTGACTGCGATTCCATTCGGAATGGTGGTGACGATTTTGCCCCAGGGAGAGGTGCGCACATTCAAGGCGCTGGCAGTAACATAGCCGGTGAAATTATTCGGATCAGCGGGTTTGGCTGCCGGCTTGGTAGAATCGATGTAGCGCTTGGCCACAAAAGCTTCGTTACCGTTCCAGCTGATTTTATACCAGTCGCCGGCGACGCCGAGAATATTGATCTTGTCACCCTGCTTCAACTGGGCGAGAATATCACCGCTGGGAACCCGGCGAACATTCAGAGCCGCCGTATTTACATAGCCGCTGCCGGGGAAAGGCTTCGATTTTTCGCCATCTTTCAGCACATAAGCCGAATGAATATAGGCGGTCTTGCCATTAGCGGAAATCTTATACCAGTCGCCATTTGAGCCAATAATACTGACTTTCTGGCCTTTGGTAAGAGTTCCGATGATGTCACCCCATGGTGAAGAGCGCATATTGAGCACTTCGGCAAGGGCAACGGTACCCGAGACAGCAGCAGTCTGTTCGACCTTCGCTTTTTCTGCAGCATTGGCTTCGGAATTTGAAGTCGTCTGCAGATTAACTGAACTTTCTGAAAAAGGTGTCGAGGCCCCGGCCGGCACGCCTGCAGTGAGGCTCAGGGCCAGACCGGCAATGAAGATATGTTTCAACGGTTGCATATTCATCCCCCTGTGGTGGTATTCATATTCTACCTCAAAACGATCAAAAAGTTTACAATTCTTGCAAATTGAGTGTTTTCTGCTATTATTTTCTCTGATCTTAGACAGTCCAGCAGAAATCTTCGGGGAACCATCATATGATAGATTTTAAGAACTTTTCATTTCTCAGCACTCTGCCAACGCGAGAACACGAAAAACTCAAACGCGTCTGCCGCTTTCAGAAATACACATCAGGAACGCGTGTCGTCAACGAAAAGGAAGCTCTGGATGACTTGATCATCGTCGTCGAAGGACAACTGGCAGTCATCAAATCATATGGCGAAAAAAAGATCACCCTTTTCAACCTTGATCCGGGCGATGTTTACGGCGAAGTCGAAATTCTCAACGGGACTATGGCGCTGACTACGCTGATCGGTTACCAGGAATTCCAGCTGATGTTCATACCGAAAGATGCAGTGTTGCGTCTTATCGGCCTTTATCCGGGTTTTGCCAAAGAAACACGTGATCTGTATTCCCGACGCGCGTCGCAATTGCTTGAAGAAGGCGAAGCAAGAACCCAGGAAGCAAGAGTAGTAACCTTCTTCAACGTTAAGGGCGGGGCCGGCAAATCGGTCATTTCTTCAAATGTTGCAACCATGCTGGCCCGCTTCTGGAAAAAGAAAGTCGTACTGCTCGATCTCAACCTGGCCTTTGGCGATCAGGCCATTCTCCTCGGCCTGTCCGTAGATAAGCACATTCACAAGCTTCTTGAAGAAAAAGCTCCCTTGAAAATTTCTCATATCGAGAAACAGTTAACCCAGCATTCTTCAGGGCTAAAGGTTCTGCTTCCCCCACCCATGCCAGAACTTGCCGAAGCCATATCACCTGATTTCGTCGAGAGAGTCATAGAAACACTCAAACCTCACTACGACTTCATCATTATCGATACCCACAATCAGCTGACTGACCTGGAGCTGCGCATCTTCGACGCCAGCAGTCTGATCATGCTGATCATGACCATGGAACTGACGTTCATCAAGAACACCAAGCTTCTGCTTGACTTTCTGATCAGAAAAAAAATTCCGCGCGATAAAATAAAGGTCGTGCTCAATCGCGCCTTCAAGTCGATGGGGCTTGAACCGGCCAAGGTCGAAAAATCACTGCGTTATGCAATCAGCCATTTTATTCCCAGCGAGGGCAACATCGTCATTCCGTCAGTAAATCAGGGAATTCCGCTGGTTCTTTCCAAAAGCAGCGATGGAACCGCTATTCTCATGGCGATCCGAAAACTGTGCGCCAGTTTAACCGGTGAAGAAATTGAGAAGGGAACCTGGAATATGTTCTCGTTGCTGAAAGAAGTGTTTGGTATTTAGCCTTACCAGCTGAACAGCTTTTTGAAGAAACCCGGTTTTTTCTTTTCGACCTTGACGGCAATTATGGAAATATTGTCGCCACCACCGGCTTCTAATGCTTTCTCGATAAGCTTTTCGACTGAAGCAGCCGGTTCTTCGTCGTTACCCAGGGTTTCGGCTATCGATTCATCAGTGACTTCGCCTGTCAGGCCATCAGAGCATAGAATAAAAACATCGTTATTGGTTACCGGCCCGGAAGTTATATCGACTTCTATAGTATCAGCCAGACCAACATAGCGGGTGATCGAGCTTTTGTAAGGGTGGTCCTTTTTTTCTTCAGCAGTTATCAGACCGCGCAGAAAAAGCTCCTCGACATAAGAATGATCGCGGGAAATCTGTTTGAGAACCCTGTTGCGATATAGATAAATTCTGCTGTCTCCCACATAGGCAATATAAAAATCGTTTTCATCAAAAGCGAGGACGACGCAAGTACAACCCATGCCTTTCGAGGTAGGTTTCTGCTCCAGCATTTTGCGGACATTGTGGTTCGCCTGGTTGAATGCCTCGCGCAGGGTTTTATCGAGCGGCACCCCCGGATTACTTTCTTTGCTCAGAAATTCACTGATGGTATCTCTGGTAATCTGCGAAGCAACTTCTCCGGAAGAAAGGCCTCCCATACCGTCAGAGACAATGAAGAAGCCTTTATTTTCGGAAACGTAAAAGGCGTCTTCGTTGTGATCGCGAACCTTTCCGACATGCGTTTTACCAAATGCAGAATAACGCACATTTCCTCCCGGTCAATTCTTCAATTCAGCGAGCTTTTTTCGTATTTCTTCCTGGTCAGAATAGAGAAACAGCGACATCTCATAATATTGCCTGGCTTTATCCGGCTTTCGATCCTCGACAAAGAAGTCTCCGAGACTGTTCAGAAGAAGGCGGTTATTCGAATCTTTTGTCCAGGCATCCATGAACAGGCGCAGCGCCTCTTTGGCGTCTTTCTTTTTCCTTTTTAGCAGGCCGGCATAGGTAAACACGGTTGCGGTTGGATTGCTCTGCATAAGCCGGGCATAAAACGCTTCCGCCTTAGCAAGGTCTGCACTTTTGAAACAAAGATCGATAAAAAACTGGTGATATTCAAGATAATCAGAGTTTTCGGAGAGCTTGAGAAACATGGTCTCCCAGGCTTTATCAATAGAGGTTTTCAACTGGTCAAATGCAGCCTGATCTTTTTTCGTCTTGGGAGGCTCTGAAGGAAGATGGCGAATTTTTTCGGCCAGCTCTTCAACGCCTGCCTTGAATTCCGCCAAGCCCGGAACATCAATAGCCAGAAGCTTCTGATTGACTGCCAACTGCTGCCGGGCAGCTACATCAAAGTAGAGGGTGGCGGTTGCATATCCCGGGAATGAAAAACTTATCAGATACCCCATTGGTGGCATCGAGATATCAACAGGACTGCTGCCGATGATTTCCTTGTTCAGACTGATAGTCGCCCCGGCAGGAACCGTAGCCAGTTTGAGATGCGCCTGGGTGACATAGGAATAACCCTTGAAAACAAGAAGAAACAAAATGGTGAAGCCAGCAACGATCAGGACGATGCGGATAGTGTTGATCAGCTCCGCAGGCGGCTTTGGAGCGAACTTTCGCGTGGTCGGATGCGTGCCCATCTCATGTTCTATCTCTCCGGAGAAGGCATCGTCTTCCCTGTCGGGTTTGGCAGCCAGCAGGTCGATAGAACCGGCCGACGATTCGAGAGGTTCGTCGGCAGTTCCTTCATTGAGCGCCACCAGAGCCTGGAGCATCTCGTCGCAGGACTGGAAACGATGTTCCTTCTCTTTCTGCATAGCTTTGAGAATGATATCATTCAGTCTTCTCGGCACGGCATCGTTCAACTCGATCGGCGGAACCGGCTTTTCCTGAATGTGCTTGAGAGCTATGGCATTGGGGCTGTCGCCAAGAAACGGCAATCTATCGCAAACCAGCTGATACAAAGTTACGCCCAGCGAATAAATATCGGAGCGGTAGTCGAGGTCGCGTTTTCCAAGAGCCTGCTCAGGGGACATATAGTCTGTAGAACCCAGTGTGAGGCCTTCACCGGTTTTGCTGGTATTTTTGCAGGCTTTGGCAATACCGAAGTCGGTAAGTTTTACGTCGCCTGAAGCAGTGATCATGAAGTTACTGGGTTTGATATCGCGATGAACGACACCCTGATCGTGACAATGCTGCAAGGCGGAAAGCCCGCATACCATTATTTTGACGATTTCTTCAAGCGAGAACCCCTGACTGCTCTTGATCATTTCTTCAAGAGAACGCCCATCGATGTATTCCATGATGAAATAGGGCGGCAGCCCCTCTTCACGACACTTTTCGACGGTGGCGATGTCGAGGATCTTGACGATACTGGGGTGATCGTGCAGGCGTTCCATGGTTCGCGCTTCGTCAAAAAAGCGGGCCACAACATCAGAATCGTCGATCCAGTCTTCGAGCAGAAATTTTACTGCGGCCTTCTTTTCGAGAACCGAATGCTGGGCAAGATAAACGGTTGCAAAACCGCCATCACCAAGCTTTCTGATGATGGTATAGTTACCGGCTCTCTTTTGTGAATAGTCAGGCACGCGCGATCAACCTCAGAGGCCAAGTATGGATTTGAGCTTGGAAAAAATGCCGCCCGAAACGGCTACTGAATCTTCACCGGCTATGTTCCGGGCCAGATTGCCTATCGCCTGATTGAGTTGCGAACCGGATTTTTCGGTTGCCAGCAGTTTGCCGCCATTCGAGGTCACAACCGCATCGTCGGGGCAATAGGGCAGAACACTGACGTCTTTCTTGAGGAAAGTTTTTGCTTCTTCAGCGCTGACAGTGCCTTCGCGACCGATTTTGTTCATGATTACCTTGAATTTGGTTTCAGGGAACTTGAAAGTATTCATAATCTCTATGACTTTTCTGGCAGCGAGCAGATGACCGATTTCAGGCAATGCGACCAGGTAAATCAGGTTTGAGAGTTCCCAGGCGGTGATGGTGACATCATCGATATCAGTCTTGAGATCGACAAGAACGTAGTCGTATTTTGCCTCAAGGCTCCAGAGAATGGTTTTAACATGCTGAGCAGTGACGAGTTCAGCGAGTTCGGTTTTTTTCGGAGCCGCCAGATAATCAAACCCCGGGCCCTTGTGCATGAAATTCGGAATATTGTCGGGAGTTATTTCCTGTTCCCGGATAAGTTCGCTGATCGTTGCACCAGGCTTACCTACCAGGAAAGTCAAAATATCACCGAATCGCAGATCGAGATCGACGACGGCGACTTTTTTGTCTCCCTTGTCGGCCAGCGCCCTGGCCAGGTTGATGACAATTGTGCTGATACCAGAGCCGCCCTTGGGGCTGTAAAAAGAAACGATCTGCGAACCTTCGCGGGAGAGTGGCTTCAGAGTCTGCCAGAGATCGCCCACCGCCGTATCGATAAAAATGAATTCAAACGTATCGAATTTGACTATGTCGCGATGATTCAAAACATGAGCGGCATTCGCTGGAATCTGTTCGTTGTTGAGGAAAGTGCCGTTAGAACTGTCATTATCGGTCAGAGCGCATTTGCCTTCTCTAAACTCAATGCTGGCATGCAAACGAGATACCATTTCGCTGGGAAGCTGCAGAGTTCTGCCTTCTTCGCGACCGATGGTGAATACTTCGCTTGGATTGAGCTCAAATGGCTTGCCGAGAAATGGCGGCGTGTTGCCAACCAGAAATTTTTTCTTCATTTCCTCGGTCACTACCACTTTTCTGAAGACGGTTTTTTTTGATTCGTCTGACATTTTTCTTTCTCCCAACTGAGCTAAATGCGTGGCGATTATAGCACAGCCACAAATGACTCTACAAATTTCTTTTTAGCCAGAACCAGTTTCCTGCTCACCATAAAATTGACAGCTACTTTCAAAGATATTATGATATGAACTTCAAACGTGAAAAGTAAAGAATTTTTTTCTGCTCTGCCGTTACATTGGCTGGGGACAGCTCTGCTTGCCCTGGCCGTTCTTGCTTACGTTGCAACCCTGATATTCAGCGGCCCGGCATCGGAACCGTTCATTCCCGGTCGACCAGTCGTGAAAAACGGCACTCAGACCGCACCCGACGACGGCTCAAATGAAAAGAAGAACCTGCTTGAACGCCTTGAATTTCAAAAAAAACATCAGCAGTTTCAGACGTCATACCTTGACCTGGTCCAGAAAATCGGCGAAATGGATACAACGAAAATCAACCTGAAAAAGGATCGGGAGCTTTTTAAAAGCTACAATCGTGCCAGAGCCGACTTCACCGAAACCTTGAAAAAGGTTGAGGACTACGAAAAGGATTTTCGCCTGAAGTGCTTCGCCCGCATGCGTTCGTTGATTCTTGCCGTTCTTTTTTATGACCGCAAAAACTCTAAACGGATGACCAAGTTTGATCCCGACGCCCTGATCAAGCTCGGCGCCCTGCAGGAAATACCGGTCTGCCCACGCGGCGGCAGATACTCGATCATTTACAAAGATGGAAGGCGTCTCTTCCATTGCTCGATCCACGGAACCCTGAAAAACTAGAACCAGGATCAGTGAACGTTATTGCGACCTCTGGCTGAAGCCGGCTCTTTCTTTTCAACTTCACCGTTGAAGAAAAGCTCAACCATCTCGATAAGCGTTCTGATAAACAGAACGCCAACACCGATTGAAAAAATGACGGTCAGAGCAACAGCTATTGTCAGTTCTTTGAACATTTTTTTGTGTAACTCCCAGGTTTTGTTGAACCCCTTATCGGCAGAAGTGGCATCTTTATTAACCTGAAAAGAATTTAGGAAATAGCAAAAAGGGCTGCCGCAATGGGCAGCCCCGCGCAATACCGGCAGATTTCCGTCGTCAGGAAGGCATTTCGACGGAAAGCCGCTTACTTTTCAGCATGATTGACAACCAGAAACATCGGCGTTCCGGAACGATTGACGAGAACCACCGAACTCTTCTTTGCTTCACCTTCTTTTAAAGCTTTTTCGAGAGATGCTTCGTCGGCGACATCGATGCTGTTGACCTGAACGAGAACGTCACCGGCACGCAATCCGGCCTTGTCAGCCGGGGAACCTGATCTGACATCAGCTATCGCCAGGCCTTCTTTGTTTTCTTGACCCAGACCACGGGCAAGTTCGGGTGTCAACTTCTGAACTCTTATACCAAGCGAGCCGCTCAAGCCCTCACTGCTGCCGCCGGCCTTCGGAAGCAATCCGGCATCACGCGCATTCAGGCCGAATGTATCAGGCATCTGTTCCAGTTTGACCTTCAATTCGACCGGTTTTCCGTTTCGCATTACCTCGATGGTTATTGTCTGGCCCACTTCGCGGCCCAGAACATATTTCTGCACCTCATTGGTATTCTTCATCACCTTGCCATCGATCTTACGAATAATATCCATTGGCTTCAGACCAGAGCTGAATGCCGGGCTCTTTTCCGAAATCTGCATAACTACAGCGCCGTCCCGGTCCTTGAGACCGTAATGGCCTGCGAGCTCATCAGTCACTGCCTGCATGGTGATGCCCAGATACGGCCGCTGCACCTTACCGCTGTCGGCAATCTGCCGGGCAATTCGCGATGCCATGCTGGAGGGAATTGCAAAGCCTATTCCGGAACCTGGAGCCGTAAAAATCAAAGTGTTGATACCTATTACCCTGCCCTTGAGGTCTACCAGAGGGCCACCGGAATTTCCAGGATTGATGCTGGCATCGGTTTGAATAAAATCTTCAATCGCAGTGGCACCAATACCGGAACGACCCAGCGCGCTGACTACGCCAACGGTAACAGTCTGCTCGAGACCGAGAGGATTACCCACCGCAATACACCACTGCCCGACTTCGACTTCATCAGAATTGGCAAACTGAGCCGGCGAAAGAGGCTTGTCTGCCTTAATGCGGATCACTGCCAGGTCTGTCTGCGGGTCCTGGCCGACTACTTCAGCGGGAAATTCAGAGCCATCGATAAGTTTAACAGTTATCTTGCTGGCTTCTTTAACAACATGGTTGTTGGTGAGAATCGTGCCATCTGCATCCATGATCACGCCGGAACCGGCCCCTTCAACCTTTTCTTCAGGCTGTTTGAAGCGCGGACCCTTGAAAAAATGCCTGAAAAACTCTTCTGCACCATCCGGCATCTCCTCGTTTTCCTGACCCAGCCAGCTGATTCCACCGTCGCGGGTGCGCTCTATTCTGATGTTCACAACGCTTGGCTTGAGAGTTCTCGCTACGTCAACAAAAGCCTTCTGCATGCTCAAAGCAGCCTGCAGACCGGCCTCATCGGCAAACGCCGTATTGCAGAACCCTGAAACCGCGAGCATAAAAATCACTACTGCAAACAAGTTGCGAATCGATCTCATTTCTTTACCTCCTCATCGCATTTCATCAGTTATAGACTTTCGCATTATTGAAAAGGTTCCCAAATTTTCGCCTTGACCTTTTGAACAGTAGATGATTAACTGATTTCCAATTAAATGGCAGGAGACAATATGCGAATTGTGGTCACCGGCGGTGCCGGTTTTATCGGGTCACATCTGACAGAAGAATTGCTGGCTCAAGGCCATGGTGTCGTAGTTATCGACAATTTCATAACCGGCTCCAGAAAGAATCTCGAGCATCTTACCACCGACAAGTTATGCATCATTGAACACGATATAACCAGGCCAATCTATCTGGCCGAAAAAATCGACCGCATCTATCACCTGGCTTCTCCTGCCAGCCCGATAGATTACCAGAAGCTGCCGATTCAGACTCTTAAAGTAGGCGCACTTGGCACCCACAACATGCTTGGAATGGCCAAAGCCCATGGCGCGCGCCTGTTGCTTGCCTCAACATCTGAAGTTTACGGCGACCCTGAAGTTCACCCGCAGAAGGAAACCTACTGGGGAAACGTCAACCCGGTCGGACCACGTGGCTGCTATGATGAATCGAAAAGGTTTGCCGAAGCAATAGTTGTCGCCTACCGCGACTTTCATAAAGTCGAAACCAGAATCATCAGAATTTTCAATACCTATGGCCCCCGAATGCGATTGAACGATGGTCGGGTCGTACCTGCCTTCATTTCGCAGATTCTCAGCGGTCAGGAACTGACTATTTTCGGAGATGGCTCACAGACACGAAGCTTCTGCTATGTTTCTGATCTGGTCAGAGGTATGATGGGGGTCATGGAACAAAGTGACCAGAATCCGGTAAATCTTGGCAATCCGGCCGAAATAACCATAAGACAGTTCGCAGAGAAAATCATCGAACTGACTGGAATCAATGCCAGAATGGTCTGTCATCCTCTGCCCCAGGACGACCCTCGCCGTCGTCAGCCTGACATCACGAGAGCGAGAACCCTCCTCGGCTGGGAACCCAGAATAAACCTTACCGAAGGTCTGACAAAAACTCTTGATTGGGCGAAAAAATATGTCCAGGCTTGATCCACATATTGCAAAAGTCCTGATTGGCCCCGAAGAAATCCAGAAGCGTATTGCCGAGCTCGGCAAACAGATCTCAGCCGATTATAAAGACAAAGAGCTTGAAATCGTCTGCATTTTGAAAGGTGCATTTCTTTTCACCTCAGATCTCTGCCGCCATATCAGTCTGCCGCAGCGTCTAGACTTCATGGCAGTATCGAGTTATGGTGATTCAACGCGCAGCAGCGGCATTGTTAAAATCGACAAAGATCTTTCTGACAGCATTCAGGGAAAACACGTTCTGATAGTTGAAGACATCATCGACTCAGGACTGACTCTGTCGTACATAGTCAAAATCCTTCAGGATCGTCAGCCGGCCGACATTAAGGTCTGCGTTCTCTGCAACAAACCGTCTAACCAGCAGCAGTATGTCAAAGTCGACTACTGCGGGTTCACTCTCGAAGACGAATTCGTGGTCGGCTATGGGCTCGACTTCAAAGGCTATCTGCGCAATCTGCCATATATCGGCATTGTCAAAGACGAATACAGGTAATGGTAACCTTCAGCAGTGGCAGCCTTGTCTGCGAAAGATTCATTCTGGGCTCTCTCGAAGTAAACACCTATCTTGTTTACGAAAAGGGAGCCCGCGAAGCCATTCTGATCGATCCGGCAGAAGACGCACAAACGGTTGCTGACCGACTGAAAGCGCTCGACCTTTCCAGACTCACAATTTTTCTGACCCATGGGCATGCCGACCACATCTGCGGAGTAGAATATTTTCGCCGCATGTTTCCAGGCAGCAGAGTCTGTATTGCAGTCGAAGACGCCCCCATGCTGCCTGACGCGGCCCTCAACCTGTCGCTGTATCTTGGCGACCCCGTCAGTGTCAGGCCGGCCGACCTCCTCCTCAAACACGGCGACCAACTCTGTACCGGCTCGTTGACCGGCCAACTGGCTGCGGTACCTGGCCATACCCCCGGCGGTATGATACTTGTCTTCCCCGGCATGGTCTTTTCAGGTGATACTCTCTTCGCAGGCTCCGTAGGCCGATCCGATTTTCCCGGGGGCGATGGCGCTGAACTTATCGAAGGAATCAAAGAACAGATTTTTTCTCTGTCAGACCGACCGGTCTTTCCCGGCCATGGCCCCGAAACCACCATTCTCGAAGAAAAGAATAACAATCCATTTTTCGGTACATTCTTTAACCTCTGACCAGTCCATTTATTTGTGGGTTCGTTGACAGCATCTGGCTGTGGTGCTAATATTCACTGGAAAAGAAATACAATGCAGTGGAAAGGAATTTCGCATGGCGGAAATTTTCAGGATTCTGGCGATTAACCCGGGTTCAACATCAAGCAAACTCGGTCTTTTTGAGAATGAGAAGCTGGTTGCCGAAAAAAAAATCAGTCATTCAGCCGAAGAGCTGGCCAAATATCACCACATCATGGACCAGGTAGATTTCAGACGTGAAGCCATTGACAGTTTCATCGCAGAAATGAAGCTGAAACCGTCAGATCTGTCGGCTGTTGTTGGGCGCGGCGGCTTGCTCAAACCTCTCAAGGGCGGTACTTATAAAGTAAATCAGGCGATAATTGAAGATCTTAAAGCCTCAAAATACGGCGAGCATGCCAGCAATCTCGGTGCCCTTCTTGCGCACAGCTATACAGAAGCTTACGGAGTGCCCTCTTTCATCGTCGACCCGGTCATCGTCGACGAGATGCAGAATATTGCCCGCTATTCAGGGTTGAAGGAATTACCGCGTCGCTGCGTCTGGCATGCACTCAACATCACTGCCGTGACCAGGCAGACCTGCAAAACCCTCGGCCTCGAAATCGACCGCGAAAACTTTGTTGCTGTCCACATTGGCGGAGGCATTTCGGTTGCTGCAATTGAAAAAGGCCGCTGCATAGATGTCAGCAACGGCCTCGACGAAGGCCCCTTCACTCCTGAACGGGCCGGTTCGCTGCCGACTATCGAACTCGTTAAACTCTGCTTCTCAGGCAAGTATACCGAAAAGGAAATCAACAAAATGCTTGTCGGCAAAGGTGGGCTGGTCAATTATCTGGGAACCAGCTCTATCATCGATGTCGATATTATGGCTCAGGGCGGAGACAGCAAAGCCGTTGAAATTTTCGAAGCCATGGCTTATCAGATCGCCAAAACCATCGGGTCTTATGTGGCGGTTCTGAAGGGCAAGGTAACCAGAATCATTCTGACCGGCGGTGGTGCCAACAACAAATCACTGACTGCCAAAATCAGCGAATATGTCAAATGCTTCGCTCCCGTACACATTGTTCCGGGTGAAGACGAACTTTCTGCCCTGGCCCTTGGCGGGCTGAGGGTTCTGCGTGGCGAATGCCATGCCGGCGAATATCACGCCTGATTTCAGCAGAAACGGAGACAACAGACAATGAGCGAAAACTTTTTCAGCCGGCTTGTAACAACCCTCGACAAAGGCAGAAAATGTCGGGTAGCCGTACCGCTTGCCAATGATGAAGCCTGTGCCTACGCCATCTGCCATGCCGTTAAAACCGGTATTCTCAGCGCCACTCTCATAGGCGACCCCGACCAGATAAAGTCTTTTTATGGCGAGATCGCTGTTCATGAGCAGGTCAGCATCATCGATGAACGTGACGAAAAAGCAGCCTGCGCCCGGGCGGTCAGCGAAGTTCGCGAAGGTCGCTGCGACATTCTCATGAAAGGCCTGGTCGCCACTTCCAGCCTGCTGAAGGCCGTTCTGAATTCAAACACCGGTTTGCGCAAAAACCCGATTCTGTCACATCTGACATTCTTCGAACTGCCCGGCAGAGCCGGTCTCAAAATTCTCACCGATGCGGCGATGTGTATCGCCCCCGATGCCGACACTCTGGTGAAAGAAATCGAAAATGCCTGTGAGGCCTTTGCCGCCTTTGAAACCGGCAAACCGAAAGTAGCCCTGCTGTCTGCCAACGAAAAGGTAACCGAAAAAATGCCCTCGACGGTTCTTGCGGCAAATGTTGCTGCTACTTTGAAAGAGCGCGGCAATCTCATCGCTGAAGGCCCGATTTCATTCGATCTGGCAGTCAGCGAAGAGTCGGCACGCATCAAGAAATATCATGGCAAGATTCAGGGCGACGCGGACATCTTCGTCGTTCCACGCCTCGATACGGGAAACGCTTTCTATAAATCCCTGCAGTATTACATAAAGGCCTCGATGGGCGGCCTCCTCTATGGCGCGCGCTGCCCCGTGGTTCTCACTTCCAGGGCTGATGACAATGCAACCAAGTTCAACTCACTTCTGCTCGGCATCGCCATCTGGCAGAAATCTTTCAACCGCGGAACCATGCAGACAGGCAACTAGGCGCAACCCGCCAGGAAAGGATCTTCAGATGTCAGGTGCAGTCCATCGAAATATCAACGCCACTGTCAGTTTCGCACATGGGCACATTCCCGAGGTGCTGAAAAAACTCGAGCGTTTTCTTGGAGTTGCTCTTTCATTGAGGTCTACAAGTGGAGAAGTTGTCTGCAAAACCGACTACTTTTACGGCCCCTGCAGCATCATACGCGGCACCGAGCGCGGCCGTATCCGCTGCAGAAAAACCTACAAGAATATCGAAGACCGCCTGCTGCGTCGGAAAACGCCTTTCGTCAACGTCTGCTATGCAGGGTTTCTCATTTTCGCGGTTCCGCTCGAAGTACGGGGCGAAATGGTTGGAACCCTGCTTGGATCGCAGATTCTCCCGATCGACAAAGACCGCAATTTTGATGTAGAATCGCTGTTTGGGCACACGGCAGCGGCTCTGCAACTCACACACACTGAAGATTTTTACCGCTCATTCGCAAGGGTTAAAACTCTCAAGCCTGATCTGCAGCGGATTAATTTCATGCAGTATCTCGAAGAAATCGGGCAACATTTTGTCAGCATGGCCTTTGCAGATAAAAGCTGGGAACTCTTTCTCAAAGAAATCCAGGCAAATACCCCGAACTTCGGAAGGCTCTGACAATGTTCAAACTTTTTGCAAACGGCAGAGTTCTCAGAGCTGATTTTTCTCTGCAGCCTGCAAGTATTCTGGTTCAGGACGACATCGTCTACGACATTCTCAACCCAGGTCAGGTCCCTTTGAAACCTGTCGACAGTGAAATCGATCTCGAGGGCAAAATAGTTTTTCCCGGCATGATCAACTCACACGACCATCTGATCGATACCTGCTGGAAAGGTCTTGGCGAAGTACCGGTTAAAAACTGGCCAGCCTGGGACACCAGCATGAGACAGAGCACCGAATATCGTTTGCTCCAGAAACTTTCCGTCACCGATCTCTATGTGATTGGTATGTACAAAAATGTCGTTTCAGGCACCACAACGGTAGTAGACCATTTCCCTGCCGAAGTCTCCTCCACTTTTGCACGTCACGAACTCGTCAGCCTGCTCGAACATTTTTATCTCGCCCACTCGGTTTCTGCGCACCAGCTTCAATGGGGCCGCAACATCCAGGAACAATTCAGCCAGGCAAGAGGAATTCTGCCATTCATAATTCACATCGGCGAAGGCACCGACAAAGATTTTTCCGAAGAGCTCGAAACCCTGAACCGCCTTGGCGCTCTCGACCGCAATACTGTTCTGGTCAACGGCACCTTCCTCCAGGATGCCGACCTGCAGATGATTGCAAGCAGGGGCTCTTCACTCGTCTGGCTCCCCTGTTCATCTGAAAGAATATTCGGCAGGCAACCAGATATTGGCCGAATCCTCGATCTCGGCATTCAATTATCAATCGGAACTGACAGTTCATGTTCCGGGGCTTCGAATCTTCTCGCTGATATGAAAATGGCTTTGCAGTTTTCGCGCAATTATCTTGGTGGGCGACTGACCGCCCAGAATATTTTTGAAATGGTAACGGCTGAAGCGGCAAAAATTTTTGGCATTGAAAAGCAGGCCGGCGTCATCGAACCCGGCAAGCGTGCTGATTTTATCGTTTTTGAAGCTGATGAAACAACCGATCTGTTCGAACAATTCATTATGAGCCGACCCGAGCAGTTCTCGATGGTGGTTCACAATGGCACGATGATCACCGGCAATGATGAATTCAGAAAAATCTCTTCGGTTGATTTCAGCCAGTATTCTGAAGTCAGATTGAACGGGGTTGCCAAACTTATTTACGGCCGGCCGATTCAGATGCTCGAAAGAATTCGCCACAAGCTCGACCGCGAAATAATTTTTCCATTTTTCGACATCACTTCGGAAGAATGATCCGACCGATATCCTCAGGAGAATTCTGGCGGCGTTGAAAACCGCAACCATTGCTGTTATACTGACCGGGTGAACATCACTTTTAAAAACCCAGACATCAGGTTCTATTTCAGTTTCCAGTGCCCATATTCCTTCATGGCCTGGGATATCCTTAAAACAGTTCTCAAAAATACCCGCATCAGCGTGCAGCCGGTCAATATCGGCCTCAACCCTCCGGGAAACAGCAAATTTCACTTTCGCGAAATCTGGAGTTCTCAGCGCTGGCAGCGGATTTCAGCAGATGCTGCTCGTCTCAGTCTCAATATACGCCAGCCCGAAAAGTATGTTTCCGACCTGACCGCCGCCAGAGCCATTGCCGCTTATGGAGCTTTGAATGCCGAAGACTACATCACCAGCGTGTTTCGCGCCTTCTTCAGCTCCGGGGTCGACATTTCAATTGCGGCTTCTCTGCGTCCTTTTCTCCAGTCCGAAGGCCTTGATTCAACAATCCTGATGTCGGCAATCGACAACCCCGATACCGAAAAAGCTTTCAATGAACAGGTTCTTCTCTGGGGCCACGAACGAATTCGCATTCTGCCGACCATAGAATGCGGCGACGAAAGGTTTTGCGGTCTGATCGACAAACCCGGTCTGGAGCGTCTGCTCCGCTCTATTATAGAATAAACGGAAATTCATGCCATACACATACCAGTATCCTCGACCATCAGTCACTCTCGATGCAGCCATATTGAGAGTCCCCAAGCTCGGCTACCCTGAAATTCTGCTGATAAAAAGAGGCCATGAACCTTTCACCGGCAAATGGGCCCTCCCCGGTGGCTTCATGGAAATGGACGAATCGGCACTCACCGGTGCGGCCCGCGAACTCCAGGAAGAAACCGGCCTGGTCGATCTGCCCCTCAAGCCTTTGTTCACCTGCGCCGAGCCTGGCAGAGACCCACGCGGCCGAACCGTGACCCTGGTTTTTGGCTGCCTGATTCGTGACACGTCCAAAGCCCCCCAGGGCGGCGATGATGCTGCCGAAGCGAGCTGGTTCAGTCTGAAAAAATTGCCCGAAATGGCCTTCGATCATAAACGGGTGGTGCTGCAGATCGAGACTAATCTTCTCTGGCAGGCTCGCCACCTTGTTGTCGGCCAGGATGTATTTCACGAACTTGCTTCTGCCAAGGATATAACCCGACTTCACAGCAGCCTGTGTCCGGTAGATGGTCCCGAGGCGGTAGCCCGAGGCGAACGAGCCGGACTGCTCAAATGCCGGGAAGGAATCTGCGAATTTCTCAAACCTGTTCCGGCAGGCCCTGACTGGCATCCCCTGGTCTGGTAAATGAATTCATTTCAACTCATCACCCCCGCAGTCAAAAAGCTGCGCCGTATTTTTGCGCTTCGCAACCGCAAGGTGATTTTTTCCCTGCTTTTTGGCTCAGGATTCCTGGCCCTGACTATTTTTTACGGGCTGTTCCGTTTTCTCGATTACGTTGGCCGAGCCCCAATGCTGGGCGAAACCCTTGGGCCGATCGTCGGCGGGCTTCTGGTTTCCAAGCTTCTGGAAATGCTGCTGATGACGGTTTTTTTCATGATTCTTTTCAGCAGTATCATCGCCGCGCTGTCGAGCCTTTTTCTGAACGAGGAACTGACGGTTCTTATGTCAGCCCCGACCTCGATTGGCACCATCTTTCGCTCCCGCCTGATCCTGATGACCGCAGAAAGCTCCTGGATGGTGGTAATTTTCTTCATGCCGGCCCTTCTGGCTTTTGCCAGAGCGCTTAAGGCCGAACTGGCCGCCTATGTGATCTTTCCATTTTTCATGTTCATTTTCGTTCTGCTGCCAAATCTGGCCGGCGCTCTTGCAGCTCTGCTGCTGGCAGCCTTTTTTCCTGTCAGACAGATGAAAAAGGTCTTTCAGTTTCTCTCAATACTTGTTCTTACTGCCCTGATTTTCTTTCTGAGATCCCTGGAAGCGGAAAAACTTCTTAATCCAAGCTATTTTAAAGATGTTTCCCAGTATCTTCTCAGTCTGCAGGTTCCGCTTCTCGAATACTCGCCATCATCGTGGCTGCACCAGGCAAGCATGAGTCTTTTCCGTAACTCGACCTTCGATGCGATCCGTCAGTTCATGCCACTTTTTGGCGTCACAGTCGCCGGCTTCATCCTTCTGAATATCCTCGCGGCAAAGTTTTATCGCACCAGCTGGCAACGGTCTATGGAGGCGGTTGACAATCAGGTTCTCAGCCTCGAATGGATGCGCCGGGCCCTGATCCTGCCATTTCGCTTTTTCAGCGCCGACTTTAGAGTCATTGCCGGCAAGGAAATCACGACCTTCATGCGTGACCCGGCAATATTTTCCCAGATTTTCATGATGGCCGCCATAATCTTCGTTTACGGCTACAATCTTTCGATTCTGCCCCTGAAAGACATTCCAACTCTCTACAGCGGCGAAATAAACGACACACTCGTATTTCTCAATGGCCCTTTCATCGGCTTCATAATAGCTTCGATCGGAATGCGCTTCGTGTTTCCGTCGATCAGCATGGAAGGACGCGCTTTCTGGGCCGTCAAATCTTCACCGGTAAACCCCAGAAGAATTCTCCAGATCAAACTGATCGTCTACCTGGTTCCGATGCTTCTTCTTGGCATCGTTCTCTGCGCCGTCACCAATTCAGTATTTCAGGTTTCCCATGCATTTCTTCTCTGGATCAGCTACATAAACGTCATTCTCATAACCCTTGTCATAACCTCGCTCGCAATCGGCGTAGGCGCCATTTACGCCGATTTTTCCGCCGATTCGCCGCTGAAAATTGCCGGTTCATACGGCGGCTTCATCTACATGATTCTTTCGGGCATGTACGTCATCAATCTGCTGGCTCTCGAGGCATATCCGATGTACCGCTTTTTCCACAGCAAATTTTTCGCAGTGCGCGGTCATTCGGCGATGATTCTGCTGATCCTCAGCGCCACCCTCCTGTTGGCCTGCACTGCCGCCTGGATCTATCTGCCCTTCCAGAAAGGTTTGGAAACCATCGACAATTATGAGCCAGAATGAAACCATGATCCGCTTCGACGGAATCAAAAAGCAATACGGAAACTTTGTCGCCCTCAAATCGATCAACCTCGACATCGGGAAAGGCGAACTGTTTGGTTTTCTCGGGCCAAATGGCGCCGGAAAAACAACCCTGATCAGAATTCTGACCGGCATCATCAAGCCATCAGCCGGAAAAGTTTTTGTCGGTTCTTTCGACCTGTATGCCGAACCCGATAAAGCCAAAGCCCTGCTTGGGTATGTACCCGACCGTCCATATCTCTACGAAAAGCTCACACCTCTCGAATACTTCGATTTCATGGGAGGTCTCTACAACGTGCCCGCCCGTGTCACCCAGGAAAAAGGCGAAGAGATGCTCAGACTTTTCAGTCTCTGGGACCGCCGGCACGAGTTGATCGAAAGCTTCTCACACGGCATGAAACAGAAAGTGGCGATGAGTGCCGCAACCCTTCATGACCCGGACATCTTCGTAGTCGACGAACCAACTGTCGGTCTAGATCCTCGCAGTGTCAAACTGGCCAAAGATTTTTTCAGAGCGCTTGCTGACCGCGGCAAAACAGTGTTTCTCACCACCCACACGCTCTCGGTGGCCGAAGACCTTTGCGATCGTATCGCCATCATTCGCAACGGCGACATAGTAGCCCTCGGCAACCTCGAAGAACTGCAGAAAAGAGCCAGTATGCCAGGCAACGACCTGGAAGCCGTTTTCCTGAAAATCACCGAAGAGGAACAGGCCGCCGCCAGTTCAACCTGATAACAATTCATGGCAAACAAGTCACACCCGCATCTGTACTCACCACTATTCAGTATTTTTGTACTCCTGGCAGTCAATCTTGCCTGGGGTTCTTCTTATGCAGTAGCCAAGTATGCCCTCGATGTCATTCCACCATCGACATTGGCATGCATAAGGTTTTTCATCGGCGGCTTCTTTCTGTTCATTCTCCCCACCCGGGAACACCGGGAAAAACTCGGAGTACACGACTGGAAAGACCTTTTCGTAATCGGTTCGATCGGTCTGGCCATCTCAAATGCTCTGTTGAATCTTGGTCTGCAGATGACCACATCGACAAAAACAGCAATTGCCGCTTCACTGGAACCCGTTTTTACCATTCTTTTCGCCGCATTGATGCTCAAGGAAATTCTGCAGCGCCAGACCATGCTGGCCACCGTTGTATCAATTTTCGGGGCTACGATGCTGCTCTTCGACAACAAATCGCTCTCACAACTGATCACCGAATTGACATCATCGGGCGGCTTCCTTGGCGATATTCTGGTAGTTCTTTCGATTCTGACCACCGCGTTATATTCGATCCTGATGAAACCGGTTGCCCAACGCATTGGTGCTATTCGAGCCACAGCGTTGAGCTTCTTCATCGGGGCGGCTCTTCTTTTTCCGCTGTCGATGCTCGAGCTTTCACAACTTTGGCCGATTGCCTTTACAAGAGAGTCGATATTGGCGATAATGTTTCTGGGGATTATCTGCAACGCTGTCGGTTACGTCATCTGGAATATAATTTTACGACATACAGAGGCTGGTGTCATGGCGGTAACGCTTTATGCACAGCCAGTGGGAGGGGTTCTGGTCGGCTGGCTATGGCTTGGGGAAAGTCTCTCCATGACGGGCATCATCGGAACCGCCCTGATATTCGGAGGAATCTGGTTATTGCCTGGCGACACACCCGAAACATGACTTAATGTACTGCTTCGAAGCCCATAAATGCACCATCTATGATTGCCCGGTGCAACGCCATCAGGTTATGCGCTGCTGGCAATATCTTGAAGCGAAACTGAACCATCCTGTTACGCTTGAAGACTGCCCTTACGCACCATGCGAAAAGTGCAATTACCGTCTCGGCTGGGAAATAGGGCTTATCGATGAGAGCATGTTCCCGGAAATACCTGATCCAACACCAGAAAGCCTGATGCCAGAACTCAGCGATGAAACCGCCCCCTCCCCAGATGAATCTGCATCAGCCCCGCAAACAAAACCTGCGGAACCGCCCACCGAAAGCCGCGAAACATCGAAGTCTCCTGAATCCGAAAAACCGCTTCCAGAGGCAAAAATTTCTCCGACTGAAGTAAAGCCCGCTGAAACAGTCGGCCTCTTTGCCGATGCCGATAAAATTGGTCCGCCGGGCATGCGCTTCTGCTACGAACTTCTCGAGTGCCCAAACCCCAGATGCGTCGTCCGGGTCCAGCAGATCATTCAATGTTTCAAATTCTTTTCAAGAAAGACGCCTGAAGAAAAACAGACAATGACCTGCACAGGGCGAACCTGTAATGAATGCTTCTATAAAAGAGGCTGGGATATCGGCCTCCTCGGCGAGCACCTCTTCGCCGATATCATCGAAAGCAAAAAACTCAATCTTGCCAAAGCCGACAGAGTCAAACGCAACAGTCTCGTCGAAATCTACCTGGCCGAACTCTCGAAGAAACCGTTGTCGCGACAGGAAGAATTCAAACTCGCGCAAAAAATCGCCGGTGACCGTGAAGCCTCTGAACTGTTTCTGCTGGCAAATCTGAAACTGGTAACCAGGGTAGCCCAGAAATTTTCAGGTGGCAGCATTCCCCTGATGGATCTGATACAGGAAGGCAACATCGGCCTGATCAGGGCAATCGCCAAGTTCGACTACACGCTCGGCTATAGATTTTCCACCTATGCCGCCTACTGGATTCGCTATTATATGCAGAAGGCTGTTGCCCACCAGGGTTCAACGATCAAGATACCGCATCACCTTCTCACAGTCGCCCACAAGATTCGCCGGCACATCAGAGATTTCGAAAGTCAGTTCTTTAGATCGCCGACCATCAGTGAGCTTGCGCAAACGCTGGGAATGGAAAAGGAAAAAATTCTCAATGTACTGACTATCACCCAGACCCCGGTCTCGATTCACGCGAAATCAGGATCTGAAGACGATGATAGTGAAACCATGGAGTATTACCTCGAAGATAGAAAAAATCTGACGCCCGAAGAAGCTGCCCTTGAAAAACTCAAGAATGAAGCGATCCGCGCTGGACTGGCCAGACTGCCGGAAAGATTGCGTTTTGTCGTTGAAAGCTTTTATGGATTTCAGGATGATGAGTTATCGCTCGCTGAAATAGGTCGCCGACTGAACATATCGCGCGAAAGAGTCAGGCAACTCCTGCACCAGGCTTTAAAGCAGCTCCAGAGCGAAGAAGCGATCACCTGGCACGGCCCCGGATAAAAAAAATGCCGTCCCCTTTGAAAAAGCGATTTGCTTTGTTATAATTAGCGAACAAGTTACATTGCGTGTACCCGAGGAGGAATCATGAAGAAACTGGTAAAATCACTTTGTGTGATGTCGCTTTCCGCGATGCTGGGTTGTTGTACCCTTGATTTGTCTGCTGCTGCTCCGCCAATGAGCGAAGTCAGCCGGATCAAATTCAACAACAACAACAATATCCCCAGTAAAGTTCTTGTTGTTTCAGGTTATGGCAATTCTGCATTTGTCAAAGATCTTTTCAACGTTATCAAACATATCAATGTCAGTGAGCAGCTCTCCGAAAAAGACCTTGTCAAACTGCACATCATATCAGGTGGCGGCAACCCGATTTCCTCGCTCGGCATTTCTGAAGAAGACGCCAAAAATTATGTAGAAGTTAATCCCCGCTTCAACTCAAGCGACATCTGGATGCAGGACTGCATGGAACTGTGCTCGGCCCAGTTGAAGACCGGCAAGCTGGTACCCGCCGTATTCGACTCGAATCGCGGCCGCGGCCTCGGTGGTCTGCCGGGTACCCTCGCCACAATGTGGGATATGGTTTATTACAAAAACCCATCAAATGCACAGTCGCACGGCGATTACGGCGGAAACCTCGAAGTAACACCGTTCGACGACATTCTGGTTGTCGGCGACACCATTACCGAATCCTGCCGCAAGTTTTTTGAAGCCAATGGCTACAAAGATCGCATGTTCCTTGGCAATACCAAATGGCTGACTGTAGGTCATATCGACGAATATCTCGGTTTCATTCCGACTGCATGGGCTCCGGGTGGCTATTCTATCGTCAGAGCCGACACCGCCTACGCACTCGACATCATCAAAAATTCTCCCGATTCTGAACTGGCCAAGGTAAGCAGCTACGACCGTAACTTTCTGCTGAGGCTTAAAGCTGTTCTCAATGAACAGATGAAGAACCCCGACGCCGGACGTGGCACTGCTGAAGGCGATTTCATCGCTCTCAACTATGCCATCAACGATATTATCGAAGAAAACGTCGGCCGCCTGAAAGAATACATCAAGAAAACCACCGGTGAAGAACGCGATTTCGAAGAAGTTGCCTGGCCCTCAATGTTTGAAGGCTCCGGCACCACCAACCCCAGAGGCTGCCACGCTTTCCTGCCCGGGGTCGTCAACCTTCTCGTCGTCAGAGATCACCTGATCGTTCCGGCCACCCACATCCCGGGTTTTGACAAAGCTATCGAAGCCCGTCTGAAAGCCCAGGGCAACAAAGTCCATTTCATCGACGACACTCCATATCATACTTCCATGGGCGAAATCCATTGCGGCACCAACGCCCTCAGAGACCCTAACCGCACTATTGTCACCAAAGCGCGTGTCAGAGCCGTCCAGAATGTTAAAAACAAATTCAGAGTAATCCACAACGACTGATTTTAACGTATTCCATAGGGGGGAGCTTCGGCTCCCCCTTTTTATTACAAGAAAATAACCCTGCCGAAAGGGTACACAAAACTTGACAGACCCTTCTCAGACTGTTAGTTTAGCATGTTTTGACTGATATTAATTATTTCCGGGAGACTTAAAAATGAGCCAGAAAACTGTCGTTATTTACGGCGCAGCAACCATGGGCCAGGAGCTGGTTCAGGCCGTTGCTACCGCAGGTTGTGAAGTCATCCTCGTAGACCATTCAGAAGAAAAGCTGAATACCGGTCTGAAAAAGGTTGAAGCAGCCCTAGATGCGGAAATCGCCAGATGGGGTCTGACCTCGGGTGAAAAACGCGCCATTCTGAGCCGTATCAAAGGGACGACTGACATTCGTGAATCGGCCAAAGGCTGGCTGGTAATCGAAACCCTCAAGGAAACCCTCGATGTTAAGCGGCAGCTGTTCAAGGAACTTGATGCTACCTGCCGTCCTTCGACGATCATCGCCTCGAATTCCGCGACTATTTCCATCACCGAAATCGCCTCTGAATGCAAATACCCGGAACGCACCATTGCGATGCATTTCCAGAGCCCGATTCCCAAAGTTCCGCTCGTAGAAATCTCCCGTGGCCTGAAAACCAGCCAGGAAACCTTTGAAGCAGCGGTCAGATTCGCAAAAATGATCAACAAAAATGTTGTCAGCGTCTATGATTGCCCGGGCTTCATTACCACCAGAATCATCCTGCCCATGATCAACCAGGCAGTAAAGGTTCTTGAGGAAGGTATTGCCTCATGTGAGCAGATCGACACAGCCATGAAGCTTGGCTTTGGCCTCAACGCCGGCCCCCTGACCCTTGCCGACAAAATCGGCATCGACACAGTGGTCTTCTATCTCGAGAACCTCTACGCCGAAACCTTCGACCAGAGTTATCTGCCCGCAAAACTGCTCAAGAAACTGGTCAGAGCCGGCTATAAAGGTGTAAAAACCAGCAAAGGCTTTTATCGTTACGGGGCCGATGGCCTGCGCCTCTCAGAGAGCGGCCTCAAGGTCGAACAGCTTTCTCAGGCCATCCATCAGTAACAGGGAGAAATAAAATGAAAGTATTAGTTTTGAATTGCGGTTCATCATCTATCAAATATCAGCTTTTCGACATGACAACCACAACGGTCATGGCCAAAGGTCTGGTGCAGCGCGTTGGCATGGCAGGTTCGACCATCGATTACCGCAAAGGCGACGATGGCAAGAAAAAAGTGTATGAATGTGACATTCTCGACCATAAAATCGGCATTCAGAAAATATTTGAACTGTTGACCGTGGGCGAAGAAGCCGTTATTAAAAGCCTCGAAGAACTCGGAGCCGTCGGCCATCGCGTCGTTCATGGCGGTGACAAATTCGCCAAGAGCGTGCTCGTCACCGAAGAAGTTAAAAAGGCGATTCGCGATTGTATCATCTTCGCTCCTCTTCACAACCCGCCCAATCTCAAGGGTATTGAAGCGGTCGAAGAAATTCTGCCCGGCATCAGGCAGGTCACCGTTTTTGACACCGCCTTTCATCAGACCATGAAGCCAGAAGCCTATATCTATGCCCTGCCATACATGTTCTACGAAAAGCATCGCATCAGACGCTACGGGTTTCATGGCACCAGCCACCGCTATGTAGCGGCCAGAGCTGCCAAACTTCTCGGCAAACCTCTCGAAACCCTGAAGCTGATCACCGTTCACCTCGGCAACGGCGGTTCAGTATGTGCTATCGACAAAGGCAGATCGGTTGATACTTCGATGGGTCACACACCGCTTGAAGGTCTGGCAATGGGTACCAGATGCGGCGATCTTGACCCGGCCCTGATCCTGCACATCATGAAAGAATACGAACTGACCATTTCGGAAATGGACAACCTGCTCAACAAGCATTCGGGAGTACTCGGCATCAGCCAGATTTCCAGCGATCTGCGTGATCTCGAAGATGAATGGCCGAAGAAAAGTGAACGTGCCAACCTGGCTCTCGACGTTTACTCTCACCGCATCAAAAAATACATTGGCTCATATATTGCCGTTCTAAACGGTTGCGATGCCATCGTCTGGACAGCCGGTGTCGGCGAAAACAGCCCGATTGTCAGAAGCATCGTACACAAAGAAATGGACTGGCTTGGAGTCAAACTCGACCTCGAGAAGAATGAAGTGACCTGGAGAGGCGCCGAAGGCGAGATCACCACTCCTGACTCAAAAGTGAAAGTTCTCGTTATTCCGACCAATGAAGAACTCGTCATCGCTCAGGACACAATGGAATGCATTTCCAGATAACTGGAATCCGTTAGCAGAAAGCCCCCGCAGACAACTGCGGGGGCTTCTTATCAGAGGTTATTCTAGTTTTTTAATTTCCGGAATCGGTTGAAGCCGGGTCTTGGTCAGAAATGCATCTAAAACCGACTGTAGTGCTGCGATAAAACGGCGAACGCCTCACATCGCGGGAAGCCGAACGGCAGGTCTTGGAATTGTCATCCCAGGAACCGCCTCTGATTACCGGCTGACCGAACTTGCCGGTGTAGATTCGCGAATCGGCCGGGCGCGGTTCATAGGCTGTTGCCGTCCATTCGGCGACATTTCCGGCCATATCATGAGCGCCGCAGGGCGAAGCACCTTCCGGGTAACTGCCGACATCGACCGGGTGATCACCGGTATTGCATCGGTCAGTATAGAAGGTATTACCCCAGGGGTATTCTCTACCATCGCTGCCTCTGGCTGCTATTTCCCACTCATCCTCGCTTGGAAGCCTTTTTCCAACCCAATTTGCGTAGGCATAAGCATCATACCAGTCGACAAGAACAACCGGATTATCAGTCATACCGCGGGGCGGCTGCCCGCCAACCCAGCTGAATCTCAGGGCCCAGGCATAGGTGTGATAAGGAGTATGGTCTTTATGGGCTGTTTCGGTGGGATGGCACCATTTATGCCCATACTTTTTAACATCTTCGAGAAAACGCTGATATTGAGCGCAGGTAACCTCATTGCGGTCGATCCAGAAACCTTTGGTATCGACTTTTCGCACCGGCTTTTCATCATAATTGCCGCGATCGCTGCCGAGAGTATAGCCGCCTGCCTTGACTTCAACCATGTCATGATCGCGATTACCGGCCAGCGAAGCCATTTTGGCGTTGCGGATTTCTTCAGGGCTCAGCGGGCATAGTTCGAAATTGACGAGAGTGCGATCCGGGGCCGGAAGACTGAATTTCATTCTGGCAGTTTTATAGCCGTCGGAAGCGATTTCAACCGCGTATTCCCCACCCGGAACCATCTGAATACGACTGTCACTGGCCAGAACCCCGTTCACTTTCACCTGCGCCCCGCCCGGGGTGATGTTCATTTCGATGAACCTGGCATCCGGGTTCTGCTGTGCTTCAAGTTTGGTGCCATCAACCGGACAGAAGTTGATCGTATCATTGAAACTCTGTTTGCATACGGGGCAGAGTTTTGCTGCTTCAACAGGTGATCCGGCGGCAAAAACAATGAACAGAAAAGCAAAAATACTTGCAGATTTAAGGAATTTCATAACAGTCCTCGGTTGTTTAGCTGCCTTATTATTAACACAACCGGAACCATTCAGACAAAAAAAAATTAATTCAGCTTGTGGCCGCAGTATTTACAGAATTCAGCGTCGGCATCATGCCCTTCGGCACAGCAGAGAGGGCATGACTGAGTTGAGATTCCCGCCCTTCTGCTCATCGTCATTTCGGCAGTTACAATGCCAGTTGGAATTGCAATTATTCCATAGCCCAGAATCATGATTAACACTGAAAATGCCTGCCCCAGAGGAGTTTTCGGCGAAATATCTCCGTAACCGACAGTTGTAAGAGTAACCACCGCCCAGTAAATACTGACCGGAATACTGGTGAAGCCATTCTGTTCGCCCTCGATTACGAACATTGCAGCTCCAATCAGTATGACCAGTGTAAGGACAGCGAGAATGAAGACAGCGATACGTTTTCGGCTGGCCTTCAATGCGGCCGCCAGCTCATCAGCCTCAACGAGGTATTGAGCCAGTTTGAGAATACGAAAAACCCGCATGACTCTGATAATTCTGACCACAGACAAATACTGAGCCCCGGGCATGAACAGGCTCAGGTAATTCGGTAAAACAGCCAGCAGATCGATTACCCCATAGAAACTCAACACGTAGGATGTGGGTCTGACCACAGCATACATGCGCAGTAAGTATTCAATGGTGAAAAGAATGGTAAACAGCCAGTCACAGAAACCGAGAACCCCGCCATAAGCATCGCGAATCGATCTGACGCTCTCGAGCATCACGACAGACACACTCGCGATGATACAGAAAATCAGGGTCAGATCAAAAAGTTTGCCGGCAGTGGTATCTGCCTCATAAATCAGAGTATGAAGCCACCGCTGCCGGTCATTGAGATTATCTGCTGTGCTTTTTTCCTGCAAGTGAATTCCGTTTTTGAAGCGCCATCAGTGAAAAGACTGCTTTTTCTGGCGATCGTCCTGAATTTTCTTTATTTCCTTTTCCTTCTTTTCCAGGTATTTGTTAAGGTCAGAACTGCGCTCTCGCAGCGCCGTCATCATCAGCCTGGCTTCCTTGGCATATTTGCTGTCCGGGTAATAGCGGACTATTCGTTCATAAGCTTCATATGCGGGCATAGAGTATTGCCAGCGCATCATCAGATTTCCCTGATAGTAGAAAACATGATCGCCAAACAGATACCCCATCACCCCAAGGATCATGAAACCGATCACCAGTTGCTTGAAAAACATTGCCTGCCTCCAGTCTATTGTATGGCAGACCGGGATTCAAACCCTGAAGAAGCCGCGAAAGCCGGAATGATCTTTTTATCGCCGGATTTTCGGGTCTTGTGTGAAGCGACACCGACGGTCGGAGTATACAATACGACTGAATTAACCAGCCCGATTTTGACGCGAACCGAGAATTTGTCACGCAGTTCGGTCAATTTGCGCTTGCGCTCTTCTTCAAGATTGTCAATGAGCCGGTCTATTTCTTCTTCCTTTTGGAAGAAATACAAATGAAAACTGACGTTCTCTTTCTTTTTTAACAGTTCGTGCTTCTGTTCATCAAGATAGGCTTCAAAAACTTTCAGATTTTCGGAACACTGCTCATCGCCCCACTCGCGCAATTCGGCGATATCTGCAGCCAACGCTTCTTCAAGTTTCTGACATGCCTGAAGATACAAACGCAGAACATCAGTTGCGGATTCAGAAATCTTCATGCCTTCCTGAGGAGTTTCCGAGAATTCGCCCATATCTATATTATACAGGCCTTCTTCAACTCCGAGAAGATCGGAGGCGGTATCTGCAACAACCGAATAGAGCTTTTCCCGGCGTTGATCGCATTCGAATTGAACTTTGAAATTGAATACGACTCTGGGCCGGTAATAAACATTATCCGACACAACCCTCAATTCGTGAGCTGAGCCCTGGGGCGGCACTGCCGGCTCGCGCGTCGAAAACAGACGACTGACCCGGGGCAGTTCAGAAAGTTTTTCGATAATCTTGCGCAGCAGAAACGAACCTTCGCAGATCAGTTCAAGATCGCGGTGTGTTTCAGCTTTTTCGCGGTCAAAGGTGAATCTGAGAACTTCGAATCCGTTGAAAAATGCCTGTTCGGCTTCCGGAATCCTGGCAACCCAGATTCCAGATTCGCTTTCACGCCTGTCGATACCAACCATGTCCATGAAAGAAAATACCAGTTCCTGAATCTTATTCACCATTGAAAATTTCCTCCTGGGCTTTGTTAATGTCGTTGTGCGTCTGCAGGGCTTTTTCAAGTTTGTTGCCCAGAGTTTTGAATTTGCGTTTCATGGCATCCTGATTCGGCGACATGGTCACGATATCAATGATGATCTGTTCAAGGGTGCGTTTCGAGTGCATATTGCCGAGAATCATTTCCAGTTCGCCGATTATGAGTCTGAACAGGTTGATCTTCTTGTCAAGCAGTTCCAGAACGTAAGATTCGATAGTATCGCGGGCGCTGAGGTTGATTATATGAACATCTTCATTCTGACCAAGGCGGTGAATACGACCGATACGCTGTTCGATTCTCATCGGGTTCCAGGGCAGATCGAAATTGACCAGAACTTTGCAGAACTGCAGGTTGCGGCCTTCACCGCCCGACTCTGTCGAAACGAGAATCTGCTTCTCACGTCTGAAGTCTTCAATGCAGCGATCTTTGTCGACCTGTGACATCTGTCCGTTGAAGACGGCTACCGAATAACCGTCTTCTTCGAGCATCTTCACGAGATAATCCTGGGTTCCCCTGAACTGGGTGAAAATGATGACCTTCTCGTTGAGGCTCCTGACGATTTCCATCAGAACCTGGCCTTTTTTCGAGTGTTTAACGTTGCGGGCCATATCCAGAAGGCGTTTCAGCGAATTGTCAAAATCATCCTTGTAGAAATTGCTGGCGATCATCTTGTCGAGCGCCTTGGCCAAAGCGTGAGTCGAGCTCCCCATCAGTTTCTGCAGAAGAATGAGAGTCAGGCGGTTGATGCCGCGTGGGTTCTTGTGCGTCGGCAGCGTAAAATATCTTTTTCTGATGAAATCGGTCAGTTCACGATAAAGTTCGGCTTCATCGGGATTCAGGTCGATTGCATGGGTATGAACGTAGCGCTGGGGAAACTTGATGAGGGTATCGGCCCGGCGATGCCTGATCATGATGTCTGAGAGCATTTCGCGCAGGCGGGTGGAATTCTTCGGCAGGCGTTTGTCGCGTTCGGCAAGAAATTCGTCTTTGAATTTCTGAACCGTAGAAAGATGGCCGGGCTTGAGAATCGAAATCAGGTTGAACAGTTCGATCATGTCATTCTGAATCGGCGTAGCGGTGAGCATCAGAAGATATTTGGTATTGATCGAGTTCACGAACTTCCAGTTCTTGGTTTTCTTGTTTTTGAGTTTATGAGCTTCATCGACGATCAGCAGGTCATACTTGATCTTTTGAACTGTGCTCTGATTCTTCTGGCTCTTGGCAGTGTCGAGAGAAGCGATGACCAGGTCACTGTCTTCCCAGTCGTTGATTTCAAGATGGTTCTTGAACGACAGATCGAACTTGGTCTTCAGTTCCTGCTGCCACTGAGTGATCAGCGAAGCCGGAGTCAGAATGAGAACCTTGCGTGCCATGCCGCGCAGCAGATATTCCTTGAGAATCAGGCCGGCCTCGATGGTTTTGCCGAGACCGACTTCGTCTGCCAGCAGAGCGCGGCCATTCAGTTTATCCATTACCATGCGCGCCGTCTGCACCTGGTGGAAATAGGTATTCACTCCGAAGCAGGTCTTCAACGACAGCAGTTCTTCCGAGCAGATTCCGGCGGCAAGCTCTTCGCCGAGTTGAATCAGACTGGTTTCTTTGAAGGGAGAATACTCACCCTTGACGATGCGCCGCAACACTTCAAGGTTATGATCGTTGTAAGAAATCGAGGCATTGGCAACTGAAGCCAGGCGCAGCTCGACCTTCTCACCTGCAGGCAGCGCAGCCTTGGCAGCAGCACCATTCAGGTGTTTGAGGCGGTAGGTGCGGGCGGCCAGGTCGATCAGTTCGATGGCCACGGTGTCGCCCTCGCTGACTTTCTTTTTGTCCCACCATTCATTGAAGGTCAGGCACACCATGTAACCCCGCATCTTGTGGTAAATTGCCGAATGGGTCACATCGTCGTCATCGATGAAAGTCACTGAGCACAGGTCTTCATTGAAGGGAAAGAGTTCCTTCATCTGAGGATTCAGAAACAGGTATCCCTGCTGAAAGGCCTTGCCCTTGACCTGAAAGGTGAAACTCAGTTCATTTCTCGACTCAACCTTGATAAGTGGAGATTTTTCGGCTCTGGTTCTGGTAAGTGTATTGGTCATCATCCGGAATTATCTCCCTTAGCTGTTCGATTTGCCTGATTTGTTCAGAGGTCTGACATCAACTATGATCTCTTCGCCGACTTTTACTGAAGACGACTTTTCAATGAAATTCAGGTCAGCAATTGCCCGTTCCTTGCTTGCTGAACCATAATATTTTTCAGCCACCGACTTCAGTGAATCGCCTTCTTTAACGACATAAATTATCAGTTCTTCATCGATGGTGCGGAGCTTCTTGAATTCAGCAGGGTCGATGTTTCTCGGGCGCTGAACTTCTTCTTCGACTGCTTTTGCCGGGGCGGCTGCCACGACGGTTTCTTTGGCCGGAGCTTTTTCTGCCTTAACCGGTTTTTCAGCTTTTACCGTCTTGTCTTCCTTAGCGGCTTTCTGCTGTTTTGCTGTATTTTCTTTTACAGGCGCCTGAGCTATTTTAACTGGTTTTGCAGCTTCGGTCGTTTTAACCTGCTGAGCAGCTTTTGCGGCTGCGGCTTCAGGCGCTTTTGCAATTGAGATTCCCTTGCCTGGAATCTTCTTTACTGCTGCGGTCTTTACTGACTTCTCAAGTTCCGCAGCTTTTCGGGCCGACTTTTCATTTTCAAAGGGAACTTCCTTTGGCGGCCTTATCGATGATGGTTCAGGCAGAGCTTCGGTATAGAGAGTGGTTACCTTTTTGTTGCCATCGGTGACAACGCCCTGTAGAAAGGAATATTTTTCTGACCAGGTGGTATTGCCTTTGACCTTGCTGAAAATTCTGAACTGACCGGAATTTTTATCGCCGGGATTTACCGGAACCGCCATGCGGAAGGTTTTTAAGCCACCGGCACTGATGGTTTCGCGCGGATTGAGCACAAAAGTCTTCTTTTTGCCGGCGTTTTCTATCTCGACGCCAACCTGGTAAGACCCTGAAGTCATCGCCTGACTGCCGACATTGAACACATGCGCAAGAACCAGACCTTTATCTGGGGCAAGCTCTTTGCTGGCAACCTTTTCAGGTAATTTTTCAATAAAGAACCCTCTGAGAAGAGGTTCAGCAGGAAGAGTGGTTAGATTCAGCAGAAACAGGGAAAGTAGTCCTGCGGATCTTACAGTTTGCCTCATTTGTATGTGCTCCTTAAGTTCTTTCAATTCTCTGTGAACAATATCGGCAATCTGCAGACAAGTTCTTACGAGCAAAAAAAAGAACTTAAGAAAGTTTTTCGGGGGGGTTAGAAATTCGAATTGAATTCGACTCTGGAATTGGCACCAGAAAAGATGAACGGCAGCTGCGGGTCGCATTGCAGCGAGTTGAATTGTTCCACTGACTTCGACTCGGCGACCTGCTTAACCTTACTGGGGGCAGCAAAAGGATTTTTGCCGGGAATAAAGGGGTTTGATTGTTCCTTTATCGCAGATTCGATCAGCGCGTAATCAAGTTCGGGGAGGGAAAAATCTTTGCCGGGTTCGACAACCGGAGATGATTCGCCGGATGCAGCCGGAGCGACTCCACCCGAACTCTGCAGGCGACGGATAATATCCCTCATTTCCTGGTTGAGGCGGCGTTCCTCTTCGAGCTGCCTTGAAAAATCATCAGGCTGTGGAGCCTTCGCAGTATCACCAGAAGAAGCCGTGATGACAGTCGCCCTGGTTCGATCTTTTATATCTGACTGACCAAGGTAATTAAAGAGAATAATAACGGCGACCAGACAATAGCCACCGGCAATAAACAGATTCGAAGTTCTCTTGTCAGACTTGACTGCCATAAACCCATTTTACCACATGCCAACCCGGTAAAAAACATTTTAAAACTGATTCATGGCGAACTCACTGAAACGCCTCAGACATGCAATTAGACTCAATTCCCGCTTTCGCGGCAATCCATGAATTTAATTCGCTTGCCTTTCAAACCTGAGTAAACACCTTAATGTATACTTCATTCCGCCATTGGCGAATCTTTATAGTATGCTCTTCATTGAGCTATCTTTTTTTCACAGAACCAAATGATCATTGAAAGACTGCTCAACTCAAGTTGTGGTATAGTCAAACTACTGGTTAAACATGCCTTAAAACAGGAGAGCGAGATGGCCGGTCTGGCAAAGCTTGAGTATTGCACTTATGGCGATTATTGTAGCTGGAAAGAAGATGAGCGCTGGGAAATCATCGACGGCGTGCCTTATAACATGACCGGCCCGTCGCGGCAGCATGCCGATATCAGCAAAAGGCTTCTGGTCGAATTTGAGCTTTTTCTTCGTGGCAGACCATGCCAGGTTTATTCTGCTCCCTTCGATGTTCGCCTGCCGCGCGGCAACGAAGCCGACGACGAAATCGACACGGTGGTTCAACCTGACCTTCTGGTGGTCTGCGATGAAAAGAAGCTCGACGATCGCGGCTGCCGTGGTGCGCCCGACCTGATTATCGAAATACTTTCGCCCTCAACCGCGGCACGGGACTGCATTCAGAAACGGGCGCTATACGAGCGGCACGGGGTAAGAGAATTCTGGACCGTCGACCCTGTAAACCGCATCGCTACAGTTTACCTTCTGGGCATCGACAAGAAGTTCGGCAGGCCCGAAATATATGGCGATACTGATAAAATAAACGTCTCTATCGTTGAAGGGCTGGAAATCAGGCTAGAAGAGGTTTTTCCGCCAGCGCCCGCGTTGCGCGTCGTTAAAGAGAACCCAGCCAGTTTTGGCTGATCAGCGGGTTTCAGCCCTGGCAAATCAGAAGAAATCTGATAACGCTATGAAGGGCGAAAAAATCTTGTCAGGCCAGCGGCTTCAAGGAGTCTTGTTCCGATTCTGGTATTCGAAACACCAGAAATCAGCCGGTGCGGAAATTCGAGGCCAGATTCCTGAACATGGGTTTCAAACTGCGCGAAAATTATATTTGGGTTGTGGGATATCGCGGTTTCAAGCTCGTAAAGGTGCGATGAAATCACGAAATAATGCCGACGCAGACCAGCGAAGCCGTTGATGACAATTTTTGAGCATTCAAGTGCATCACTGACATTGGTTCCCTTGAAAATTTCGTCGATAGCCACAAAGACGCGGTGCCCGGCGTCGATGATTTCAGCAATTTTCCTGACCTGACTGATTTCCTGAAAAAAGCTGCTGATACCGCGTCGCAGGTCATCCTGCACTGTCAGCTGAAAGAAAAGATGGTCGACCGGCGTGAAAGTCATCGCTATAGCAGGCACACCCATTCCAGCATGTGCCAATATCAGGGCAATTCCAAGAGCTTTGAGATATGTTGTTTTGCCGGCCATGTTTGGACCGGTCAGGAACATGAAATTCCGGTCTTTTTCGAGGCGAAAATCGTTTTTGACCGGATTTTCAAGAAAAGGGTGAAAAAGGCCATCGATCATAACTGCTTCAGAGCCATCAACAAGGATCTTAGGATAGGAAAAGCCATTAATGGCAGTAGCTCTCGCCATGCTGAGATGCCCATCAAATTTTGCAATCAGGGCAAAGAGTTTTAGAACTTTTTCACGTTGTTTTCCACGCAGCAGGAAATCAACTTCAAAAACCCTGAAGGAGCGTGCCCCCGCCACCCCGGCATCTATTCTGTCCAACCCGGCTTCCAGATAGACGGTCAGGTATTCTTCGAACAGACGGGCAGCATCTTCCGGAGGATTCCTGCGCCTCAGTTCAGAAAAAATGCCGGCAATCATCGATGCAGATGACAATACCAGCCTTATTCCCCTCTGAATGAACGCAAAAAGAGCCGGGTGACGCGCACGCAGATAAATCCCTTTGAAAAAAGGGCAGACCGACCCGGAAAGGTCGAACACCACAAAATTCGAACCCAGATATTCTTCGCATTCAGCATGCAGTTTGCCCGGCAGATCGATCTCAGCGGTGCCGAATTCTTCGCCAAGATATCTGGTAATATTCTGCAGCCCGACGACTTCAGACTGCTTAATCGGGCTGTTTTTTAAAAGCTTTTTCAGGTATTCCCGCCCGCCATCAGTCCGGCAATAATCAATGAATTTAAAAACCGGCTTCGCGCCTGAATTTCGGCACTGATAAAATTCAAGATCCTCAAAAATTTCCGGAGCGACGAACATAATCGGCTGATTTTCCCTTACTGAATTTCGAGATAAAATATCATCATTCCCCCACCCCAGCAATAGCGAAAATTCTCTGAAAGCTGCAGAAACATCGATTTCTCTACTATGTGGTATTCATTTGCAGCTTTGCATAATGAATTGAACCTGTTTTGCAGTAATAAAAAACTAATTCAATTTTCTCTGGTATTAGTGAAGGTCGTCCTATAGAAGAGGAGTATTTTGCCCTGTGGAAAAGAGAATATAGTCCACCCTCCACACAAGGCCCGAAGGAAATGTTGTATAATGTACTTAGAAATGAAAAAAGGTTGGCATAATTATTCGTTCTTTTGTGAGACAAGCACGCAGCGGAGAGCCTTCACTCTGGCGGAAGTGCTGGTCGTTGTCGCCATTGCATCTTTGTTTTCGTTCCTGGTTTTCAGGTTCTATTTTCAGGCGAACCGTTCGCAGACGGTTCTTCTCGACGGTCTGCAGATGCAATCATCTGTCGTCACCGGGGTCAACAAGGTTCTGCGTGAAATCAGAAATGGCCGTGAGTTCATTGTTCCGGCTCTGAAAGAGAAGTCGTCGATACTGGTTTTTGCTGATTTCGAAAACAATATCGTTACGGTGTACCCGCTGAAAAATGAAAAAGACAGCAAGGCCGAAGGCGAAGACATCTACGACCTTTTCTGTTACACCACCAGCACCGAATCTTATGGCAGTGGGCCGGCGGCGTATGATTCCAAAAACCTCAGGCTGCTCTGCTCCTATATCCAGAACGTGAACTTTCATCTTTCGAATGCCAGTTCAGTAACTATCGCTTTCACCTTTAAAAAAGGCGGAAAAGTGTTTCAGGCGATTTCCGAAGGGCCGCTCATGAATACAGGAGACATCCTATGACAGCAAGAAAGGGTTTGACTCTTCTTGAGCTGACGATCGGTATTTTTCTCATCGGCGGCGCGGCGGTCATTTATCTGCAGACAATGCAGTCATCGCGTCAGAAGAATGAGTTTTATTCCGAGCATTTCATAGCCTCGATCATGGCGGCCAAGGTGGTTGAAGCCTGCTTCCAGGAAACTGAAATCAACCCGTATGGTGTAGAAGCTCTTGGTCTTGCTGACAGCGAAGGCAAGCCCTTCAAGTTTTCGACCCTGGTCACCGATGGCCAGACGACGTTTTTTAAACAGCCGGTGATAAATAAAGAGACCACCCCTTTTCTTTACAACATGTTTCAAAAAGATTTTCTGCTCAACATCAGCACCGAAAATACCTCTGAGCGCCACTTTACGTTGAACACCGCCTTCAACTGGAAGGCCGGCACGGGGCCGGGAACCTTCAACTACCTCTGCCGTTTTCCCGGCTTTTCGCCAAAAAAGGAAGTACAGACCACCTATGCTTTCCCTGAAAGCAAACTTGAAAAGAAAGTGGTCGAAAGAATTTTCGAAGAGAAGAACAAGAATCTCGGCACCATCGTCAGCTCACCGGCAACGCGCGAGGTCGCTCTGGCTACCGGCCGAATTTACTACACCTGCCTCGGCATGCTCGAAGCCAATCAGTTCAAGAACGCCCTTAAAAACGCCGAAGAAATCAAGGCAGCCGGCGATCTGCCGGGTTCGGTAAAATACGCTCAGGGCACCGATTATTTTTTCTCGGTTGCCAGAGACATTCTCGACGTCATGGTTTACCTGCAGCCCCATATCGAAACCATCAACAAAGACATCGAAACCACATCCTCCCTGAACCTTCGCAACCGGTCACGCCTTGAGCTCTACATCTACAATTCGACGATGGGCCTCGAAGAGATCAAAAAGCTCTTCTTCGTCTGCGTTCATGAAGCGGCAAGTCGCTATAACGCGATGCTCAAAGCAGCAAGCGACAGGCGCAACCAGCGGGCCCTGATTCAAAGATGCCTCGACATGCACCGCCTGATGTTCGCGGCCCGTGAATTTGCCGATGGCGCCTTCACTTCCGGTGACCCGAAAAGCATCATTCAGAGTGAATATTACGAGTTTCTCGCCGACCTCGAGAAGTATTTTGCCGATAAAGACCAGACAATTCTGCGCCTTTCCGCCCAGGAAAAGAAATTCGCCCAGAGTAACCTGCTCAACAAAAGATATTACGCCTGCGACCTGATTCATAAGATTTTTGCCACCATCGCAACCCTCAAGACCAAATTGCCTGAAATCGACCCGGGAACCCTTGACCCCAAAAGCAACGTAATCGGTAAACCGATGGGTGACGGCACCCGCAGCGGCGCTCTGACCTGGGCCAAAGACCAGATGCAGGGCGGAACTGGTCTTGGAGAAAATGCCAACAATGGCAAGAAAGTCAAAGAAGACATAACCGCCTGGAACAACTGGTGCCTGGCCTTTGTATCGACTGCATGGGGCCGCAAACTCAATGAACTCATGGAAATGTCGGCCATCACCACCTACGAAAACTTCAAAAAGGCAGGAAAAATCAAGACCGACAGGAAGCCACCGGCCGGAGCCATCATGTATACAGGCCCAACGGCCGGCAATCCGCACGGGCATATTTTCATCGCCACCGGCAAACGCAATGCCAGCAATGATCCGATCGTCATCACCACCGGCGGGCCAGGCCTCGACGGTGTCACCGAAATGCCTCTATCACAGCTCTGCTCCTGGTGCGGCGGCAACTACCTCGGCTGGACCCTTCCGGCCGATGCAAACTAGAGAGGTCTGACCATGCGCAAAAGCAAACAGGGCTATGTTTTTCCGCTGATTCTGCTGGCAACGATATCGATTGCCTTCTTTATCATCACTCTGGTTCAACTGCAGTCATCGCACCACAACCAGCTCATGCACCTGAATTCCTACCAGCAGGCTCTCAATTGTGCCTACTCGGTAAACGTCGATATCATCGGGGAAATACGTGAAAAACAATGGGCAAACCGGTTTTTCAAGGCAAAACCAGTGATCAGAACCGGGCAGAAACTGTTCGGAGTCGTTTATGATGTGGCGGTTGAAGACCATGATGCCTCTCAATACACCTTCAACGTCAAGATCAGAACCACCATCGGCGAAAAGCGCAACCTGTTTTACTGGCGCCAGCGTTATGTTCCCAATATGCTCGATTTTTCGCGGGTCGTTTTTCCAGTATTCTTCGGCGAATTCGAACCCGAAAAATTCGAGCCGGCCAAAAAAGCCGAAATCGATAAAATCGTCGACAATGCCCTCAAAAAAGCCACTGATAATCAGGACAAAGTTAACCAGATTGTCAAAAAAATAGGCAACAAAACTACTCCTAAAGACATTCTCGACGAACTTGGCGCAATTCCGCCCGGCCGCTCATCCGGCGACATCAAAGATTCAGGCCAGGCACGCCCACCGGCCGCCAAACTGCCCACCGAAGAATCGACGGCCAGTAAGCCAAAAACCGATGATATAGTCACCGAAATAAAGACTTTCATCGATCCGGTCGACACATCCAATTTTCCGGTTACCGGCGCGAATGTATCGCAAAATAACGACCTGATGATCCGTGACGCCCCGTGGGGCAACATTGTCGGTGTAATTCCGCCGCAGGCGACCGGCGTTATCGTCTCTGGAATTCAGGGCGATTTCTTCGAGGTCTCTTATGGCGGCAAAACAGGGTATTCCCACATGAATTACGTTTCGATTCCCGGTCATTCGGCTTCGGGAATCGAGCCGCCGCGCCCGCCTGGTGCCCCGCCGCCAATCTGATCAGGCCAGTCTGACCATCAGAACGATAGCCTGACACGCAATCGCCCTGCCCTGCCCTACCGCATCGAATCCCTCGTTTGTGCCTGCCTTGATGGAAATTCTATCAGGCTCTATTGCCATGGTTTCTGCGAGTATTTTGCGCATCGCATCACGATGTGGAGCGATTTTTGGGCGCTCGCAATGAATCATGCAGTCCAGATTACCCACCCGATAGCCGGCGGCAGCGGTTTTTTCACAGACGATACTCAGCAGTCTGAGCGACGAAATGCCCTTGAATGCCGGGTCAGTGTCGGGAAACAGGCAACCGATGTCGCCAAGCGCCAGAGCGCCGAGCATCGCATCCATGATTGCATGCACAAGCGCGTCGGCATCAGAGTGCCCTTTCAGGCCGCGCTCAAAAGGAATCTTCACGCCCCCAAGCCACAGATCTCTGCCCTCGACCAGGGCGTGGATATCGTGCCCGAGGCCGATCCTGAAGTTTTCGCTCATAGCCCGGCCACCGTTTCTTCGGCCCGACAGCGTGCCGACGTATCGACGGCAAGAAGCTGATCGATACTTTCAGCAGCTTCATATGTGAATTTCTGCAGCGTTTTTTCGATAACCGCCGGGATGTCGATAAAGCAGATGCGCTTCTGCATGAATGCCTCGACCGCGATTTCATTGGCGGCATTGAGAACGCAGGGCATGATGCCACCCGCTCGGCCGGCGGCAAACGCCAATTGCAGACATGGAAAATCACTCTGTCGCGGAGTGGCGAAAGTCATACTGCCGACCTTGACCAGATCGAGGGGCGCCAGCGGGGCCTGCCAGCGTTCCGGCCAGGTCAGCGCATACTGAATCGGCAGTTTCATGTCAGGCCAGCCAAGCTGCGCGATTACCGATCCGTCAGAAAATTCGACCAGACTGTGAATGATTGACTGAGGGTGGACAACCACATCGATCTGATCGTATGAGGTTGAAAACAACCAGTGTGCTTCGATTACTTCAAGCCCTTTGTTCATCAGAGTTGCAGAATCGATGGTGATTTTGCCGCCCATGTTCCAGTTCGGGTGCTTCAGAGCCTGCTCGACCGTTACTTCGGCAAGTTTTTCAGCCGGCCAGTCACGGAATGGCCCACCGGAAGCGGTGATGATGATCCGATGTGGCGGCGTGGCGGCAGCACCCTGCAGGCATTGAAAGATCGCCGAGTGTTCGCTGTCAACGGGCAGAAGATCGATGCCGGCATCGGCGATCGCCCGCATAACGACATCGCCGCCCACAACCAGGGTTTCCTTGTTGGCGAGACATATCTGATGGCGACGGGCAATGGCTGCCATTACCGGTTTCAGGCCGGCAGCCCCGACGATCGCCGCCACGGTGGTATTGGCACCTTCAACGGCAACTGCTTCGAGCATTGCCTGTGGGCCGGCTCCGACCCTGATGCCGGTATTGGCCAGCTCCTGACGGAGATCAGCAAGATTCTCTTCGCATGCGGTAGCCACGAATTCCGGTCGGAATTCTCTGGCCTGCTCGGCCAGCAGGCGCCAGTTTTTCGCGCCGGTCAGCGCAACAACCTTGAGCCTGTCAGGATTTGCCCTGACGACATCGAGAGTACTGCGGCCAATAGAACCGGTAGAACCAAGAATTACGATCTTTTTCATTTTACAGGTGTTTCTTCGCTGTGTGTTCGATGAAAACATCGACTGGCAGCCCGTCCAGGTTTCTAACAGCATTCATGGCGCTGCGCTTGTCATGGAACAGGCCAAATACTGATGGACCACTGCCAGACATCAGAACAACGCCTTCTCCGGTTGAAGACAGGCGTTCTTTGATTCGGAGAACCTCGGGGTAACGATGCAGGGTGACCGATTCAAGATCGTTGAAAACGGCTTTTCGCAAGGTATCGAGGTTGCGGGCGCGGTAAGCATCGAGAATCATCGCAAAACTGCGTTCTTTGGCATCGTTGTTTTCGGGGTGATAATTCTCGTAAGCCCATCTGGTCGAAACTGCAACCCCTGAAGGAACGGCGATGACGACCGTCAAAGGCGGGCGCGGCGGTTCGTGAAATACGAGCTGTTCGCCTCGACCGCCGGCAACGGCAAGACCGCCATGGATAACGAAAGGCACATCAGAACCGATCAGGGCACCCATATTCATGAGGTCAGCGGGCGACAATGGCTTGTCATAAAGTCTTGCCAGGCCGGTGAGAACGGCAGCAGCATCGGAACTGCCACCGGCCAGACCGGCAGCAACCGGGATTTTCTTTTCAATATGGATGGTCAATGCCGGCAGAATCGACATCTGATCAAGAAATATCGTAGCGGCGCGGTGAACGAGATTTGTTGCATCGAGCGGCACATCCGGGTGGCTGCAGGTTATCCGGATACCATGTTCGGTGTTCTCGTTGATAGTTATTATATCTGCAAGCGAGATGGTCTGCATAATACTGGCAAGCTCATGAAAGCCATCCGGGCGTTTAAATTTAACCCATAATCCAATGTTTATCTTTGCCGGGGCCTGCAGAATAAGGGTTTTTTTCATTTATTTCCTCCCAGTTCTTTTTTCAACAAGGCTTCGAACATATCAAGGTCTTCAGGTGTAGTAATTTTCGTATTGATTTCGGAACCCTCAGCCAGATTGATGCGGTAACCAAGTTCTCTGACAAGCGAAGCTTCATCGGTACCGACGATGCCACGTTCAGCTGCGTTTATGAGAGCCTGCCTGAGAATGGTGAGCCTGAAAATCTGTGGCGTCTGAATTCTGAAAACTTCATTACGGTCAAGGTGCCCGACAATTTCGCCGTCGACAACCCTGACCAGGGTGTCGTGAGAAGGCATGGCGCAGACTGCGTTTCCCTGGGAAAACGCCTGATTCAGGGCATTACTGACCACCGATGGCGTAATTCCGGGTCGGGCGGCATCATGTACCGCAACCCAGCCCTCGCTGGCTTCTATTGCATCGAGGCCGGCCCGCACAGAATCCTGCCGCAGAACTCCCCCGGCAACGACCTTAAAAGGCTTGCCAGGCTTAAAACCTGCCAGGCGTTTCGAACCTTCTTCGATCCAGTCTTCGGGCAGCACCAGCACGATCGAACCGATTTCCGGCGTCTGATCGAAGCATTCGAGGCTCCATTGAGCGACCGGGCGGCCATGTAACAAAAGAAACTGCTTCGGCACGGCAGCTTTCATTCTCTGGCCCAGACCACCTGCAACAACGACAGCAGCAACATTTTTTCTTTCAGGCATATCAACTTCTTCTGAACAGGATAAAATCAGCCATTTCAGCCAGTCGCGGCCGAAAAACCGGCAGTTCATTCAGCAGTTCAAGGGCCTGACGATGCACGGCCCGTGCGTATTCTTTCGCTTCCTCAAGCCCAAGAAGCGACGGATACGTTGATTTTTCCAGCACGGCGTCACGGCCGGTATTTTTGCCAAGACGGCCGGCGTCACCTTCGACGTCGAGCAGATCGTCGACAATCTGGAAAAGCAGGCCGATTCTGGCAGCGTATTTTTCAAGCAACTCCATATCAGGAGCCGACACCCCGGCGATTATAGCCCCTGTCAGCACCGGAGCTACAATCAGGGCTCCGGTTTTGCGGCGGTGAATTCCTTCGAGAATCTGTAGATCAGCACGCTTTTTCTCGTAATCGAGGTCGAGCATCTGACCGCCGACCATTCCCTGGTGCCCTGCAGCCGCAGCAGCGAGATTGACTATCTTTACCACCCTGTCTGCAGGCATTCCAAGATTCACCAGATCGGCAAACCACGAAAAAGCCAGAGTGAGCAGAGCATCACCGGCAAGAATCGCCGCAGCTTCACCGAAGACCTTGTGGCTGGTGGGCTTGCCACGGCGCAGATCGTCGTCGTCCATGGCCGGCAGGTCATCATGAATGAGAGAATAGGTATGAATGAGCTCAAAAGCGCAGCCGGCACGCAACGCTGCCTCAGATGCGCCGGAAACCGCTTCGGCAACCATGAGGCACAGAGCCGGTCTGATGCGTTTGCCACCCGCGAGAGCGCTATAACGCATGGCCCGGTTCAGACAACCGGAATCAGCAGGGCGTTCTTCAGGCAACCATCGGTCAAGAGCCGAATCAACCCGGGCACCCAGCTGGTCAAGAAACGCGGCAAAGTTCTGCGGCTGCAGTTCAGGCATATTCATCTACCGTCTTTTTCAGGGTCGAATGGCGCTTCAGAAGGATTATCGAGGGTGCCGCGCAATTGAACCATCATTTCTTCAGCGGCATCCAGAGCCATGCCGCATTTTTTTGCCAGAGCATTACCGGTCTGAAAAAGTCTTAACCCCAGTTCCAGGGGCGTGCCTTCCTGCTCGAGGGCTTCAACAACTATCTCCAGTTTCTGCATCGCTGATTCATAGTCGAGCTGCTCGATCTGTTCAGGCGAAAGGCCGACGAGTTCAGCGACTTCCTGTGGATTTATCCGTGGCATCATTGCCCCCTTTGTTATTGGCTTTTATGTCATTAACACTGACGCCGGCTTCACCATCGGCAAAATGCAGGCGCAGTGATTGTTCAGGCTGCAACAGGTTTACAGAATTCACCACGCGGCCATCGAGGTCGGTGACCATACTGTAACCACGGTTGAGCAGAGACATCGGATTCAGAGAAGAAAGTTTAGCCGCAAGCACTGACAACTGGTGCTTATGGCGGTCGAAAAACCGGCGGTAGAGCGATTCGAGTTCGCGCACCAGATTCATGATTCTGGTGCGTCTTTCGACAATCAGCAGTGCAGGTTTCACGAGAAACCTGCAGGACGAGGCGCGACGGAAACGCTGGCGCTGCAACAGCAGCATGCCGCGCATCGAGCGCTCTAGACGCTTCTTCTGCCGAGAAATGAAATCGAGCAATTCGGCTTTAACCGGCACTACCAGCTCGCCAGCCACCGACGGGGTTGCTGCCCGGCGGTCTGCAACGAGATCGGCGATCGTCGTGTCGGTCTCATGACCGACGGCCGAGACAATCGGTTTGGTAGAAGCACTGACAGCCCGGGCCACAGGTTCTTCGTTGAAAGCCCAGAGGTCTTCAAGACTGCCCCCGCCACGGGCGATGATGATTACATCGACCCGGGAGTCACGGTTGAGACGCTCGATGCCGGCAACGATTTCGGCGGCCGCCCCTTCACCCTGCACCTTAACCGGCACGAGATAAATCGGCATGTTTGGAAATCGGCGGCGGATAACGCGAAAAATATCCTGGATGACAGCGCCCCGCGGCGAGGTTACTACTCCAATGCCTTTTGGCAGCAATGGCAGAGGCATTTTGCGTTCGGCATCGAAAAGGCCCTCAGACTGCAGCTTTTTCTTGAGTTTTTCGAATGCTTCATAGAGAGCACCAATTCCCGCCGGGCGGAGGTCCTGGACAGTGATCTGATATTCACCTCTTGGTGGGTATACAGACAACCCGCCATAGACCATGACAAAATCACCGTTTTTGAAATCAACGGCGATTCGGCGGCGATTTCCTGCCCAGAGAGCTGCTTTTACTACCGCCTGCTCATCCTTGAGGGTGAAATAGCAATGCCCGGAAGCGGCTTTAACCAGGTTGGAGATTTCACCCTGCACCCAGACTGCCGAAAGCAGTCGGTCATTTTCGATCAAACCCTTTAGATGCCTGGTCAGATCGTTAACACTGAGCACCTTCGCCGGAAATGGTATTTCAGGCTTGATAAGATTCATCGATCACCTGGAAGCGGCTTTCTCGGAAACGGCAGATGCAGCCTTGCGTTCCTGGTGTTCTTTGAGGAAGGCGGCAAAGTTTCGATCGACGAAGCTGGTCGAAAAATTGCCGGTTCTGAAATCGTTATGCTTCAGCACATGGGCCTGAAAAGGTATCGTCGTCTCGATGCCGGCGATTTCAAATTCGCCAAGAGCAGCAAGCATGCGATCCATAGCTTCTTCACGATTTCGACCCCAGACGATAAGTTTGGCAACCATCGAATCGTAGTTTGAGCTGATCAGATAACCCTGATAAGCGGCCGAGTCTACCCTGACCCATGGGCCACCAGGCACCAGGTATTTTTCTATTCTCCCGGGGCACGGAATAAAGTTCAAAACTGGATCTTCCGCGTTCACCCGGCATTCAATTGCCCAACCATTCGGTTCGACCAGTTCACCTTCGATCGGCAGTTGCTCACCGGCAGCGACCCGCAACTGCAGCTCGACGAGATCGAAGTTGCACACCATTTCGGTAACCGGGTGCTCAACCTGCAGACGGGTATTCATTTCCATGAAGAAAAAGTTGCCGTCGCTGTCGAGCAAAAATTCTATAGTGCCGGCATTATGATAGCTTATTGCCTTCGCCGCTTTGACCGCGGTTTCAGCCATGCGCCGCCTGAGTTCAGGGGTAACGGCCGGGGATGGCGATTCTTCGATCAGCTTCTGGTGACGGCGTTGAATCGAACATTCGCGTTCGCCAAGCGCTACTACTTTTCCATGCCGGTCAGCGATAATCTGCACTTCGACGTGGCGCGGGTTTCGCATGTATTTTTCGACATAAACGCGTCGATCGCCAAAAGAAGCTTCGGCTTCGGCCTGAGCCATCTTAAAAAGCCCGGTGAAATCTTCTTCTTTCTCGACGAGTCGCATGCCTTTGCCACCACCGCCTGAAGTAGCTTTTACCAATACAGGAAAACCGATACCGCGGGCAATTGTCAATGCCTCTTCAACGGTTTCGGTGCTGCCCTGCGAACCCGGCATAACCGGAACGCCAGATCTGATCATAAGATCGCGGGCCACAGATTTCTGGCCCATGCGTTCGATGGCGCGATAATCCGGGCCAATGAAGACAAAGCCACACTTTTCGACGATTTCAGCAAAGCTTGGGTTTTCGGAGAGGAAGCCATAACCCGGATGAATGGCATCACAGTTGGTGGCCTGAGCTACCGAAAGAATGTTCGGAATATTCAGATAAGAGAGATCGGGTCGGGCCGGGCCAATGCAGTAAGCCTCATCAGCCATTTTCACATGCAGCGCATTCTGATCTGCTTCAGAATAAACGGCAACTGTGGCAACGCCCATCCTTTTGCAGGTTCTGATAATTCTGACCGCGATTTCGCCACGATTGGCAATCAATATTTTTGCAAACATCCAGTTATGGTTCTCCTGTTCGAATCAGTCGATATCGACGACGAAAAGAAGTCGGCCGTAATCGACCACGGTGCCTTCTTCAATTTCGACGCGATTGATAATACCGTCGAGCGAGCATTTGATGCGATCCTGAAAACTGATACCCTTAACAAGGCCGAGAGTCTCGCCCTTTTTGATTCTGTCACCCTTTTTAAGCCGACGTTCAGAGAAATTGAAAACGCCAACCTTGTCGGATCTTATCTCGACCTGGGTATTCGGAGCGTCTTCTCCGTCGTGAACGCAGGCAAGATCAGAGAGAACACTGGTGGGAATCTCTTCGGCGGGGGAATCGATAACCAGCTTCAGCCTGTCTGAGGTGCCGAGCTTGAGTTCAAGGCTGGAAAAACCGTTGACAGCCATCGCCTCGTAGAGTTTTTGGATCTGTTTTGCTTCCATTTGGTCCGGTTCCTGTCTCTTGATTTTAAGACATTGCATGCTACCATAGTGATACCCCGGATTCAATACCCGACCTGTTTGGCAAAACGCCGCCCCTGATATGGTTGCCTGCACATCGACACAATCGACGACTGCCGCGCCGTTATTTAAAAGTGCATTGCAATTTGTTTTATCTGAATATTCAGCTGCCAAAGGAGCAGTCTCTAAGCCTCTGTCATTGGCCGGTTCGTTCGCACTCCGGCGACTCACCGGCACTTGGCCATCCATGGCCTTCGGCCGGTTCGTTCGCACTCCGGCGACTCACCGGCACTTGGCCATCCTGGCCTGCGCGAGCGCAGCGAAGCAATCGCATTCTTTAAATGTACGATTGCTTCGTCGCCCTGCTCCTCGCAATGACAGTGTGAAAGTGTCATTGCGGGGAGCGAAGGGACGAAGAGTTATGCCGAAGCTAAGTCCATCCATGGCAAAAAAGCAAGTTCTGAGCTGATCGCATCATTATTCAGAGTACGATTACTTCAGGGCTGCACCCTACGCTTTGACTGTACGGTGCTTGACTTTATTCGGAGGCGGGGATATTATGCCACATGGTTTTAAGGAATCTTGTTTCAATAGAAAAAATGAGGAGTTAGATATGTTTAAAAAGCTGGTACTCGTAGCTGCCCTGTTGATCGCTTTCACCGGTTCAGCGGTATTTTCCGCAGATCTGATGCAGCTTATCCCACAGGAAGCCGATTTCGTATTTCAGGTCAATGTAGCGAAGTTTCTCTCTACCCCCGAAGTAAAGAAAGCCTTCGAAGAAAACCTCGCCAAATCCCCGGAACAGAAAAAAGCTTATGAAGAATTCATGAGCAAAACCGGCTTCAATCCGATGGACGGCCTCACTCAGTTTGTAGTTTTCACCTCGGGCAAAGTTGATCCGGCAAATCCTTCACAGATGGCCGGCGCCATCATCGAAGGCAAATTCGACCCCGCCAAAATCACTGAAGCCATCAAAACAGACAAAGAAGCTGCCAAAGATGTCGAAATCACCAAAATTGACGGTTTTGACGCTATCGTTCCGAAGAACAAAAAAGACGGTTTCGGCCTGTTCCTCGATGCCGGCACTGCAGTAGTCGGCGCTGAACAGGGCGTCAATGCAGTAAAGAACGTCAAAATGGGCAAAGGCAAAGCCGTAACTGAAAGAAAAGATTTCTTCGCCATCCTGCAGAAACTTGACACTCAGGCTACCATCAGCGGCGCCGGCCTCATTCCCGCTGACCTCAAGGAAAAAGTAAAACAGAACCCGCAGGCAGCTCCGCTCGCCGCTCTCAATTACTTCTTCTTCGGTTTCACCCATGGTGAAAACATTGTGTTCAATTTCAACGGCGAAGTCGACAAGAAAGAAAACGTCGAAAACGTCATGACCGCCCTCAACGGCTTCCTGGCCATGCTCAAGATGTTCGCCGCCCAGGCCCCCGAAGCAGCTGAAGTTATGAACATGATCAAGCTCACTGCCACTGAAACCACCGTTCAGGTCAACCTCAATGTCCCGAAGGCCAAGCTTGAAGAAATCAAAGCCAAAATGGAACAGAGAGTTAAAGAAATGAAGGAAAAGGGCGCTGTAGAAATCGGCGAACCCGAAGGCGCTGACGCTTCAGGCACCATCGAAGCCCCGGCCGACGATGCTACTGAAGAACCGGCAAAAGATGCCGCTCCTGAAACTGAAGCTGAACCCGAACGCGAATAATTATTTATTCAGGCACTGAAAAGGCTGCTCTTCGGAGCAGCCTTTTTTATTTGAAAAAGAGAGCTGAAATGCCGATAGTCTTAACGAATGCCGATAAAAACCATACGAATTCTTCTGCTGTCATGCCTGTGGATGGTTGCAGCCAGTGTCACCGCTCAACCATTCGATACCCTCATTCCCGGAACCGACAGCCCGGATGCTCTTACCCATGAACTGCGCAGCCTGCAGGAAGTCGAGCGCGATCTGGCCCTGGAAAAACTGACCCGGGAGCCATCGCGCCTCGAAGCCTTTCTGGAACTTGCCGATCTACGGCTTTCTCAGGGCAAACTTCAGGAAGCACAGCGTTTCTACCAGATGGCTCTGGAAATATCTCCCAATAATATGCGGGCCACTCAGGGTCTGGTAATGGTTCATTATCATCTCGGCGAATTCAACCTGGCCCGTGACCAGATCGAAACCATCCATAAATCTTACCCCCTTTCAGACTTTACCAGATCGCAGCTGGACGTTTATCGCCGGGAACTGCAACGAGAAGGGTCACTAGGCCTCAACATCCGAGAAGACGATCAGGGTCTTCTGGAAATTGTTTCATCGGTCGAGGGGTATTTTCCTTCTGAGACATATCGCAAGCTCACCGGCCGCTATCGTTTCGAGAACTGGTCACATGAGTTCAACGATCAAAGCGTAAACACAAGGGTTTTTAGCAGCATACTCACCTATAAAGCCGATGAACTAACGAGTTTTCAGGTATCATTCGCTCCCGAGATATTTCCGGGGGGCGAAAGTATCGGCGGTTATTCGGTTCAGGGCATCAGCGGCACCGATAACCTCAAGCTGGCGCTTAGAGCCTGCAAAAATGCATACAAGGACAATCTTTTTACGGTCCAGAACCGGTTTCACGAGAGTTCAACCGGGGTCAGTTTTTTCGGCGACCTGCATAAACGCACGCGGGCAGTGCAATCGATTTCGCTGGGAGAACTTTCCGACGGGAACTCGCGACGACGTTATGACAGCGAACTCATTCACGCCATTTTTTACCGGAATGCGCCACTGCTGACCGCAACTCTCAGATTCTATCAGACCAGCTTTGAGAATCAGTATGACCGGGCCGGAAGACTTCTCAATTACTGGGCTCCATCTGATCACAAGGGTGGAGAGCTGTCTCTGTCGTGGGAAAGATCAGTCGGTTCAAAATGGTGGTGGGGCATCGATACAAGCTACATCAACAGTCGCTATCGCATCGGCGACACCGCGACCAACGATGAAAATGGTGCCGGGGCGACTGTATTCATCAGCTATCGCCTTCCCGAGGGCAGTATTTTTGCCTCTTTCGGTGACCGTCTATATGAATATTACCGGGAACGCCGACTCGAGGTAACGGGCAGTATCTTTTTTTAACCGAAATACCACTGCAGAATAAAGCTGATGACATAGCCCGAAATGAAGCCATCGGCAAAGGCCCAGGCAGCCCCCTTGAGAATGCCGACCGGGGTGAAATTGAAACCTTCATATATATAGGCAACCAGCATCAGCCACGGGCTTGGCTCGCCGCTGGTTATTTCGGTCAAAGTCCAGACGACGAGGGCAAAAGCCCAGATCATTCCTGCAAGAATGCCAATTTCAAATGGACTCATAAACGGTCAGGCCTTTTCGAAAATGATCGAAGCATAGCCAACACCACGATCGTGGCGCATTACATCCATTGAGGTAGCGTATTTAAGCAATCTGGGTTGAACAGCAGCATCTGCAAAAAGCTTCAGCAGAAGAGTAATGGGCATAACGCCGCAGACTGAGCGGTCTTCTTCAATAACGAGACGATAAAAACCTGCGGCATCCAAGGCAAGAATTCGGTCGATAACCTGCTGATCAAGTTCATAAGCTTCGTCGCGCGGCGTATCGTGCGAAAAATCAGAACTGGCAAGCACCAGAATTCTGCGGCCACTTTCTGCGGCAATCAACTCTGCCAGGCCTTCGGCAATGGAAAAAATCGTTTTGGCCGGAGCATACTGCAGGGCAATGGGCAGAATCAGCGGCTTTTTATCAAGAAAATGCTGGATAAACGGCAATTCGACTTCGAGGGAATGTTCGAAAGCATGAGCATCGTTGTCAGGCCTGAGAAGGTCAATCGAGGCAATGGCGCGGTCGCGCAGAGCCGAATCAACCTTGAGACTGCCGAGGGGGGTTTCCCATGCGGAGGCAGCACTGACAGCGAAGCCTTCACCATATCTGGTATGTTTTGGGCCAAGTAAAATTATGGTATCAGGCAACATGGCTTCGGCGGCCAGTCTGGCAAATGCATGCGCGGCAACCGGGCCGCTGAACATATACCCGGCATGCGGGACAATCATTCCCATGAGGGTTCCATTTCCGGGCAACGCTTTGCAGCCAGGACCCAGCCGATGATTAATACAGCTGTCGATCTGCCTGGTAAGTTCATCTGCATCGCCCTCATAAAAACGGCCGGCTACTACTGGCTCGCGTATCATAGACCCTCCTGCACTGAACTGCTTCGTTTAAATTATACAGCAAATCTGCATCGATTTCTTCCAGTCTGCTGCAAATTTGGTTTTAGCAGGAATCAGGTTGATGACATGCGATTAATGAAGTAAGATAGAGATATGAACTTAATATGCCGCATGATGTTTGTGGTATTTGTATATCTGCTGCCCACGGCATTCCTGCTCCCGGGGGCGGCTGGTGCTGCCCAGATTAAAACCGGTATCGAGGTTCTCGCCAGGCAGCACCCTGAAATGGTCAGAGGCAAACGTCTGGCGATTCTTACGGCCCGCACTGCCGTAGACATGGCCTTTACCCATACCATCGATCGACTGGCGAAAGCAGCCAGCGTCAAGCTGATCATTACCGGCGACAGTTATTTCCGCGAGACGATGCCCGGTGAAACTGCCGAAATCAAATATGACGCACTGACGAACGCCAGAGTGATCGAAATAAACGATCCGTTGCATCGACCCTCTCTGGCTGATTTCAGCGGTATCGATCTGCTGGTAGTCGATTTTCAGGATATCGGCATCAGATATTTCAAATATGTGACGATAATGGCCCAATTGTTGGACCTGTCCCGGGAAGCCTCCATTCAAGTTCTGGTTCTCGACCGACCGAACCCGATAAATGCAAATACAATATCCGGGCCGGTTCTCGAGGTTTCCCTTCGCAGCAGGTTTGGAGTTTACCCTGTTCCTCTCATCTACGGGCTGACAATCGGCGAACTGGCTCTCTATTTCAACAAAGTTTTCGGTCTTGGTGCAAGCCTGACGGTAATTGGCATGGAAGGATATGCCAGAAGCATGTCCTATCGCAACACCGGTCTGCACTGGGTGCCTCCTTCCGATCATATTCCCGAACCAGATTCACCGCTGTTTTATGCCACCACCGGGTTTCTTGGCGAAATGGGGGTTTTTTCGACCGGAGTAGGCACTAATCGCCCGTTCCATTATGTTCTTGCCCCCTGGCTCGATGGGGAGCTGCTCGCCCAGAAACTGGAACGTCACAAACTGGCCGGGGTAAAGTTTCTGGCGGCTTCAGAAAAACCATTTTACGGACTCTTCGCCCAGAAAAAATGCAAGGGAATCGAAATAGTGGTCACCGATGCCCTGACTTTTGATCCCTTCCTGGCCGGCATGGCCATTTTGCGGGCACTATACGAGCTTTATCCTGACCGCATTCCATTAACCAACCCTGCAGCAGCCGAAGCTCTCGACACATTACTGGGCAGCAGCAGGATACGCAATGGCATTCTGGGGGGGCAAACCCTGATGCAGATTCATACCGCTCTGCAGAGCGGCCTGAAGGAATACATGAGCAAGAGACGGGAGTTTCTGATTTATCCGGAGTAATATGCATAACAAAGGCATGTCGATGGTTGAAATCATGATCGGGGTCATTCTCCTGGCCCTGATCGTCGTGCCTTCCCTCAATGTCATCATCAGTCAGACTCATACGGTTACCGCTACCCGTGATCATTCTCAGGCAGCGTTCGTTGCCCAGAAAATCCAGGAAACCTGCCGTTCCTACAAATTCGACCTGATCGAGGCCGAGCAATATGCATCAAATGCCGTCCAGCAGAAGAAAACCTTCGAGTGGAAGCTTAAGAACGACGATGAATTGCGCAAGCAGGTCATCAATGGCATCGAATACATCATCGATCCCGACAAGACGTCCATAGACCCTGTTCCGAATCAATTCGCCACCGGAAACCCGGCCCCAACGGTATATCTTTTCAAGTTTTCGATAACCTATGTCGGCAAAGACAAGCGCGATCACCGTCTCGACATTTCGACCGCAATCGCGCAAAGGGAATAAACATGCAGAGAAGGTTCAAAAGAGGAACGACGATCGTCGAGCTCATGATGGGCCTGGTTATCCTGACGCTCATCCTGACGGCGCTCTGGCGTGTATATTCCAGCAGTCAGCGTCAGGCACGCGAAATACTGGCCAACCACACCATCAATGATGAAATAGATCGAACTCTTCTCAAAATCACCGATGATGTGCGCGAATCCAACTATATCTTCGACAATTTTCCTCCGGCAGTCCTGCAGACCTCAGTCGCCGGTCTTAAAACCTCTGACACCACGAATCAGCTTAAATTCATGAAGGTGTTGTATGACTTTTCCAAAGATCCGATGGACCTGCCGGCGGGCGAAGTAAACTATGTTCAGCACGAAATCAGGTATTTTGTCGAAAAGGAAGATGATGCTGACCCTGACAGCCTCTGGACTCTCTGCCGCGAGATGGTTCCATACAACAGCAAAAAGGAAAAGGTGGAGTCAGAGATGACCGTCTACCCGATTTTAAAAGGCATCAAAGAATGTTTTTTTTATCGGGTCAAAGACCCGGACGCCTCCAGGTCAGGCAACGTTTACATAAGGCTGAAGCTTGCCCGCAGTGAACAAGGCCCGGAGGCAGGGAAATACGCAAACGATATCGTCGTCACAGTCAAGGAAAGGGGGGCAAATCCGGAATGAAAAACCTCAGATGCTGCCGTAAAGGTTCCGCGATCATAACTGCGATCGGAATGGGCATTGTTCTGATGGTCATAATTGCTGCGGTTCATACCTTTTCATCATATCGCATGCAGACAACCATCCAGGAGAGCCGCAAGGTAAAGGCTCTGGCACTGGCAGAAGCCGGCCTCGAGCTGGCCATCGGCGAACTGTTCAACAATTCCGGCTTCGTCACCCACAAGCTGTCGAAGGATTTAAAATGGCTGGGCGCTGAATCAAGAAAGACTACCCTGAAAGACATTCCGGCACATGGCTTCAAAATCGATGGGGCAAACTCGGGCACCATCTGCGGAAGCCTCGGAGACGGCAAATTCAGGGTCAAAATCGGCTGGATCCCTTACAAAGACGATCCGAAGACCAAAAACCTCGATGAAAGCCTGAGTTTCGTAAGAATCGAATCGCTCGGCATTTACGACACTACGGTTCGGCGCGTCGAAGCGGTAATCAACCGAAGGTTTCCGGCCCGCGAGTTTCTCATGTATGACGGCGGATTTCTGTCAATGGTCTTCGGGCAGACCAATAAATCGAACTGGAATGTCTTCTCGACCGGGCATCTCTATGGGCACAAGGGCATTGAAATAGGACGCATTCTGATGTCGAAACATGTTTCTGCTTCGCCTGGTACAACCCAGCAACTCGACGACATGGACGCCATCATCAGCGGTGGCGGCGGCATATTCATTTACAGCCCTATCAAGTCACAATTCCGGGAAAGACGCGGCGTGGATGCGCTCAGCACTGTAATCCCCACCAATACTACTTTCCCAACCAACGGCACCTACGACAACCCTGCGGACCGACCTTACGGGGCCTATCCGAAAGAGCTCGAAGGTGCAACTCCGGGCTTTCCGGAAAACCTGCAGCCCTGGATCAAGGACAAACATGCCGGCATGTCCATCCCCCCCCGGGAACCACCATTCGACCAATACAGGGCCGAAGCCAAATCAGGCAAAGGCATGTATATAGCAGCCAACGACAGCAGCGCCGTGAGCGTCAAGTATCGCATGCCCTCCGGCTGGACTGAGAGCGGAGCCAATTCTCTCAATGTCGCTTATCTTGATTTCGGCAGCAACATCCGCGAGAGCAAGGTGAATGTTCCAGAAAACGGCGTCATATTTTCTGAAAAAGACATTGTCATTAAAGGCAATCCGCCCAAAGACGTCAGCATCGTCAGTACCAAAAATGTTTTTGTCGCGGGTGATTTTAACCAGCGCGGCGATCGCAGCAGCGTCGACGGCTATTACGGCTTTCCCCAGGATTACGATTCAGGCAAGAATGCCCTGACAGCCAATGATTACTCAGAGACGGTAAAAGAACTTTTCAGGGACGACGTCAACAAAACCGCTTTCAAGAACCATGTTTCGGCAACCGTAGTGGCGCGAGAGCGTATTGTTTATGACTATCGTAGCCCAGTCGACTGTTTTGAGAACGAAATTTTTCCCTTCATGAAATACAAGCTCGCCGAGAAAATCGCCAGCGAATCGGCGGCCGCCGACAGGGAAGCAAAAGCTGCCGCCAACTGTCTCGAACGCAACCACAGCGGCATCATCGAGGCAAAAGCTACGGTAGAAGAGTTCGAAGCAGATCTCGACAGTTATTTCGATGAGTTTCCGATCAACGACAGCGCCCAGGACAGCCTGAAAACAGAACTTAAAAAGGCATACGAAGACAATTCCGGCAAGTTTGACTTCAAAAAATTCGACGATGCCTGCCTCAAGGTCTGGGATGCCTACGCAAAAAACTACGAAAGCGATACGGCCGGTGAACGTGGTGCCGTAAGCACCGATGCCAGAACGACAAACTATGGCGTCTATCAGTTGTTAAACAAGTTGCGCGGCAAAATGGGCGTCGCCGACCCGAACAGTGATGTCCAGCCTGAAGATGTTAAAGACAAACCGGGAGACTACCTGTTTTATCCAGAAATGACCTCCAACGCCATGTTCATTTCATGCGGCAAACAGAACAATGTTTTTTATGCCGGCCCCGACGTTCAGAAATATTACAACAAAATCGGCCTGAACGGCAGCAACGACTACGGCATCAACCACTCGAAAACCACCCATTTTGTTCATCGTGTTTATGGCTCGGAAATGAACATGCGGGTGGTTCCGGTGCACCGAATAATCAATCACAACTACACGCCGCCGACCCGTCGCAAAATTTATGACGAAACTTTGCCAAAACTGGGCCTTGCCGAAAGCAAGTTCGAACTGGCTGGTTTCATCGTAATTTCATGGAAGGATACCATGGCGACGCCGGAAGAGTTCGAAGCATTCTAGACAGGCTTGAACAGGCGTTCCAGTTATGATAGAATACGGCCATTGGAGACGTCATGGAAGACCGATGCCCCCTTTGCCTCAAAATCAGGGAATTCAAAATTCCTGAGATCGCGTATCTCAAATACCAGAACAGCGAAAGGCTGGTATGTCGTGAATGTGCAGAAGAAATTCGCGGGCAGATGCGCCCCACCTGGCAGATCATTGCCGGCCGGGTATTTCCCCGCAGCCTGAAAAACGCCTGAAAGGCAACAAATGGCAATAAGCAGATTCACAGGCCGTGAAATCGAAGATTTCTGCGCCTTCCTTTCAAGAGAGTATGGCCTGAGCTTTCCGCCAGCCCGTTATTCGTTTGTCGAAAACAGGGTAGAGCCGTTGCTGGCCGATTTCAGCTGCCGAACTCTGTCAGACATCATTTTACGGGCCAAGCGCGATCTCAAGCTGCGCATGGATCTCCTGAACAATCTGACAACCAACGAAACCTGGTTTTTTCGACATCCTGAGCATTTCACGATTCTGAAAAAGCATGTATTGCCAGATCTGCTGCGCAGAAAAAGCGAAGCAGGCGACAACCGCCTGAACATCTGGTCAGCCGGCTGCTCACTGGGTGCTGAGCTATATTCGATACTTTTCACTCTGCTCGATTTTCTGCCCGGCCCTGAAAACTTCAATCTGATGCTCATCGGCAGCGACATTTCTTCTGATGCAATCAAAACCGCAAGAGAAGCCACTTACGAGGGGCACCAGCTTCGTCTGATCAGTCACAGAATGCTGCATCGTTTTTTCAATGATGTGGGTCGTGACCGCTGGCAGGTGAAACCTGAATTCAGAAAAATGGTTGAGTTCGAGGTGATGAACCTTCTGAACAGTTGGCCGGCACGAACTTTTGACCTGATTTTCTGCCGCAATACCATGATCTATTTTGATCAGGACAACAAGACCCGGCTGACCGAAAGATTCTTCAATGCCCTGCATGCGGACGGCTATTTTCTGACCAGCGCCAATGAGATGATTCAAAACGAAGCTGTGCCTGGCCTGAAACGTCTTTTTCTCGAAAACGAGATCATCTATCAGAAATCATGCGACCGTCACGAATATCAGGTCTACAATTTTGTCACACCAGCCGATCTGTTGCGGGCTTTGAACATTCTGAAAAACAATGGTTTCGACTACCAGCTGGAAAAACTTCATCCCGAACATGATCTGGCACCTACCAGAGCCATTTTTATCAGCAAACGCGATGCACACAAAGCGGAAGAACTTTTCAATCTCAGTTCCATAAAGATTTCCAGCTCCGAAACATTGAACCGCTAATTTTTCATTCAGACGCGGGCGCCATCTTGCCGATTAAATAGGTGTGCAACAGCCCGAAATAGTCAATAATCACATCCGTATACGCGTAACCGTTCTCATCAAAAGAGAAGACGGCAAAATCTGCTTTGTCCGGCACCTGAAGAACGGCAGGCGTTACTGGCTGCTTCCCGGTGGCGGGCAGGATCCACTCGAGTCTGCCGAAACTGCAGCCGCCCGCGAGCTTCAGGAAGAACTGCGCATCCGTGCCGGCAGTTTCCAGCTGCTGTTTGTGCGTGAATCGATGAACCCGGACGCTGGGCGGCACATACAGTTTCTGGTATTTGAAGGGCGAAACCCTGATTTCTCGACGCTGGCAACTGGTGAAGACGAACGCGTCGAAGGTTATGACTTTTTCGGAGCTGAAGAAATCGCCGGCAGAGAAATTTTTCCGGCGATGAAAGAAGACATTATAAGTTACGCCCGGGGTGAGACACCTGCGTTATTCAGAACCCTGGAATGGATTCCATGATTGATGGAGGCTGGCAATGATAGAAAAGAAATATGAACAGATAATCAAAGATTGCAAAAAGCGTATCGCCGCCAACCCACGCGACTTTTTTGCCTATTATCAGCTGGCTCGCGCCCTGGAAATGTCCGGGGAAACCGATCGCGCCATCAATGTCTTCAAAGATGCCATAACCATCAATCCCAAAGACGCCTATGCGCACAATTTTATCGGCCTTGCCTACCGCAACAAGGGCATGCTCAACGAAGCGATCACCGAATTCAAGAAGGCGATCATGTTCAACACGAGCTATGCCTTTCCGTATGCGAATCTGGGAGTCATCTACAAACTCAAGGGTATGTATGATGAAGCCATCATCCGCTTCAAAAAGGCGATTTCGCTGAAACCGGATTTCGCTTTCGCCCACCTGCAGCTTGGACTCATCTACAAACTCAAAAAGCTGTATGACGAGTCGATCGTCAGGCTGAAAAATGCCATCGATCTGAACCGTGACTATGCCTACGCTCACTTCTCTCTCGGTGCCGTCTATTTAGAAATCGGCAAGCCGCGCAAGGCGGTAGTCGAGTTCAAAAAGGCGGTTCTGCTCAACCCGCAGGATGCTTATGCTCTCTGCCAGCTCGGGCGCAGCTTCGTGGCCATGGAAAACCACGAGGAAGCGGTCAAATATCTGCGTGAATCGATTAAAATCAATCCGGACAACGCCTTTGCCTTTCTCAATCTCGGCATGGCCCATTTTTTTGCCCAGGCGTTCGATGAAGCCGTCGAGTCATTCAAGCGGGTGCTTTCCATCAATCCGATGCTGATCGAAGCAAACGTTTATCTTGGGCAGGCTTTTTTGAAGCAGGGTATGGATGACGCAGCTCTAGCCGAATTCCGCAAAGCGCTGAAAATAGACCCCAAATACCCGCGTCTGCGTCTGTTCATCGGCATCGTGATGCGCAAAAAAGGCGAAGTTCAGAAGGCCATCGAAATGTTCAGACTTGAAAACAATCTGAATCCGAATGATGCCGAACTGCATTTCAATCTCGGTCTGGCGTACAAAGACCGGGGCATGCTCGATGAAGCCACCGGCGAACTTAAGCGCAGCCTGTTCCTTGACCAGAAATTGAGTCGTGCCCACGACATTCTTGGCGAAATTTATGATGTCAAAGGCCAGTGCGAACAGGCTGTCTATCACTGGCGCAAAGCCGGGGAACTACGGCGCAAGCCCGGTTCTGAGCCTGTCGTCAAACCTGTTTCGGTAATCAAGAACAAAACCGAGATGGACATGATGATCGAAAAGTTCAAAGCTGAAATCGCCAACAACCCGAACAATGCCGAAGCCCATTACAAACTGGCTTCAGCCTATAAAAACAAGGAAATGTTCGATGAAGCGATCATCGAGTTCCGCAAGGTCATTGCCCTCAACCCTTACGACAGCTTTGCCAACTACAATCTTGAAGTTATCTACCGTCTGAAAGGTATCGATGATCAGAACCTCACCCGCTGGAAGCGTTCGGTAACCATAAACCCGGACAACGCCGGTGCCCATTACCGGCTCGGCCTGGCGTATAGAGAAAAGGGCCTGGTAGACGAAGCCATTCGTGAGTGGGAAAAAGCCATTGCCCTTGACCCCGATTTTTCGCATGCCCATCTGCAGCTTGGTATTGCCTACAAAAGCGTCGGAAAAGCAGATCAGGCAATCAATTCGTGGCATAAAACCATCGAACTCGACCCGGAATTTCAGGAAGCATTTTTCCATCTTGGCAAGGCCTATCTCAATCAGGGCCGCCTCGAAGAAGCCATCAGTTCTATCAAGCGCACCATCAAGCTCAACCCGGCTGATACCGAAAGCCGCTATCTGCTCGGGTTGATTTACAAAAACAACGGCATGATGGAAGACGCCCGCGAAATGTTTGAAGATCTGCTGAAATATCAGGAAGACAACCCGTCGGTTCTGCTTGCTCTGGGTGCGGTTTACAAAAGCCTAAACCAGCTCGAGAACGCTCTGAACTGTGTGATGATGAGCATCCGTCTCGACGACGACAAATTTTATGCACACTACCTTCTGGGAAGCATATATCGTGGCCTTGGCAACCGTGAACAGGCCGAGCAGTCGTTCAAAAAGGCCATTTCACTGAATCCTGAAGACGCATTCTCTCAATACAGTCTTGGTGTTCTCTACAAAAATACGGGTCGGGTTCCGCAGGCCATCAAGGCATTTTCGCAGGCCATCGAACTCGATTCCGACGATGCCTATTCGCATTCACATCTCGGACTTTCCTTTTACGAGCAGGGACAGATTGACGAAGCCATCGCCTCATTGCAGCGTGCGGTTGAAATCAACCCGGAAGATACTTACACCCTTTACAATCTTGGGGTCGCCTACCTGGACAAGCGTGCAATCGATTCAGCTATCGATTCACTGGTCAGGGTCGTGAATCTCTCACCAGGTGATTCTTATGCAGTTTTTTATCTCGGCCAGGCATACGAAGAAAAGAAACTGATCCGCGAGGCCAAGGCCTGCTATAAACGGGCTTTAGATAATGCTCCGGCCAACACCCAGATATCGCGATTCGCACGTGAAGCTCTGGCAAGGCTAAAATAAAGGCGGTTTGACATGCAGCAGCCGATCACAAAAATAATGGTGCGCAACAGCATATTTGCAGGGACAATTCTGCTGGCAACAATGCTTGTCATGGCCATGATCGGCTGTTCTGGCAACAGCGTCACGCCCCGCGAAGGCTCATTGAGCGGAAAAGTCGTCAACGTTTCCGGGGTCGCAGTTGCAGACGCTCTGGTCACCTGGGCCTACGACCGCACCCGCTGGTGTCTGACCGATGAAAAGGGCGCGTATTATATTGAAGGTATAGGTTTTGGCGATCAGGATTTTCTCGTGGAAGCCTATGGGTATAAAAATACCAGTTTTTCGGCGGCTATTTTTTCAGGCCAGACGACAACGGCAGGTGAAGTGAAGCTGGAAACCACCAGTTTCAATTATAAAGACATCAAGGTGGACGAGGTTTCGGCCACCCATGCGGTTATTTCCTGGAAAACCAGTGATTACACGAATGGATTGATAGAATATGGTGAAACAGACGCGCTTGGCCGGACAGTTCGTGAAGAAGCCGCGGTCTATGCGACAACCCACCGGGTAAAAATAACCGGTCTGAATTCGGCAAAAACTTATTATTTCAAAATTACCGCCAATCGTGAAGGCAGACCGGCTGAGAATTCCGGCGTCCAGAATTTCAACACCCTCAGCACCCTTGAAGACAAGAACCCTCCCACGGCGCCTGGCGGCGTAGAGGTGGCCATGTCTGGCAAAGCCGGTCAGCTGACCGTTTTCTGGACTGCAAGCTCAGACACAGATATCAAAGGCTACCAGGTGTACCGCAGCGAACTTGCAAACGGCGTATTCAAATTGATCAGCAATACCATGATTGCGCGCGGCCAGGAAAGATTCACTGACTACAGTCTGACGGCCGGCAAAAAATATTATTATCGGGTAACAGCTGTTGACCAGGCTGGCAACGAAAGTGGCTACAACAATATGACCAGTATGCTGGTGCCGGGGTCGATCACTACTGAAGTGCGTTGGACCCTTGCCAACAGCCCTTACGTCGTTGCCGGTGACATCAGTGTTGCAGAATCAGGCAAACTCTACATCGACGCCGGAGTCGAGGTGCTGGTCAACGATTCCGACGGCCTGAGAAGCGGAGATATCAACCTTATAGAGTTCAATATTGCAGGCGCTCTGATAGCTTCGGCAGGCAACGGTCTGCCGGTCGTCTTCGCAGCCGGCAATGTAAACCCCGGCAAAGGGAGCTGGCAGGGTCTGAAATTTGCCAAAAGTTCAGAAGAAACCAGCACTCTCATTAATGTTAACCTCTCAGACGCTGTCTGCGGGCTGGAAATCGATGACTCCAAAGGCAGGTTCTCAGGGGTCAGCATTGCGAATTGTACAACCGGAGTTATCTGCCGCAACACAGATTCAATAACAATAGAAAACGTTGTTACGCGAAGATGCGCAACCGGCATGGAACTGAACAGTAACAACTCTCTGCAGATTGCGGGTTGCAGCTTTGTTCATCCGCAAACTGGCATCAACTCACAAACCAATACCGGCCTGAAAATCACCGACTGCAATTTCCTTGAATATACTGATGCCGGGCTTATTTCAAATGAAAGCGGCGGTACGGTTGAATTCATCGACAACCTGTTCGTTTCACCGGTCGGCACCGGCTTGAAAGTTCTCCAGGGCAGTCTGCTGGTCGAGTACAATACTTTTGACTCTCCTTATGCTGTTCAGATCAATTCAGGCAGCACTACGCTGAGAAAGAATCTGATCATGGCCGACCGAAGCGTTTTCGGCACCGGGAAAAAGGCAGTCGAGTTCATAGCGGCGACTGTACCCCTGGTTAAGTACGGCCCGAACAATGTTCAGGGATTCGCTTCCGAGACCGCCTACATAGGCTGTTCATTTACCTCTGACAGTACAACCGAAGACGTTCTTTTAATGAAGGAATTGACCGGCGACACCTACGATTATCGCCTGCGCCAGGCATATCCAGAGTTGTCAGATCCATGGGGTATCAGAAGAGAAGCAATTCCCTTTGCCGACTGAAGCGCGGTAAGTTTACCTCAAGCGTGGCAATTATTACCTGCAATTTTTCCCTCTTTTTGAAAAAAATGCGCCTCTTCTTTCAAAAACCCGCATTCCAAGCCGATTAAAAAATTAATAGAAGAGGATTGCATTTTGGCATTGCTTTTGCGATAATACTTGTGGCAGTAGCCAATAACTAATCAGGAGGATTCCCATGGAAATCATCAGACGTTTTGTACGGGAAGAAGAAGGTCAGGGTCTTGTTGAATACGCACTCATCATCGCTCTCATCGCCATCGTTGCCATCGCAGGTCTCACTCTGGCAGGTAACAACGTTAGCGGCATGTTCAAAAAGATCTCTGGTAATCTCACTAGCTGATTATCCAGTCAGACGCCATCAAAATACAAAGGGCAGGATTTATTCTGCCCTTTGTGTTTAGTTAGTGAGAGTGAAATATTCGAGAACAGGAAGTGAGACTTGTGAAAAAAAATAAAAAAAGAGGCCAGGGTCTGGTTGAATATGCTCTCCTGATAGCTCTGGTAGCACTTGCCGCTATGGCGACTCTGATACTGCTGTCAGGAACCCTGCAGACAAATTATATCGAAAGAATTCCGGCAGCTCTTGAGAGAGCCATGCCTTCTACAACCTGAGCTCTCATTAGTTTCAGGCAGTTTTTTCACCAATCTGATGGTGACCGGGATCTGACAATAGTTTCTGCAATTTAACAAGACTGGCGGTCTGGCCAAAACTGGCAATTTTTAGATGCTGCGGTTATTGTCATCTGGCTTTTTTCGGCCAGGAATATAATCAAGGTATGCGGCAGCCGGTTTGTTACATAAAAGGCGAAACGTTCGTCTTAACTGAATGCGGCAGATAGAAGGCTTATTCAGCCTTCATCAGCACCCAGCTTTCTTCGCGGCCCAGATAGTAGCTGCGAAACTCAACATATTTTATGCCATGAACCATCAGCTTCAGCGGGCTTTGGTTTTCAGCCCCGAGAGCGATGATGCGGCTGCGGTCTTCCAATAGATAGACCGGGCATCGCTGTGTCCACAGTTCCCGCAGACCAGGATCATCGGGATTTTCAAAGTATTTACGGCCATTACGGTTTCTGGCCTCAATCACTTCACGGTCTGGCAGTCCGAATACATAATCGAATATCCTGAACTTGCCGGCATAGCCCAGCAGACCAATCCTGCGTGTCGCTACCCATTCGTCTGGCCCGACAAAAGTTTTCATATCTGCTACCGCAGAGTACAGAGGCTCGGAAGTCAGAACATAGCCAGGGTATTTTTCGCGGGCAGCAGTGCCCAGCAATCTGAGCTGCTCAACCCGGTAAAAAAGAAGAATCATTAGAAACATAGCAGCCAGTAATAACCTGAACAAGCTCTTCCGCTCCGGTGCGGCAAATTTCACCATTGCCTGAAGCCCGGAAAAAAGCAGAATCAGTGCTGATGGCAGGTAGGGAGCAAAATATCGAGGCATATCCGTCCAGTCTTCAGGAGAATAGATCGCAAAAAAGTAACCGAGAAAGGTTGCAGCACCCGCAACGCAGAAAATACCCGGGTTGCCGGACCTAAGATTCCAGCCTCCGAAAATGAGAACGGGAAGTATTAAAAATCCTGAAAAGGGAAACGCCATATTCATTCGTTCGCCGGTAAATAATTTGTAAGCCCTTACAACAGCCCCCAGCGGATCTGATGGTTTGGCATAAAATGTATTAGGAAACAGACTGGCAAAATACACGCTGCGTGCAGCCGTGATCATCAGAATCACCGCGGCCCAGGCCGCCATGGAAATCAGAATCCTCCTGGCTCCGGGAGCATTTGTGGCTACAGGTTGAAAATATGCAAGAAATGCAATCAATGGAAAAAGAATCAGGCATTCAGGCCTTACAGCATATGCCAGACCGGTAATAACAGCGACAAGCAGCATGCCGGAAGCCCTATCGATCAACAGGGCAGCGGTTGCGATCAGACAGGCGAGAAAGGCCGTTTCCATGCCGGAAAGGGAGAAGTATACAAAAGCGGGTTCTGAAAAAACCAGCAACGGAATGATAATGCCGAGATACGAAGCTTCATCTGCTCTTTCAAGGCTTCTATCAAGCCGGGAACCAAGCATGCAGATCAGAATTACCGCGAGCAGCACCGCCAGTGCACCGGCTATTTTTCCGGCGACATGAATACTGAAAAAACCGGCAAACGGTATAATAACAGCAAGCCAGCCGATATTGGTAACCGCTTCAACCTTTTGCCCAGGGTTAAAAAGGAATCCGCGGCCGGTCAAAAAATTGTCGATGCATCTGAAACCGATGAATGCATCATCGACAAAAAAATTACGCCATTCATAGCAGTTGATAAGTACAAGTATCGAGCAAGCGAAAATGGCAAGCGGCAAACGATTGCGAACTTTTATCGAGGCCTTTTCTGAACATTCAGACATGAGAGCACCTGCATTATTCTTATTAAAACCGGCAGTCGGAAGTCGAGTTCAGATTATATCAGATGCACTAAAATGAAAATACTCTTATTGGCTATTGACAGCGATTTTTTATCGTACTAAACTCTGCTCACCTGAATTATTTGGAGGGGCAGTTTTGAAAAAGGCCAAGATTATTTCCATAGTCGTCATCATGCTCTCAGTCATCGCTCTGGGGGTGTTCATGGGCAAGCAGATGTTCAAACTGATGGAAGCAGGCAGCACTCAGCCTTCTCCGGCCACATCGGCATCTGGCGGACAGAGCGGTCAGGATTCCACAGTCAAGGTTCTCTACAGCGGCCAGAACGAAACCCAGGCGCCGGGGCAGAATACAACTGCCGCCACGCCGGTCATCGCTGAAAAAGTTACCGCTGATGCAGCTGCCCCGGCTTCGCTTTCTGCCTCTGCTACAGCCAAGGCTCCTGCAGATGGCAGCTTTGACCCGCACGGGCCCAAATGGTTTGCTTATGCATCCGGCAATGGAACTAATGTCAGAGGCGGACCTTCTACAAATGACAAATTGCTCTTCAAGGTCAGCAAGGGCACAAGAGGGGTAGTCACCGAAAAGAAAGATGGCTGGACCAGCATAAAATGGGATTTTAACCGCAAAATCGGCTGGGTGCGTGACGATCTTCTGATTCAGGGCCCCGCGGTAGTCATGACCAACCTGATGCAGTCAAATGGCGACAGCAGCAAAATCGACGCCGGCCAGGTATCTCAGGCAGTCGCCAAAGAAGCCATTCGCGAAAACCTGGTGGCGGTAGCGATTGCCAAACCGGCCCCGGCTTCAGAAACGGTAACGACCTATGTTCAGGGGCAGCCTTTGCCGGAACAGGCGACCATCGAAGCGCTGACCTTCGCAAACGTGCGCAGTCAGCCGAATACGACCAGCGAGAAGCTTGGCAAGCTTCCCAAAGGCATGGTCGTCAAAATCAAAAGCACTAAGATGGAAGGTAACAGGCGCTGGTTCGAAATTATCTATAATGATGGCCGGAAAACCGGCTGGACCAGAGAAGACAACCTTAAATTCTGACAGTGAGCTGCGAAGAAGCGCCTGTCATAGACTATCTCCGGGTAGCAAAAACCAGAGCCATTGCGCTGTTTCTGCTCGCTACCATAATTCTGGCAGGGTTCTCGCATTTTATCGATCCCCAGGCCACGCTGGATGCCGGTTACTATCACATTATGGCGACCAGACTGGCGACCGGCCATGGTTTTACAGAACCGGTCATCTGGCAGAATCTCAACAAATACGATACTATCGAGCGGCCAATGGATTACTGGCTGCCACTGGGCATTCTGATTTACCATCTGGCCCGTATTGTCTCGGCCGAAGCAGGAGAAATATGGTGCAACATTCTTATCTGGTCTGTTCTGGCGCTGTTTGTGTATCTCGAGACTATGCGCCACACCAGAAGCCATTTTTATGCCACCTGCGCTTATCTTTTTCACCTTTTCCACGGCCGCAATCTTTTCTACCTTTTAACCACTGATAATTTCGCCTTTTCTGCCCTTCTCGGCTATTTTTTCCTCAGGTCAGCCGCAATGAACGAGGCGAAACAGGCCGGCCTGAATGCAGGCCTGTTCATGCTTCTTCGCATAGAAGGCGGAGCATACGCAGTCTTTGCCTGGCTGCAGCTGCTGACAAACCGCAAAGGCAGACAAAGTTTCGTTTTTGCCGGTATTACCGCTCTTCTTGTCACGCCCTGGATAATTCGCAATCTGGTGGTATTCGGCAGACCATGGACCTCAAACCCGAGCGCCCTGCTGAGACTGATTATTACAGCTTTTTTGACGACGGCGCGGTTTTCAGTCTGCAAAACTTCCTGGCAGTCGGCTGGCAGCAGATACTCGAGCAGAGACTGAACGGCTTTCTGCATGGTTTCAGCAACCTGCTCCTGGTGCCCACCCATCTCCTGCTGCTGCCTCTTTTTGCCATCGGGCTTGCCACGCTCTGGGAATCCGTCGGCAGGCATTTCACAAGGTTTCTGGCGCTCGCCATGCTGATGTGCGGCCTCGCCTTTCCGCTGCAGACTGAGCATGGAACGGCAATGCACATCAGTGCTTTCTATTATCCGCATTTTGCAATCTTTATAGCCTGTGGATTCGCAGAAATACAGAAACGCAGCTGGTTGAGAAAAAATGCGGTCCACCTGCTCACCATTTTTGCGATTATCTGGAGTATCACGGTGTCGGCAGCTTTCATATCGTATTTTCGGCCCCTGTATGCTGATGATAGCCGGCCGTATCTGGAACTATTTGCCGGTAACCCCATCTCTGCCGGCGACCGTGTCGTTTCAGCCAATCCGATCCTGGTTAACCGTCTGACCGGAGCAACCGGAGTTCTCGCCTCGAAATACACAACCACCGGGCCACAAGCCATGGCCGAAAAATATGGCTGCAATCTGATCATTCTCGATGACACAAACCGTCACCGGCAAACGCCAGCAGTCGACAGTCACGCATGGCAACTGATTGCAGCGACGTCAAGACTGCAGCTATTTCAGAGAAAACCAGAAGTGGAATAAATCTTATTTGAAAACCTGGGTTGCAAATGGCTCATGGGTAGAGAACATTTTCGTCACGTTTTCCTGAGTATCTTTAACCAGCGATACCGAAAGCCTTCCGCTTCTGAAACGCAGTTTGTCGAGAGCGAGTATTTCTTTAAAAACCGGATCAACAGCACGTTCAAAAAAGAATTTACCATGGAAGCCGCGTCGGGAAGGCCAACTGCAATCGACTTCGCGGCTGCGCCCTTTACCGAGCAACACCTCAGAAAGCTTGAGTTTGGCACCGCAAGCCTCGACTTGCGGCTGAAAACTCCTGCCCCCGGCATAAGCGCGCATATAAGCCCACAAGGCCGCCAGCTGCTGCAACTGTTCCTGATTGCTGCCGGTGATGCCGGTAAATTCGGCATATTCTTTTTTCAACAGCGTGTATTGAACGCCCGCAGGGCCATTTTTATGGACAAACAGCATATTGAGCCGGAAAGCGTAAACCTGCCTTTTCTTTTCAGGGTGGAGGGCACAAACGTGAATAATCACCTGTGTCTGATCAGGAGCGGTATCTTTGAACCAGGCGACGGCGCAGCCAAGATTGGAAAAGCTCTTTTTGACGGTGCCGCGATACTGGGCATTGATCTTGAAAAACTGCCATTCTTCGCCCCGGGCATCAATAGGCCTGGCTGGGGGTTGCGTATCAACATTCTCAGGCGGCCGCATCGATTTGGCAGATGCAGAGAAAGTAATGAACAATGATAAAACGACCAGCAGAAACAACAGTTTTCCTGGAATATTGTTTTGAGACATGCAGGTTTTCCTTTGCAGATTTTTCATGCTTCAATCAGGTAATTTTCGAGACGTGAACACAATTTTTCAGGCACCTCCGCGGTAATCTTTACGCTGCCCTGCCCCCATTCCTGGCTTCTGACAATCGCCGTCTGCATAATTTCCTTCACCAGCTCAGATTTTGAAGGCAGTAACAGCTGCATAGTCACATACTTACGGGCAATCACTTCTTCGAGGCGTCTGTTCAGCTCTTCGATTCCATCACCGGTTTTTGCAGAAATAAAGACAGCGCCGGGGAACTTTGCCAGAACCGCGTCGCGATCGAGTTCCGCAGCTTTATCGATCTTGTTGAAAACATGCAGACGTTCATGTGAAGCGGCACCAAGCTCAGTGAGGACTTCTTCGACAGCTGCAAGCCTTTCCTGGTAGTTCGTATCGGAAATATCACAGACCAGCAAAAGAACATCGGCCGCAGTGACATTTTCGAGAGTCGCTCTGAAAGCTTTGATCAGACTGTGTGGCAGCTTGCGGATAAAACCAACCGTATCGGAAAGAATACCCCAGCGGCCGCTGGCAAATTCAAGTCGTCGGGCCGTCGGATCGAGCGTCGTGAACAGTCCGTCGCACATCTTGACCTCACTGCCGGTAAGGCGGTTGAGCAAAGTAGACTTGCCGGCGTTGGTGTAGCCGGCAAGAGAAAATACCGTATTGAAACGTTCCTGGCGTTTGCGAGCCTGAACCTCCCGGTCCTGAACCGATTTATCAAGCTCTTCACGCAGCTTTTTCAGACGGTTTCTGATCGAGCGGCGATCTATCTCGAGCTTGGTTTCTCCCGGGCCCTTGACGCCGATGCCACCGCGCTGACGCGAAAGGTTCTCATAATTGCCGACCAGATGAAGAAGCTTGTATTGCAGGCTGGCGAGTTCGACCTGAAGCTTGCCTTCCCGGGTCGAGGCATGGCGGGCAAAGATATCCAGAATGATAGATGTCCGGTCACAGGCCGGAAGCTCAGCTGCTTCTTCTATTGTCTTTATCTGCAGAGCGGTGAGTTCATCATCTGCGACAATCAGATTTGCCCCGGCTTTCCGGGCTGCTTCAGCAATTTCTTCGGTTTTGCCGGTTCCCAGGTAGAAGGTTTTCGACACACGATCACGCTTCTGAATCAGCTCGCCGACCATATCGATCTCAGCGGTTTTCAGCAATTCACGGAGTTCATCGAGTGAATGTCTGATATCTTCTTCACTCTGGTCAGGCGTCTGCACGGCAAGGGCCAGGGCGCGTTCCCTTTCGAACACTGTACGGGTTGTTTCTGTCATGATCAGGATTCCTTCAAATCGGAAACTTTGAACTCACGCGACTTCGGCATGAGCAGGCGCGAACCGCAAAAGCCACAGAATCTGACCCGGTCGAGACAAAAGGCACCGCAGCCCGAACAGGTAGTCAATCTGGCTTCTTCAGGGACATCCATTTTAAGAACCGCAAGCCAGGCTTCATAGGTTCCGACCCAGAAAACTGAGATCAGACTTATAATCAGCCCACTTGCAGCCTGAATGTCAAAATGAAACACAAAAAAATCAAAAAATCCATGCACCAGCGATGCTGCGGCAATACCGGAAAGAATTCGCACTGCCGCCGTCGATTCACTCTTTTTTCGGTAGCCGGCAGCGGCTGCAGCGAAAAAGGCGCTCAAACAGGCAAAGAATAGATGTGCCGAAGAACTGATAACTATTCTGGGCATGACTACTGAAGATCCGAAGACCAGAAAATACTGAATGTTTTCTATAAGCGAGAAACTCAGGGCGCAACCAGCCATCCCCATGAAAATAACTGTTGGCCGCCGCATAAACTCTGCATAATGACTGGCCAGCAATCCTCCGGCAGTCTTGAGACTTTCTTCAACAAATCCGATAATGCCAATGCTGGTCAGCAAGGTTACCCACCAGGCTCCCGGCCCCGAAATATAGGTGCGTAGATCAGAGCCCAGCCATATTTCGATGGGAAGATAAACCAGACGGGTGAGAGCGATAGCGGCAATTCCGGCTATCAGGCCACCGACGAAAGATCTCAGCAGATCATTGTCGACCCAGTGTTTTCTAAACAGCAGATAGTAAACCACCAGAGGCAACAGCAGGGTGATCGAAAAGAGAGCTTCAAAATTCTCCGACAATCAGTTGTTCTCCCGGCCAAACCTGGCCAGATACAGACTTTTTCCCTGTTGAGAGGTAGAATGAAAAACAAAACCGCTACAATCGGCGTTCCATACCGGGCGAAAGCATTCAGCCCGATTCAGAGGCCTGATAATTTCTTCTTTGCCGGTGTTCACTTCGCGAAGCACCAGAACGTTATCGCTGCCATCAGTGCTTTCAGAGCGGGTAAAAGCCACCATGGTTCCATCGGGTGAAATGTCTGCCAGCCAATTGCGATGTGGCGTGTCAACCAGGGGTTCTGGGTCACCGAGCGGTTCGAGCTGCACTTTTAGAATCTGTGATTTTTTCAGCGGCTCGATGATACGGGTGAAAACAATGGCCTTGCCGTCAGCTGTCCAGCGCGGCTCACGGTCGTCGGCTTTGCTGCTGGTGATCTGCATGAGATTCGCTCCCTCGATACCAATCACCCAGATATGATTGCTGCCCTTGCGATTGGAAACGAAAGCCACCCAGCGGCCATCAGGCGAAACTGCTGGCATCATATTCTTGCTGGTGCCGGTGGTCAGCGGCATGCTGATTCTGGTTCGCCGATCATAGAGAAAGATGTGCTCAGGTTTGCTGCTGTCGCTGGAAAATACGATCATATGGTTGTCAGGGGTTGTTTCCGGAGTCCAGACATTGCCGGGCCAGGAAAAAACCTTTTCGGCTGTTGCGTCAACAGAGTTTTTTTTGCTGAAACACTGATATGCAGGCTTTCCATCTACTTCCTGGCGGTTGGAGGCAAAAACAAGTTCGGAGCCGTCGCGGGCCATGTAGCCGTGGTAATTCGACCCGGCTCCTTTTTCGAGCACCTCGGCTTTTTTGAAAACAAGCCGGCCGGCAGGAAAAGTTTTCGGAATTTCGCCGGCCGGTGCCATTGCAGTTTCCGGAGCCCCGGTTGCGGAAGCGGTTTCAACTGCATCTGATGCAGTCATACTGACCGGCATTTCAGAAACAGCTGCCGAAGCTGTCTGAAGAGCTTCAGATGCCAACTGAACGGATGCAACTGCCGGCCCGCCAACAGGCACGGCGGCAGAAGCGGCAGCAACGGGCTGTATATCTGCCTGGAAGGAAGCCGGCGAAGCAGAAATTCCGGAATCGGTTTGCAGGCCTTTGACTATAGAAACAGGAACATTGGCCGGCACATCGACGGTAGAAGATGCTGAAGAATTGGTTTCATCACCCTGGCGGTCGACAAAAGCTCCCAAAAAGGAGTGCTGCCAGGCATTGCCTTTGAAGAATACGCTGTCGAAAAGACTGCCGGCAACCGCCCCGGCCAGAAAAATGAACAGCCCCAGAATCATTCTGCTGCGGTAACGCTGTCGGCGTTTCTGGGGGGTATCGCAGTCAGGACAGTTCACCACCCGTGCTGGCAGCTTTTTTCCGCATTTAAAACAATACATGTGGCATCTCCTTGAAAATTTAGCAGTAGCATTATACCCTAATCTTCCGCCTGTTTAAATAACCCTTGCGGTGATTTTTCAGGAGAATCCAAACCGAAATTGCAGGAAATCTATGCAGAAAAAACAGATCGGTCAGTTGTTTATTGCGGGTTACATGGGTGAAGAGCCTTCAGACGAGTTTCTGGCCTTTGTCGACGAGTGGGGTATCGGCGGCGTCATCGTTTTTGCCCGCAATTTGACTGATCCTGACAAGCTTCCAGGTCATCTGAACAAAATTTCCGCTGCCGCCGGGCAGAAAGTTTTCACTTCAATCGACCAGGAAGGCGGCCTGGTTTTGCGGATTCTCAGCAAGGGGAGCCTGTTTCCCTCAGCAATGGCTCTGGCAGCCACCGGCAGCACCTCCCGAACTGAAGCCGTCTATCACGCGGTCGGCAAAGAAATGCTCAGCCTGGGCCTCAACTGGAACCTGGCCCCGGTGCTAGATATAAACCACCCTGACAATCCCGGCATCGGGGCTCGCTCGTTTGGCGACCAGCCAGAACAGGTTGCCAGCCACGGATGCGCAGCGATACGAGGTCTGCAGAGCGCCGGAGTTCTTGCCTGCGCGAAACATTTTCCCGGCAAAGGGCATGCCCATGTCGATTCGCACCTGACTTTACCCGTCATCCCCCACCCTGCCGACCGACTGCATTCCTTCGAGCTGTATCCATTCAAAAAAGCCATTGAGGCTGAAGTAGCGGCCATAATGACCGCGCACGTTTTCTTTCCGGCATTTGAAAGCGCCAGAGATTTGCCGGCAACCCTGTCAAAAAGCGTATTGACTGGCCTGCTGCGGCAAAACCTCGGATTCAATGGGATACTGGTGACCGATGACCTTGAAATGGGTGCAATTACAGAAAAATACGGCATAGCCCAGGCAGCCAGCATGTCATTCCACGCCGGCGCCGACCTGCTGCTCATCTGCCACCGCCTTGATCAGCAGCGCCTCGCAGCCGAAATGCTGCTCGAACAACTTAAATCCAACCATGAAACGGGCCGCCGGCTCGACGAAAGTCTGGCACGAATTTCCGCAGCGCGGCAGAAACTGGCGGCCAACAAAGCGCCACAGCCACTGAACACCCTGAGAAGCGAACACGCCGAACTGATCGATGATGTGCATAAAGAAAGCATCAAGTTTCTACGCTTTTCGAACGATATGGTGCCTCTGCACGGCCAGGGCGAGAATACCCTCTTCGTCCTCCCCCAGATTTCATCTCTGGTTCAGGTTGAAGAAGAACACCGGCAGGGCAGCCTCAAAGATCAGATCATGCATGATTTTCCCCGCGCGGTAACTGTAGTCTATGAGCCAAAATGCAGCGCCGATGAACTGACCGGCTCTGCGTCAAAAGCTTTTCCCACAATCGATTCAGGCAGCCGCATCGTTTTCTTCACCTACAATGCTCACATTTTCAAAGATCAGCTGGCGGCCATCAATGCTCTGAGAGCCAACACAAACAAAATCGCCGTTATCGCGCTGCGCAACCCCTACGATCTTGCCGGCTGCAGCCAGATTTCAACCTGTGCCGCAACATTCGGTTTCAGAAGCCCCGCCATAAAAGCCATTCTCAAAACCCTCAAGGGACAATACCCACCGATATGCGACCACTGGCCAGTTTCCACTGCCGGCTGGTAAAATCTTCCTGCATTTAAAATAAAACATAAAGTCAGCGTCGCCTGATGCCGATGTATCACGAAGAAAATATGATCAGGAGGCATTGGCGATGATGCACATTGAACTCAAGATATTGGCCCTCACCCTCATTTATTTCGTGGGCTGGTTCATGTTCGAGAAAATATTCTCCGGGCTGTGGCGCCGCTGGCGTGGAGAAGATGAAGTTGTTCCCGTTGGCAGAACTCGCAGCAAAGTCGTGCCGCTGGCAAGTGTGACCCCGGTCGATCAGACCTGGCGCTATATCAAGGGTCTCAAGAGCCCCGACTGGCGTATCCGCCGGATTTCCTGTCTGCAGCTCGGTGATCGCCGCGGTACCGCCGTTGTCGAAGCACTGATTGAAGCCCTCGAAGATCCGCGCGAAGAAGTGAGTCTTGCCGCGGGCGAAGCACTCGCCAGAATCGGTGATCCGGCAGCTATTGAAGCCATGTCGAATCATTGCCGCAACCTTGAAACCAGGTCTGGAAGATCTTACGAAAACTATCGGGCCGCCTGAACGCATTGACGCCGTTTGGTTACTCAACCTCGTCACCCATGAACGGGCAGGCTTTTCCAGTTTTATCACGTCATTACAGGTTTACCCGGCCGACCGGCCGGGTTGCTTTTCTTAACCGCAGCTCTATTTCACTGATTTCCAGTCAAATTCGTTCATACATGAGGCCAGTGTGCAGCTCACTCTGAGAATGCGTCGCTTTCTGACAAAATCATTCCTGGCAATCTTTCTGGCCGGGTTTGTCGTCACCCTGCGCGCCGTTCTCCATCACGACACCGGAGTAACACTTGCCGTTTCTTCACTCTTCGTAATGATATTGGCGATCACTGCGGCAGTTATGTGCCAGACCGCCGTTTTTAACAGTCAGGCAGACAACCAGAAGGAAGCAGAGGAACCTGCAGCAAGTGGCCATGCCGGTGTTTTTCCGTTACCGCAACCGCCTGCCGGGCCGCTGAACAACACCTGGCAGCAACACTTTCTGCACCTCATCAACCCGGAAAAAAGACTGCCTGACAAGGTTGGGGTTGCATTGTGCCAGTTGTCTGAAACCTACTCTGACTGCACATTTCTTTACTATTCAGTCGAAGATTGTCGTCTTCATTACCTTAACGGCAGCAGACTCAACTCGCAACGTCTCCCCGTTACCGTTCCGGCTGCCGACAGCATTGTTGAAGAAACGGCGGATAGAATCCTCAAGCTCATCGATCTGCACAGTGTCAGCCGTTCAGGTTCATTTTCAGGGCCGCAGACTTTTGCTGCCGGCAGTCGCCAGAACGGCGGACTGCTGCTTCCCGTTGCCTTCTTTTCTAATTTTCATGGAATTCTGGCGGTAATATCCGCCGGAGATTCCTTCAGCCGCGATAAATCACAAAGCTTTGAATTTTTTTGCAGCGGCCTGGCACTGCTTTGCGAGAACCATGACATCTTCCATGCCGGCGCGAGTGCAAAACAGGCTGAAGCTGAAAACATGCTGGCCAGAACGCTTCTTTCCGACATGCTGCCGCGCAACCCCGGAGCCATAAGAGGCTGGGAAATCGCCCAGATGACCGATCATGCTCCCGACCACAGCGGCGACTTCTATACCTACCTGAATGTGCCCGGCGAGAAACTGATGATCGTAATAGGCAAGTGCTCTGGTCGTGGGCTGAATGCCGCTCTGTTTCTCACCCGACTTAAAGCCATGTTGAGCTGCCTGCTAGATAGCTGCCCCACACCGGCCGACCTTCTCAACAGGCTTTCTGCATACATGAACACCGAAAACATGCATGATCTGTTCGCTACAGCTGCGGCAGTGGTAATCAAGGCAGCTGACCGCAGCGTCAGTCTTGCACTGGCTGGGCACCCGGTGCCGTTGATCAATAGAACCCGCAGCGGTTATGTGGAAATACCTCAGCTCGAGAGCGGTGTACCGCTGGGTTTATTCAACAAAGGCGTCGAGCCCTATAAAAACCAGACAATTCAACTGTTGCCCGGCGATGGTATTTTATTTTATACTGAAGGGGTAACTGAATTCCCTTCCGGTGGCAGAGAACGTCTTAGCCTTGAAGACCTGCGGCTGATGCTCGACAAACTGCCGGAGGAATCAGCAGCGCTGACGCTCGGCAATCTTGCCGATCAGCTGAAATTGGGCAACTCGGGTCGAGAGACAGCCGAAGATCACACTCTTATCTATGCAAAATCGGAGTAATTTATGAGTCAGGAAAGTCAGATACTGGAACAACATGTTTTCGTCAGCGACCGCAAGGACCGCGAGGTTTATCAGACCGTTTTCGAGAGAATCTTCCAGTTTCCTGTATCTGACATCGGTGTTGATTACACCGATCAGCCCAGCGAGAGCTATTCAACGATCAATGACCGCACCAAAAAAATTCTGCAAAGCATTCCAAAGCCAGAAAAGATCAGTCTGATCGGCGGCAGATTCATCGATGGCGGTGAATTCAGGCTTCAGAATGGCAATCTTCATGTCTGCGTCCGCGAAGATGAGTATAATTACGATCTGATCGACAGCCTCAAGAATTTTCTCAGCCCGGTTTTTCCACTCTGGCTGTTTCGCAACCCGTATATCTGGGGAGTCACCATTTTCGAAGACTACGAACGGCAGCACTTCTTCGATGTCCGCAACTTTTCAGTCAGATCGCGCCTGCTCGAAGAACCTGAAGTTGACATATTCAGACGCGATGACGGAGTTATTCACAAGTATCGCTTCTTCACCCGTGAAGCCATGGAACCAGAGGAAGGCCTGAAATATCTCACTCCGGTTTTTGAATCGATGCGGCTGGGTCTTCAGAAGCGAAATTACGAGGGGCTCGAAGTTCTACACATGTATTGTACCGATAAGGTCGCATTCAGACGATTAGAACCGAGAACCAAGCTGGGCAAGGATATAAAAGCAGTTTTATCGACCGACTGAAAATATACCCGGGAGATTAATGGATGGCGGAAACGGCAACCTATCGCGAAGGACTTCTTGATGAGGTGATCGATGCCTGCATCAAACACCTGCGCACCCACCCGCACGACCACGAAAAACTTTTCGCCATGGGCAACGCCTTTTTTCTCAAGAATCAATTCGACAAGGCTTCGTTCTGCTACGTCAAAGCGGTTAACCAGAACCCAAAGAACCCGGTTTATTACACGCATCTGGGGCATGCCTACCGCGAACTTGGCGACCGTGATCAGGCAGTAGCCTCTTACGAATCGGTATTGACGCTCAACCCCCGTTTTGCTGACGCACACTTCAATATCGGGCTGATTTTTTATGAAAGCAAGGCCTTCGACAAGGCGCAGGCAAGTTTTGCCAATGCTCTGGCCATCAACCCCCGCTATGCAGCCGCAAGATATTATGTCGCCCGCATTTTTGAAGACCAGGGTGCAATCGGCAAGGCAATGAAAGAATATCGCCAGATTGTCGAAGAAACTCTTGGAAATAAGCTTTTGCGCGGCAGCGTCACCATTGACCTCGGAGCTATTTTTTCCGACCTCGGGCTTCTCGATCAGGCCGAGGCCGAATATCGACGCCTGATCAAAGACCATCCTGAATATGCCGATCTGCACTTTCACCTGGGCATTATTCTGCGAAAAATGGGCCATCTCGATGAAGCGATGGAAGAATTCCGCATTGCCATCAGGCTCAATCCGCATTACATGGAAGCCCGCCGCAAATACTGGGAAGCTGCTCAATAACGGTAATCGCGTCATTGCATATTATCGTGTTCGTAATTGTTGACGAATTCGCTGATCGACAACGACAGCGTCAGAGTTTGTTTCATCGGCCCGAGCACTCTGATTCCTCATGCGCTCTGTCACCTGGCCATCCATAGCCCTGGCGAGGCAACAGCAGCGAAGCAATCGTAGTAATCACCTGTCATTCAATTTTGTTATGATTTTTTTTCCTTATTATTCCTGTTTCAAAAGTTGCAATAATAGGGTAAGATAATTGGCTGACAGCCATGTTTAAACGCAAAAAAATCGGACAACTGCTGATCGAAGCAGGCCACGTTGGCGAAAAAGAACTGAATATTGCCCTTGCCGAGCAGAAGAAGCGCGGCAAACGCATCGGGCAGGTTCTAATCGAGCTGGGCTATCTTTCTGAAGACAAGCTGCTGCCAATTCTAGGCAAACAGCTGAAAGTTCCGTTCGTCGATCTCAGCAAGGTCGAAATCAAACCCGAAGTCCTGAAAATGGTTCCCGAAAAAATTTGCCGCAAACATAATCTGGTTCCAATCAGTTTTGATGGCAAGAGTCTGATGATCGGCATGGCCGACCCTCTCGACGTCTTCATCATCGATGAAATTCAATTTCAGAACAACTGCGAAGTCGTCAGGGCCATCTGCTCAGAAAACCAGATTGCCGATGCCACTGACCGCCTTTATGTAGCCGGTGCAATGGCTGATGCCCTGAATGCCATGACTACCGACGATGGCGCCGGAGGCGACGGGGCAGCTCTCGACGGGCTGAAAAAGGCCAGTGAAGAAACGCCGATCATCAAACTCGTCAACCTGGTTCTGAACTCAGCGGTTCAAAAGGGTGCGTCCGATATCCATATCGAACCTGATGAGGGTGAGTTAAGGGTTAGATTGCGCATTGACGGTAACCTGATCATTTCGATGAATCTGCAACCCGAAGCTCTGCCTTCGGTAATGTCGAGAATCAAGATTCTGAGCGGCATGGATATTTCCGAACGCCGCCTTCCCCAGGATGGCCGTATTCAAATGACCATCATGGACAAACCCATCGACTTCCGCGTCAACACCATACCGACTGCCTGGGGCGAAAAGGCCTGTCTGCGAATTCTCGATAAGTCGAACGTCAACGTACAGCTTGACCAGATGGGTTTTTCGGTTCCCAATTTCGACATGGTCAAAAAAGCGATCAATTCGCCGAACGGCATGTGTCTGGTTACCGGGCCGACCGGTTCCGGAAAAACCACCACTCTTTATTCGTGTCTGAATGCCATTAAAGGGCCAGACATCAATATCTGCACAGTTGAAAACCCGGTTGAATATAAAATCAAATATATCAATCAGGTTCAGGTGCGCCCCGAAATTGAACTGAACTTCTCGACGGTGCTGCGAGCCTTTCTGCGGCAAGACCCTGACGTAATCATGCTTGGTGAGATCCGCGATGAAGAAACAGCCAGCATCGCGGTTGAAGCGGCCTTGACCGGCCACCTTGTTTTCGCGACCCTGCACACAAACGATGCTCCCAGCACTGCAATCCGTCTGGTCGATATGGGCGTCGAGCCATTTCTGGTCTCCTCGGCCCTTCTCTGTATCGTTTCACAGCGTCTTGGCCGCCGCGTCTGCAAATTCTGCAAGGATGTCGACTCAGAAATAACCCCTGAGACCATCGTTGACCTCGGCCTGCCGCCAGAAGCCATCAACGGCACTTATTACCGCGGCAAGGGCTGTGAAAAATGCGCCAAAACCGGCTACAAAGGCCGCGTCGGCATTCACGAAGTCATGTATACCCACGAAAATCTGCGCCGCATGATCATTCAAAAGGTCGGTCCCGACGACCTTAAAAACGAAGCTATCAAGCTGGGAATGAAAACCCTCAAGGAAGACGCTGTTCTCAAGTTCACCCAGGGGCTGACCACGCCCGAAGAAGTTTTCGCTCTGGCCCGGTCCGACTGATGTACTGGTAAAGTGAGGTTCAAATGCCAAAATACGAATGTGAAGTAAAAGATTCCAAGGGCGACATCATCAAAACGACCCTTGAAGCCCCTAACCTTCAGGAGCTTGCCAACCGACTTTCAGATAAAGGCTATTATCTGGTTAAAGCCAAAGAAGCCAAAGAAGGCGGCGGCTTTGGCTTTGGCGGCAGCGTTTCGAAGAAAGACATGATGGTTTTCACCGTTCAGCTCGCCACCCTGGTTGGAGCGGCAATTCCACTGGTCGAAGCGGTCGGCATTCTGGCCGACCAGACGCAGAACATGTATTTCAAGGGCATCTTGAATACCATTGGTCGAGATCTGCAGTCCGGTCAATCATTTTCGGTCTCAATCCGCAAGTTTCCGGCCGTATTTGACAAGATTTACTGCAACATGGTCGAAGCCGGCGAAGCCGGCGGTATGCTCGACCAGGTTCTTAACCGACTGGCAGCCTTTGCCGAAGCCGATGCCGAAATTCGCGGTAAAATCAAAGGCGCTCTGACGATGCCGGTAATTCAGCTGGTATTGGCCGTTCTCGGGGTTATCTTCCTTCTGGTTAAGATTTTCCCGAACTTTTCATCGCTGTTCAAGAAGATGAAGGTCGAACTGCCAAAGATCACCGAAATCATGATGTTTGCCTCAGACACGCTGCTTGAAAACTACGTCATGGTTGCAGGCGGGGCCGTCGGCATCATTGCCCTCTTCTACTTCGGCCTCAAGACGCAGGCCGGCAAAGTCATCATGGCTCATATCACCCTAAGAGGCCCGATCATCGGCCCACTCACCCAGAAAATCGCGGTCAGCCGTTTTTCAAGAACCTTCTGCTCGTTGCTCGGCGCCGGTGTTCCGATTCTGCAGGCACTGCAGATAACTTCATCGGTCATGGGCAACCCCCTGATGGAAGACATGATCTCCAATATGGCAATCGGTGTTCAGCAGGGTAACACGCTCGCCAGTACCCTGGTGAAGGTCACCATCTTTCCGCCGATGGTCAAAAAAATGATCGAAGTCGGCGAAAACACCGGTAACCTCGACGTCATGCTCACCAAAGCCGCCGACTTCTACGACCGCGAAGTCAAAGAAGCCCTCGAAGGTCTGACTTCAGCAATCACGCCGCTGCTGACCGTTGCAATGGGTATCATCATCGGCACCATCGCTCTGTCGGTATTCATGCCCCTCTTCAAAATGACCCAGAGCATGAAGTAATGCGCATTTTCATTCTCAATCCTCCTTTTGTCAAAAACTTCTGCCGCTCCGCAAGATGGGCTGCCATTTCTCGCGGCCGCGTCCAGAGGCATCCAGATAGCCTGCTGATTCTTTCAGCCCATCTGGAAAAACGCGGTCACGAAATTGGTTTTCTCGACGGGCCAGTTAGCGGCTTTTCTGCAGAAGAAACTCTGGAAACAGTAAAGAATTTTCATCCTGATCTGTTCCTCTTTCATACCACCACCCCCTCCATCTACAACGATCTTGACTACGCCCGGAAAGTTAAGGAACTGTTTCCGGAATGCATTACCGCCGCACTGGGTGCTCATGTCTCCGCAGTTCCTGAAAACACCTTTGAAATTTCGCAGACACAGTATGCCCGCAGCCTCGATGCCATCGCCGTCGGGGAATTCGAATTTTCTCTGGCAGAGCTGGCCGACAAACCGAAAGAATTACATTCTATCGCCGGGCTGGCAACTTGTGCCAATGGGCTCTATCAGTATAAATGCCGCCAACCGGGTGATATCAACCTTTTGCCTTTCCCGGCCTGGCAACGCATCAAAGTCGAGGATTATCAGGACGCCGGCAAGCGGTTTCCATTCCTGACCCTTATCAATGCAAGAGGCTGCATCGGCCGATGCATCTTCTGTCGCGACCATGGTTCGATTACTTCAGGGGCCCTGCGCCAGAAAGCTCCTGAACTTGTGGTTGACGAGATGGAGTATGACCTGAAAATGTTTCCACAAATTCAGGAAATCATGTTTGAAACCGATAGTTTTCCAGCAGTTCGAAGCTACACCGAAGAACTCTGCCGGTTAATGATCAAAAGACAGCTGCACCGGAGAATTGCCTGGTCATGCAATACCCGCGTTGACGTCGACCTCGAATTACTGCCTCTGATGAAGGAAGCCGGCTGTCGCATGTTGATGACCGGTTTTGAATTTGGCACTCAGGCAGCGCTGGATGCTGTCAACAAAGGCGTGACACTGGCCCAGTCAAGAAAATTTGCCAGAACCGCCAGCAGGCTTGGTTTTACAATTCATGGCTGTTTCATGATTGGCGCTCCAGGCGAAACTGAAGACTCGGCACGAAAAACTGTTGAATTCGCAAAATCCTTACCCTGTGATACTGTTCAATTCTCGGGACTATGCCCATATCCCGGCACCGAACTTTATGACTGGGCCCAGAAATCAGGGTTCCTGGTCCCCCATGACTGGACAGAATGGGTCGACAGCAACTACGAGCAATGTACTCTCCTGAATTACCCGCAATTGTCGAAAGAGCGCATCGACTACTACATCGATGCCGGGCTGAGAGAGTTTTTTCTTCGGCCACGCCAGATTGCCCGAATGCTTCTGAGCATCAGAAGTTTCGCTGATATTCGCAGGAAATTTTTCGGCCTTAAAAGTTTTCTCGACTATTTCGGGAGTAAAAATGAATCAAAGTGAAGACCAGACCAGCAACTGGAACAGTTTCTGGGCAAACAGCTACAAAACAACTGTCGGGCTCAGCTGGTCAAAAACCCGCATAATTTCGTTACTGGAGCGATACGTCAAATGTGGCGACCGGGTAATAGATGCCGGTTGCGGTTCGGGTTTTTTCAGCAATTTTTTCCAACAGAGATCTATGGAAGTCATGGCAATCGATTATGCCGATTCAGCGTTACAGCTGTGCAGCCAGAAATGCCAGAACCGAGTGAGAATCGAAAAGTTTGACCTGCTGAACCAATCTATCAAAGAAAATTTTGGCCAGAACTTCGACATGGTTTTCTCTGATGGGCTTCTGGAGCATTTTTCATTAAAAGACCAGATATTTCTGCTTGAAAATTTTGCCGCAGCGACAAAATCAGGTGGCCTGATCGTAACAATTGTACCGAACAGATTTTCACCATGGCAGCTGATCAGGCCCTTTTTCATGCCTGGTATCGAAGAATCGCCCCTTACTTTGAAACAGCTGAAACAGCTCAATCGTCTGGCCGGGCTGAAAATCGTCGAAGCAGGCGGTCTGAATGTGCTTCCCACATATTTTTCGCCAGAAGCAATTCTGGGTGAATATTTCGGAATGCTTCTCTATACAATCAGCGAGGCAGCCACCTGTCCAAAATCAACTGCACTGGAGTCTTGATGTTGCCTTTAGAGAAGATAAGTGCAGGGTCAGAAAAGACAATGCACCGGAAAACTTCGCGATATTAAGACACATAGCGCTGAATCAGCTAAAAAAAGAAAAATCGATATCGAATGGAATAAAATCAAAACGCCTTAAAGCCGGTTGGGACGAGAATTATCTAATAAAGGTCTTAACTGCATGATTTTTAGTGCGATTGCCCTGGGCGTAGCGGCCGTCAAGAACGCGGAAATCTTTCCAGAATTTTGTCGGCTGAAGCTTTTGAATGCACACATCAAGGGCTTTCAATAAAAGATGAGGGTCGATTGGATCAAGTAGCCGACGAAACTGTGAATCGCCTGGAACCTAGTTAACATGGAAAATAGTCTGCAAATTATTTCTGCGATGCCGTTCATTCAAATGCCTTTGAAACGCAAGTAGAGAAGGGCCTTGTAAAAACATCATCGCCAGGCCAGACATGAGAACATCGGGTAAAGGGAAAGCAAAAGCACTGCTTTCGGGAGATCGACTGTCTGGAATCTTGCAAAACTCTTCCCGAATTGCATTAAGAATGTTGGAAAAGCGAAGACTTTCCATTGGTAACTTGATCATACTTTAAAAATGCACTTTTTTTCAAAATGTACAAGCACAAAATTAACAAAAATAGCCTGCAAATACTCACCAGCAATCAAATGGAGAATTACTGGCCTGCTTCCTGCCTTGCAAGAGGATGCTTCAAAGTTTCATCGACTCACCGAGAATTACTGTTTCGCCGGATGATCAGGCTTTTCGCTCGTCAGGTTCGCGTTTCGGCGAAGTTTCTGCCTTTTCTTTCCTTTTGATCTGGATGGTCAGCAGAGCGATCTCCTGGCTGAGCTGGCGAATCTTGTCATTTTGTGACGAAACTACGATTGAAAACTGCACCAGAACCAGAATCAATGCGATGATCATGATCAGAAAAAGCAATGCGGGAGGGTAGTAAATACCCGCCAGTACAGCCAGGTAATCAAGCCCTTTTTTCCAGACAGAGCAGATTAAAAAGACTGTTCCGAAGAGAAGCCACAGTATGCCATAAGCTTCCTTGAGCATTTTGGTCTTTATCAGATGCAAAATCATGGCCAGAAAAAACAGGCTGCCAATTGTAGAGATAATCTGTATACGCTCTAAATGTTCAAACATATTACGAGCCTTCTTTGAGTTCTGGCTTCCTCAACGAGATAAATATCATGGCAAGTGTGACCTTGAACATATAGTATATCGACATTGCTGAAGATATTGTAGATACTCCCGATAATCTTTCGCGCATTATTGCAGGTATTTCGCGAATGCGCAGGTTGTTTTTACAGGCAAGTATGATTTCTTCCGGTTCAGGATAATCAAACGAAGGATAATGACTTGCCATGAACTTAATGGCTCGTCTGTTATATGCTCTTAGACCTGAAGTGGCATCGGTTATCTTCATGCCGGTAAGTGTGCAACAGACAATTTCGAAGAATCGGATGCCTGTTCGCCGCCAGAAAGTTGATTTGAAGCCGGCAGTTTCCCGGATAAACCTGGAGCCGATAACAATGTCGGCGGCGCCTTCGAGTAGAGGCTGCAAAAGTTCTCTAATGCATTGCGGGTCATGTTGACCGTCACCGTCCAGTTTCACTGCAATATCATAATTATTTCTGGCTGCGTATTTGAAGCCTGTCTGGACAGCTCCTCCGACCCCAAGATTTGCCGGCAGGTCGAGAACTGATGCTTTGCCACATGCCCTGGCCATTTCTGATGTATTATCGGTTGAACCATCGTTTATGACCAGGATGTCTTTGTCGCAAGGAGATTCTGCTACTTCAGCAATTACCCTGGCAATGTTCTCCTGCTCATTATAGCAGGGAATCATTATACATACCCGTTCATCAACCATGCCTGCATACCTTCCCGACAGGAGGTTCCTGCATTATCATGCCACTTAAAAGTCCGAAAGTTCTAGCGAATGCACGCAGGGCAAACACGCCGGCGGTAAACAATCGAGGTTGTGTCTGATCGAATAGTTTGCCTGCATAGTGCCATTGCCATAGACATGTCAAAACCGCTGCCATAGTCGAAATCCGCGCCAGCATTCTTCTCAGGCATGATCTCCCTGAAAACACAGCCAGTATGGACAGCAGGCAGAGTAAGATTTCCATGCCATCCTTAATCGAAGTGTAACTGTCGCCGCTCAATCTTTCTGGAAACTGGCGGTAAAGTCTGGCACGCCAGTATCCATGACGAAACTGCTCTTTGAGGTATTTACTCAACTTTACCGGGTGATGATGGGCGACCCTGGCGCTGCCGACATATCTGATCTCATGTCCTTCCCGGAGAATTCTGTAGCAGAGATCGTTGTCTTCGCCACTGGCCTGGGTATAAGTTTCATTAAAACCGCCTATTTTTTCAAAAAGCTGTTTTCTTATGGCAAGATTATAGGTACCGGCAAATTTAATGAAATCTCCATAGCTCCGGTGTCGCATTTCGATTTCTTTCTGCACAGTTTCTGCAAGTGCGTTGCCGGAATTGGCAATTGTGTAAGTTCCGGCACAGGCTTGTATTTCCGGATCAGCGAAGGGAGCAACAAGCTCTTCAAGCCAATCTGCGTGTGGTATGGTATCTGCATCCGTGAATACCAGTATATCTCCTGAAGCTTCACGGGCACCTGCATTTCTCGCAGCAGCCGGGCCACGATTTATCTGTGAAATAACCTTGATAGAATCTATTGTTCTCAATACATTTGCCGTTGAGTCCTGACTCCCATCATCCACAACAATAATCTCCAGTTTCCCATGGGTCTGAATCTGATTTTTGATTGCTGCGATGTTGGCGGCAATAGTTCTTTCGCCGTTAAAAACTGGAATTATGGCTGAAATATTCATACAGGCCCTCACATGGAAAATGTATATAACAGCATACTGGAGTTTGTAAAGATTGTTGTCGAATTCACCTTATGCAACCTTTTAAATATTTTTCTGGAATTACATACGAGAATAGCCGAGTTCTGATCATACTAGATACAGCTCATTGTATTTCAACGGTTTTGACGTTCAGGCCCTCGGCAACATCCTGTTCAGCGACAAAAACGGCTGCGCGTATATGTCGGCCGGCATGATTATAACCTAGTCTGTAAGAAACATCAGTGGAAACTCTGCCGCTGTGATGAGAGGTAGTGTAAGGAAGAACGAAGCTTACATTCCCTTCCTGGTCGGCAATCTTCTTCACCTTGTAAGCCAGCCCCTGGCTGCTGATCTTCAGTTCAAGGGATATGGACACTTCGGAACCGGGATCGGCAATGACATGGAGCTTCGCCCCGGCAACCCGTTCAAAAAGAATAACGGGCGCCAGAGTATCATCGTCTGCTTTGGCGGCGTAAACGACCCTGAATCGGCTGCCGGCGTTAAAATGTCCTTTCGGCGTCAGAGCAAGATTGTCAAGCAGCCAGAAATAGAACCAGTTTTTAAAATCCTTGCTGATCGGTACTTCTTTATATTGCAGCACATATTCAGGTTTCTTCGGCATTGCCTTAAAGAATGGCCACAAGCCGTAAGACTTGTCGGCATATCTTCTATATGTGGTCAGATAAATATATTTAACGCCGTATTGTCCGCAGAGATTCCAGGCATCATCTTCATTCTGCGAAGAAAAGATGTCTGCCATGGTCTTGAAACCCCACATGGCGTTATTTACCGCCACCGGCCTCTTCGTATAATATGCAAGCAGGTTGCCTTCATCCCAGTAACTGAGAATACTGTATTCCGGGCGTTTTTCGTCGACATATCCTGATGTCGGCGGCGTATGACCGGCTATCCAGTTGAACGACTCCACCTGATGTTTCTCGATACCCCCAAGGTTTTCAATATATGCGAAACACTGCAATGAATAGGCAAGGCAGAGAGGCAGAAAAATACCAATAAGCTTTACATTACGCAAACGGCTGTTTTCAAGAGCCCTTACCGCAAACTGCCATAAATGAAAGATGATTATGCCGGCCATCAAGCCCATGCCAATTCCGGGCCAGCGCAAAAACCTTACCTGATAAATAGACAGCAGAGTCATAAGTATTATCCAGCTTTTGAGCAACCGACCGGCACGGGGCTCAAATCCGGGAATTCTCAATATCAGGAGAAAAGATAAAAATACAACGGGCCAGCCCAGATAATTGGTCAGATCTCTGACTATATTTGCCAAACCACTCATAGTCGAAAGTTTGACCATTGAAGCAAGCTCGGAAATTGTCTCATGTACCGGATCTTTTTTGAACAGCAGTCCGGTCGACTGCATCAGCTGTTCATGAAAAGCCAGACTTATCATCGCTGCCATTGCCAGCAGCAGAATAATTGCCGTCAAACGCGGCCGGCGAAACCTTTTCAGGTAATTCAGAAGATACAGAAAAAAGCCGCCGGCAATCACACACATAGGCTGAAAAAAGCTGTATTTACTCAGAGACAGGCTTGCCGACTCAGGAAACTTCAGAAAAATCAGGAGAATGTTAAGTATTCCGCCAACCAGCATTGATGAAAAGGCAAATTCATTGTAAGATCTGGCCTCTTCATAATTACTCAACCAGAGTGCCAATCCATACAGGGTTGCAAAAAAGAAGAACAGCGGCGTTCCTAACCAGGAGGCCAGGAAAAAACCGGTAACCAGGCCGGCACAGATCTTGAGAGACTGTCTGCCGCCTGCTAAAAACAGAGCAGCCAGACATAACCATGACCAGATGAAAAATGAGATGAGAAAATCGTAATCAAGTTTTATCAGTTCTGCGGTTAGAGACGCACCTGCCCCGGGCAGCATAAAAAAGGCACAGAAATAAACCAGTCTACTGTCTTTTGCCAGCCGCCAGACCGTTAAAACAATCATCAGGCCGCTCAACCATGCAAATATAATCGGCAGCACCCCGACTACAAGAATCGGATCAACAGCACAGGATGGAAACAGTGTGAAAAACAGGTTTGTGGTGTTTACCAAAAAATACAGATAAAAGGGTGCAAAGCCATGCCTGATTTCGTAGGGAAAACACCCATAGCTATCAGCATCAACAATTTTTCCGCGCAGCAGAGATTGCTCCAGCAGCCTCGCGAACAGCATAGAATCAGGGTCACGCTGAATAAAATCGCCATGCCATGGCAGTGAAGAAAAAATATGGGCTATTAACCAGAAAAAAGAAACTGCCGATAAAATTACGATGCAGAAAAAAATTGCGTGGTTTCGCTTGAGCAACATGAAGAAATCTCTTGAAATTATGATTGGCACAATATACTATTTTATTCTTGGCTTTACAAATATTAAAAAAGTACCCTTGACACACAAAAATACCTAGCTATATTGCAAACAGCTTAGATGAGGGAGAAGTTTTATGATTAAAAGAAAATCGGGTTTTACCTTGATGGAAATAATGGTAGTTATTATCGTCATCGCCGTTCTGGCATCAGTAGCCGGTCCGATGATCGGCTCGATCACTGATCAGGGTCGCGCCTCTGCCACCAAGTCTAAGATGTCAGCACTGAAAAGTGCCATGCTTGCTTACCAGAGCGACACCGGCCGTCTTCCTTTTGCCGGAGCCCCTAAAAACGTTTCCAATGCAACTGCCTACAATGTTGCTGCAGTTCTTGGGCCGAATGTCGACTCAAACGTTCTGGTCTGCGACGATCTTGGCAACACTTCATTCGGTATTGCCAACTACAACCGAAAATGGAAAGGCCCCTACATGGACTCCGATCCCTCCGACTTCATGTTTGATTCCTGGGGCCAGTCGATGCGTTACTGCGCCTACAAAAACAACGTTTATCTCTGGTCAGGCGGCGCCAACCAGGGCTTTGAAGGTGGCACCAACGGCTGCATTGAATGCGCGCTCTGCGCTGATATGGTTGGTAACGGCGACGTCGATGACATCGTGGTTACCATCGCCAGATCAAGAACTTCATTCGGCATTTCCGGTTCCCCAGTTCAGGGCTATTGATACCATCCCTGTTTTTTTGTAAGCACTGCAGAAAGGCGGTTCGACAAATTCGAACCGCCTTTCTTTATTATTTGCATTGTCAGGCTGATTTGGATTAGATTGTCAAAAGAATCAGGTCTTTTTGAGTAATAACCATGGCAGAACCGGGTAGTTTTGAACCTTTTGTCGCAATCGATATCGGCTCGTTCTCGCTGAAATTCGCTTATGTACAGCGCGATGAAAGCGGCGGCCTCGTGCTGAAAACTTTATCACAACTTAATATTCCGCCTTTCGAAACCGAAATTCCGCCAGAAAAACGCGAAACCATGAGCAAAGACGATGTCAGAGAACATTGTCTCAAAGAATTGCGGCAGTTTCTGACTACTCATATTACCGAACTGCTTTATGACAACGAAATTCAGACAAAACGAGCCATTACCTTCGCATCGAACCGCGAAGTGACGATTCGCTGCATCGAGATTCCGCCGGTAGTCGAAAAAGATAAGCTTACTGAAGCTGTGACTGCCGAAGCCAACAAACAGATGCCATTTTCGATGGGCAATGCGGTTCTCGGCTACAACGTTCAGGGCGATGTGATGAAGGGCGAAAAGGCATTGACCCAGATCATGGTTGCCGCTCTGCAGAAAGACATAATCGATTTCATCAATGCCAATCTCAAAGGCGGCGGGTTATCGAACGAGGGAATTCTTACCCTGCCTCAGTCACTGGAACTGGCGCTCGGCAAGCAGATGGCGCCGTATTCAGAAGACAACAAAAAGGTGGGAATTATTCACTGCGGCAACAGCACCACCTCGGTGATGATCTATAAAAATGGCAAGATTCAATTCTTTCGCGATATCAATATGGCAGGCGCCACCATTACCGATGCCATTTATGCCGGCGGCGAAATTGACGGCCAGCAGATCAAGTTCAACCATTACAACGAAGCCGTTGAGCTGAAACACAAACTTGGCGTAATGCCGCCCGACGAAATGAAAGAACTGAGTGGGCCTGAGAAGTTCGCTGCCCAGAAAATCTTCGAAACCGTCGAGAAAATTTTCCAGCATATTCAACTGTCGATCAGTTTTTATATAACCCAGTCGGGTGAAACCGGCCTCGATAAAATCATCATCACTGGCGGCTCCGCCGGCATGAAAAACTTCAAGGACTTTATCGAAGAAAGCCTTGAGGTTTCTACCTCGCTCGCCAACCCATTCGGCAAATTGAAAATCGGCGAAATAAAATACGAAGACGAACGCCGTGAGGCTGAAGCCCCGGCACTGAGCCCAATTCTCGGCGTTGCAATCTACAATCCCGAGCCCGAAATAATCAACTTTATCGACATTCTTTTTCCGAACCGGAAAACGCAGAGCGTCAATATTGGCGGCGTCAGTTCAAAATTTGGCGGGAATATTTCCGCAAAGCTTTTTGAACTCGACGAGAAGAAACTGCGAATCATTGCCGGGCTGCTTGCTGCCGTACTGATACTGGTCGGCCTCTACCCGATTATAAAGATTCGCCGGCAGGTTTCGACGACCAAAGAAGATTACAAAATATTGCAGAAGAAACTCGCACAATTGAATGAATCGCAGGGTGACGTATCGACAGTGTTGGAGGAACAGAAGCAGCTTACTCAACTTGAAAGCTTTCCAAATGAGCTTGAAAGGTTTAAGCTGCAAAACTCAAAGATTCTAGTAGAAATCGCATCTTTGACCCCGAAGCAGATTTTCCTGACCAATGCCGAATTTGTCACAACCGGTTCAGATCCTCATTTCAGATTTCAGGGGCACGCTGATAATTCAGACAGCGTTTTTGAATTTCTCGGCGCACTTGGCCGGTCAGCTATTTTTACCAATCCGGCTCTCGAAAGCACTCAGGAAGTGCCTATCGACGAAGAACGCTATTTCATCAGATTCGTTCTCAATGGCAAAATAAATCCCGTCGAACTGACAGCAGCCAAACCTGACGAAAGTGCTGAAGGCGAAGAAGATGACGGCGGCATGGAACCGATGATGGAAGCAGGTGGTGAGTAGTGGCCGAAGAACTGAATATTTCTGAATGGCTGAAAAAAGCGAAGGACGACCCAAAGCTTGCAGCTCAGCCACTGGTAGTAGTACTAGCGCTTGCCTTCATGGGCTATAAATTTCTCTATTCACCTAAGGTTATCGAGCTGGGCAAGGAAATCAAAAAAAACCAGCGGGTAGAAGCCGACATAAAAACTGTTGAATCGGCCATAGAAAACCTTGAAGACATCAAGCTCGACATCGAGGACCGCAAAGCCAAATGGGAAGCCGCTCAAAAGCTCTGCTACAAAAAAGCTGAAATGACATCATTTCTCAAACGGGTGCGGGAAATCGCGCAAAAAGCAGGAATCAATGTAAAAAGCGTCAACCCGCAAACTATTACCCCCACGCAGGTGGGTAAAGTCACCGTGGAAAATTTCCCCGTATCGTTTTTTTATTCTGGCGATCTTGTTCAGATGGGCACTTTCATGCGACTGCTCGAGCTTGAAGAAAAGATTACCTTCATTTCAATTCCCCCACTGGCACCGAATGCCAGCGGCGTTTTTGAAGTCGAGCTTACTCCGACGACAATCCTGGTTCCAGACAAAATTGAGGTTCAGGCCGGCGAAAATGAACAGTAAACAGCTATTCTTTTTCAGTCTGATAATTCTGTCGGTGGCGATGGGCATGAACTGGTTCAAAAACCGGCCCAAAACCAAACCGGCAAAATCGAACCGGCCCAGAGTAGCATTGAATCTCAGCGATCTTCAATTGCAGGATGAAGGGGCTCAGGTAGAACCGGCGGAAGGATCTGAAACCGCAGAAATTCCTGGCGAGACAGGCGAAGGAGAAATTGCAGGCGAAACCGGTGAACCCGAGATTGCTTCGGGAGAGGTCGACATTGCCGGCGAAACAGCCTCAGGCTCGACAGAACTTGCTTCTGGGACTGCCGACACCTCTGATCCGCTGCAATCAGACCCAATAATACTGGCTTTAAAACAAATGCCGCGCAACCCATTCGAAACTTCACCATATGCGCAGCTGGTTGAGCAACTGAAGATGGCTCAGGAAATATCAAATGAACCAGTTGCAAAAAAATCGGTTGCCTTGTTGACCGCAGAATTCACCGCTACTATTCAAACAGCCAGAGAACTGGTTGCGGTCATCGACAAGCGGCTTTTTAGAATCGGTGAAACATTTCAGGACAAAAAAATAACCGATATTAAAACCGAATTTGTATCACTCGAATCTGACAGCGGAATCTTCCTGATTCCCAAAACCGGTGTCACGATCAATATTGCCGAAGATGGCACCTATACAGTGGACGATTCATTCCAGAAAAAGTAACAAAAGCAATTCATTAAACAACCTGGTCTTACCGATACTGGTAATATGCAACGTTTAGTGAAATCATTGCTTTTCATCTTTGCAGCATTTGCCGCATTCTTTGCCGGCGGCTGCATAGACAAGACGGTTTACCCGGCGACCTCACTTCAGGTCACTTCGGTAGAACCCTACGCTTTGATTCCAACTGCGACAGATACTGCATCACTGCCGACAACCACGATTACAGTGCGGTCTCAGAGCAAAATTCCCTGTTCACTCAAAAGCATCAGTGCCAGATATTTTACCGTCAATGGTGAAGAAATTCCGCTCCTGGCAATCAACAATCAAGAACTACAAATGAGCCTCGATGCTGAAAGCGAAGCAACCATAGAGCTTGGGCCATATTCGTCGACTCTTCTTGATCTGTTCGAACTTTCCGCATCCAGGATTTCACCAGTCAAAGCGCAGATTACCATGCACTTCCTCGATGTCAACGGCAACTGGGTCGATCTTGAAGCTCATTGCATGCTCTACAAGTATGAAGCAACAGCTGCAGGAAGCAGGAGATCACTGTGAACAGCAGGCTTAAATGCTTATATCTGGCAGGATTGGGCTGGGTGATCATCACCGGGCTCGCAGATTATCCCCTGCTGGCGCAGAGCAATGCCGGCTGGCAAAGACTGAGAAGCTCGACCCGAGGTGCAATCAGTCACCCGGCTGCACCGCAGACCAGTCCTTCATTTTACCCGACTATGCGCCCTTCACAGGCGCGCCCGCCGGCTGCAAACTCTCGAATTGCCAAAGGCAACAGCTGGGTCGATCTCGGTAACGGTGCCCGTATCAGACTTCCTGAGTCACAGGGAGACAATGCCAACAAACTGTCACCGGATGTTCTCGAAACCATTCGTCAACTTAAAGAGCAGGAACCGGAACCCAGGTATCAGCTTGCACCGATAACCGGTGCCATGCAAAACACACTGGAACCGCCTGCCGGATCCTTAACCGGTCAATCAGCGACTCCCATCGGCGCAACTGCACAGAACCCTGATTCTCAACATGAAATCGGTCTGCAGGGGTCATATCTGTCTTTTCCGGCAAGTAAAAACATCAGAATTTCTTCGCTCGATTTCAGACAGACTGAAGTCACCGATGCGCTGCGCTCTCTTGCGCAATTGATCAACATCAACCTGATGCTGTCGCAGGGCATCACCGGCCAGGTTACTATTCTGTTCAGTGACGTCACCATCGAAGAAGCCTTCAATACACTTCTTTCCAACTTCGATCTGACATTCGCCTGGGAAGGCAACATTCTTAGAATATTCAACAAGGCTTCAGCACCGACCATGACCAAGATTTTTGCGGTTCAGCACACCAATGCAGGCGATCTGCAGGCGATCATTCAGAAGATGCTGACTCCGACAACCGGAGCCTGCGAAATTGACAGTCGCACCAATTCCCTGATGATCACCGACACAGCTGCCAAGCTTGCCGAAATCAAAAATCTTCTGCCACAGATCGACGTCAGGGAATCGGCGGTTCAGGTTACTTCTCGCCCGGTAACCGAGGTCTATTATTTGAATTACGCCGATGCATCGACCCTTGCGGCCCCGATCAAAATGATTTCGGCCAACGTTCAGATTCAGGAATTCTCATCGAGTCAGGCCTCGCAGGCTGGAGCTGCCGGCGAAGGCGGTGCAACTACCGGCGGGCGCAAGGACATGATGATCATAACCGACACCCAGAACAACCTGGACCGCATCAAAGAATTGATCGAGAAACTCGATATGCCGCCAATCCAGGTAACCATTGACGCTCATATCTATGAAATCGACAAAAACGAAGAAGAAAGACTTGGATTCAACTGGCAGAAATCAATACCAATAGCGGGTTCGACAGACAATCTGTTCGATGTGTCGATATCTCCAGAAACATCTGATGCCGGCGGCACCGGGGTTTTCAGATTCGGCAGTCTCGACATAAATCAGTTCAAAGCCCTCCTGGCCATGCTTAAAACCCACAGTTTTGCCAAGGTTCTCAGCAATCCGGTCATTACCACTCTGAACAACCGTCAGGCAAACATTACCGTCGGCCAGGCAATTCCCTACGTTTCCGCATCACAGGTTAATGCTGAAACCGGCCAGGTAACCAACACCATTGCCCAGGCGAATGCCAACATCGCCCTGGTCGTTACTCCGTCAGTTACCGGCAATGATGAGGTATTTCTCGATATTCAGCCGACGATTTCGAGTGTTCTCGGGTATTCAGATCTTGGTGGAAACTCGACACCGAATTTGAGTAACCGCAGCGCCCAGACCCAGGTTATCTGCAAGAATAATCATACAATCGTCATCGGTGGTATGATCAAAACTGACAAAAGCGAAAGCATAAGCAAGGTGCCATTTTTTGGCGATCTTCCTGGTATTGGCAAAGCATTTCAGAAGAAAACCGTCAAGGAAACCCGTACGGAGCTTATCATTTTCATCACTCCTCACATCGTTCATCGAGAAGCCAATCGTACCGGCACCAAAGCATCTGCTGACGGCGGCTACAATTCGCCCCGACTGACATTGGCGCCCTGAAATTTGTCTTGCAGAGACTCTGGTAAAACTTTAAAATATCGTAAGAGGAACCGGCAGGAACATCAACCTCTGGCAGGAAAAAATTGACCGGGCAGCACAACGCAGAAACTGAATTAATAGCGCAGCTGAACTCTGACAAACGCAGCGTCAAAATCCAGGCCATAGTGAAACTTACAAGGGCCGGGCAAACTGAACAGGCACTGCGTGCTTTGTTGCCATTCCTCAAAAGTGACGACCGCGAAATTTCTTTTTTCGCCACCCAGGCAGCCGGCAAAATTGCTCAAAAAGCCGGCCTTAATCTTGACAACTTTCTTGAAAAGTCGGCCGAAAACTATGTTTCCAGCTCTTCGGGTGCCCTCACTGCCGAAATGTTTCTTTCGCCACCGGCAGAAAGGGTGACGGAGTTACTGAATTTCATTCGTCATTCCGAAGACCAGATTCCAGAAAACGTGCTGCCGGCTGTCGGTGTTTTTCTCAACCGCCACGGCGACATCAGCGATGCACCGTTCATTGAAAAGCAGCTGCTGAAAGACAGCTCAAACCTTGCCCTGCCCTATCTGAACGCCGCCGAAAACGTGGCTGCAGTTATTCTTCCCAGAGTTCTTCCCGGCCTGCTTGCCAGCCGTGAACCTCTGGTACGCAGTCGGGCCGTCAGCGCCCTCAGACGCATCGACCCCGAAGAGGCCGAAAGACATTTTTCTGACCTGCTGGCATCACGCAACCCGGAAGACCGTCTGGCCGGCATTGGCATTGCCCTGCTTTTTCCATTTGAACGGGTCAAGAGCTACCTTCTCTCGCTTTTGCCTGAAGAACGCGATGCCGAAGTGCTCATGGCCTGTCAAACCGTTCTGGCTACTAATCCTGAAGCCGACACAGCCCTGAGCGTCCTTGATATAATAGATTCAGTGCCTGCCGACCATAAAAGCCAACTTACGCAGATTTTCAAAACCATCTGCAAAGCAATTGGCTCAGCCGGAATTATGCCTGTCGATCAGGCAACCCCGGATAACCTCATCAGACAATGGAAACAGCAACGCCTGCAAAGCTTTCTCGATAATCTTGAAATACAGCTGGCATGCGCTGATGAAAGCAGAAAAAAGGCCATTATCGACTGGATACAGAAAAACCGGCAGCATCCCAGGGTTGTGGAACTGATCGACCGATTGGGCCAGAACCCGCAGACTGAAGATGTTTATAAAATTCTCACAGCCGAAACATCCCGTCCTCAGCCAAAAAAGATTGAAGCAAAACAACCCGAACAATCAGAGGGGCGGATCCCGCTCGACGAAAATGCGCGCATGGAAATCCTGAAAACCATCGAAATCGAAGGCTTCAGCGAGCACAAGTCCTGGATAATCGAAGAAGCCGGCAGAGGTGCCTCCAGAATCAGGGCACAGGCGTTGAACACCTTGTTGCGCCTCAGACCGGATATTAAACTGAAAGATCTTGCAAGAAGCGCCCTCGACAATGAAGACAATGAAGTTCGTATCGCCGGCTTCAAAATGCTTGAGCGCATCGACCCAGACTATCTGAAAGAAAAGGTCGCCGGCCTGCTGCTGGAAAATGATCCGAATCTGCGGGTCAGAGCTGTGCGCTTCGGCCTTAAATTTGAAGAAAAAGCTTCGATTGAGGCCCTGAAAAATCTATTGAATTCAAAAGAGCAGAGCATAAGATCAAATGCAATCAGTTGCCTGGCATTGTGCCCCTTCAATCTGGTCTTTAAAACCCTTATGGATCAGCTCGACCGCGAAGACCACCCGGTGATAGCCCGACAAATTGCCAGCATTCTTTTAAACAACCCATCAAAATCTGTATTAAAAGCACTGGATAACGTGACACGCACCTCGAACCCTGCAGTTTCAATGGTCATTTCTCAGGCCCGCAACGATCTTTTCGAAATTGTATCGCAGATGCCGGTTCAGTCTGAGCCTGAGGTAACATCCAGAAAGACCGACTCTGCAGACAAACCCTATTCGGTCAGCAATGTGCGCGAAATTGCGCAGCGAAACCAGAACTGGAAACCATCCTACAAAGCAGATTCAAAATCAACCGCCGCCCAGGGCAAGAGTGAAATTAACTGGCAGATGCTCATATCAGGCAGCGTCATTCTGGTTTTTCTCGCCATGCTGCCGGTAATGATGCTTTCCAGTCGCGACGTCCCCGAAACATCGCCACGCAAAGCCGCTGAACTCGATTACCGGGTCAGCGAAAGAGTCAAACCCGTTGAATCACCGGTGCCGATCAAGTTCCGCATGAACAGGGCATGTTCTCTCTCCGGAACCGTAGAAAAAATAGTTTCGGATACCAGCCTGGTCATGGTTCACGAAACGAGCCAGATGATGGTCAAATTCGACAAGCCCGAAGTGAAGCCATTCAAACAGGGTGACAAAATAACGGTCACCGTCGTCCCCTATCGCGTAAACCCGCATGGAATAATCCTTTCTCGCGGTCAAAGAATTGCAGCAGCGGAGAAATAATCATGAAATGGCTTGACAGACTTGAAGCAAAGCACCCAGGCTGGGGTCTCGAAGGGTTGATCCGCTATATTTCCATGCTGATGCTGACCGTATTTTTTCTCAATCAGAGCGGCATGCTGACCTATGACCTGCTGTATCTCGACATTGACTATGTCATGGCAGGGCAGGTCTGGCGGCTTTTCACGTTTCTCCTGATTCCTGCCAGCACAAACATGTTGTTTCTGATTTTTGAACTGTCCATTCTCGTCATGTGTGCCGACGGCCTTGAAGCGCGCTGGGGCACCTTCAGACTGACGGCGTATTTCCTTTCAGGAGCATTCCTGACTATAATTGGTTCACTCTTCGTTCCCGGTCTGCAGTTTGGCAGTTATTTCATTTACTTGAGCCTGTTTCTTGGCTTTGCCACCCTCTATCCAGATTACGAAATTCTCTTCATGTTCATCCTGCCAATAAAAATGAAATATCTTGCCATGCTTTCGGGCGGTTTTATGCTCTACGAAATGGCTTTTGCGCCATGGCAGCTCAAAGCCGCACTGCTTCTCTCTATCGGAAATTATCTGCTGTTCTTTGGCAGTGAAGCGATTGCAGCTGCCCGCCGCAACAGGATTCAGGCCGGGCGCAGCGCTGAATTCGAAAAGGCGACGGCAAGACAGACTGAGTATCGCCATAAATGCAGCACCTGCGGCAAGACAGATGTATCAGACCCTGATCTGCAGTTCAGATACTGCACATGCCCAGAATGCGGGCCCGACGGCAGACCGTTCTGCAGTGAACATCTCAAGCAGCACAAAGAAAAAGGCTGAAACAGCACTCTTTACATAATCGCCGGCAATAACTTATCATGGATTAATGAATAGTCTGAGAAATTTGACGTTACTTCCGGCGCTGTTGATGCTGGTTTTTATTTCAGCATGCAGTATATTTTCCGGGGCAGGAGGATACGACTCCTCTACCTCGATTCAGGCAGCCGAAGAAGTCGTTTTCAGCGGCGAGGTTACTCCGGGAGAACCGGTAAACGTTGTCACCGCCGCATTCAGATTGTCAATTCCCGGCAGTGCAATCAGCAGGTCCGGCACTCTGCAAATCACCAGAATTCCCCCCTATTACGAAAATTATTCCTGGCCGAAATCTTTTCAACAAAGTTCAAGCCTTTACCGTATCGTTTTTTCTGAGGAGAGTGGCATTCTTAAATCAGCCGCCTCGCTGTCATTTGTGGCGGGGGATTTTTCGAACACCAGCGAAGACTTTTATATCGCCAGAAGAACCCGCAACAATGAATGGGAGCTATTCTCAGCGGATTCATACTCGGAAGGATATCTTTGGTGCAATACGACAGATATTTCTTCGGATTGGGTATTGCTGAAACGCCGCGACATCAGCCCGGAAATTATAGAACAAACTGTGATCCTGGCGGCCTCTCCAACTGAAATGATTGTTGACAGCACTGGAATCATTCCTTCAGAAGTAGAACTGCTGGTTAAAACGACCGCTGAACCCCAGCCTTCAGACAGCACAATTAACGACAGGAAACTCAAAATTGAATCCAACCGGCCCTTCAGCCTGAGATTAAAACAACCTTTCAGCCAGACCCTCAGCCATCCATTGAATTCAGATGCCGCAAATTCACTGACCCTCGATCTGTCTGATCAAGCAGCTGCTGAATTATTCTCGATCGAAACATATACAGCCTACAGAGTGAAGCTGTTGTTGAATCATGATGTTAACTTCCCGGCCCCAGAATTCCTTTTATTCAAAGCCCGAATTGTTCATAAAGACAATCTGATTCTAACTGATACCATAAGTGTTCCAATAAATTCAGTCAGGCCTCCTACGGAAGTTTCGGGCACCAGCCCGGCACACCAGCAAAGCAGTCAGGCGATCGGCTCGAGCATCTCGGTAACCTTCTCACGCAACCTCGCCACACCATTGAATACCGCACTGTTCAAAGTCAGTTCTGGCACAACCATGATCGAGGGTGCCTTGAATGTCGTCGACAACAGAATAACCTTCACCCCAACCAATTCGTTGCCTTATTCAAGCACTATTTCGGTCGAAATACTCCCCGGCATAAAAGATAAAGACGGATTGCCGGTCAACCTGCCCTATAAGTTTGAATTCAGCACTGAAGCGGCACCACCGCCAGGCGTTGTCCGCCTCATCAGCATGACCCCGGCATCCGGAACGCTGATCGCGGTGAACAGTCAGATAGCCGTTAAATTTGGCCAGGCAATGAATACCGCGCTGACCGAAGCGGCAATCAGCCTGTCACCGGCACCGGCCGCCGGCCTGAACATGACCTGGTCGACCGGCGACACCATTCTGACGATAACGCCAAAGGAAAACCTGGCTTTTGCACAAGAATACCGGCTTCGGGTAGCCAGTTCAGCAAAAAGTCTGACCGGAGACCAGCTCGACACCGACTATCTCGCCAGTTATACGACCGACACCCAGACGGTGGTTTCGAGTACCAGTCCGGCAAATCAGCAAAGCAGTCAGGCGATCGGTTCGAGCATCTCGGTAACCTTCTCACGCAACCTCGCCACACCATTGAATACCGCACTGTTCAAAGTCAGTTCTGGCACAA
>CAYYUI010000002.1:0-144404 GCA_964474705.1 uncultured bacterium
GATTTCCCGAGATATTCATTTTCAAAATGTTTCGGGGCTTTTATGCGAAAAAATTCAATAGCCTGACATTTCCGCTCACGACTTGCGTTGCGCCCATAGGAAAGTGTTCACATGCTTGATGAATTTGTGAGAATCGTGGCGTTCTGCGTCATGCTCGCCGGAGTCGAAACGCTCCACGGAATTTTCAGGACCACCGTCCTTGTCCCGAAATTGGCAGGAGTCGGGCCCTGAAGTTGAGCCTCGTTACGGGTTCCATGTTGGCCTTCGTCGATTGCTATCTTATGGTTCCTTATATTGGGGCAGTCGAGCCGGTCGGTCTTTGCCATCGGGCTCGTTCTTGCTCTCTTCAAGGCCAGTTTTGATATTGCCCTTGCCAGGATGTTGCTGAGTTGTCCTGGGCGAAGATTTTTCAAGATTTTGACCCGCGAAGCGGAAACTACCTGTCCTTCAGCCTGTTGCTTCTGGTTATGTTTCCTTCAGCTGTAATGAAGCTGCGTTAAAGCATTGAGTTCAGCTTTCGATTAGATTAAGGTATACTGGGGTACTTAACAATCTGCCTTGTAATAGACTGAAGAGGGCGACAGAATGATGAAAAGCCGTATCGTTTCCGGAGTAATTGCTTTTGGCTATTTATCAGGCGCGTATTTTGCAGGAGGTCCGCCACTTGCTTTGCGCGTCGCCGCCGGCCTTATTTTGCCGTTGGCCTGCATCTGGTTCAGCGATGCGATGGGCGATTACATTGGTCTGGTCGGACAGATACCAATCTCGAGAAAAACACCAGGTTGTTTTGTCGCATTTGGTGGGTGGCTGCTGCTCGCTTTGCCACTGCTGGCCTTACTGATTATCGGGGTCGGTGGAAGCTGATGACCAAAGAAAAAAAGTATGGCAACAATATATAATGAACTGAAGGAGGCAGAAAATGAACAAAAGAAAATTTCTGTATTTACTAATTTTGCTGCTGGCTGCTTTCTTCTGTCTGTGGCTTTATTGTGGAACTTTTCAATTGCAGAATCCCCAATATCTGCTTTGGATATATTCTGGTAATGAATGCCCGGAAGATTATTACGAGAAGTATGTTTTTGCCGATTCCTACAGGTCGCGGATCATTCAGGGGCTTTCGACAGCTGAAATAAAAAAGCGCTTTCCAGGCATTGTAGACGGAGATTCCTTTCCTGTTGAATCTTACCGTGGAACTATCTTGCAGAACTGGCGAAATCATGAAGATTATAAAAACAGAAATCTAAAACTATTCTGGTTTGATAATGCTCCAGATAAAATGGGCTGGGTCATAATCATTTTAAATGAAAAGGGTTACCAGATTTACCCGATAAAAGGATGAAATCGCATAACATGCAACTGTCTCGGAATCATGTTCGCGGTCAGTAATAAGCTGCGTGATTTCTTGTTTGGGTTTATCGCTGCGGTCTTTTCTTCCTCTCGATTGACTGATACCAGACAATGTAGAAGTTGAAAAAGTTGGTTATAATGGTTTCGCTCGCACCCGTAAATTATGTGAGCCGGTAAGGTTAGAAATAATGAAGCTTGAGATCAAATGAACAACTGGTATCAGAGCCTGCAACGGCCACCGCTTACGCCGCCCAGCTGGGTTTTCGGCCCAGTCTGGACGGTGCTGTACGTAATGATTGCTGTGGCGATAATTCTATTTTTGAAGAATTACCGTGCGGAAAGCAGAGCGGCAATGTATTTGCTGATCGTAACCCATGTGGTTGCCAACTTTGCATGGACCCCTCTATTCTTCGGCCTTCAGAGACCTGGGCTTGCCCTGCTGGACATTGTCTTTCTCGATACAACCCTGATAATGATGATCTATTGTTTCTGGCAAACGAGCAGGCCGGCATCTGTTTTACTGATGCCTTATCTGGCATGGGTTCTGTTTGCCACCTACCTGAATCTGGGTTTTTGGCTGTTGAACCGAACCTGAAAAGCAGCCGCAACAAAAAAACGACTGGGGTGGTGGAACAGACTCCCGGTCGGGTGGGGCTTTTTCTGACAATGTATCGACGATTTCCGACGCTACAAATGGCCAGACGAATTTAAACTGGTAAAAATAGTCGAATAGACCTTGCAGATTGGGGCAGTCGGCGTATCAGCCGGATCAGGCGGCAAAAATTGCCGCTCAGCGAGTTACGCCAGGTTATTTGCCGGAGGGCGGCAGCTTGACCCATACCTGTAGTTTTGACTTTTCGTCAGTTCTTACAAGCACATAGTCTTTATAGGTTGCGTTGTTCTTTGTCTGCATAAAATTCACCCTTTTGTCGGCTGAAAAATTCAGTTACTGATAGTTTAGCAAAAAATGTGCCAAGATTGTCTGATAGTCATCGGCTGTCAGGAGGTAAAAGTTTAACTATGTTCTGAATAGCGGATTTGGTGCCGTTTGCCTTGCCAGATAAACCTTCGTTGGCTGAGTTCTGTACATTCGTGTGTACAGAGTCGTTTGTTGACAAAATTTCGGCAGTCTGTGCAAAAAATTAACTTTTGCTCAAAAATTATACAAAACTTGTAAGGTTACAACAAAATGTTTGTGTGAAATTTGAACATCTTCGAAGCCTGTTGCTTTTAAAATTCAATCCAGGCCTGGAATGTCGAGCTCTTCGGGTTGATATTTTTCTGATTCGGGTGGCGGTTTTCTTGTTTGCAGATACATCCAGAAAGCGCCACAGACGCCGGCTATGCCCATAAGCATCCAGAACAGGCCGAGGTCAAGAAAATTGCTGCCCCCGACACTGATCAGAAAAGAGTATTCATTTTTGCTGATGAATTCCAGTTCCTGGGCTTCGGTATAGGTGAGAGCCGAAACACCGACCCGCTGCAGTGGTTGCTCGGGGTTTTGCAGTGCTGCCAGAATAGTTTCTGACGAAGATATAGCTGAAGAGGGAAGAAGAAAAAGGTGATACTGGGTCGAGGTGATGCCAGGAGTGGCGGATTTCCGGATCAGGGTGCCACTGAACTCACGTCCGAGAGATCTGAATGAAGAAATCAGCATGCCACAGGAAAGCATGAGAAGAAGCAGAGCAAATACTCTGGTTTTTATCTTTCCGGAATCGCCTCTAAAAAAGTTCATAAGCTTTACTTTAGACCGGGGAAATGAAAAAAGCAAAAAAATATTGCTTTTTTTCTTGCGGTACCCTTACGGCTTGCTAAACTATATGTTATATTTATCCTGTAAGTTTAAGTCTGGAGGGTTAGTTGATGAAAAAGTTTATCATAGGGCTTCTCGCAGTTCTATTGTTTGCTTCAGCACCGGTAATGGCAGGCAATCCATACGGTTCAGGCTATAATAATTCCGGCCAGAGCGGCAGCAATGGCAGTTACGGCACTGTCGACCCCAATGACAAAGCTGTAGTGACCCTTCTCTGGATGGTCTACTCCGACCTGCAGATGTGCGGTACTTCTCTTAATCAGTCCGTAATGGATAACGTCTCTGCTATCGGTCATATCAACAACGCTCAATCGGCCCTCCGCAAAAGCGAAATGGATCCGGCTTACTACAGCCTCATCGGCGAAATCGATCAGCGCCTCAGCAAGATCAAATTCTATCTGGTCATGAATGAAAGAAAAGCAGTTGCTGAACGTCTGCATCAGCTGATGTCAGTCATCAGAAACGTTCTTGGCGCCGGCAATGGTAATCTTCCCAGCTACGGTGGCTACTCCGGTTACAACCCGAATGCCAACAACGGTTTCACAAATCCGACCTCCGGCGGCACTCCGATCGGTTCAGGTTTCGTGCCGACTCAGCCCGAAATCCCCGTAAACGGCGGTCAGGTCAATCCGATGCCGGTTCTTCCTTCCGGTGTGGTTCCTGTAAGATAACCTGAATTTCTGCATAGTTTGAAACGGCGGTGAAAACCGCCGTTTCTTCACTTTAGAGGCAATTACATGATTTTTCTGTTGACCGGTTTCATGGCAGCCGGGAAAACTACTGCCGGCGCTGCTGCCGCTGCCAGGCTTGCCATTACCTTCCACGATCTTGATCAGCTGATCGAGTCGGCAGCCCGGATGAAGATTCGTGACATATTTGCAAGCCTTGGCGAGAGTGGTTTTCGCGCTCTCGAACACGAAGTTTTCAGCGGCCTTGTAAAAAAGACCACCCTGCATGCAATAATTGCCGGCGGCGGCGGTCTGCTGACCAATGCGGCCAATCATGGGCTGATGCAGAACTGTTGTGTGATTTTTCTCGATACCCCTTTTTCGGTAATCGAGCGGCGGCTTGCTGAAGATTCAGGCAGTCGTCCGCTGCTTGCCGGCATGAATGCTTTGCAGATCAGAGCTTTCTGGGAAGCCAGGCGACAGATCTATTTAAAACATGCCGGTTTTGTGATAGAAGATGGTGATCAGATTTCAGCGTTGATCAGTAAAATAATCGCAGGTGCCAAAAATGAACGCAAACAATGAACGTATCAGCAGTGAATTTCTCAGGCTCGTCGAAATCATGCGCACTCTCAGATCGCCGCAGGGCTGTTCCTGGGACCGAAAACAGACCGGCAGTTCAATGGCGGAGCACATCGCTGAAGAAGCGCGCGAAGTCGTTGAAGCCATCAGCGCCGGTGACCCGCTGCATATAAAAGAAGAACTCGGCGACCTGCTGATGACAATTGTGTTCAGCGCCCAGATCGCAGCTGAAGCCGGAACTTTCGACATGAGTGACGTCGCCGCCGGTATCTGTGAAAAGCTCATCAATCGCCACCCGCATGTTTTCGGTTCTGCCACCCGGGGTGTCGACCCCGAGAAGGTTATCGAAATGTGGGGCGAAATCAAAAAGCAGGAAAAGATCGACCGAAAGCGCCTGTCAAACCGCATGCGCGAAGCGCTCGACTTTCCGTCTGCTCTGGCCGGAGCTGAGAAAATTCAGGTTGAAGCAGCCAGAGTCGGGTTCGATTTTCCCGACGCACATGCAGCACTGGCCAAAATCAAGGAAGAAACCGCCGAAATAGAGACCGCAATTGCCGGCCGAAACCGTGAGGAGCTCGAAGACGAAATCGGTGACGTTCTTTTTGCGGTGCTGAACGTTTCGCGCCTGTCGGGCGTCAATGCTGAACAATGTCTACGCCAGGCGACCCGTAAGTTTGTCGATCGCTTCACCAGAGTGGAAACCCTTGTCGAAGAAGACGGCGGTTTTGACGGCAAGAGTCTCGAAGAACTCGATCGCTACTGGGATCGCGTCAAACTTGAAAAATAGCGCCGGTCTCTGTGTGCAACTGTGAACATTTTATTGTACACTTTTGCAGAACCAGATAGAGCCGGTTCAAAGTACCGTTTTCTTTCTGTTACAGCCAATAATTTAACGGTGGGGTTTTATTGTCGATATCGACAAAAGCTTTTGGTTTCAGGCTGCACTTGAACTTTACTGACGCAGGTTTTCTTTGAGCCGGAGCAGCTGTTCGCGGCGATGCGGATCGCTTTCGACTTCCAGACCGAGGTCGATTTCCTGGAGGGATCTGCGGAAATCACTGTTGCGCGCAAAGACTTCAGCAAGCACCAGTCTGGCCTCACCATTGTTCGGATTGGCCTTGAGAGCTCCTTCGGCATCGCTCTGGGCCCTGAGAAAATCTCGATTCTGCATGTGGAGAAGGCCTGACAGCGACAGGGTCTGGCTGTTGTTCGGGTTAACCTTGAGTGCCTGGTCTAGGTAGGCTCGCGCATCGCTGAAGCTTTCTTCAAAGATCAGCACTTTGGCCATCGAATAGTTGGGTTCGACGAGGTTAGGGTTCAGTCTTATGGCATTGCCGAAGAAGACCTTGGCCGCTTCGAGATGCCCAAGCTTTGCCAGTTCGAGCCCGGCAGTATACTGCAATCTCAGATCATTAGGGTTCTGCATGGCCTGTCTTTTGAGCTTGTCGGCCGGGGTGTCGGCATCGAGGCCCGGGGTCGATACTACAGTTTCAAGCTTTGCCAGGTTTTCGATCTGGCGTTGCTGCTGCAGGCCGGCAACCTGTGAGGCATAGCGGGCGTCCTGCATCGCCAGCAGGTCGCACTCTCTGATGATGCGTCGACCGTCATCTTCATATTCGCTGCTTTTCAGCTCTGGCAGAAGGTGAGTGATCTGGTCGCGGGCGATTTTATAATCGCCGTTAATGAAATTCACGAAGGCCGAAAGAAACTTTTTGTCGCGCTCAGAGCCGCCCGCCTTTACTTTGCGTTCGACTGCCGACATTGTTCCTTTGTCATCGCGGCCGAGCAGGGTACGATCCATGGTGACTGCCGATCGGAAGAACTTGTATGCCAGATCGAGGCGGTTCTCTTTTTTAGCGTCGAGGGAGGCTTCAAAGAAAATCTGCGGCAGAAGGGGGTTGAGGCGGTGATATTTTTCAAGGTCGGCCAGCGCCAGTTCGATATTTTTCTGCGTTTTGAGAATGTTGTAAGTATAGAAATATGGCGTTGAATTGTCAGGTGCAATCTCGATGCAGCGCCGGAAATGCTTGATGGAATCGTCAAAACGCCCGGCATCGAAGTAGAGAACACCGAGCCAGAAGTTATAATCGAAATTTTTGCTGTGATACTTTTCGCCAAGACTGACGAGGCTTTCGAGGCCCTTGAGCTGACCTGCCTGACGCAGCAGTTTGATCAGCGCCACCACTCCTTCCGGCGAGTCCGGGTAGTTTTTTACCAGTTCAGTGTTGTATTTGAAGGCCAGTTTGATGTCGTTTTCGTAGGAACTGGTGCGCGCCAGCCCTTCGTAAACTGCCCGGCGCATTTTTGCGGGCAGTTCGGCGCTGATCAACTGTTCGTAAAGCATGCGGGCGACGTTGATGCGGCCTGTTATCTCATACAGATAGGCGAGGGAATAGGCGTTTTCCGGGATTTTGCGTGATTCCAGAGTTTTTTCAAAAGCGATGATCGCCGCATCGAAGAATTTCATGCCGGCGAGAGAGTAAGCGAGCATGCGTTGCAGATCAAAATCGGCCACATCTCTGAACGGTGAGAGAAGCTTGACCACCTTCTCGTAGTCGCCTTTCGCAAATGGCTCGGCGGCAGCCTTTACTGCAGCAGAACTGTCTGCTGAGCCTGGCTGGCTGGCCTGACCGGAAGCGGCAGCCGGGTCGCGTGCCGGTCGAGTGCGCACCGGCGGCTTGTTTCCGGTGAAGGGGTTAAACAGGAAGACCCCAAGGGCGAGAACGATTATCAATAAGAAAATGGGTAGTTTTAATCCGTCCATGCACAAAATATAGCATAAATTTTTAGTCACAAACAAATTAAAGAAACTCTGGTCATAAAAAGCTGTGACTTTGCCGATAAAAAATCTGAAATCCCGCTTTATTCAGGAGTCACATCATGAGAGTAGAAATCAATGTCAGCGAAAACCAGGCTCACGAAGCTGAAACCACGGCTGCTGCCGTAGAAACAGCCTCAGAAGCGGTCTCATGTGACGTGGCGATCGATATCGGGCAGGTGCTTGCCGCCAATCAGGCATTGCTGAAAAACATGGCCCGCAAGATGGAAGCCATGGAAAGCAAACTGAACGGTATGGAACGCATTTTCAACGAGCATGCCGCAAGAATTGCCGACGAACGCAATACCGTTCTGCTGCTCACCGGCCCGGTCAAAGAAATAAAGCCCTGGGAACCCCCGGCATGTGAAGACGTCGACGCACACTGCCGGAAATTTTCGTTTATCGACAGGATTTTCAGACCCTGGCGAATGCGCAGAAACTGAGAGTCGTTAATGAGCTGACGAACACAACCATTTTTCGTTCAGCCCATCTATCTGCCAGTTTGACAAAGCCGGCTCCCGAATTTTTCGGTGATTAACCAGCAGACCGCGCTAAAACTTTCCGGGCAGCACAAAATATCTGCCCGGCGTTAGGTTGCCTGCGCCAGAATGTTTTGTCGGGTATTAGGCTTAAAGAAGCACCGAAAAGGTGTTTTAAAGAACCTTATTTGTCATCATCGATGACGACGATATCTTTAACTTCTTCGAGTTTGAGAGTGCCGGCCTGAAAGGCGAGGTAATGTTTGCAGGTGTCGCACTTTGAGTTGTTGTAGATTTCCCAGCAGTATGTCATAGTTCAGCTCCTTGTGAATCAGCCTTGTCAGGCTGCTTTTGCCCATGATGCAAAATCCGCGCCGATCACTTCTTCAGCGAGCTCGTCGGCGATATCGAAGGCCTTGATCAACTCAATTCTGAATGCCGGCTCAAGCCAGATAGCTCTTCGCCAGCATCGAATTGCCTGACCGATTTTGCCGGTCGTTGCCAGGGTGATACCCAGATTATAGTGCGCCTGGGCATTGCGAGGGCAGGCGACCAGCGACTGCTGATAAGCATCGATTGCTTCAGCGGTCTTGCCTTCGGCTTCGAGGGCCACGGCCTGATCGAACAGTTCCTGACCCTGCTTTTTTGTCCAGAAATTAGCTGATTCCATATTCAACCATATCTATCGGCAAAAAAGCGAAATCGATGCAGAAACATTGTATCACAAAACATACTTTTCTGCACGGCGCAGCAGAACGCCAGGCTTTAACAGTGGGAAAGCCTGTCATTGGTTAGTTCGTCAGCACTCCGGCGACTCACCGACACTCGGTCGCACCTGGGTTTCGCGAGCGGCAGGTTGCTTTTTTTCAGGCGCTCCAGTAGATTGCCATGGCAGAAATGGAGGCTTGCATGCTTATCGAATATTCAGGAAAAAGGCCGACGGTGCCTGATTCGTGCTTCGTTGCCCGAAGTGCCGAGCTGGTTGGTGAGATTACTCTCGGTGAAAACGTCAATATCTGGTATGGAACCGTTGTCAGAGGCGATATAAATACGATTGCCATCGGTGACAACACTAATGTGCAGGATGGCTCAGTCGTTCATGTCGACCGTGCCAACGGCAGCCCCGGCTCAGGGTCAGTTCGCATTGGTCAAAATGTGACTATCGGCCATCGCGCCGTGATTCACGCCTGCGAAATCGGCGACAACTGCCTGATCGGCATGGGCGCCATCGTTCTTTCGGGCGCTGTGATCGGCACAGGTAGCATTCTTGCGGCCGGCGCGGTAGTCAAAGAAAACGAGGTCATTCCGCCAGGTTCACTGGTAGCAGGAGTTCCGGCGAAGGTGAAGGCGCCGGTGTCGGCAGAATGGCAGCAGCGTATTCTCGAGTCTGCGCAACATTACGTTATGCTTGGGCAGCGGCACAAAACTTCTACAAAGGTCGTAGAATGACCGCTGGGTCAGGATAAGCCGGGCAGACGGTCAGGCAGGCTCCGCAGCCGGAACATTTTTCCGGTGCGATGACTGCGGCATGGCCTGTTTCAGGAATAACGACTGCAACCGGATTTGCCGGGCATTTGTCGATACAGGCCCGGCATGGTTCGCCGCTGCTGCGCAGGCAGTTGCCTGGCTTGATGCCGGCAATGCCGATTTTATGTAACCGGTCGGAATTTTTGATCGACAGTGCGCCGCTCTGACAGGCTTCAATACATGGAAAAGCTTCACAGAACCGGCACCAGGCCTCGCCGCTGCGCAATGCCGGGGTGCCAAGATCGAATTCGTTGCTCATCGTTACCGGCTTCAGAGCAAAATGCGGGCAGGCTTTAATGCAGGCACCGCAGCGTCGGCATTTTTCGAGGAATTCTTTTTCGGGGCAGGCACCAGGCGGGCGCACCAGTTCTGGAAACCTGGCGGCAAAACTGCTCAATTCTTCGTCGAAGGCGGTGTCGATGCCTTCGAGAAGATCGAGAAGATAGTCTTTGAAAAAGCGCTTTCGGTCCATTGCTATGGCTTCACTGAACGCTGCCGTTCGGTCAGCAGTTCGATGAGTGTTTTGATTTCAGCCTCATCAGGCTGCCAGCGCCACAGCCACTGGTAGTTGCCATCGCGGTCGACTTCAATCAAGTATGAGGTGCCGTCCATACCGATTTTACTGACCTGATTGCCAAGGCTTTTAAATTCGGCCGAAGAAACGGTATCGATCAATCTTTGCAGGTCGTTGTCGCTGAAAGTGAAAGTTGCGATGCCGTTATTCTGGTGTGTACCGGGGAAAATTCTGCCGATGCCGGTTTTCAGGTTAACTTCATACGCCGCTGCTACTATACCCATCGGTTGAATGACGAGACGCAGACTATCTCCGGCAATTGGAAGCCAGTTGTGTTTTCTGGCGTAGTCAGCAATGAACGCCAGGCTTGCCGATTGAATTCCGGCAGGAATTTTCGGAAAAATAACCGGCGGTTCGTCATTGTTATCGTTAGTCGAAAAGTTCGGTTTGGCGAAAGTGGCAATACTTCCCCAATAAGCTTTGCTGAAATTGCCGTTCTGTTGTTTCAGAAAAAAAACGCCGGTATCGCCGATTTTGAGACGCGGGTCAAAATCTTTGATGCCGCCGCGGGTGCTCAAGGTAAGCCTGATAACCGGGCTGGCTATTTCGCCTTTGATCACTGAATGGACTCTGATGGAAAGATCGTCGAGATTGGCATTGTTTTGTTCGGCAACTTCGATTACTTCCCCGAGAATGATCGCGTCTGAGCAGTCTGGCAGCTCACGCAGAGGCAACCGGGCAATGCTCGAAGCGCAGGCGGGAAGGGCGATCAGGATTGTACAGACCAGCAACAGAATTAACTTTGGCATGATTTTTCCTTTTAAAGCGCAGCTTTGCAGATATGTCTTAAACTGCCCCGTTTAATTTTTGTAACATGAGAAAATATTATACAACCTGACGATGTTGTACCAAAAGATTTTGCGGCATAAGCTGAATGCCATAGAAAAAAAACGCTTTATCCATTGACATCAATGGCCGAAATACTTAGAATGATTGAATCAAGGCATTCATCCACCCATTTGTACCCTGTGCAAAATTGCTGCAGGCTGATAGTTGTCTGAATGCCGGCACTCGGGAAGCATCTTTTCCCACGGTGGCTCGGGCCGTTTTCCGGGCGCAGAGTATGAAGTAAAACTGGAAAGGGGACAAGTAGTGAAAAAAATTATTGCGTTACTGGCTATGGTCGTTCTGATCAGTGGAGGGGCTTTTGCAGGTGAGATAGCTCTCGATGGTCAGGGTTGTGGTCTGAAGGTCGTCTCTCAGAAGGCGGCAGGCAGCAAACTGAATTTGCGCATGAAATGCGCCATTGACAAGCTCTATACCTACGATGCCGAAACACCCAAGGGTGATTTCACCGTTCTTTATTCGCCCAATTTTTATTTTGGCGGCGAATACGGCGCTCCGCAGCTGCCGGTAATCAATAAGCTCATTCAGGTTCCTTTTGGTGCCAATCTCAAAATCGAAGTCAAGAGCTACGACACCCGTGAATACAATCTGGCTGATTTCGGCGTTTCGGCTCCGGTTTTCCCCCGCCAGCCATCTGCCCCAAAAGACGGTTCAGAAGTTCCGTTTGTTTATGAAAAGTCAGCTTACATCAGCAAGGGTTTCAATGGCGTTCAGATGACCTCTATTCAGGATGCCGGCGTAATGCGCCATATGCGCCTTGCCAACCTGACCATCGCTCCGGTTAAATATGATGCCACCTCGAACAAGATCGTTGTGTACAACAACATCGATTTCGAAGTTGTCATGACCGATGCCGATATGGACACCACCAAAGCCAAGCATGACGCCCTCTGGTCACCCGCTTTCGCCTGGATGGAAAGAATGGTTACTGTTCCTAACGCTCTCAAATATGGCAAAAGAGCCAACAAACAGGGCTATGTAATCGTTTCTGACCCGGCCTTCAAGAAAGAAATCGAAACCTTCGCCGCCTATAAAACCGAAAAAGGTTATGCCGTTAAAGTCGTTTATACCGACCAGTTCGGCACTGGCGCAGCAATCACCAATAACCTCAAGACCTATCTGCATGGCCTTTACAACAACCCGACTGCCGATTTCCCGGCTCCGAGCTATGTATTGTTCGTCGGCGACCACGAACAGGTTCCGGCTTTCAAAGGCCAGACCGGTTCACACATCACCGAACTTTATTATGTAGCAGTTACCCCGGGCGATTTCCTCCCCGAAATGCTCACCGGCCGCTTCTCGGCTAAAACCGTCGATCAGCTGATTCCGCAGATCGAAAAGACCATGGAATACGAAAAATTCCAGATGCCTGATCCTTCCTTCCTCGACGACGCAGTTCTGGTCGCCGGCTGGGATGGCAGCTGGGCAAGAAGCCATGGCTGGCCCCACATCAATTATGCTACCAAGTATTTCTTCAACAAGGAACACGGTTTCAAGAACCTCTATGTTTCTCTGTCAGCCGGTTCGCAGATGAATACCGCCGCAATCCTGGCTGCTGTAGCCAAAGGCGTTTCATACGTCAACTACACCGCTCACGGTTCAGCAACTTCATGGGCTGACCCCAGCTTCAGCATCAGCAATATCGAAAAGCTCGGCAACAAAGGCAAATATCCGCTCGTCGTCGGCAACTGCTGTCTGACCAGCAAGTTCGAAACTCCGACCTGCTTTGCCGAAGCATGGCTGAGAACCAAAGATGCCGGCGCTATCGGTTACATCGGCGGCACCAACAGCACCTACTGGGATGAAGATTTCTGGTGGGGCGTAGGTCTGCACTCAATCGTTAAACCGAACAATGACGGCGTTCCTCCGCTGAAGGAAAACACCGGCGTCGGCGCTCTCGACGCCCTGTTCGAAACCAACGGTGGCATCAGCAATGCCGGTTTCATGGTTGCCGGTAACCTGGCCGTCGAAGCCTCTACATCCAGCCGCAAACAGTACTACTGGGAAGTCTATCACCTCATGGGTGACCCCTCTCTCGTAACTTTTGTCGGTCATCCCAAAAAATGATCTGAACTCTGTTCAATAAAAAGTGCCGTGTCATGTCGACACGGCACTTTTTTTCGATCTTTTTGTAGCGATTAAAACCTCAGAATGCTAAGATTGATATGTAGGCCAACTCTCCTTTGCTGCCAGCCCGGCAAAAGATAATCAGAGAAGGAGCGAAGCTTGGATAACGCTACAAAAATTATTTCTTCTCTCTACAACCTCTGGGACAGCTACTTTGGCGATCTGCAGGTCACCCGATTCGGCCCCGCTTTCGATCAGACGATGCTTGCCACTCTTGTTTTCATCGCGGCATCCATCGTTCTGGCTTCATTGTTCCGCAAGGTGCGCCGCCGGGTTGAAGGCCTCAAAGACCGGGCTGATTTCAATCTGACCCTGGGTGACCTCACTCTTGTATCCGCTGTTGAACTGACTGATTTTCTACTGCTGGTCAACCGCCTTTTGCGCACCATTCTGCTGCTGTTTGTTTTTTTATGCTACGTAACTCTGGTAACCGGCTTTTTTAAGGCAACCCGCGGTTTTGCAACCGCTGGACTTCGCTGGATGCTTGGAGCCGTCACCGATCTTGGCCGCACCATCGTTTCATGGTTGCCCGGTCTGGCGGCGATTCTGCTGATCGCTTTCATCACCGTTCATGCCGTCAAGCTGATGCACCTGATCATGGGGGCGGTCGAACGCGGCCGGGTGTCGCTGCCCGGGTTCCATAAAGACTGGGCCAACCCGACCGACAAGCTGATGAGTTTTCTGATCATTGCTCTGGGTATCGTTCTTGCAGCGCCTTTTCTACCAGGATTCGATTCTCCGGCTTTTCAGGGAGTCACAGTATTTCTCGGTGTTTTGCTGTCGCTTGGCTCTACCGCTGCTGTGGCCAACGTGGTCGCCGGCGTGGCGCTCATCTACATGCGGGCCTGTCGTTCAGGTGACCGCGTTAAAATTGGTGATATCGAAGGAATAGTGCTCGAGACCGGGTTGCTGGTCACCCGCGTTCGCACGATCGAAAATCAGGTGATCACCATTCCAAACGGTCTGGTTCTCGGTCAGCCGGTAGTCAATCTTTCTACCCTCGCCGAAACTGAAGGAGCGGGCATGAGTGTTGACATGACCCTTGCCTACAACATTGACTGGCGGGTGGCTCATCGCCTGATGCTGGCTGCGGCTCAAAAGACCGAAGGTATTCTGGCGACACCGGCTCCTTTCATAACTCAGCGCGAATTCGGGGAACTGGCGGTCGCGTATCGTCTGCATGCCTATACCCGTGACGCGAACCGGCTTCCAGGCATTCATTCAAAACTGCGGGCCAACGTGCTTGATGCCTTTTATGAAGCCGGTGTGGAAATACTCGTGCCTGCGTATGAGGCCAGCCGTGACGGCAGCGGGCCAATTCTTCCCGACGGCCGGCCGGTGGCTGAAGCGGGTCGTAAGGAAGGCAAAGTTTCCTGATTCTTTAAAGGCTTCGGCTCAATACTCTGAATGGTAGCCGGAATCTATTTTCTGGCCACACTTCGTACATTGATAGATAATCATGTCGTCGCCATCGCAAATCTCCATGCTGCCGCCGCATTTGCGGCAACTGACCCTGATGAGTTTACTGAAAATATAGAGCAGGGCGACCCAGACCAGGGCAGCGATACAAATGGTAAGTTCAATATCGTAGCTCCAGGTTATTGCGATCCAGTATGAAACAGCGAGGGCGGGAAGTGCGGTCAGCATGCCAACCAGTCTGATCAGGCCAATCTTGTTATTGGGACTCATCTGATAATTTTCTCTCTTATTCTGGATTTTCGACGCTCATTATCGGCACCTTTGCGGCGTAGCAGGGAGATCTTCGAGTTGTTGCAATGCCTGCCGCAGCAGAGGGTCTGAAACAAGTTCCGCCTCATCGATATTCAGTTTTGCAGCCAGTGCGGCAAGCAAACATTGGTAAAGCTGTTGGTGGGTAAGCGTCTGCATGCTGGGCTCTGCGCTCATATTACGAAGAACCGTTCTGGTTATTGTCGAGAATCGTGAATTGGCAAAGGTCAGAGCCAGGCCGCCGATTACCAGGCTGATTGCAATGAAGATGGCGAGGGTGATCAGGTCTTCTTTCGAATGGATGACCCAGGCGGCGGGAGCGGCAATCAACGTGGTGATCATTAGCAAAAGGTTCTGGGTTCGAAGAGACTTCTGCCTGTTGGTGATTATGGCGTTTACTGCGCTTTGCAATGCAGGATTGCCTTGAAAATCAGGGGCCGGAGTATCGTTCGGGTTATCTGCATCCGGTGAAGAAGCAGGATCACAAATGTCGAAGTCTCTGATGCAGTAAGGGCATCTGAGCAAGGTTCCGGTCATGTTATCAGGGACCGTAGTTTCTTTACCGCAAAACTGGCATTTTATCAGCCCTCTCATTTATTTTCTCCTGAAATCATTATACACGATCTATGCGCCATAATGGCTGTCGGCAAGCAGCGATTATGCCACAAAAACCTTGCTTGTTATGATAAGAATCGGTTTTAATGTTAGCGCTCAATAAACAGCTTCTTACAATTTTTTGCCAGCCAGGGCTTCTGCCTGAATCAAGCTTCAACAAAGGGGTTTTTATGGCGCGGAAAAGAGTCAATGACGGAACAGATCGCAACCGCCCGCTGCCGGCCGCGGCACCTACAGATATTGCGCGAGAGTGGTCTTGCCCAGGTAGAAGCATAGCTTGAAATCAACAGGCGGTTTAGGAAGATGGGAGAAAATATGACAAGAAAAGTTCTGTTTTTTTTGCTGTGTATCGTGACCGGAAGTGTTGCATCTTCTGCAAACCCGGCCAGTCGCGCCGAAATGATAAAAAAATATGGCCCGGTTCCTTCTGCCATACTTGAACCATCTGAACGAAGCGACATAACTTCGTTTTATTCAATATGTTGGACGGTCATGGAAAAACTGGGAAAGGCAAAGGTCCATCATCAGTACCGGGATAAAACATGCTTTGCCTGTCAGCGGGTATTGAAGGGTGCCATTGATTTATATAATCAAGAACACGCTTCACCCGGACAACAGATCGGCAAAATCGACCACAAGGATGTCGTGGATGCAGACAATTCTCTCTACACCCAGAAATATTTGAAGAGCGTTCCGCTGATGGCAGATTCAAAATGCCGGATGCACAGTTACGGAGATCTGGCAACAGATGGGATTATTTACTGCGAATATCACGGAACTGATCCGATGGTGGCAAAAGAACTTCGCGCCCTCAGTGGCTACACTCTAGCTTCCGAAATTCAGCTGCGCAGGCAAATTCTGATCGTCGTTGGAATATTGTTAGCGGTATTTCTGATGCTGTTCAGCTATTTTCGCGCCCGGGCCAATCGCGTGCAGTAATGAGCCTCTGAAGCCAGCCATTTCGGCTCGATAGCAGCTGAAAATCGAATTGAATTTTGTCTGGCCTATAACACATCTACGTTCCAGACTGAAAAATGTAAGCGAAACTTATGAGGAAAATGCCGGGACGTTTCGTTTAGAATCAACAGCATGATTCAAAATAATTCGATAAATCAGTCAAAACAAAGTTCATTCTAAATTAACTGCAGAATTGTTCTAAATCAATGTGCGAAGCAACAGAAGGCATCGAAATTAAATGATTAATCATGAATTTTAATTTGCATTGAATGAAATTAAATTGTCATTTTGAAGAGTATGCCGGAGGAATTTGTTATGGAAAACTGGATCTTTTTGGGAATGTCTCCCGCTATTTTTGCTTCTTACCAAAAGCTTTATCGAAAAATGACTGCAAAAAATGAATTTGCCAGGCCTGATTCCCCGCAAATTAAATGCTTTAAAGCCTGCTTTCTTATGTGTATTTTTATTTTGATATCGTCTGCAAGCTTCTGTGAATATGCTGATTTTTCAAATTGGCATTTTCCAAGCCCGCCGCAACAAAGCATAGCCTGGAACCCTGGCGCAACGAATTTGTCTAATGAAGTGATTCTTGCCATGCGACAATTGTTTGAACTTGGTCTGGCCGACCCGCGCGGCTGTGAATACAAAACGGTTCAGGTAGAAACAGGCAGCGTATGGGCGCATTGCCCAATTATGATCACTACCAGAGGTTGGGTTCTTCCAGAATCGCCAAATTCAAAATGTTCTGAAAAATGGGTGATCTGCTGGAATGGGCTTTTGTATCCTGTGGCCTCAATGGGACCTTCGATAGACCTGGCTGCAGACGTAGAAGAAATGCTGCAAAAGTCCATTGACTTGCCCGAAGATCGCAGAGACATAAGCGTTACCGGAAACATGAATACGGGAGTGACCACAAGATACCGTGACTTTAGATGTCATTCCATTCCCGAAAAATACGCCATCGATTACCATTTTTTAACACCATTGAAGGCGTTTCTTGTTTACCGGGCTGGTCATGAGAGTTTGGCGGAAAGAATGTGGCGAGAATATTATCGGTCATGTGATAACGTCGATGAATACCCATTGCTTCCAGTAATCATGGAATGGGTATGGTATCAGTGGGATCGGGCAGTCTGTGCACATATGCGCGCCGATGATCGAATTGCATTGCTTACAGCCAGAAAGCTTCTACCAACTCTTAAGGTTGATGAAAGCGGCTGGAAAGATTGTCGACTTCCAAACTGGCGATTTGGCGGCGGATTGGATTGTTTTTCCAATCCCCGGTTTCTGACATTTGCAACTGGTTGTTCAATGCTTTTAATAGATCATGAAAGAAGATTGTGGGAAAAAACCATGAAGAATTTCTGGCATGCCGATCTGTGGAAAAAGATCAGCCAGAGTCTTAATCTTCCTTTGGGTGAAACAGAACACTCTGAAGTTAAAACGCTGATCAAAAACCTTGAAAATGCACAGATCTGCCAAAGTGGACAACCGGGCTGGCTTGAGTTCGATCAGGCCGAAACGGTTAGAAAATTGTCCGAAATTGGTGATGACGCAGTGGAGCCTCTGTTGCAAAGTCTTGAGACTGATGATCGCCTCTCCAGATCAGTATCATTCGGTCGCGACTTTCATTTCGATCGTAGTTTTTTACCAGTTTCAAGTCTTATTGATTACATCTTAAGTAGAATTTTAAGAACAAATCATAAGTTTCAAAAAGGCAGCACAAAGCCTACCAGAAAAGAATATGTAGCCGCGATTCGTTCATACTGGCAGAAATTTAGAAATTGCTCAGTTCCCGAAAGAAGTTTCATAATACTGCAGGATGACCATGCTTCAATAGGACAATGGGTAGAAAGTGCAAACGTTTTAACCAAAAGCGTCGATCAGGAGTTAGTTCCAAAAGGCTTTGGCTGGCAGACTGTTTATCAACCAAAGCCAGGACAACTGCCACCAATGACCGGCGAAAAATTTCGCACTGGTGTGACACCTACTCTGACAGAATTGCTTGAAAAAAGAAGTCAGCAACTTGCAACGATTATTCAAAATGGGGCTGAAAACCGTTATTCGGCAGAAGAAGCCTATCCCACCATTCTTTACGACAGATGCAAATGGGAACCGGAAAAAGTATCGCAGATTCTTGATGAATATGCTTCGACAACAAAAAACACAAGAGAAGCATGGGAACCAAACTCTGATTTCTGTCGAAAACTGAACTATATTTTTGAGATTAGCAAATTGGCCTGGAGAGCAGGCTATGAAGACGGCATTATCTGGACCGTTTCATACATTAGTTCGTTAAAATTTCATCCTGAACTGGCTGAAACTATTACTGAGTTTTTTTCAAGCTGCGTTAAATCTAATATTGCAGAAAAATTTCTGAGGGAATCTATTGAAACAGGTAATAACCAATGGTCAGAATATTTTCGAGCCGATATCTGTCGCGACCTTAGTGTCTGGAGTAATTATTCCCGCTTAATGGTGGGACTATTTTCTCCTTTTTTCAGATATTGGCGTAGCTTATTCAGCATTTCCAAAATTGCTGGCCATATCAAGCCTCAATTTCTCCCCAGAACTTTTTATCGCGCCGAGGTTTCAATCGGTGAAAATCTAATTTATGTAAAACGATATCAGGGCGATGATATTTTCTGGCCTAAGGAAGACACCACCGTCGAGTTCTCTATTGGCGATCTGCTTTGTCAGCTTGTGTGCGAACTTACTTACACAGCAAAATTTAGAGTTTTTTGGCCTCAGCCCGTAAAGGAATTTGCAAGAAAACGTTGCTTTGATATCTGGTTTTGGGAATAACTCTAGAAAGCTGTTTGGGCCAAATACCAAAAAAAATGATATTAGAATTTGACGACTGTTACCAATTCTTTGAAAAAAATCGGAGCAAAGGAATTTCGTTCAGGGAAGATTGAAAGAATAAAAAAATGTTCATATGGATTTTGGAAACGTACCTACAATGACTATTCATAGAAAAGAGAGAAAGAGCATGATGATGGAATGGTTCTACAATTTGATCAGCAATGCAGGAGGATACTGTGATTAAAATACTGCTCCTAATTCTAATGGCGCTGCCTTGGCCGGCTAATGCAGAACCTGCGTCCGGTACGATTGCAGCCTCAGGATCTCAGACGATTGAACTTTCGATGCCTATGCTTCAGCAGGAGGGACCAGTGGTTAAATTTGTGATGAAAAAAATGCGGGTGCCTCATTGCAAACGGGGCCCACAGCGCTGTGAAATCTGCCGGATCGGGAATGTCGCGAAATGGTGTCTGCTCGACGTTGACCCGCCGGATCAGGACAGGGTGCAGCGCCCGGTATTGGAATTCGTCTGTCAGGGCGAGCGTCTGATAAGGGTTTTTGATGTGCTGAAAAGTTTTGTTTCCAAGGAAGAGGCAGAAAAATTTCTTTCTGTGTCTGATTATCCAGGTTTGATCTGGGATTCCGCTGAAGACAAATGAACCGGATCAGAACCAGCCTGAAGCAATGGCGTAGCGGGCGAGCATGCCGAGGCACATGGTCACGACCAGAATGCGCAGGTATTTAGCATTGATGCGCAGCAGACACAATGAACCGGCAAAAGCGCCGAGAAACTGCCCGACCATCATGGTCAGCCCTGCCAGCCAGACAACCTTGCCGGCGGTCAGAAACACCAGCAGCGAGGCAGCGTTGGTCGCAAAGTTAAGGGTTTTGGCAATGGCAGTCGCGTCAATGAGGCCGTGACCTCTGAGTGAAACGCCGGCAAGAGCGAAGAACGACCCGGTGCCAGGCCCGAACATGCCGTCATACCAGCCGATCAGGGGTACCATGAATCGGCGGTAACCGTTGTCGGAAATACGGCAGACGCCACTTTCGTGTAGCGGCGGTGCAAATAGAAAGTAGAACGCGATTACTACCAGAACCAGCGGAATTATGAAGTTCAGCACTCCGGGGTTGATGAATTGAACTGCGACCGTGCCGAGCAGTGAGCCGCAGAATGCAGCCAGCATCAGGTATTTAACCTGTTCCCAGCTGACCCGGTTTTTCCTGAACATCATGAAAGTTGCGGTTCCTGAGCCCATGGAGCTTTGCAATTTATTAGTACCCAGGGCAAAATGTGGCGGAATCCCGCTCATGATCAAAGCAGGCAGCGTAATTAACCCGCCACCTCCCGCGAGGGTGTCGATAAAAGCGGCCACTGACGCGGCTCCAAAAAGAAAAAACAATGTTTCCATAATTTTGCTGTATGAGACTGCAGAAGCAAGCTTACCACAAACCAGCCCCGCCTGTAATCTTGCCGCGATTGCGTGAACGGTGGGTCAGGCGGAAGGGTGGGTGGTAATGGCGGCGACAGTGAGGTCGCAGTCGGAAGGGAACCCGGCCTGGGTGTACAGGCTCGTGAAGGTGGCGAGAAAGGCTTCGGCAGAAATGGCGGCTGAAGTCTGCAACAGGGCGTTGCCGCCCGCCCCTGAAACGACGAAATCTGCTGCGGGGGCATAGGTTGCCAGTATCAGAGCACAACCATCGTTGAGGTTGATGTGCAGTCCGGCTATCTTTTGCCCGTGGCCGGCCAGAGGCAGGGAAGGCATCGGCAGAAGGCGCACCGTGCCTGAGTTGCGGTCGATGAGAACCGGGTCGTTCATCCCGGCATTGCTGATTTCCAGGCTGGTGTCGTCATGGCACAGTATATATTGCAGGCTGATTTCATGACCTTCTCGACCGGCATTGCTTCGCTGCAGCAGTTCGTTGAGCTCTTCCATGAAGCGTGCCGGCTGGTCGGTCAGGTCATGAAGCTGCATGGCAGCTGACTTGAGAAAAGCCAGCAGCAGGCAGCGGCTTATGCCGGTGCCGCCGACGTTGCCCAGCAGCAGGGCGGGTCGATTGGCAGCGGTGCTGATCAATTCAAAATAGTCGCCACCATTTCCGGCCAGCGACAGGGTTTTGCCATAAATGCCCAGCCTGCCGGCCAGAAGCGGCTGAGCCATTCTGGTCATCAGCTTTTCCTGAACGATAGAAGCAACGTGCATTTCTTCGAGATCGCCGAGAATTTCGTTGAAAATACCAGCCAGAGAGCCGAATTCATCGCGGCCCAGGTCTGGCAGGCGATAGGAAAAATTGCGCTTCTGCAGCTCGCCGATGCCGGTTTGCAGCTCTGACAGCGGCAGTAAAATCCCTGATGACACCTTGAGCCCCAGGGAAACTGAGATTAACAGGCTGACCAGAGCCAGCAGCCAGATCATTCGACGTTTGGAGCCTATTTGGCTCTCTATCTGCCCGAGCGGATAGAGGGAAAACAGCCTGATAGTCGGCATATGTACGCATTTGTGGCCGGCGAGCATGAAGTTTTCGTTGTCTATGACACAGAATTCAGGACGGGTGAGAGTTCTGTTTCTGAGTTTGCCGGCGAATTCAGCAAGACGGGCATTCGCGAGCGTTTCCGGGGGAAAGGCAGTGCTGAACAGATCGTCGGCGGCCATGACTCTGATGCCGTCTTCATTGCGGTTCAGAGCGTGAAAGATGCGCCTGATGAATTCGAGTTCGAGTTTGCGGCTGTCCCAGACGTAGAGCATGATGTAGTCGAGCAGAGCCGGGTCGAACAGCGAGAAGGTCTCGATGTAGGTCGGGTGTCTGACCTGCCCGATGCCCCAATGCCAGAAAGTGCCGCTCTCGTAAAACCTTCGGATCAGCTCGGCAGGCTTTTTCTGCATCAAGCCATCGGAAATGAATTCGACCTCGGCTCCCTGCTTTCCAGAAATCGGTGTTTTGTTGATGCTCGCCATGATAAATGTCGTCAGCTTGAAAATGGCATTCATGACGTTGGTTTTGACCGGTGAGGTTTTCAGGCGGCTGTCGAAGGCTTCCTGAATGACACCGTTTTTCATGATTCCGGTATCGCCGGCAATGATCCCGGTGCTGCTCGCTGCGATGAACAACATGTCCGGGCCAGGGCGTTGCGGGGTGACAAAATTACTGATCGTCTGCCGGTTTACGAGGTTATGCTGCAGGGCGGAGCGCAATTCGGGCAGAGCTCTGGTTATTCGGCCCTTCTGGACGCTGTATTCATTGTTGAAAAGCTCATCGATGTTCTGCATGCAGGTCATGCTGCGGTTGAACGCCCGGTTCAGCAGGCCGGCGCGGAGTTGTTGCAGATAGTCACTTCCTGAGACCAGCAGCAGAAAGCCGGGCAGAATGTTTGCGACCACAAAAAGCAGCACCAGCTGAGTTCGTAGGCCGAGCGAAAGTCTGACGCCGCCAGCCATTACCCGATAGCTCAAAACCGCATAATATACCAGGCATAGATGCAGAAAAACCATTATCAGTCTGGTGAATCCATCGCTGGCCGGCATGTCGATACTGCTTTTTCTGACGGCGCAGAAACCGGTGAGGCTTTCGTTGATGAAGTTGGTAAAAATGTAGTAATTGGGCAAATCCTGGCAGTCGCTGAAGCGATGCCGCATGGCCGCTAATCTCGTTTGCAGACTTGCGGCCAGTTCCGGGTCAGCGCAATAAGCCCGGTGGTCGGTCATATAGCCCGAATGCAGGTCACCACGATATGAATCTAGCATTTTGTCAAGCCCGGGTGTTCGTTTCAGCAGGCCGTAATCGAAGAACACCGCGAGGCCGAAGCGTTCGTCGACTTTCAGCCAGGTCAGCGGGTATTTCTGGGCCGAATCTGGCCTGATGAGGCTGAGTTCACGCCCTGAATAACAATTGCGGAAGAAAAGCGGAAAAAAGTGTGGCCCGAAAATCTGCCGCAGGTTTTTCATGACTTCCGGGGGGATATTTTTCTCGTAGTTCTGATAAAACCAGTCGGCAATGCGGCGAAGCTCAAGATAGGCCTGTTGCCAGTTTCCTGGATTCTGCCGCCAGGAAAAATTGGCCTGATAAATCTCCCCGGATGGCTGCCAGATCAGATAGCGCATTTTCAGCCGGTGCTGTTTCCCATAGTCGTCGATGGCAGTTCTGAGAGCGGCGCTATTCTGGCTTTCTCTGAAAATTGCATCGAGACTGCTGCAGGTATATTTTTCCGTATCAGCTAGAGCCCGCATCGTTGCCAGCATTTCATCGGCAGCCGCGGCAAAATTTCTGAAGCGTGTCTCGCGGTCGAGCGTCGCCAGATAATAACCGCCCGCCCAGAAGATCAGCAGAGGCAGAAGAACGGTTGCGCCGGCAAGCCTGAGCCAGGCGGTAATGTTTCTGTCAGGCATCTGAACTGTCCTCCATGCGCAGCATCAGGAAAGTCAGATCGTCGTCGCGCCTGTCGGTCCAGGCCTTGTGACCTTCGAGAATCCTGCTCCAGTAGGTTTCGAGATCGGCGTGCCAGGCATCGGCAACCATTTTGAGAAACCTCGGGTAACCCAGCATTTCGCCTGATGGTGCCATTGCCTCGACAATTCCATCGGTATAGAGAATAAGCGTGGCGCCTGGAAGCAGGGCCAGGGTTTGTTCGACGGCCCGGTTCTTCGTTGAGCTCCCGAGCGGAAACCCATGAATTTCAATGAGTCGGGGGGCATTGCCGCCAGGCCCGATCATTACCGGGTAGCAATGCCCGGCATTGGCGATTTTGAATGCGCCGCTGCTGCAGTCGAAATCAAGGCACTGAGCGGTCATCATGCGTCGCCAGTCTTTCTTTTTCAATTCGTTCAGCACGCAGCTGCCACGGTGCAGCACTTCCGCTGGTCCGGGAAAGTCTCTGGAAACGCCTGCAATCATGGCTTTCATCATCGCCATGATCATCGCTGCCGGAATGCCGTGCCCGGCAACGTCTCCGAAGAAAATTGCCATTCTGTCGTTTGGCAGATCAAAGTAATCATAATAGTCACCACCCATTTTGCTCATAAACAGGGAGCGCGCAAAAAGGCTGATCTTGCCGCGGCAGTGATGTTCCGGTGGTAAAAGACTGACTTGAACCGCAGTGCCGACTGCGAGCTCACGCATACCTTCGACGGTGGTGTTGAAAGCTTCGGTCAGCCGGCCAAGCTCATCGTTGCTTAACGAAGGAACGCGGATAGAATAATCACGTTTTCTCACCTTTTCTATACCGGTTGCCAGAGATTCAACCGGTGCCAGCAGCCTGTGTGAAAACAGTATGACCGTCTGCCTGAGGATGATGACGACCAGCAGAAAACCTATACCGATTGCAAGTTTCAGTCTGAAGATCTGTTGCTCGATTATGGCTTCGGGGTAGAGTGCGACGAGAACTCCCATGCCGATTTCGTTGCCGGCAATCGAGGTGAAGAGATAGTTCTTTCCGTCGAGGGCAACGCGTTCGCCGGCAATCATTTTTCGACTGCGGGTCAGGCGCATTAATCTGTTGATCTGCGGGTTGTTGATCTGTGTCGTCGAGAAAATCTTTTCAGAGTCATTGTCCATGACCGCAAGAATTCGTGGTTTAACCTCTTCAGAGGCTTGTGTGAGACTTGCGCTGATAAAATCTCTTAGAAAAGTGGCTCTTTCCCATGACAGGAGGAGAATACCCCAGATTTGCCCCTGTTGCTGGGCTCCGGTGAATTTCACGTAAGTCAGGCGTTCACTGTTGCCGCTGCTCATGAGCGAAAAACGGTCGACGGCCCCGAGGAAGAAATACAGTGATTTGTCGATACTCGAAACCTGTTCCAGTATCGAGGATTGCCCCTTTTTGCCGGCAGTTTCACCTTTACCTCCGAAGAATAGCAGGGCGTTCTGCATCAGAGAAAGTCCCATCTTCGAGGCACGGTTCGTCGTCTTGGCCATGTAGAAAGTGTAATTGCCCTCTGGTTCGGCCAGACCGCCTTCTTCCGGGCCTATTTCTGCGACCAGAGCCTGCAGGGCTTCTATTTCCGCATCAGGCCAACGTTTGCCGCCATATTTTTTGTTTCGTGCATCGATAAAAGCATTCAGACGATCTGCCAGAACCGCTGAGGTCTCCGGAAACCTGACGTCGAATTCCTTTAAAATGCGCAGGGATTCCTGGTGGGCGGCGTTGAAAAGTTCATCGCGTTTTTCATGAAAGAACTCGTAGCCGGCCGAAATCATCAGCCCAAGGGGCAGACCATTCGAGAAGATGAAGAGCAGCAACATTTTCTGGCGCACCGAAAGACACCATTCCGGGTGGCGCAGCAGATAGCAGTGCCAGACAAATAATGCCAGCATCAGCGCGATGCTTATTCTTCCCAGCATGCGGGCCGAAAGATTATGAGGATCTGGTAAAAAAGTTGCCGGAAGGTAACTGATTAGAATCAGATCAGGAGAAGCCTGCCGGATATTGAGCAGATAGTTCCGGCTTTGCCGCTGCGATTGCCCATCTGCCTCGTATTTTTTTACTTCCAGCATGATTTCGGACTGATGGGTGGTTGCAGCAGGCATGCCGAAACCTTGATAGGAAAGAGTCTTTACAAAAGCGAGGCGTTCAGGTTCAGCGGTTGCGGCTGCCTGTCGAACCATCGATTTTGGGCCGAGATGCCTGCCGGTCAGGGCAGCATCGAGAAAGCAGGCAAGCGAAAAATTGCTGCCCGGGTAATACCAGAGCAATTTTTGACCTGGTTCGAGGCTGACTGAGAGACATTTTCCTTTGGCGCCGGGGCGCAGCGGCTCAAAAAGCTGGTTTTCGAAGAGAAACTGGCCGAAATAACCGCGCAACAGATTCATTTTTTCGACGATCTTCTGAATGTCGGCCGGATTGGCTGTTTCATCGACTTTAAAAGCATCTGCGAGCATGTGCATGACCTGAAACATGCTTTTCATGACAAACTGAAAACGTTTTTCGTCACTCAGATTTCTGTTGATGGAACCATCGCTGTTCCAGACGATGAATCTGATTCTGTCGGAAAAAAAACTGCGAACAGCGGCGACTTTCTCGATAAGTGCCTGCTCAGGGCCTGCCGACCTATCGGCGAGGGTGAAGTTTTTTTGCAGCAATGCATGAAAAAATGCCAGGTCATCATGGTATCTTGCAAAGCGGTCCAGCTTGATATTCAGGCGATAATGGGCATTTTCGACCGCCTGCTGATACGCGGCGCCAAAAGTTCCGGAAAGAAACAGCCACAAAAGATATAGTGGCAAAAGCAGCCCCAGCAGCAGCTGAGTAAGCTTGAATCCAATGATGCCGGCAAAGTTTCTGATCAAGCTTGTTTCCTTGTCAGGAACAGCCGGCTGTTTTTATGGTCAGCCAGAAGCGATTTTGCAAGTGATCTCCTCGGGAAATGCTGTTTATGGTGCGAACATCGATGTATCAATAATATCAGATTCATCTTCTTTTGTGAGTTTGCCGCGGCTAAAACTTGAACAGGTTTTTCAGGCCTTTTTTGAGGGGGTCTTCTTTTTTGACCGGGGCGGTGTTGGTGGCGGGGGCCAGGTTGTCACCAGATGATTTCTTCTTTTTGAAAATGTTCTGAAGATCGCCGAGAATGCCTTTGTTCTTTTTCTGCTGGCCGGAATCAGGGGATTTTGCACCGGGGTTGATCATGTCCTGCAGGAGTTTCTGGCCCTGCTTTTTCAAGCCAAATTCAAGCAGACCACCGAGACTGAAACCCGGAAATACAGGCGCCAGAAGCGAGCCTTCAACTGTGGTGGGAATTGCCGCGGAAACTCCGTCTGTCGATATCTGCCGCAGGATATCGCTCTTTCTGACCGCAGCCGCAGCAAAACGCAATTCGAGTCGGCCCTGCAGCGAAGTATCCAGGCCGATATTGCCGCGATAGAAAGCCAGACCGGCCGCGGTGCTGGCGGCAAGGTCGCTGGTCGTAAGAATGCCTTTGTCGAGAACGAAAGTGCCGCTGGCATCCTGCAGATCGCCAGATGAAAATTCTGCCAGATTGGCAATCTTCAGAAATGGCGAGATGACAGGGGGAGTCTGGTATCTGCCATTCTGCATCCGGAGATTGCCCTTGCCGTTAAGAGAATTGAGACCGGTCACATCGCCGGAAGCCATGAGGTTGGCGTCGATCGGACCTGAGATTGCCTGCTGCTGAGTGCTGTTCTGGGCCAGAAAATTTTCGGCCTGAATGCCGCTGCCGGCAGCTTCAAACTCGAAACGCAGCGGCACTTTGTCGGTAAAGACGGTGCCATCGCCGGAAATTGTACCGCCAAACAGGCTGGTTCTGGCGTTTTCGACTGAGAGCTTGCCGCCGGAAAAGCGTACCGGAGCTACCATATTTGTAAAAGGAAAAGCAAAAGTGCTTGAACTGCCTGATGCCAGCGCAACTTCAATTTTTCCTGAGGCGGCGAGAATATTGCCGACGATTACCAGGCGGTCAAATTGACCTTTGGCGCTCAGGCCGGCTGAGACATTCTGCATGCTCAGCTTTTTATCGGGAATATTGCAGTTGCCGTCGGCGAGTTTCAGATCGATGGTGGTATCAGGGTTGCGTAGATTGCCGGCAAGGACGAGGGCGAGAGAACAGGAAGCCGATATTTCCGGGGGGGTGCTGGAATTTTTTCTGGAAGTATCGATCATAATCCGGCCGGCCAGGTTGGCGCGGACTTCTTTGCTGTCTGAAGTTCGGTTGATACTGGTGGCCGGGATTTCCATGACCGACTGCATTCCCGAATCAGCATCGATGATGCTGAGATTCAAGTTGAGAACTTTGATCTGACTGAATGGCAGGTCAGCCGGGTGAAGCGGCTGACTGGCTGAAGCCGTCTGCCTTTTCTTACCGCCTGCCTGTTCAGGCTGCCTTTTGATTGGTAGTCTGGCCTTGCATGATTCGATGCTGATTTCCTTGAGCACGAGATTACCGCCCATCAGGCTCATAAAATCGCAGGTTGCCGAGAGACTGCCGATGGTGGCAGAAACCTGCTGCGGGTCAGCAGGGTTGCCGATATTGATACCGGTCAGGTGGACGGTTGAATAATCCATGCGGTAGTCTTTAACCGAGACCGGCATGCCGGCGAGTTTTGATACCATCTGTTCAAACTGCTTCCTGAGCCCCGCATCCCCGGCCGCGGATGCTTCAAGGCAAACCGCAATGAACAGTGTCATTATGATTACCACTATGATTCGATTGCCTCTCATTATTCTGGCCATCAGTTCACCTCGCGAAAATTATTTCTCATCACTCAAAATCTAATCCTTTCAGCCCAATGCGTCCACCATATTTTCCTGCGGCTGAACTTTCGAAAAGGCTGGCAATTTTCATCAAAATGCGTGATAATATTGTTGTGCAAAAATTCACAAACATGAAGCGGGAACTGTTGAAATGACATGCTCTGTCTGAATTGGTCGCGACTGGGCGACACCCGCAGTTGAAATGAAAGGTTGGAAAAGATAATGCAGGCAACACCCCGTGGAATACGGCCTCATATAGCAATTTTCGGCCGGCGTAATGTGGGCAAGTCATCGTTGATCAATGCTCTGACCGACCAGGAGATAGCCCTGGTTTCAGCAACAGCCGGAACCACTGCTGATCCGGTTTACAAGAATATTGAACTGCTGCCTTTTGGCCCGGTGGTGCTTATCGATACCGCCGGTCTCGACGATGTCGGAGATCTTGGTCGGCTCAGAGTCGAAGCCACCCTCAAGGTCATGAAAAAGACCGATCTGGCCCTGGTGGTGCTCGAACCGACCGCAGGTCTTCATGCAACCGAAAAAGAACTGCTCGAGATGCTGAAGAAGCAGAAGGTGGCGTTTCTGACGGTCATGAACAAGTGCGAAACCGGCCCGGTTCCGCAGAGTCTCAAAGATGAAGTGGCCGCTTTCGGCGCTGAAATAATTCCGGTCAGTACAACGACCCGCGCCGGCATTCTCGAACTCAGATCGATTAAGATGCAGGAAGGCCTCAAAGGCTTCGATTCAGGAGTCATTCTCGGAGATCTTATCGCGCCGCGCGAAGTGGTGATACTGGTGACGCCGATCGATATTTCCGCTCCGAAAGGTCGATTGATTCTTCCACAGGTGCAGGCTTTGCGCGATCTTCTCGATGCCGATGCCATAACTCTGGTCGTCAAGGAAACCGAACTGAAGCCGGCTCTTGCGGTTTTGAGCCGGCCACCAGCTCTGGTGGTGACCGATTCGCAGGTGTTTTTCAAAGTGGCGGCCGATCTGCCTCCCGGTATTCCGTTCACGAGCTTTTCGGTGGTATTCGCCCGCTACAAGGGCGACCTCAACGCTTATGTCGAAGGAGTAGCCGCTTTAAAGAAAAAGGGCGGTAATGCCCGGATTCTGATTGCCGAGTCATGCACCCACCACCAGATGGAAGACGATATCGGCCGGGTCAAGATTCCGAAATGGGTCAGGCAGAAATACGGCGAAAGTGTGCAGTTCGATTTCTGTCAGGGCGTCAGTTTTCCTGACGATCTGAAAAAGTATGATCTGGTCGTGCAATGCGGCGGCTGCATGACCAACCGTCGCGATATCATGGCTCGCATCGATGCCTGCCGGGCTGTCGGTGTGCCGATAACCAATTACGGTATTCTGATCGGGCATCTGCACGGAGTTCTCGAACAGGCATTGAAGCCTTTCAACATCAATCTGTAAAATTGTAAAAAGTAAGGGGCCCGTCGCAAGCTGCGAACGGGCCCCGTTTTATGCGGTCGAAAAGATCAGACTTTCGGGCTGGTGTAGCTTCCCCATCTGACCGGCATGATGCCATAGGTGAGGCCACCGCCGAAACCGACAAAAATGACGATATCGCCTTCCTCGATACGCCCTTCTTTCAGGGCTTCGTGCAGGGCGATCGGAATCGATGCGGCTACCGTGTTGCCGTAGCGTTCGATATTGATGTAGAACTTGTCGAGCGGGCAGTCGAAACGTTTGGCTGCCGATTCGAGAATGCGGATGTTTGCCTGGTGCGGCACGATGAGCTTTACGTCTTCGAGGGTGATGTCGTTGCGTTTGAGAATTTCTTCGATCATGTCGCCGACAATTTTCGTCGAGAACTTGAAAACTTCTTTGCCATTGATCTTGAGAAAATGATCGCCCTTCTGCACGCCTTCAATCGTTGGCCGGTAAGCTGAACCGCTCATCGGTACAATGATATTTTCGGCACCACTGCCGATAGCCCCGAGCATGAAGTCGAAAGCGCCGGCGTCACCGGTAGCCGGAGTGAATATGGTCGCTCCGACACCGTCTCCAAAGAGAACGCAGGAATTGCGGTCGGCAAAGTTGAGTATTCTGGTCGTCACATCGCCGCCGACTACGAGAACATTGTTGTACATTCCGGTGGCAATCATCTGGCAGGCAACTGTCGATGCGTAGACAAAGCCGGTACAGGCTGCCTGAAGATCGAAGGCGGCGGCTCGCAGGCAGCCGATTTTGTCCTGCAGGAGGCAGGCGGATGAAGGAACCTGGTAGTCAGGTGAAAAAGTGGCAAAAATGATCAGGTCAATATCTTCAGGTTTGAGGCCGGCATTTTCAATAGCCTGCAGACAGGCTGGAACGGCGAGATCGACCATGGTGCCACCCTCTTCGATCTGGTGACGTTTTTTGATGCCGGTGCGGGTAATGATCCATTCATCTGTAGTGTCAACCATTTTCTCGAGGTCGAAATTGGTTAATACTTTGTCGGGCACGCTGAATCCAGTGCCTGAGATCACAGCTTTTCTTAGTGATTTCATGTGACTCCTTAAGGGTGCAGAAGCTCGCAAATATTACTTGATTATTCCCTGCAAGTCAAGGTTTATGACTCCTGCAGATTATGGCTGGTCAGGGTCTCTCCGTGCAGGGTTATCGAGCCCTGATCAGATTTGACACAGCCGGTGATTTCGACTACCGAGGAATGGTCGAGCAGCTGGCGGCATTTTTCCCAGGCGCGCGGGAACATTACCACCTCGATCAGCCCGGTGCGATCTTCGAGGGTTAAAAATTTCATTCTTTCGTTTCTGGAAGTGGTAACCGACTTGGCCGCTATGAGCAGGCCGTAGATTTTGACCTTCTTTCCTGTCATGGTCGGCAGTTTTTCCGCCGGGCAGAAATTTATCGGTGGTTTAATGAGTTCAAGCGGGTGACCGGAAACGCTGAAACCCATGGAACGGATCTCGGCTGCGATATTTTCAGCGCGCGTTTCCGTTTTCATTGCCATTGGAGGCAGGGCAGGGGAGGGTTCGCTGAACAGACTGCCTGTGTTCGTCAGTTTTGCCTGCCAGCGGAGAGCGGCTCTGGAACCGAAACAGTGCAGGGCGCCGCTGTCGGTCATGGCTTCTAGCTCGTCGGCAGCAGGTCTGGTTCTGGCGATGAAATCGGCAAACGAGGCAAAAGCCGTCTTACTTCGTTCGGAAATGATTCGGGCGATGGTTGCCTGTTTGAGCCCGTTGATGAAACCAAGACCTGTGAGAATCTGCCCGTTTTTCCAGGTGAATTCTGTCTCGCTGTGGCTGATTTCAGGTGGCAATGTCTGCAGGCCAAGGCGGCGGGCTTCGGAAATATAAGCCTGCAGTCCGTAGAAACCGCCGCGATTGTTGATTACCGCTGCCATGAAGGGCCCGGGAAAATGCACCTTGAACCAGAGAAGTTCCATTGACAGAACCGCGTAGGCGGCGCTGTGTGCCTTGCAGAAAGCATAGCCGCAGAAACTGTCGATCTGACGCCAGATTTCGCCTGCAGTTGCAGCTGGAATGTTTCTGACGGCAGCTCCGTCGAGAAATCGCTGCCTGGTTGCCGCCATCCGGTCATGACTGCGTTCCTTACCGCTCATGGCGCGGCGCAGCACATCGGCTTCCGCAAGAGAAAAGCCGGCGATATGGTGGGCAACCTTCATGACGTCTTCCTGGTAGACCATGACTCCATATGTTTCGGCAAGCAGTTCTCCCATTATCGGGTGAAGGGGTTGCCAGCTGCCATGATGATGACGCCTGATGTATTCCTGCATCATGCCGCTTTCGGCCACGCCAGGTCTGATTATCGAACTGGCGGCCACCAGGCCGAGGTAGGTTCTGCAGCCAAGTTTTTGCAGCAGACCGCGCATGCCGGGTGATTCAATATAGAAAACTCCCATCGTTCGCCCGTCAGCGAGTGCCGAGGCAATCTGCGGGTCATTTTCTATCAGTTCAGGATCTGACGGTGGCATCGTGATTGCAGGAGCGCAGCCCGAGAATCGACCGCTTCCAGTTGATATTTCGGAACGATCGTCGGAGTTTGCTGCCGCTGCCAGGTCAGAATAGACGCCAAGCGACCGCTGCGAAAGCAGGTCCAGTTTTACGAGACCGAATCTCTCGATGCCGCGCATTTCCAGCTGAGTAATCGGCAGAGCTTTGCTCGATGGCATGGTGGGTGTGAATTCATGTATGCTGCCAGGCGCAATAACGATGCCGCCGGCATGAATGGAAAAATGGGTTGGAATGCCCTCGATCTGCGCTGCGAGTTTGAACAGCGGGTTGAGGATTTTCCTGCGCTCGTCTGGCATTTTGAAGCGGGCCCCTCGCTCCGGATCTGCAAGAAACTGTGCCAGAGAAGAATGCCCGATAAGCGCGGTCGCGGCGTCGAGGTCGGCCTTTTTTATTCCGAGAGTTTTGCCGGTTTCGCGCAGGGCGGCCCGACCGCGCAGACTGATGTGAGTGCAGATCATGGCAACCTTGTCACTGCCCCAGCGTTCGAGAAGATGCTGGTAGATCTGGTCGCGGATGCGCCATGAAAAATCGAGATCGACATCGGGCGGTGATTTTCTGGCTGAATTGAGAAACCGTTCGAAGTAGAGGTTGTATTTGAGCGGGTCTACCTGGGTAAAATCAAGTGCATAGCTGATCAGACTGTTGGCGGCCGAACCGCGGCCGAGCACCCGGTGGCCGAGTTCGCGCGCCTTGATGGTGATGTCGTTGACGACGAGAAAATAGTCAGCGAAGCCAAGCTTTTCGATGACTTCGAGTTCACCGGCAAAGCGGTTCTCTATTTCTGAATTCAGCTTGCCGTAACGGCGTTGCAGGCCCTCGGAAGCCAACTGGCGCAACAGGCGCACCGATTCGGCACTGTTTGGGCAGAATTGCGGCATATGCAACCTGCCTTCGCCTGGAATCCAGGTCGGTTGTGAGCAGAATTTCCGGTTTTCAGCTGCGGCTTCCGGGAAGCGGGCGGCCATATCGGCGCATCTTTTCAACTCAACCGGCATTGCCGATTCTTCAGTCGGAACATCATTCAACAGGGCCCCGGAATCAATAGCTCTTATCAGGCGGTTCAGGCTGAGATCGTCGGTTGTGGTCGCGGTCAGATGGGGGGCGATGATCATCGGCAGGTTATGGTGACGGGCAAGAGAAGCTGTTTCCTCATGTCTGGCGAGCGAAAGGCTGTCTTCAAGAGCGAGAAAGCACTTCCAGCCGGTGGAGATCAGAAGGGCGGTAAGCTCCCGGTCGATATGGCCGCCGATAACGATTCGCCCGCTTCCCTTTATTTTGAGCCAGATGGCAGGATCGGGACTGAAACCGGCTGTTTGTCCCCGCAGGTGGTGGTAGTGCGAAATGGAAGCGTTCAGGCTGGTAAAGGCCTGGTGATCGTCGGGATAAAACCTCAGGCTGGTTCGGCCGGCCGTTACGCAGGAGACGCCGACAAGAAGAGATAATTCGAGGTTTTGGGTAGCGGAAAGGGCTTCTGGAAGCCCTGCCAGCGACATTATGTCGGTAAGCGGCAGGGTGGCGAGTCCCGCGGTCTTCAAGGCTGCAGCCATTTTTGCGGGAGTGACCGCCCCATGGCCAAAACTGTAGCAGCTCGAAAAAGATATTGGACTAATCAGAATCATGGGAATATAATAAAATAATCAGGGAAAAAAAAGAACCGGGTACATTAAGTACACCGGCCTGAAAAATAGGAGGCAAACAAATCCAGGGTCTTTTTCGACACATGTTGCATAATATTTAACTATTTTTGTAACGAACGGGTGGAGCTTTACGTATGTAGAGTAGAACAGTGCAGAACCGCCCTTTTATGGTTTAAATAGCGAGAAATTATTCCTTTGGAGGGAAATATGAAAAAACTTACCGGTTTTCTGATGGTTGTTGCGGTGCTTTTCTCTTTTGCAGTGATGATCACTGCTGAAGAAACCGCAACCTCGACCGAGACTGCGACCACAACCGCAACTGGCACTGAAACGACAGCTGCCGCTCCTGAAGAAAAACCAATTCCAGATAATGCCGATATGACCCTTGGCATGCAGTCACAGGACAATGTCATGCCTGCCACTTTCCGTGGCGGCGACCCCGACAACAGCCTCGTTCACTGCCTTGAAGACGTCTATTACGAAAAGCAGGAACATTCTCTGATCTACAAAGAAGACGCCAGTGAACTCAAAGAAGGCGCCAAATTTGAAACCGACCCCAATATCACCTGGGATACCAAAGTCAAAGATGCCGATGGTAACTGGAAGACCCTGCAGAGTGCCAATACCAACGTCGCCAGAGACGGCGGTTATTTCTATGCTCCAGGCGAATACCAGATCGGCAACAGTGGTGCCCGTCAGGTTGGTGCCAGCACTGCCGGTGCTGACAATGTCGGCGAAGGCGATGATCCGACCGATGACGAAGAAGCTGCCGGTGGCGACAAGACCGATACCGCTCTGGTCGGTGCAGACGGCAAAACCGAAGCCGAAACCAAAACCGTTACTGCTCAGCAGTCAATGGGTGTTCAGGTTCACGACGTTACCTCTCCTGACCTGTGGGTAGCCTTCCAGGAAGGCGCCGGCACTGTAGACATGGCCGCCACCGAACAGGAACTCAAGAACAAAATGATGGAAAAGATCGTTTCCACTCTTGGCCGCCCGTTCTCGACCAAAGGCGAAGACTATGAAGAAGCCAGCTACATGTTTATCGACGAAGGCGATGAAGGCGAACGCGATCTTGAACCTTTCAAGAAAACCGCAAGACTGTCAGTTGCCGGTGCTCTGTTCAACGAACGCGGCGCTCCCAAATTTGAAACCAAGACTGTTGAATCCAAGACTCTCGACAAAGAAGCCATGACCCGCCAGGTTCATGTCTCCGGCGGCGACAACAGCGCTCTCAAGGGCGTTTTCGTCAGACGCAACGTTCCGTTCATTTTTGCCTCCATGGCTATCGACAATGGCGACCTGCGCGCCTCAGCCGGCGAAGTTGCCTGCAGAATCGAAAAAGCCGACGGCACTGAAGTTGAAAAAGAAGGTAACAGCTACCTGTTCCGCGTTCCGAACTTTCCTCGCGACAACTATGCTGACCAGCCCGAATATTTCTTCGTCGCCAAGGGCAGCGACAAATCAGGTAACCTCACTACCGTAAGAACTCCTCTCTATATCGTTAACACTCAGGCAGCCTTCGAGGGCGGCAGCAACCAGTAAGGCTACAGCCCAAGTCATGAAAAAATTCCTGATAAATGCTGTTGCCGCTGTTATGGTAATCGGTTCGATGGTATCAGCTCAGGAGCCCCAGACAGGGGCTCCTGCCGCTGCTTCTGAGAATCTTGAAAAAACTCCCTGGCTGAAGGGTGTCACAATCAGTCCTTATCCGGTTGACCTCAGTCCGGTTCTGCCGCTGAAAATTTCCGCTGATAATGGTGAGCCACTTGCTGCCACGATGACCGAAGATATGCCGTTTATGGTTCAAGCCGATACGGCTATTTTTGAGGATGCACCGCCGGCAGAATACAAAGGACAGCCTATTCCCAACCCCCGCTGGGAAGAAAACCCAGCTGTATCCTGGTTCTTCATCGACTGGGAGAAAAACAAAAATCACATGGCATCGGTTTCTCAGCCTCTGGCGCTTAACCAGATGGTTGTAATCCCGACCATGCCGACCGGAAAGGGTGCAGTCACCTGCCACATTGCCCGCAAGATGCGCTACGATCTCGCTGAACCCGGACGCACCAAGTCGACCTACGCAAACTCAAGCGGCGCAAAAGATGTGAGAGTTCTCGATATCACTCCTCCGTTGTGCGGTCTCGAAATTTCGATCGAAAACGGTGGTTCCGGCGCCTGCTGGCCGGTCGAAAACCCGCCCGACAAATATCCGCTTCCGAAACAGGCCGATGTTTATCTGAATGGCTCGTTGTTTAACGCCATTGATCAGGATATCGTGGTTTCCGGGCTGGAGCTTGGCGGCAACATGGTTATTCCTGCCGAACAGGCTGCCCTGAGTGTTTCTGCCCAGGATAAACTTCACATCAAGGTTATCGGTGGCGACAACTACAAGCTCGATAACGCTAAACTCAAATACGGTATCTGCAATGGCGCCGGCGGTGAACCGGCCCCGGCAGGTCCGGTGAACGAAGAGACTCTTGACCTGAGCAAGCTCAAGCTTCCTGAAGCGCCGTATCTGTATCTTGACGCCACAGATGTAGCCGGCAACCGTCAGGTGATGTACATTGCGATCAAAGTGAAATGACCTGACCGTCTGAAGTTGCAAAGAAGCCAGGAGAGCGTGCTCCTCTGGCTTCTTATTTTATTTCTGTGCTTTGCCTGCGGTGTGTGTTATTCTATAAATGAAAGACACGAATGATGAAGATGATCAGGCATAAAAGAAAAGATGGCATCACCTTTGTCGAGGTAATGCTTGCATTTCTAATTCTCGGGCTGCTTTTTCTGCCGGTTTTCTTTTTTCTGACCGGCGCGGTTCGTGATACCGAGAAATTTTACACCGAAACCGTCGCGATTTCGCGGGCAAAATTCATCATGGATTCACTGATGTTCCAGTTTCCATGGTGGTCTATCAAGGCAGGCAATCCCTGCGAGTTCACTTCATACAACAGTGTTACCAAAAAATCTGTGAATGGGGTCAGTTCACTGCTCGATAAAGCCATACCGGCAATGCTTGGTCAGGATGGCGAACCGGCTGAAATGCTGAAGATTTCCGCCAGCCCGCTCAAATACAGAGGTGAAGGTCTGTACCGATGTCGCAAAGGCTTTCTCTTCAGAGCCCGTGTTAAGGTTGTCGATCTCGATTACGATTCGACCTCGGCCAATCCGGTCATGTTCTCGATTCCGATCCCGGGTTCGCCGAACAAGCATGAGTTTCAGATCAACCAGCTTGTCTCGAAGCGTGATGATAAGTTCAATCTGATCAAAAAGATCATCGTTCAGGTCAAATGGTCAAATAACAAGGGCAAAGATCCAAAAGACGACAAGGGAGCGAAAAGCATTTTTCTTGTTGCCTTCAAATCTGATCTGGAAGGTTGAAGCATGAAAAGACATGGCGTAGCAATAGTTGTGGTGCTGTTTTTCGCGTTTTCAATCGCGATAATTCTATTTTTCATGCTTCACTCGAATACCAATCTGGCCTATCAGAACAAGCAGACGCTCTATCAGATGCAGGCTTATTACCTGGCACATTCGGCCATGCAGCACGCTAAACTGCAGCTGCGCCTGCTTCCGAAAGAAACCTACGAATTTTTCGCCAAGAATGGTACAGGCAATCCTTATGCCGACATCGACAGCTCCAACTATCCTCCGACCGCCATGGGGGTTTTCAGCAATAAAAATGCCGGTTATGACCTGTTCAAACCCGACAAATGCAGTGACGAAAAGTTTCCCTACGGCGGAAAATACCATGTTGAAACTCTTGAGCTACAGGGCTCGCACGACCGGATGAAAATGGTTCAGGATGGCTACAAAGTGGTGGTCAAGGCTGAAATTGACGGCGGTCGCGGCAAAACCTTCTCTGAAGAGCTGGCCGAAGAAATGATCGTATCGCGATACACAGGGGGCCTCAAATGAATAGATGCTCCCGTAAAGGGGTAACCCTTGTCGAAGTCATGTTGACGGTGGCAATGCTCAGTCTGCTTTTTGGGGCGGCCAACGGCGTCATGACCTATTCGCGACGCGAGACCGAAAAGGGCTTCTGGATTCAGCAGGCGATCACGCAGCTGCGCAATACGACGCGCGCCATTTCCATGAAATTGAAGCAGACTTCTTACCCCTCGACCCTGATAAGAACGGCAACGGGTGATGAAAAGGTAATGTCCTTCAAGGAACGCCGCGAATACGATGCCAGCGGCCGCCTGCGCAAGCTTGACATCAACCCGAGCGATGCCTATGAGCTGCGTTCGGTAATCAGCGGTTCAGGGGCGCTCATTCCTTCTTTTGAGGATCAGACGATCATGTATTTTCCGATCTGTGAGCCCGAAAAAGATTATGATACCGGTTACACCGCCGGCACGATAACCTGGGTTCATCTGGTGCTGCGCCCGGCCAAAGATTACCGGAGCAGCGGTCTTGGCAGCATTCACATGGTCGAGCATCAGGAAACCTACGATACCCGCGCTTACCCGCTCAAAAGAGCGTTTGGTCTCAACAAGACCTTCAGCAAAAGTGTTCCGATTCTGCGCACCAAAGAGCTGATAACCGATGTGCGCGAGATCAAGATCGATTTTTACGATATCGATGAATTGAGAGGCTCATACGTCGATAAAGATGGCAAACTGTCCGATGAAAAGATGGTGAAGCGCACCTTGATTTCACTGGGTATCAGCTGCTGTCACCCCAGAGACAAAAAAATCTGGATGAGCGACCAGTGTTCGGTAATCAACAATGTTGAACTGGTCGAGCTGCCAAGTCCGGCGACCATGGAACTGGTCAAGGTCATTTCCACCGGCCCATCCGGTTCGGCGCAGGTAAAGCTTGCAGGAGTCTCTCAGACGGTGAACGTCGGCAGCATGATGAATACCTACAAGGTAAAAGAGATTCTCAGTGACGCTCTGGTGCTTCTCGACCCGGCAACCGGCATCGAATCATATCTGACGAAGCTGGACGAATAATTTTTTTTTCCTTAATAAAATTCCCGGTCTTTCACGATAGTTAAGGTGAAATCACCAAATATGGGGAATATGATGAAGGAAAAGCGTTATTCAATCAGCAATGTTCAGCAGATGATCAATATCAGTCCGGCAGAACTGCAGAAAATGCTGCGCCGGAATGCGAATTTGCTTACGGTTTTCAAGGAAGACCTCGGCAATGGAAAACCCGAAATCTGCATTGATGAAGAATCACTTCAGAAACTTATTTTCATCAGGCAACTCGGCAGCGGCAGCAAGCTTACCGGCAAAGAAGCGTGCGAAATGATCAGGGTGCCTGAGCTCAACTCTTTAAAAACCTGTGCCAGCAGCGAAAAAGAAGTTGTGGCGAGGCTGCAGAAAATTCTGGAAAGCGTTTCAGCTGAAGCCAGTGATCTGAAAAATCAGCTGGATGGACTGTTGATCAAACACGAGCATCTGGTGAAGATGCTTAATGTGTCGCAGGCAAAGAACATTACTCTTGAAAAGGAAATCGGCATCCTGCGCAATCGTCAGGCCGCTTTGATGGGCCAGCTCAGGCAGAATGCCGAAAATTCCGATGAGGATCTGGAAATCCGTCTGGTTAACTGATTTTCTCAGATTCCTTGCCGGTAATTCTGTCTTTGATCTTTCTCGACAGAATTGTAACGGTTTCAAGATGTGATGCCGGGTCGAGCTTGGCTGCAATTTCAGCATGCTGCTGGGCATCGGCGAATTCACCGGTTTCGAAAAGTGCATTGGCCAGGTTGAAGTGGGCCAGTGCATAATTCTTGTCGGCTTTGACCGCTTTTCTGTACCAGACTGCGGCTTTGCCGAAGCTGCGCAGGGTCGCGTAAGCCACCCCGATGTTGTTCATGACTTCAACATTGTGGGGCTTGAATTTCAGTGCCTGTTTCCACCATCTGATGGCTGAGTGCAGGCGCCCTTCGTCTCTGGCAATCTGACCGAGGTTGAAGTAGACTTCTGAATCTTCAGGGTTCAGTCTGAGAGCCTTTTTCCAGTAGGTGCGGGCCATGTAGAGATTACCCTGCAGATAATGAGCCAGGGCGTAGTTATAGAGCAGGTCGACATTTTCTGGAAACTTGCGCAGTGCGTCGTGCCAGATCTTTTTGGCTTTGCCGAGAAAACCGGTATAAGCGAAAGTATTGCCATACAGGCGCAGCGCCAGTACATCGTTCGGGTTGGCTGCAAGGTATTCTTTGAGCAGAGGACGGGCTTCATCGTAATTGCCGTTACTCATTATCTGCTGAATCCTTGTTAAATCAACAGTCATATCTCCCATAATCTTTCCTTTCAGGTATGTAAGACCAGTATATCAGAAAGTCGTCCCAAAAATAAACCCACTCAACGCACTGAATAATACCACAAGCGCCAGAAAAGCGGCTGCCTTTTTTGTGCCGACGATCGGAATCAGGGCGATAATTCCGGGAAGACTGACGGCTGGCCCTGACAGCAACAGAGTTAGCGCCGGGCCAGGATGCATGCCGAAGTCTTTTAGAGTAGATACGATGCTGACTCCGACGATGGTGCCGAAATACATCAGGGCTCCGATTATTGCCGAAACCAGGTTGCTTTCGATGCCATTGCTGTCAAAAAATTGCATGAAGCTGGTAAGCGGGAAAAAGGTTGCCAGCATTCCAGATAGGAAGATGCCTCCAAGTACCTTTGGAAAGATCAGAACAAACAGGCTCCATGACTTTTTCAGCCAGAGAATCAGTTCGCTGCGATAAAACCACTTTAACGAAAGCGCGGCCAGCAGCGTTATTTCGCCGGCAAGGGTCAGGATGCGCGGCAGCAGAGCTCCTTCGATGCCTGCGAGTGTAGAAATTTTCAGGATGACTGGGTCGAGGACTCCGGTGGCCGTTATCATGATCAATACCTGCAGCAAAAAGAAGATCAGAGTCTGCAGGTCGGTGCGGTCCGCATCTTCTTCAACGATTATGACTCCGGAAGGGGCTTCCTGAGGCTTTTCTTCACCGGCAAAAATCAGACGCATGCAGAAACCGATGATTATGGCGCAGACCATTACCATTACCGCGCGGCCGACAAGAAATTTCGTGCCCAGAAGCGTATAGGTGTAAGAAAGTGCGATCAGATTGATGGCCGGGGAAGCGAAAAGAAAAGTAAAAGCCGGCCCAATACCGGCACCCTGCTGCATAATGCCTGTAAAAATCGGGATAACTCCGCAGGAGCAGACGGTCAGAATAGCTCCGGAAAAGGCGGCCACCGGGTAAGCGATCAGGGGGTTGGCATCGGCACCCATCAATCTGGTTATTCGTTGTTTGTCGAGAAAAACCGATAAGGCACCGGCGAAGAAAAAAGCTGGAACCATGCCGGAAATAAGGTGGGTTCCGAGAAATTTGCCGGCCTCGGCAAGCCCGGGCCATATCCAGGTGTCGCGCAGCGGCTCGAAAAGATTGAGAAAAGCGATGAAGAAGGCGTTGAACTGGTTCATCTGGGTCAGCTGCCAAGTTCTTTACGTATCCAGCCTTCGACCTTTTCGCGAATGACCGGTTTGCCCATCGAATAAATCTTTTTGCCCAGCGCGACGACCGGGGTTGAGATGATGCCAAATTCTTTTGCTTCGGGAACACCATTGATCAGAAGCCGGAATTCAACCTCAGGAAATTTACGGGCGATTTCTTCGACGATCAGCTGGGTTTCATCACAGGTGGAGCATTTGGAAGGACTCTTTATTACGGTGACGATGAGCATTTTTTTTCATTTCTCCTGGTTCTGCTGGTTGAGAGCCGGAAACCATTCCAGCATAAGGATGTGCGATCTGAGGGCTTCAAATGAGACTTTAAGACCCTGAACTTTATTGTCGAGATCGCTGGTGGACAATTTGCTGCTGATGCCGGCTTCTAAATCGCTGATGAGACTGCCGGTTTTTTCGACGGCGGTAGAAAATGATGCCGGAAGCATTGGAGCGAAATCGGTCAGATTGAGTCGGAGTTCGGCAGTCAATGATGCGGCGCCCAGGTAGTCGGAATTGAGCAAAAGACGTTCGAGATTGGTAAGATTGGTGGAAGTTTTGATAAAAAGCTGCTTTTCATCACTTACGCCGAAAGCATCGAAAAACATGCCGATACGGCCGCTGAGATCAAGAACCCGGTCATGGGCTTCGTTAAATTGGCCACTGCTGACAAGTTTGCGGATTTCGCCGATATAGCGGGCGGTGTCGCTGGTCTTTTTCACCCAGTTCAGGTCGTTACGGGCTTCTTCCGGGGGGCTGGTCATATATTTCTGGGAAAACTCGAGCCATGAATCCATGACCTGGTTCATTTCAGATTCAAAAGAGCTTTTCTGGCGACTTTTTAGAGCTGACCCCAGATTGGTAAGCGAAGTTGTGAAGCTTCTGATTGCTTTAGAAAACTCACTGGCCGGATTTTTGGCGGTCAGCAACATGACGAGAGTGTCATCGCATGCCAGAAGAAGCGCCGGGGAGGTAAAAATGCCGACAAGAAGCAACCCTGCTATCATGTGTCTGATTTTCATATCAGCCTTTCAGGTAAAAACAGCGGACTTTGTGGCCGACTTCGAGAGGGCCGGCCTCGGCGGGATGCAGAAACAACAGATCAGCACCGGCCAGGCTCGTCAGCATATGGGATTCCTGAGATTCAAGTGGTTCGATCATCAGTCGGCCGTTCTGGTAAACAGGGCGGCCGCGTTTGAAAAAGTCGCGCCCACCATCGTTGAAGCTTGGGCGGGTCAGCTCGAGGTCGAGAATTAGACGTTCAACCGGTGCTCCGAGCATCTTCCTGATAAAGGGTCTGACAAAAAGCTCAAAACAAACTGAGGTTGAAACCTGGTTTCCAGGAAGAGCGAAGAGAGCCCGGTCTGCATGAACGCTAAAAAACAGGGGTTTTCCGGGTTTTATTCTGACGCCATAGAATATCGGTTTTATTTCGAGGTCAATGAAAACTTGCTTGAATGGATCGCATCGCCCCATGGAAATTCCGCCGCTGGTAACGATGATGTCGGCGACTGCAGCGGCTCTGGTGAAAATATCGCGGGCATGAGTACCCCGATCGCGGGCAATGCCGAAATCAAGTACGGCAGCACCGGCTTCTTCGGCCTGAAACCTCAGCATCGTCGTGTTGGAATTGCGAACCTGCCAGGGCTGCGGGCTTTCAAACGGCATGAGAACTTCGTCGCCAGAGGCAATAATCGCGACTACCGGCTTGCGGAAAACCTTGACGGCCGTTAACCCTGCCGAGGCCAGCTGCCCGGCAATCGGTGGGGTTATCAGAGCCGGAGCACCGACCATGGTATCGCCGCGGCGCATTTCTGACGCCTTTTTTCTGACAAAATTTCCGGGTTGAACGTCGGTTAAAAAGCTTATCATCTGCCGGTTTTCGTCATGAAGCGTATCTTCAAGTCTGATTACGGAATCGGCACCGGATGGCAGCATCGCGCCGGTCGCTATATAGGCACATCGCCCGGCCGGCAGACTGTCGATATGGTGGCCGGCATCGACACCTGCAATACTTCTGAGTGTCACTGGATTCTCGGTGGAGGCACCCCTGACGTCTTCTGAGCGAAGGCAATAACCATCCATGGATGAGCTGTCGGCTCCTGGCAGGTCGATGTCAGAGATGACATCTTCGGCAAGAACTCTGTTGATTGCCGAGGTGAGACAGACTGATTCGATGCCGGGTTTGAATTGACCGGCCTGTTCTAATACCAGCTCCAGGGCTCTGTCGTAACTGACGGGTTGCTGAGACAATTTATTCATACCGGAATTGTATCATATCGTCGATTTCGATTCAATGACGGTCTGGAAACTGTCGCTGCAAAGAATTTCGTATCGCGTTGGTGAAGCAGAACGACACGGCAGCCGTTGCTGTGACAAATATAAATTTCGATCTACCGTGTCAGAGTGAACTTACGATTGCTTCGCACTGCTCGCAATGACAGTCGGGGCACGACAGTCGCTACCATGACAAATTCAATAGGTGTCGGGGTCGGTAAAATCGAGCTCGACGATTACCGGAATGGAGCGCAGATTCATCAGGCGTTCGAGGCGACTTTCCTGACCAGGCTGATTTTTCGCGCCATAAATGGCAGCATTACCGCTCAAAATCATGGGAATTACGCGCTCGCCCGTATGCAATCCGACTTTTCCGCCTGGTTTCAGGGCAGTCATCAGCTTTTCAAGGCTTATCTCGCCAGGAAGAACCGGACTGAACGGTCCGATTTTGTTGTCCTTATCGGTCTGAAAGCGGGTTGCTCCTCGAATACTTTCCGGAACGTGTGTCAGGCCGCTCAGGCGACGAATTGCCCTGGCAAGCGTTGGTGCCCATTCTGTGGCTGCCTTGGGTCTGGCTGAGGCAAGATCATTCAATTCGGCAAGAATTCCCAGAAGACCTTCAAGCCGTTCAAGTTCTGCAGCCTGGTCTTCTATTCCGATCAGACCGAAGCGGCTGGCCCGGCATTCGGCCTCTCCGATTATGAAGTCAATACCAGCATTCTTGCTGCGCAGAGCAGAAATGACGCTGGTAAAAAATGCCGCCGGTTCCAGCCAGATTTTCATAGTTGAGAAACGGTATTTGCCAAGATTCAGCTCGTTCTCGATCAGGAAAAAGCGTTTATGTGACTGGGCGCATAAATTGTCTGCTGCGAGCCATCTTTCCGGATTATGTTCAAATGCATATCTGGAGGGTTCAAGCAGTTGTAGAGCCGGAGGTTGCAGGCTGGTGAGATTTTCAACGGTGAAAGAACCGCTGACCGATGTCAGTCCGGGGCGGGAAAAAAACAGACTGCAGAAATCGTCGTCTGATGGAGATTGAGTCTGTGCCGGCGTGTCCCGCAAAATGGCAATTGCCGGGGTAAACCGTTTATCTGATGGCAATATTGCCTGCTCCTGAATTCCAAGAGTTCGGCCGGTAAGCTGCCAGAGGCGAAAAACGAGAGGCTGCGCCTGTTCTATCGGACGAGGAAAGGGAATGGAGATTCTGCCTGCAGGGAGTTGCAGGTCGCTGGTGTAGATGATGCTTCCGTTCTGCCAGACTTCTATCTGTCGATGTTCTGACCCGGGACAATTGTATGTTAGAAAGGCCTGACCGGCTTCATGCCTGATATCTGAAAGTAGCGGCCGATCTGAAGACCGTGCTCTGGCAATTATATAGGCGGGTGGTGAAGCAAGCGCGGTAACTCGCAGAAAATGAGGCGCCAATGGCTGAATCAGGCCGGGTCTGCTGCTGAAAAACTGGTTCAGCAGCTGCAGCTGATCAGGGCGGTTGAAGACGGGTATTTCAAGCATTTGCATTGCATCGCCATGGGAAAATTCGAATTTATACAGACCTGGAGCAGCATGTTCATGAATATGAGTCGTAAAAACAGCTGTTCCATGAATATCAGTCTGAACTACGCGATTCACTGTCTGATGGCCTGCAGGTGTCTGCATTTTCACCCTGACCGGTTGTCTGAATATTCCGTATGCGGTTTTACGGTTGATCAGGGCAATGCGAAAACTGAGCCAGTTGCCCGGCTGAATAGGAGCTGTAGGTGGAAGGACTGCCAGCCCGTTGTCGGCGGCTATCTTCAGGTCGCAGGAAAAAGCATGATTCTGTCGGGCACCGGCCGGGAATATTTTCAGCACCGCCTTGCCGGAGCAGTTTTCGGGAATATTGAAGCCGGTGGAATATGAACCGTCAGGCAATAGCTGCAGACTGGCATGTTCAAGAAACTGCGTGGTCGAAGCCACAGTTATTTCGAGGCTTGCCGAAAGCTGCAACTGGTTTTCTCTGACCAGTCTCTTCTGATTACGGCTGAAAGCGGCGACGACTATTTCCTGACGCTGACCGGGCTGAGCCGGGCCATCAGCCGAAACCACGAAGAACACACTTTCAGGAATTGCGGACACAGAATCAGGATGACGGAAAAACCACCATGTGGCAGGCAGAAGGATAATAATTAAAGCGAAAACAAATTTACGCATTGGCGCAAATTAGCATTAGAAGCGTAGAATTGTCAAACTGCCGCCCTGCGGGTGTTCAATATTGCGCGGAATAATGTTATAAATACAGGCGTGGAAAATGAATGCATAACCGTCACCATCGACCGGGTAACCTTCTGCAATGAGCAGACAGGCTATTACGTGCTGCGTGCATCCGGTCGTCAGCATCCGCAGGGGGTGACGGTGGTGGGCAATTTCGGTTACATACAACCAGGCGAAGAAATTCGGGTATATGGCACCTGGGCCTGCCACCCAAACTTCGGCATGCAGTTTCAGGCGATGAAATTCACGGTTCTCAAACCAGCAACGCTTAAAGGCATCGAAAAATATCTGGGTTCGGGTATGATCAAGGGTATTGGCCCGGTTACCGCCCGGCGTCTCGTTGAAACATTTGGAATCGATACGCTCGAGGTGATTGAAAGCAATCCTGAACGACTTGCGGAATGCCCGGGAATCGGACCGGGAAAAGCTGAAAAAATCGCCAGTGGCTGGTTTTTGCAGCGTTCGATTCAGGATATCATGATTTTTCTGCAGGGACATGGCATTTCGCCTGCATATGCCACCAGAATCTATCGCAAATACGACCGGGAAGCGGTGCGAAAAATTTCTGAGAATCCCTATATTCTTGCACACGAAGTCCCGGGTATGGGTTTTAAAAAGGCTGACAGCATAGCTGCCGAGTTCGGAATCACCGGAAACGATCCGCGTCGGGTCAAGGCCGGCATTCTTTTTCTCATGAGCAGCATTACCAAAGACGGGCATCTGTTTCTTCGCGGGGAGGAAATGTCGAGGATGGCGGCCGAAATGCTCGCAACCGGCGAACCTGGCGATGTCGCTTCTGCCCTTGAGGCTCTTACCCGCGAGAAGAAGCTGCTGGTTAGAGAATACCGGCAGCAGCATCTGTTTTATCTGCCATCCAGTTACCGGGCTGAAGAGGGAAGCGCGACCCTTGTCAAAGCGCTGGCCGGGCGTACCCGTGAAATTCCGAGGGAAAAACTCCTTGTCGTTCTGGAAAAGGCTCTGGCAAACCAGGGCATGCAGCTGAGCGAAGTGCAGCAGGTGGCGGTCGAGACCTCTCTCAAAAAGGGCTTTTTGATTATAACCGGCGGCCCGGGAACAGGAAAAACAACGACTCTCAAGGCGGTAGTCAGCGCACATCGGGCTCTCGGTAATCGCGTTCTGCTGGCGAGTCCCACCGGGCGCGCGGCGAAGCGCCTTGCTGAAGTTTCAGGTTTTCCGGCGCTGACCATTCACAGGCTGCTTGAATTTTCGCCCCAGGAGAAAGGTTTCCGACGAAACCGCCAGTTGCCGCTCGATTGCGATACTCTTGTCGTCGACGAAGCGTCGATGGTTGACATGAATCTCTTTTTCAGTCTGGTACAGGCGGTCCCCGATCAGGCCACTCTTATACTGGTTGGCGATGCCGATCAGTTGCCATCGGTAGGCCCTGGGCTGGTGTTGAACGAGCTGATAAATTCAGGCGCTGTGCCGGTGGTGACGCTGGATGCTATTTTCAGACAGGCTGAAACCTCGAGTATCGTTAAAAATGCGCATCTGATCAACCATGGCCAGATGCCGCAACTGACGGTGCCAGATGGGCACAATCAGTCGGACTGTTATCTGGTAGCGGCTGAAGAGCCTGACAAAGTGATTTCTCTGCTGAAAAATGTTGTTCAGAAGAGTTTGCCGGCGCGTTTCAATTATGACCCGATCAATGATATTCAGGTGTTGACGCCAATGAACCGAGGCAAACTGGGTGCAGCCAGCCTGAATGGCATTCTTCAGGAAATTCTCAACCCGCCGGCACCGGAGCGCAATGAAATTCAGCACCTTGATCGGGTTTTTCGCACCGGCGACAAGGTCATTCAGCTGCGCAACAACTATGATCTCGAGGTTTTCAATGGTGATATCGGGCTGATTGCAGAAATAATGCCGGAAGACCAGGAGGCAGCGATCGATTTTCCCCAGGGGCGGGTGGTTTTTCAGGCGGCTGATTTCGTCGATCTGGCACACGCCTACGCGGTAACGGTTCATAAGTCTCAGGGCAGTGAATACCCGGCGGTAATCATGATCGCCTCCACCCAGCACTATATGATGCTGCAGCGAAATCTCATTTATACCGGTCTGACCAGAGCAAGGCGCACGATGGTGTTTCTCGGCAGCCGCAAGGCTATAGCCATGGCGGTCAGAAATAACCGCATCAAAATGCGCAACACAGTATTTGCCAGTCTTTTGAGCCAATAGTCAGTTTTTTCGGGTTTGTCATGTTGACGTGAAAAAAAATCTTCAGGTGCCTTGACGCTTTGGCAACCCATCATTAAACTTGTAAGTAATTCTGAAGGTACACAACTCTTCTTTCGACTACTATCAGGGGGTTAGATTATGATAAAGCGCTATGAATTTCGAGTAACACTCTGCATTGTTCTCTCGTTGCTCATGCTGGTAGACTTCACGGTATTCAATCCGGCTCCGGCATTCGCTCTTGACAAGAAAAGCGTTCTGATCGGCGCAGGCGTTGGCGCTGCTGCCGGTGCTGGTATCGTTCTTGCCGCACCTGCTATTGGTGCAGCTATCGGTGCAGCCGGTGGTATCGCCGGGGTCGGCACTGCAGTCGTCGGTGGCGTCGCCGCAGTTGGCGGTGGTGTAGTCGGCGCTCTGGCCGCTTTTGGTGGTGCAATAGCCTCTGCTCTTGGCGCAGTGGGTGGCTTCATCGTCGGTATCTTTACCAGCCCGCTGTTCATTCCGGCGTTGATTCTGGTAGGTGCTGCAGTAGCCGGTTATTTCCTCTACAAGAGATACAAAGCCAAAAAGAATGCTTCTTCAACAGCCTCTGGCGCTTCTGACGAAGTAATTCCTTCCTCTGACGAAATCTACGTTACCCCCGGTGACTACGAAATGAGCGGTGGCGTTGTTCCGTCAGGCGACCAGGATGCCGCGATCAGCGTTGGCGACACTATCTCGATCGGTGGCGGCGACAGTGTAGTAGTATCCAACGAAGTTCCGGTAACGAACACTACTACTACAACCTCTGCTGAAGCTCCGACCGTCAGCACCTCGACTACTACCGAAACAGCCACAACCGGTATCGCAACTTCAAGCGATGCACTCAAAGCCGCTCATGACCGCTATATCTCATGCTACCAGAAGTATACCACTCTGGTTACCAACAGTGGCGGTGCCGATCCTGCTGAAATCAAAGCCGCTCTGGCTGAATACCGGGCCGCTTACAATGACTATCAGAATCTGCGCATGTCTGGCAGCAAATAACCCCCCGAATAACCTATAAAAAAATCACCACCCGAGAGGGTGGTGATTTTTTTTCTCCGCAGTTATGGTTTCAGGACTGATCTGCACTTAGCCTGAAAAAGGTGATGACGGTATCGCCGAAAGTGCGTTCATCGAGAAGTCGATAGGCAGGCAGGTTTTCAAGACCGAGCAGATCTTTTTTCTGGCGCTCGATTATGAACAGGGTTTCTGGTGAGAACATGTCGCAGGCAGGAATATACTTCAACAAGGGCTCGAGCAGCCCCTTGAGGTAAGGAGGGTCGATGAAAACGATGTCGAATCTCGGCAAATGCATGGTCTGGAGGAATTTGAGGCAATCCATGGTAAAAACTTCACCGCGATCGGCAAGGTTGGTTATTTCAAGGTTTTCACGAATGGTTCTGGTGCATTCCCGTGAGGCATCGACAAAAGCGGCGTAACTGCCCCCCCGGCTGAGAGCTTCGATACCCAGGTTTCCTGAACCGGCGAATAGATCGAGAAAGCGCGCATCGTCTACCATCGCCGCAATGATGTTGAAAGTCGAACCCTTGACTTTGTCCATGGCCGGGCGGGTTTTGCCGCCTCCAGGCATTTTGAGATGTCTGCCCTTGGCAGAACCGGTAATTATGCGCATGTTCAACCGCCTTCCATGAATGTCCGGTAGCTGTCTCCGAATGATCTGATCATCTGGCCATAAAACCATTCGCGAATTTCAGCCGGTTCTGAAGTCAGTATCGCGAAGGCGCGGGTGCGCGCGGTCTCGACAAGTTTCTGCGGTATGCGATGCGAAAAACATGGGTGGGAAAGGCCGCTCTGCCTGGTTCCTACCAGATCGCCCGGACCGCGCATTCTCAGGTCTTCGAGTGACAGTTCGAAGCCGTCATTTGTCGAAGCCAGAGCGGCCAGTCGCTCATTTTCGGCGGCAACATGCGAAACCAGCAGGCAGGTTGAAGCGTCAGAGCCTCGGCCAACGCGGCCGCGCAGCTGATGTAATTGCGAAAGGCCAAAACAGTCGGCGTTCTCAATTATCATCAATGTGGCATTCGGATTGTCGACGCCGACTTCAACTACGGTTGTGGCAATGACTATGTCGAGTTCGCCGGCTTTGAAACGCTGCATCGTCTGTTCTTTTTCTTCCCAGGTCTGAGCGCCGGTCAGACAGGCAAAAGTGGCATCGGGCAGGCAATCGCTGATGCGGTCGGCCGCTTCTTCAACCGACAGCCATTCTTTGTTTTCAGAAACTTCGATCAGCGGACAGACGATATAAATCTGCTTTTTTAGACGCAAAGCGCTTTCCATTGCCGGCAGCACCTCGGAAAAGCCTGAGCAGACCCTGGTGGTCACGGGCTGCCGCCCGGGAGGCAGCTCGTTGATGACACTGGTGTCCATGTCGCCGAAAATTGTCAATGACAGGGTTCTCGGTATCGGAGTCGCAGACAGAAGCAGCTGGTGCGGATTCGTGCCTTTGCGGAACAGCTGCCGGCGATGGTTGACGCCGAACCTCTGTTGCTCGTCGATGATGCAGAAATCGAGGCGGTTGAACTGCGTCTGATCCTGAAAAAGTGCGTGGGTGCCGAAAACGAATCTGGCATTGCCGGCGGCGGTCGCGGCATTGGCATCTTTTCGTCCCGCCCCCTTCATGCTGCCGGTGACAATCGTTGCCAGATGAGCGAATTTGGGAAAAAACCGCGTGAAACTCTGCAGATGCTGCCGTGCCAGTATCTCAGTCGGAGCCATGAAGGCGCATTGTGAGCCGGGAGAAAGCTCCAGCGCAAAATGCAGCATTGCCAGAAAGGCAACCATGGTTTTGCCTGAGCCGACATCGCCCTGTAGAAGTCTGTTCATGGGAGGGCGGTCAGGGCCCGGCTGCAGATCGAAAATTATTTCGCCGAGTGCCTGCTTTTGCCCGCCGGTCAGGTCGAATGGCAGCGGGAAAGGTGAATCACATGGCCTGGCATTGCCGGCGTCAGGCAGGGTAAGAAAACCCGTGAGGTTTTCGCGACGTTTGAGAACGCCCATCTGAAACAGAACCTGATCGAAGAAGGCGAGGGTGTTGCGTGCTTTTTTTAATTCTTCGTCCGATTCAGGGCGGTGGATGTCTTCGATGGCTTCGGCGATGACGTTGAAAGATGAAGATCTTATTGCTTCAGGAAAAGACGAAGCCCAGTCAACCTGATCAAGAACGCTGTCAATAAGCTTGCGCAGCGAAAGCGGCGAAATTTTAGCTTCAGAGAGCCGGGCATTCGAAGGATATACCGGGGTCAGCTGCGCCCGGCAGGCAGTCAGCACTTCATTATCGACCGGCTCGATTTCGGGGTTGGCAAGAACCGACTGGCCTTTTCCGGTGGTGAAGGTGCCGAAGAGCCAATAGTCACAACCGGTTTTCAACTGCTTTACCAGGTAAACCCGATTGAACCATCTTGCCACTATTTTACCCGTTGCATCGGAAAACTCTGCATTGATTACAGTTAACCCGCGTCTGGCATGATATGATTTTACGGATTCAAGCCGGGCTTTGATTAAACTCTGGGCCTGAGGCTGGAGGTCGATAATTTTGACGGCCTGACGGCGGTCCTGGTATCTGACCGGGTAAATGCGCAGCAGATCGAATACGCTTGTGAAGCCCGCTTTTTCGAGGGTTTCGGATTTTTTCGGCCCGATGCCCTGAATGATGCCGACATGGTCGTCGAGACGGATCTTTACCGGAACCCGGACTTTTCTGGGGGCAGTCATGTTAAGGAGCTTTTCAGTCCTTTGCGAAGTAAAGCTGTTTGAGGATCATGTAGTCCTGGCACATGTAGGCGAGATCCCAGCCGTTGCGGCCGGCTTCGTCAAGTAATGAACCGAGGCGTTCAAGAAATTCGGGGCCCTGCATTGGTGTGAGATCGAGGGTTTTATAATTCCAGCGCTGTGGTGATTTTTCAAGCATCATGATTTTTCTCCTGGCCTGGGTGCTGATCCTGCAGGATCGAGTTCAAATAGAGGTAGCCTTTGAGCATCTGTCTGAGCGAGGCATCCTGTTGCGGTGACTGAGCGCAGGCACGCAAAGTCAGATCGATGGCACTGAAGCCCTTCTGATGCTGACCGGTAAGATTGAAGCAGTAAGCAAGCAAAAGGTTGGATTCTACGTCTACCGGCGAAATGTCGACCGCTTTCAGCAGAACTTCAATTGCCTTGTCGTATTGCTTCAGCTGAATGTGCAGGGTGGCGAGTTTCTGATAGATTACCGGGTTGCGGGGCGAAAGCGCTGCCGCATGGGTGAGCAGTTTAACGCTCTCATTGAACTTGCCGGCGATCTGGTATATCTGACCGAGAATCAGGTAAGCGCCGAGAATTTTCGGGTAAATGCTCAGAGCTTTGACCAGATGCTTTACTGCGTCTTCATATTTTCGGCTGTAAAAATAGATGGTGCCGAGATTGAAATGGGCTTTGACCAGATTGGGGTTGATTTTGATCGCTTCGAGATAGAGCTTGGCCGCCTCATTGTTCTTTTTCTGCAGAAAGCAGAGGTTGGCAAACCCGAGCAGGGCCTTGAGATGCTGCGGGTCTTTCTGATAGATCATCTTGAAGATTTTTTCAGCGGCAGTGAAATTTTTAGCGGTAATAAAGCGGTTGGCGCTTTCAATTTCCTCATCATAGCTGTTGTCTGGCAGTATCTGGCTGGTGAGGACGACTGGTTTCGGCGCGACTTCTTCATCTTCAGGCTGCTGTGTATGGGAATCCTTGCCTGGCGGGGCAGCGGGTGTGTCAGTAATCGGCGTTGCCGGAACGACGATCGAGGCCACCGGAGCAGCCACACCCCCGTCGGCGGCTATTTGTCGGTTGATGGCATCTGGGTTGCCGATCAATTCAGCGAGCAGGTTGTTGATCTGTTTGAGAAGCACTTCGTCATGGCTGATTTCTTTGCCGATTTCACCGAGAACGAAGGTTGCCGACTGGATGCGGCGCTTGTCTTCGCTTTTAAACAGTTCGCGGAGGTTGTCGAGAACGCTGTATTCGCCCCACACCCAGAGGGTTCTGATCGCAGTACTTTTTACCCGGTTGTCTTCATGCTGCAGCAGATCCGTTAATTTGTTTATCAGCTCCGGGGCAGGCTTTCTCGATATCCTGACCATAGCATCGATGGTATTTGAAACAACTCTTGGATCTTCGCTGCCGAGGAATGGGCTGATGATGGCAATGACATCGGCTTTGGCGGTCTGCCCCAGGCAGGAAATGAGGGTTGCCTGCACGATAAAATTTTCTTCGCGCTGCAGTTTTTCTTTAAACATCGGCAGGGCGGCTTCAGGGGCGCAGCGTGCAATAGCCAGGGCCGCTTCAACCCTGACATCGAAATTCGGGTCGTCGAGCATCGGCTTCAAATGAGGCAGGGCGTCTTTCATTTCGATTTTACGCAGGGCATTGGTGGCATTGCGTCTGACATCGGGGTCTTCGTCTTTAAGGGCCCGGCCGAGCTCACGTATGAATCGCGAATCTTTAATTTCGCCGATGGCGTAGGCGGCTGAGGCCCGATACCACTTGTCGGCGTGTTCCAGCATCTGGCGCAGGGTTTCTGAAACATCGAAGTCACCGTATTTCCAGATTGCCTTGGCTACATTCGCTCTGACGCGGTTACTGGGGTCTTCGAGATATGGCTGCAGAATGCCCACGATTGAGCCCGATTTGATGGTTTCGATGGCTTCGATGGCATTGGCGCGAACACGCGGGTCTTCATCGCGCAGCGCCGCCTGGAAAACCGGCATAAGCTTGTCTGAGGCCATGTTGCCGAGAGCCATAATAATGGAAGCTCTGATCCTGGCACTTTTCTCCTGGGCAAGAAGCTTTTTCAACAGTGAGATAGCCCGCCAGTTTTTGATTTTGCCGACTGCGATGATGGCGCTGATAATGGCGTCTTCTTCGAAAAATATCTGGGAAGCATGTTCTTCGAGGGCCTGGGTGCTGGCGCCGACGTTTGCTTCCGAATAGGTGTTGAGAGCTTCCATCAGAATGTCGAAGGCCTCGGGGTTCTCGAGCATTCCAAGTGCCTGGGCGGCATTGAAGCGTACTTCCTGCTGGGAATCATTGAGAGCGTTTATAAGAAGTCCGATAGCCTTGTGGTTGTCTATGTTTCCCAGTGCCAGGGCCATGAAATCCTGAATATTGTCACTTTCGTAGGTCTGCAGCAGAAAATCGGTCGCCTTTTCACCTTTGAATTTTGAGAGGGCAATGGCGGCTTCGCGGCGTTGATCGTAGTCGCCGGCGACAAAATTATGAATAAGCCTGGCAATAAGTGGCTTGATGCTGGTAAGGACTACATTGTTGGCGGTCATCGGTTTTCCCCGGCAAATAAGGCTTCAGCAGAAATTTTAGCAGAAACGCGAACAAATTAGAATACTGCAAACATTAAGAAAAGTTAAAGCAAATTTTATTTTGTTTGGTTGAACAGCGGGGTTTTTGTGCTTATAATGACTGACATGGCAGACGCAAAAAGCTTGTTCAGATTACTAAAACTGACTTTTGATGAGAACGCCTCCGACCTGCACCTGAAAATCGGCAAATCGGCCGCAATCAGGGTCGATGGGCACATTCGTCATCTTGAAGATTTTAAATTCAACAAACATGATTTCGACCGGATTATCGAGGTGTTGTTGACCCCTGACCAGCAGGACCAGTTCCGCAAAAACCGCGAAATTGACTTTGCCTATTCCCTCGAAGGAGTATGCAGATTCAGGGTGAACCTCTACCAGGACCTGAACGGCGCCGGAGCCGTCTTCAGGGTGATTCCATACCGGGTTATGGAATTCGACGAAATCGGCCTGCCCTTCGCCGCGCGTCGGCTGATCGAGCAACCCAATGGCCTGATTCTCATCACCGGGCCGACCGGGGCCGGCAAAACGTCGACGATGGCCAGTTATCTGAGCTATGTCAATCGCAATGCCCGTCGCCATGTGGTGACGCTCGAAGACCCGATCGAATATCAGTTCGAAGATGGCAACAGTTTCTTCAACCAGCGTCAGGTCGGCATCGACTGTTTGAGTTTTTATGACGGTCTGCTGACTGTTCTCCGCCAGGACCCCGACATAATCGTCGTCGGTGAAATGCGCGAACCTGAAACGATTTCTCTGACACTTAACGCCGCCGAAACCGGGAAACTGGTCATCGCGACTCTGCATACCAGCTCGGCGGTCAGTACCGCTGAGCGCATTGTCAACGTTTTTCCCGAGGCCAGGCATCATCAGATTTTTCTGCAGCTGTCGATGGTGCTGCGCGGAGTCGTTTCACAGACGTTGCTGCCAAAAGTCGAAGGCGGCCGGGTCGCGGCTTTCGAAATACTGCTGAATACTTCGGCGGTTCGGTCTCTGATTGCCGACGGCAAGATTCACATGTTGCCGTCTTATCTTGAAACCGGAACCGAATTCGGCATGACCACCATGGAAATGTCACTGGCACAGCTGGTTAAAGACCGGGTTGTCAGAAAAGAAGATGCATATTCGGTGGCGCCTAATCCGGCGGCACTGCGCAAGATCCTCAACGAACCGCCAGTCTGACGGGGTAACCAGCATGCTGAGAATTCACCGCTTTTTTGAAATTGCCATCGAACGCCAGGCCTCAGATCTTCATCTCAAGGCCGGGGCGCCGCCGATCATCAGGGTCGGAGGGCGACTTATTCAACTTCCTGAAGAACCGCTGGCTTATCAGGAAATGCCGAATCTCTTTTTGCCGTTGATGGATGTTAAAGCACAGAGCGATCTACGTGCCCAGCATGAAGCGAACTTCATGGCCAGATACAAGAACCGCTGGCGGGTGCGCGCCTGCATTTTCAGCCAGCGCGGCTGCCTTTCCGGGGCTTTCCGTTTCATTCCCCTCTCGACGCCATCGATCGATGGTCTTGGCCTGCCACCGCTGCTCAAGGAAATAGCAGCGCGGCCGCGCGGCCTGTTTCTGGTAACCGGGCCGGCCAACTCGGGCAAAACCCATACTCTTGCAGCAATCGTCAACGAGATCAACCGTATCTCAGCCCGACACGTCATCACTATCGAAGACCCTATCGAATTTGTCTACCGCGAACGCAAGTCGATATTTACCCAGCGCGAAATCGGGGTAACCGCCAACGATTACCACAGCGCCCTGATGAATGCGCTACGAGAAGACCCCGACGTAATTCTGGTCGGTGAAATGCGTGATGTCGATACCATTGAAATGGTACTGACTGCTGCCGAAACCGGTCATCTGGTCTTGTCGACCCTGCATACGGTCGGGGCGGTGCAGACTATCGATCGCATTATCAACATGTTTCCGGGGCATCGCCACGAAGAAATCCGTACCCAGGTTTCGATGTCGCTGATCGGAATAATTTCGCAGATACTTCTGCCCAGTCTGCACAAGAAAGAACGGGTCATGGCTTATGAGCTGATGATAATGAACTCGGCCATGCGGAACCTGATCCGTGAAAAGAAGACCAACCAGCTTAAGTCTGCTCTGATGCTGGCGCGCAAGGACGGCTGCAAAACCCTCAAAGACTCGCTCAACGAAATGCTCAAAGATGAACGTGTCGATGGCCGGCTGGTTTCGACGGTCATGAAGGAGATAGTAGAATGAGTCACCATGAAATCGAATCCTTCAGATATGTCAAAGCGGCCCGCCGCCTGATGAAACCTTCGACTGAACGACTCGAAGCGATGATCTACGAAGATTTTTCCGACGAACTCAAGTTTGAAGCATTACTGAGCCTCGGCAGAATCGGCGACCAGGATTCTTTGCAGACCCTGACTCGCGCGTTCAACGATTACCCGGATTACATCGAACCGGTAACTGCGCTGGGCCATTATCGAAGCAGTACCCCGGTGGCGAAACTTCTCGAACGTCTCCAGGACCCAGATTCATTGTTTAAAGAAGAAATTGTCAGGGTGCTGGGTGAAATCGGTGACCCGATGGCCACCCGGTCGCTAATGGAACTCCTGCATGACGAGGACCGCATGGTTCGCTACTATTCGGCACGGGCTCTGCATAAAATGGGGGGGCGCGATGTCGTTCAGGCTCTCTGCAGCCTTTTGAACGACCCGGATGAATGGATCGTCATCAACGTTCTCGAGATTCTTTCCAGTATGCGTGATCCTGAGGCAATTCCAGCCCTGGTGGGGCAATTTGAAATAGCCCGTGACTCGCGATTGAAGGCAATCATCATCTCGTCACTGGCAACGTTCTCAGAAGGTCGTCTGCTCAAAACCTTCGAAAGCGGCCTTGGGTCATTTGACCCACGTATTCAGGCCAATTCCGTCGAAGCGGTGTCGATGCTGAAAATTCCGGCGCTTGAAATGAAGCGCAAATTGAAAAAATTCTATGGGCATCCGAACAATCGGGTCAGGGCCAATCTATGTATTGCTCTTGCCAATGCCGATGCCGAGGCGGTTACCGAAGAACTTGCCGCGATGATGCAGAGTCGTGACGCACCGACCAGACGTTCGGCTGCCTATGTGCTGGCCCGCATCAACAACCCGAAGCGTGAAGAATACGTGCACAAACTTCTGGCTGATGAAAATTTCGGGGTTAGAAAAATGGCTCTCAAAGCAGCTCTTGAACTCGGCGATCTGGTAGGAGCCCGTGAGATTCAGCCGCTTCTGGCTGATGAAAACCAGTGGGTGCGCCGTGAAGCTGTAGAATGTGCGACCCGCATCGACGATTTTCCTGATGATGCGGTGCTTGGCCTGTTTAAAAAGGAAGAAACGCCGCCGGTTATCGAAGTGCTGTTGAAATATATAGTAAAACGCAGGCTGGTTGCGGCAATACCGCAGATTTTCGAAAGAATCCGCAAGGAACCGGAAGAGGAAATGCCCTGGCTGATTGCGGCTCTTGGTCATCTGGGCGCACGCGAAGAGCTTGGCAAAGTCAAAAAGTTTCTTGGCGCGGTGCGCTCGAATGTTTACTCTGAATATTATCAGGCTTTGATGCTTAATGGCGAGTTGACGGTATTTGAAGAAATCGCCGGCGGCCTCAAAGACAGGAAACGTGAAAACGAGCTGATGGTTTGGGTTAAGATTTCCGGAGTCATCGGCGGTTTCATGCAGAGAACCGATGAGTTTTCCCGGGCTCTTTTGACATCGCTCGCCGATGAGGTGCAGCGAGACATGGATGGAGTAACCGTTTTTGCCGATGCCGAAAAGGAAACTCCAGACCATAAGGCTCAGATGCAGGAGGGCCTGGCTCTGTTCGACAGCCGTGATTTCAGCCGGGCCCGTGAAATTTTCGAGAAGGTTTATAAGGCGAGGCCGAAAGATTTCGAAGCCGGGTTCCATCTGGCGAACTGCTTGTACAATCTAGGTGAAATGCCCCGTTCCCAGGAAATCCTCGAGAAGATCATTCACCACAATCATGGGCAGGTTGAAGCGGGAATTCTACTTGGGCAGATCTACTTCAGGCGCAAGGAATGGGCCAAACTTGCCGGTTGCTACGAAAAACTCAGGAAGCATGTTCAGGCCGACGACAAAAAGAACATCATCAAGGTCTATGGGGCTCTCGGGCTTGCCTATTTCAACCAGAAAAAATACGTCGAGGCGATCGAGGCTCTCAATCTCGGTTTGCAGGCAAATCCGCGTGATCTGTCGTCTTCTTATCATCTCGCTCTCTGTTACTACTCGGTTGGCGAAACTGAAAAAGCCCGGCGTATTCTCGAAACGCTGCGCAAAACACTTCCCGCCGACAGCCAGGTGCTCAAGAACGTCATCGAGCTGCTGCAGCGCATTTAATTAAAGAGGTCGCAAAATGTCAGAATTGTTGAAAGTATGTCAGCTGGTCAAGGTTAAGGGGGCTTCAGATATCCACCTCTACCCGGATCAGCCGGTGTTTTACCGCCTGTACGGCCAGATCGAAAAGCTCGATACGGTGCAGCTCAGCGAAGACCAGATAAAGAAGATCATTCTCGAAACCAGCACCCCGAAAGCCCGTGAAATTCTCGGTAAGCAACGCCAGGTAACTTATGCCGAAGAAGTGCCTACCGTTGGGCGCCTCAGGTTTTCAGTGTTTCTCGACAAAGGAAAGTTTGCCATCGCCATACGTTTTATCAGCGAGAAATTTTTCGAACTCGATGAGCTTGGCTTTGCCGAGGGAATCCGCAAGGTGATTTCGCAGCCATCTGGTCTGGTGCTGGTGGGCAGCCCTTCCGGGGAAGGAAAAACCACAACCATTGCTGCGATGCTCAATTTTATCAACCGGCATTTCGAAAAAAGCATTTTTACCATCGAGAATCCCGTAGAATACGTGTTCTCAGATGATAAGGCCGCTTTCATCCAGCGTAGTATTCCGGTCGATATTTCAAATTTTTACAACGGTCTCTGCGAAGCCTATCGGGTTGATCCCGACGTCGTCGTATCTGATTCCATCAATTATTCCGATGCCATGGATCAGGCCCTGACCCTTTGCGAGTCCGGCTGCATGGTAATCGGTTCCACTGAAGGTGGGGACTGTCAGCAGATTCTCGAGCGTCTGATCAACTGCCGTGAGCCGGCAGGCCGTGAAGCTTTGCGGGCAAGAATCGCCGCGCAACTGAAGATGATTGTCAGTCAGCGCCTGATTCCGCGCGAAGATAAGACCGGCAGAGTTGCCATCTTCGATATCATGATCAACACGCCGCAGATGAAAGCCCTGGTTCGCAACAATAACATGAGCATGTTTCGTGCTCTGCAGGGGCAGGGAGAAATCGCCGGCATGAAGACCTTCGATTCACAGCTGGCGCACCTGGTGAGAAAACGCATTATCAGTCAGAGAGTTGGGGCCGAATACGCGATCGATAAGTCGCGGATTAACAGTTAAAGGGGACTGCAGCATGGATATCCGCAAAATGATCGAAAAAGTAAAGACCGCAGGCGGCACCGAGCTGCATCTTAAGGTTGGTGCCAAACCCCTGATGCGCCGCAACAAGTTTCTCCGCCACATGGAACTGCCGATTCTGCACGAAGACGATATGTCAACTCTGATCAAAGATCTCCTCAACGATGAAGACCGCCAGAAATTCGCCAGACTCAGTTCTTTCGAAGCGAACTTCTTTGGCAAACCGCCCTGTAACTTTCGTCTTACCCTTTTTCATTCGCAACAGAAGCCGGTCGCCCTGATCAAAATCATCAACAACAAGATTCCCAGTCTCGAAGAAATCAGGTTTCCTGACGCTCTTACACCGATTATCGATGCCCGCAAGGGTATTTTCATAATCGCAGGGCCTGCCAGATCAGGCATTTCAACCTCGCTTGCCGCAATCGTGGAGCGCATTAACCAGATGCATCCACGGCATGTGCTGATCATCGAAGATCCGATCGAATTCAACTTTGAACCCAAGCGCTGCCGCATTTCTCAGAGGCAGTTCCGCAAGGATATCAACCAGATCGAGCAGGGCATCAACTTTGCCAAGCGTATGGATGTGGATGTCCTGGTGATTGGCGATCTCAAACGGGAAATTCCATTTCGGAACATTGTGGAATACGTTGCCGGCGGTCATTTTGTCATTCTGAGCATGCAGACGCTTGGAATTGTCAACACTCTCGAAAAATTCATCTTCTCATTTCCCGAGCCTGACCGTGAATATGTCTGTCAGGTGCTGGCTGAAAATCTGCAGGGAATCTGTTCGCAGATGCTGATTGCCGATATGGGCGGCAAGCGCGTGGTGCCTGTTCACGAGACTCTGGTAATGAACAACACTGCGATGAGCATTGTTCAGAAAGGCAAAATTTCACAGCTTGAACCCAATATCACCAGTGTCGGGCCGGGTAGCCAGCTGTTTGCGCAGGTCGTTCAGAAGCTCTATCTCAAAAACGATCTCGAGCGCACCGCCGGCGAAGATTTTCTCGATTTCTACCGTGGGGCCAGGGGGTAATTATGAACAGCAGCCGTGGCAGAAGAGGTTTCACGCTTGTCGAAATGAGCGTCGTCGTGGCCATAATCGGGGTGCTTTATGCAACCGTGGTGCCTGTTTATGGCAAAACAATTATGCGTGCCCGTGAAACAGCGCTTAAAAACAGCCTGCATACCTTCCGCATTACCCTCAACAATTATTACAAAGATCACGAAAAATGGCCTGAAAAACTCGATGTGCTGGTGACTGAAGGTTACATCCGGGCTGTTCCGGCAGACCCTTTTACGGATCGCAGTGATACCTGGTTGGTTGTGCCCTCTGAACCCGGTTTGTCAGATGTTTACGACATCAAATCGGGTGCTGAAGGTGCCAGTCTCGATGGTGTACCTTATGCAGATTTCTGAGCGTTCCGGAATTTCACTGCTGGTGCTGACGGTTGCTCTGGTTCTTATGGCTATTGGTCTTTCAGTCGTCATTCCGCGTGCTGATCTTGAGGTCAGACGCAGTCACGAAGAAGATCTGCGCTTCAAGCTCGGTGAATTCCGCCGGGCGGTAAGCAAATTTGCCAGATGCAATGGCCGGCAGCCTGCCAATCTTGATGAACTGCTATGCGATGCTGGTGGGCGAAAGTTTCTGCGCCGGGCTTATGTCGATCCGATGACCGGTGCCTTCGACTGGCAGTGGGGTATTGCTTCCGATGGGGTGTTTGCGGTGCATTCTGCAAGCCAGCAGCCAGGAATCAACGGCGTGCCTTACAGCGCTTTTCGTTAACCGTCAGGCAGCCGCGCGTTTTTCGAGCAGACTGCGGGCGAATTCGCGGCCCTGACTGTCGGTCTGACCAAGCATACGGGCAATTTCCTCAACCCGCTCTGCATTTTCAACGCGCCTGATCATGACGGTCGTCTGGTCATTTTCGACACTTTTGCTGACCGTAAAATGGTGGTTGCCTTCTTTGGCGATCTGATGCAGATGAGTGACGAGCAAAACCTGCTTTTCGTTGCCGAGGCTGCGCAGGCTTTCGGCAACAGCTTCAGCAGTCTTTCCCCCGATCCCGGCGTCGATTTCGTCGAATACCAGAGTCGGCAGGGCATCACAACTGGCCAGAACCTTCTTTATCGCCAGAGCAACTCTTGAGAGTTCCCCGCCGGAAGCGATTTTGCGCAGAGGGCCGCCCGGCGAACCGGGGTTGAGAGAAACCATAAATTCGATGCTTTCGGCACCCGAAGCGCCGGGGGTAACCGGCATGAGTTCGGCTTTGAAAACCGCAGCGTTGAAGCCGAGACTTGCCATTTCACGCGATACCTTTTTATTGAGGGCTTCAGCAAGTTTCTGGCGTTCACGGCTTGTCGTGCTGACGAGTTCCTGGAAACGGCGATCGACGGCGCTGAGCTCTTTTTTCAAACGATCGCGGGTGAGATCGGGTGCGAGTAATTCTTCAAGTTCAGCGCTGATGGTGTTCTTGAGATCAAACAAGCCGGCAAAATCTGTGGCATATTTCCGGCAGGCTTTCGAAATGGCGGCCAGTCTTTCCTGAATCTGGTTGAGGCGCTCTGGGTCGAGATCAGTGTTTTCGGCAAGGGCCTCGAGATCGCCTTCGAGAGCTTTCAGTTCATAATAAGCATTATTACAGCGCTGATAGGCATCTTCAAAGTCCCGGTCGAGACCGGCTATCTTTTTAAGCTGTTCGGCGGCCCGGTAGGACTGCATGGTCGCACCGGTCTGCTCTTCGCTGCCTGTAAGAATGCCGACGGCTGTCTGCAGGCTGTTGATGATAGCCTCTGAATTACTCAGTTTTTTCAGATGCTCTTTGAGTTTTGCCTCTTCGTCGGGATCGCTAAGGTTCAGGGCACTGAGTTCCTGCATGGAAGCCTGCAGTTCGTCGATACGGTTGGCAGACTGCTGCTGGCGGTTTTCGAGGTCAAGAAGTTTTTCGGTGAGGGTCTGACGCTCGTGATGGACGCGACGCAATTCGGCAAGACTGCTGCGAAACTGTGAAGACCCGGTTCGGTCGAGAAGCTGCTTCTGAACATCCGGCAGCAGCAGGGTCTGGTGCTCATTCTGCCCGTGGATTTCCATGAGGAAAGGGCCGAGCTGCTTGAGGAAGGCGGCGGTGGTCAGGATTCCGTTTACCAGAACACGCCCGGTTCCTTCTTCTTTGAATGTCCGGCTGATGGCAAGCGTCTGCGGTTCTTCTTCATTGCGAAAACCTGATTCCTCGAGAAAGGCGGCCAGCTCAGCGTGCCCTGAGATGTCGAATTCGGCACCGATTTTTGCAGATGTCTGGCCGGGTAAAACAAGCCCGGTGCGGGCCTTTTTCCCGAGGAGCAGCTTGACTGCTTCGAGAAGGACGCTTTTTCCGGCTCCGGTTTCACCGGTGATGACGTTGAGGCCGGGCGAAAAAGCCAGTTCGGCTTTGGGCATGAAAAGAAAGTTTTCAAGAAGAATGGCTCGGATCATGATCAGAAAATTCTGCGGTTGCGCGATATGCCCGGGTCTGCCGGAGTCCAGAAAACTTTTCTGACGCCGAGAGCGGTATTACCGGCTCTGACGGTGGAAATTTCCTTGAGGGTGGTAAGAATATTTTTTTTGCGAGCTTCAGAAGGCGTATTTTTTCGCATCAGGGCGCTGATCTGAGTCGGGTTGATCGGCCCTTCAAGCGGCAGCAGATTCTTCTCTGGCGGTGGAGCGACTACCGTAACCGCTTCAGGAGTTGCTGCAACTATGATCGGTTTCTGGTCGGGTTCTGGTGGAACCTGAATGCCGGGGCCTGCGTAGCCGAGGGATTCAAGACGGGTGCCGGGGTAGTAAAAAGCAAGAATCTGGCGGGCACTGTAACCAGCCAGGGCCATGCCGATCGCGCCATCCTGGCACATGCCGACGCGGTGCCCGTAATTTTTGCTGACAAGTTTGCGGGCATTCCAGGGCAGAGGCTTCACCTTCAACTGTGGATCAGGCTTGGGAAATTTTCCGGTCGGTTTGTTCTGGCGATAGCGGTTGCCGTATGAGCAGAATGGGTCTTCGCCTGGAGGCCCGTCGAAATGACTGACCAGGTATGGAATCTCACTGCCGGACCAGGCAGCTTTGCTGCTGATAAGATAGCCGCCGCAGTTAGAATGATAAACGGTATTTGCAGGAGCTTTGGCGAAGGAAAGAATCTGCCCCTCGGTCTTTTTTACTGCTTTTGAGGCCAGTTGCGTTTCTCTGAGGATGCCGGTGTAAACCTGGCAGTGAACTGTGTCGCAGACCTGGTAGCGCTGATCTTTTCCATGACGGTCGATATGCCGTACCGCATAGGTGCGGGCGGCGATGGTCTGGGCTTCCTGGGCGGCATCTGGAGCTTTAACCGATATTTCGCACGGAACTACCGATTTGAGGTAGTCTTCCATGTCGACGATGTTGACTGCGAAGAGCCCGCCGCGTTCTGGGGCTATGGCAAGAGTGCCGCGGTAAGAAAAACTTTTGCCGTTGCCACCGCGGATTTTTAGATTGATCGGAACCCGACCAACTGCAGAAAAAAGCAATTCTTTATCATTGAAATAGAGGGTTTTGCGTTCATCGACAGTCAGGCGGGTTTTACCATCTTTGAGAAGGTTCAACTGAATTCTCGCTGCTTTGCCCGAATAGATCGAATGATTGCGGCTGCCATCAAAAATTTCGATATAACCGGTGCTCGGTTCGATCGAAAAAGCCTGAGGCCGGCCAAGAATAGTCAGGCCAACCCGTACGTTTCTGGACACGTCGAGGTAGGAGGCTTCGCTGACAGCAGAACATAAAATCAGCGTGACCAGAATTAAAAGCACTGGAAAATACAACAGCTTTTTTGAAGTCATGCATGGATTCTAAACTACATTGTTGGCCGCGTCAATACCTCGTGCACAAACCGCTGCTGAAAATGCCGATTATTTCAGAAAAAGGTGCTTAAAAAAGTTTTTTTGCCGAATATCCGAGGCTGTTTATTGTATTAACCACTGCTTCAGGGTTTACCGCGTGCCCATTGATATAGGCTTTCTTTTCGGCAAGCAGAACGGTTGCCGTGTTGACACCATTGACTTCGAGAATTGCACGTTTAACTGCTTCTACACAGCGATTGCAGCTCATGCCCTCGACGGAAAGGGTGAGGGTTACTTCTTCTGTAGAAACATTCGCGTTTTCATTGGTCGCACAGGAGGAGCAGCACGCTCTGGCGCGGCGATTGTTATACCAGGCATAAAGCATTATGGCAAGCATGAAGACGGCGCTGGCAGTTTCAAGTGTGCTTAATTCGGTATGACAGGCGGGAACGATTGCCTTCATGCCCGCTTCAGAAAAGCGGCTGTCAAGCAGATCGAGTATTAATCCGCCCGCCAGAGAACCGAAAAATATCGTCAGCAGATAGATGGCTGCCGAGGCCCGGCCGAGGATTTTCCAGATGACCGAGATGGCGGCGGCATTGGTTGCCGGGCCTGAAATAAGAAAGACAAAAGCAGCCCCCGGCGTTACCCCCATGTTTATGAATGCCAGGGCAATCGGTATCGAAGAGGTAGAGCAGACATATACGGGTATTCCGATGGCTACCATCATAAGCAGGGTCAGATAGTAATTGCCAAGGTAGTTGTTTATCCAGCCACCTGAAACGAAGGTTGAAATAATGCCTGCGATCAGAACACCAACGGCAAGCGCCTTCGAAATATCGCCAGGCAGAGTTATGAATGCGTAACGCAGGGCCGTAGTCATTTTCTCGGGAAATGAGAGCTGTTTGTCATTTGCATACGCTTCAACGTTTGCTGATTCTGGTCTTGCCATGTCTTCCGGGTCGCTGAACGAGACCGCCAGGCCTCCGATTATGCCGGTTATCAAGGCAGCCAAAGGTCGGAAAAATGCAAAAAATGGCCCAAGCAGCCCCCAGGTAGCCATTATTGAATCAACACCGGTCTGGGGAGTCGAAATAAGAAAAGAGGTCGTAGCGCCTTTGCTGGCACCATGCTGGCGTAGAGAAGCGGCGACCGGAATAACCCCACATGAACACAGGGGGAGAGGCACACCCAAAAGGGTTGCCTTGATAACCGAACTTATGCGCCCGGTGCCGAGATGTTTTTCAACCCAGCGCGGGGAAATAAAAACAGACAGACTTCCCGAGATCAGGAAACCTAGAATCAGATAGGGAGACATCTGGGCCAGAACGACCCAGCAGGCATTCAGCAGCTGCAGCAACTTTTCCATTGTTAACGCCCCATAAATAGTGTCATTAAGAATATAGCATTTTTCCGGAAAAAAGCAAATTACCTGTCAGATCAGCAGCCATTCAAGTGCAAATCTGCTCAACGCAAAATGCTGTATTTATGCTTTGGCAAGCGTTTGGGACAGGCGCTTGCGGCTGTCGATGCGGCCCAGGGTGACGATCACGGAAGCAGCCGGGTTTTCGGCTGATTTAACCGGAATCAGGCTCAGGTGCAGGTCGAAAGCGTAATTTTCGCCGATGATGTCACATTGTTCGTTGTCAACCCATTTTTTTTCGTTGATCAATGATGTAACCTTTTCACGAAGCTCCACCGGAATAGGGGCCTGTGCGAAATCAACTTCATAAAGCTCATCCAGAGTGACTTTGAACAGGGTCATCAATTCATCGTTGGCAAATGCGATCTTTTTTTCATCGTTGATCATCATCACCGGAACATTGAGAAAATTCGCCAGGGCCGCAAAGCGTTTTTTCTCGAGTTGAATCTTGTCAAGCTTCAGCTGGTCTCTGATCCGAAGATTCTCGGCCATTGTCGACAGGCCGGAAACAATCTGATCGACCTCGTTACCGGTATGAGAGCGAACTGGAATCGCGTAATTACCATCGCGGATTTTTCTGATGATTTCGATGATCTTGCGGGTTGGCAATTTGATCTGGTGTGAAAGAAAGAACAGGGCGATAAAAGCGATTACCGCGGTAAGAACCACAATCAGTATGATGCGGTTTTCAAAGTTGCGGCTGGCGTGGGAAATAGCGTCTTTTCTGGCTGTCAGAATCGTCAGACTGCGGTTTCGCATATAGAGCAGCTCGGTGGCTATTTTCTGCAGATTCTCCGCAATTTCACTACGCCGGATGGCAAATTCTCCGGAAGCGATTTCCTGGCCGGTCAGCAATCTGATCTGACGGGTGGCACTTTCGAGCAGATTACTTTCACTGGCAATTATTGTCGATATCTGATTGAGATATTCCAGGCTGTCGTCTCTGAATTTGAGAGTGTTTTTTGCTGCCTCAGGGCGCTGGTTGTTGTCAGAGAAAATAAGTTCGTTTGCTCTTTGTCGCAGAGCATGGCAATCGCGGACGTTTTTTTCGGTGGTCAGAAAAAGCCTGATATCGTTTTCAAGGTTGCTTCTGATGCTAAGATCGAAGAGATAAATATGATAAACAGATACGAAGCCGAAAAATACCATCAGGATGATATTGAAGGCGGTGCCGATCTTGAATCTTTTTTCCATCGAAATGCGCATCATGGCTAGGCCTCCGTGGTGTCGAGTTCAGAAATCTGTCTGATTTTTTCATCGCGGCCGACGAGTACGAGAATGTCGTTGCTGGTGATTTTTTCATCAGGTGATGGCAGGTCATTGAGAACCACTTTTACAATGTTTTCGCCTTTCTCATTGATTGCCGGCTTGCGGGTTTTGATCGCGATGACGTTTACTCCATAATTGGCGCGCAGTGAAAGTTCCTTAAGGTTCTTTCCAAGAAAGGCGGCCGGCGGTTCGATTTCGATCAGCGAATGGCCGGAGCTCAGCTTGATGCTCTCGATTATGTGCGGGGAAATGAGGCGATCGGCAATCTGTTCGCCCATCTGTTCTTCAAGAGAAAAAACTTCGTGAGCACCGACTTCGGAGAGAATCTGCCCCTGCATTTTGCTCAGTGAGCGCGACAGGATTCTGTGCACTCCAAGGCGTTTGAGAATGGCGGTAACCATGATGCTGGTCTCGATGTTATCGCCAACGGCAACGATGGCTACATCGAGATCCTGCACGCCAAGTTCGCGCATTGCCTTTTCGCTGGTGCAGTCACAGATGACTGCCTGGCTGACATGATCTTTGACGGCATCGATGGCTTCAGGGTCGATATCGATAGCCATGACTTCGCCGCCACGCGCAAAAATTGAGGTAGCGAGCTTCGCTCCAAATCTTCCCATTCCAATAACTGCATATTGCATTGATTTCCTCCTGTCAGCCTACCAGCACTCTGGTCTCAGGGTATTGAACATTGACGCGACCGGTCTGGGCGGTAATTGACAAAGCCATGGTCAGAGGACCGATGCGTCCGATGAACATAAGAATGATGATAAGAAGCTTGCCTGCAACCGATAGAACCGGGGTTATGCCGGTTGAAAGCCCTACGGTTGCGAAGGCCGAAACTGCCTCGAAAATGATCTGTATCAGCTGATGTTCTTCGGTCAGAATGAGCATGAACACAAACGAAGCAATAAGAACCATCGAAATGGCGACAATTAAAAAAGCTTTCATTATCGTTTCGTCAGGAATGCGCCGGCCCCGGACATTAACCTGCGAATTGCCGCGCAGCTTAGCCAGAACGAACAGCCAGAGAGTTGCAAAGGTTGTAGTTTTGATGCCGCCGCCGGTAGAACCTGGCGAGGCTCCGATAAACATGAGAATCGACATGAAAAACAGAGTACTGGTTTTCAGACCGGTGAAATCAATGGTATTGAACCCGGCGGTTCGGGTAGATACCGACTGGAAAAGGGCAGCCATAACTTTTTCAGATAATGAAAAACTGCTCATGCACGGTGACTCGTGTTCAAGCGCCAGAATAACCAGGGCACCTGCAAAAATGAGGATGACGCTTACGAAAATTACCAGCCAGGCGTGGGTATTCAGCCGGTGATTCTTTGCTCCAAGAAAGTATGAATTCAAGGCTGCCAGCACTGTAAAACCAAGGCCACCGCTCACAATGAGACCCATGATGGTAAAATTGATCACCGGATCGCCGTTGAACCCGACAAGATTGTCTGAATAGATCGAAAAACCGGCATTGCAGAAAGCTGAAATTGAATGAAAAACTCCTGAATAAGCCGCTTCGACCCCGCTGCATCCGGTAAGTGTGAAAAGCCTGATACTGAGAATCACTGCTCCGATGGATTCGATCAGAAATGCCCAGAGAAAAATATCCTTCAAAGTCTTTCTAAGACTTGTTAAATCAGAAACATCCAGCATTTCCTGCATTACTGAAGTATGGGTCATACCCATGCGTTTGCCGGCAATCAGAGAAATGCCTGCCGACATGGTCATGAGGCCGAGACCGCCGATTTGAATAAGCAGAACGAGAGCGAATTGTCCGAAAGTAGAAAAATAGGCTCCGGTATCTTCGACAGCCAGGCCGGTAACACATACCGCTGAAGTTGAGGTGAACAAAGCTGAAAGCAAGGAGGGTTGATGGCCTGGCGTCACCGAAATAGGCAGGACAAGGATCAGGGATCCGAGCAGAATCACCCCGAGAAAACTGGTAAAAACCAGCCGGGCTGGCTGCCTGGCGATAGAATCGGCGAGGTGCCCAAGGGTGTAAGACTGCAGATAATTACTGAAAAATGTCAGCCCCTGCCTGATAAGAAGAATATGGGTTGATTGAACTCCTCTGAAGTTCAGGAGAAACAGAGGAGCGAAAAAGATCAGATCGAAAAAATGACTGGAACAGAAGTTGCCGATGCTTCTTATAAGAACAGCACCAAATAGCAGGTGAAAGAAATAAATGAAGAAAAACAGGCGGTCGGTAAGGTCGGCAAATCTGGTAAAAAAGGCCATGGAACCAAATGACGGCTCCATGGCTATATAGCACAGACCAAGGATTGCTCCGATATCCAGCAGGCGCTCGCAGAACAGAAAAGCTTTATGGTTTTCTGTTCCGGGGGGGGGCGTCATTTTTGCTGCTTCCTTATTCTCTGCAGAAGATCTTTAGCCTGACTGTTATCAGGAGCTGCGGCGAGAACTTCGCTGCACAAGGTTTCGGCATTCACCTGATCTCCCAGCTGGAAATAAGCTTCGGCAACCGCAATTTTGACGCGGTTGTCGGTAGGGTATTTGTCTTTGATGGCGGCCAGGCGTAAAACAGCATCAGAGCCTTCACCAAGATAATAGCAGGACTTGAAGTATTTGAGCAGAGCATCGGGATTGCGCTCATTAAGGTTTATCAGACGATCATAGGCTTCTTTGGCGCGACCGTATTTGCTGTTGCCATAAGCGTTGTCGCCGAGCAGCTGCAGGGCATCCTGGTAGTCGGGGGCAATTTCCAGAGCTTTGCGCAGAGCTTCGCGTCCTTCCGGGCCTTTTTCCTGGGCGAACAGACTGCGGGCGCTCTGATAAAGCTCTAGTGCTGCCGGAGGGATCGCTGTGGAAGCCGCAACAGGTTTGTTGTCAGTTTTGTCAGTAATTGCGGGTGGCGTGACAGGAACTATGGGTTGTGATTCAGATATGAGGGGAGGCGCAACAGGCTCTGCTGCAACTGGTTTACTGCCGGCTGCCGGCTTCTGGTTTTCGAGCTCGCTGATCTGCGCGCTGACTTTGGCTCTGAATGCTGCCGCATCTGGCGACGATTCAGCGGCAGGGGCGGCGCCGAGAGCCTTTTTGAGCAGGCTCAGGCGGGCGGCGGTCTGAGAGGCCGGCAGAGTGGCTGCTTTTTCAACCAGCTTTTCGCAGAAATAAAGGCCGGCATTTGTTTTGACAAATGCTGGAACTGCCTTTGCCACAGCAGGAGATTCTGAAGACGGCACCAAAACGGGGGAAGTCGCCAAAGTTCGAGCCGGAGGCGCATCGGATGATGAGGGTTGGGTTTTGCTGTCAGAGGTTCCGGCGGTGTCGAGCTTGAATGTCAGCGTTATGTCAGTGACGCCCGAGCCAGATTTGTCAAATTCATCGATGGTTACGGTCATGATGTTGTCGCCAAGCTTTGCTTCACCAACCTTCTGGCCTTTAGAGATTTTTTTGACCGTAAAAGGCCCGGTTTTCGCTTCAGCCACTATTCCGGAACTGTTGACTGCCTGAAGGGTGAACTCGAGTGACTGCAGATAATCCTTGTCTTTGACGCTTTTCCAGGTTTCGTGAAAAACAACCTGGTGCTTGAGGTTTTCACCGTTGTAAGCAGCCGGTTGTGCAAATTCGGCCTGGGATGGATGCGGATCATAGCTGAACATTCTTGAGAAAGATTGAGATTCGGCCAGAGCGATGTTCATTCCTGCCAGAACAAAGGTGCCAGCTAAAATGGTCAGATTTACAAGTTTCATTTTCAACTCCTCTTAAAAGTTATCAGTACGGAACTATCTGTCCGCCTTGATTTTTTACGTCTTCGCCACGGTTGCCGCTGAACTGGTTTTTGCCCAGCCGGACCGCTGCTTTAGAACCTCTTATAAACAGGGCGTCCTTGCGATTGTTTTCGAAAGTATTACCGTTGATCGACTGGGGCTTTGCATCCCAGACTTCGATGCCGCAGAGATTGTTGTCGCTGATGCGGTTATCGTCAATTTTACCTGCGCCACCGGCATAGATCAGCATGCCGTTTTCACCGTTTCCTTGAATGGTATTATTGACAATCGACGGAGCAGCGCCGGCTTTGATTCCAATGCCCGATTTGCCACTGTTTTTGATGGTGTTCTGTTTAACACTGGCGCTGGTGCTGCCGCTGAACCAGAGGCCGTAAATCGAACAGCCGGTTATGGTATTTCCGGAAATGGATGGATTACCGCCAAATACTGTTACACCCATGCCCTTGGAGCCGTTTATCTGGTTGTTACTTATCGTGGGACTGCCTCCGGAAATCTCTATGGCAGCAACGAAGTTCGGGGCGCTTGACGGAGTGCTGTTTGCAAGGATACAGTTGCTGATCGTCGCTGAACCGCCGGTGATTTTAACCGTTGGAGTCGAAGAAGAAGAACTGTTGGTGATCGTCAGGCCGGTTATTTTACAGTTTGAACCCAGTGTCAGCGTTGCGCCGCTTTTTGAGGTTAGGATGCAGCCGGAAGCGGAGGTGCCGGTAATTGTGATGCCTGAACTGACATTAACGGCTTCATTGTAGGTTCCGGGCTGAACAGTGATTGTTGCACCATCTTTGGCGGCTTTGACCGCTTCGGAAAGGCTTTTATAGTTTCCGGATGGGCCGACGGTAAGCTCTTTGGCGGCTTTTGCTTCGGCCTCTGCTCTGGCTTTGGCTTCAGCCTCCTCTTTAGCTTTCTGATCGGCAAGAAGTTTTGCTTTTTCTTCTTCAGCCGCTTTTGCTTTAGCATCAGCCTGGGCTTTTGCCTCCGCTTCGGCTCTGACTCTGGCTTCTTCTTCTGCTTTGATTTTGGCGGCCGCTTCATCTTTTGCTTTCTGCTCAGCTTCAATCTTTGCTTTTTCTTCAGCTTCGAGTCTGGCTTTTGCCTGAGCTTCAGCTTCGGCCTTCGCTTTTTCTTCGGCTTCAATCTTCGCCTTTTCGGCTTTTTCTGCCAGTGAAGCTTCTTTGGCAGCTATTTCCTTCACAAAGTCAGTCTGATCTGACAAAGTGGTTTTGAGATTGATAATAAGCGTCAGCGCTTTATCAGGAGCAGACTGCTCCAGTCTTTTCAGCTCGTCGCGGCATTTGGTAAGCAGATGCTGTTCGAGCTTGCCGGTGCTTTCGCTGTCGGCAAAATCGGTTTCAAGTGCTTTGATCGCTTTTCTGATGTTTTTGATTTCATCAGGAAGCCTGGCCTTCTTAATGGCAGCAAATATGTCGTTTCTGGCCTTCTCATGTTTCTGCTGCCTGGCCTTATCGGCTTCAGAGGCTTTGCGGGTTTCTTCCTCAGCTATTTTTTGTTTTATCCGGTTTTCAAGTTCGCTGAGCCCCTGGGCATCTGGTCTGATCTGCAGGCAGATTTTGACTACCTGTTCAGCCGCGGCCGGGTTTTTTTCAAGTTGATCTGAAAGAAAAGCGAAGTATTTCTGATAAATGGTTTCCCGGTGTTTTTCGGCCGATTCCCGGCCACCGGGCAGGTTGCTGAGTTTGTTTATCAACTCCAGAGCCTGATCGGCTGGAGCGGGAGGGCTAAGACTGTTTATGGTTTCGAGAACCTGCTGAGAGAGAATTTCCTGTTCTTTTTTCAGCTCTTCCTGGGATTGCAGAGTTTTGAGGCTTTCTTCGGCAAGTCTGATTTTGGTATCGATTCCGGTAATATCGGGGCAGATTTTTCTGGCGATGCCGAACAGTTCGATAGCCTTCTGGGGATCATTTACGATCATGGTTTCAGCTTCACCGCCAATTTTGTCCGCGAGCTTGCGGCTGAATTGATCAGCCGACTGGTTGTCACCCAGTTGCTGCACCTTTTTGATCTGCTGCAACAACATTTCTGGATTCTGCCCGGGCACATAGCTGGTAATAGCTGCGTCGAGAGCTGTTTTCAGCGTGTTCAGCATTGTCGTTTGCGCAAGCTGTTCTTCGAGAAATTTTGTCTGGCTGGCAGCGCGTTCGATCAGCTCATTGTTTTTTGCGTCATCGGGAAAATATCTGCGCAGATCGTTGAAATATGCCAGAGACCGCTGCGGGTTGTCGTTGAGCGTCGCTTCACCAAGATTTAAGAATCTGGTTTTCCAGGTAACCGCTATTTCTGCACTGTTGCTGGCCATACCTGCGGCAGTCAGTTCATTGACTATGCCCGCCAGTTCCTCGGTTCCAGAGGCGGGTTCTGCCTTTTCAAGAAGTACCAGGGCCCGACGATTGAGATTCTCAATTTTTTCCTTCTGACGATCGTATTTTTCCTTTTCCTGCTGCAACCTGGCCAGGGTCAGGGTTCCACGCGGGTTCCCCGGATCGAGCGCAATAGCCTGACCACAAAGATCGATTGCCTTCTGGTAGTCGAGAGCGGTTTCCGCTTCGCCGGCGCTGGTCAACATGGCCTGGCTCAAAGCTATCTTCAAAGGTTGAACTTTTTCGCGGCCTTCGGGGGTCAGGGAAAATTCATCGATACTTTGCCTGGCATCGTTATAACTGCCGTTTTTGATCATGGCATTGATGATGTTTGCGCGATCTTTGGGATCTACGGAATTCAGAAAGCCGAATTTCCAGGCGGCAATACCGCCTCCGACCGCAAGAACAGCAATAGCGGCAACAATTTTTCTGTATCCTGTTGAGGGGTTTTCGGCTTTCTGGACCAGGCCTGAAAGCGAAGAGATACCGGATTTGGAAGCTGACCGGCGACCGGTGTTTGAACGCGCGACATTTTCGGGCGCATGTTCAAGCAGATAAGCTTCGAGAGTGTCGATGATTACACCTTCTTCAGGGCGGGCATCCGGGTTTTTATCGAGCATTTTTCTAACCAGGCCGATAACCGGAACCAGGGTTACATCGGGAATTGCCGCCTGCGCAGGTAAAGTTCCCTCGATGTGTTTCAGGGCAATCGAAAGCTCAGGGTTCTGGGAGTCTTCAGCTTTGTAAGGAACGGAGCCGAAAATGAGCTCCCAGAAAATGATCCCGAGAGAGTAAATATCGGATTTGCCGGATATATTTTTACTGCCGGTACATTGCTCGGGCGACATGTATTCTGGAGTTCCCATGGTCATGCCGGTTTTGGTCAGATGGGTCTGAGTTTTGGCGATGCCGAAATCAAGAATTTTGACGATGCCTTCAGGGGTGATGATAATATTGGAAGGTTTCAGGTCGCGGTGGACGATGCCCTTTTCATGGCACGCGGAAATACCCTCTGCCAGTTGCATCATGATCGGAACCGACTGACGGCAATCTTTCTGGATGGCATTCTTCAGCTGTGAAAGAGGTTTGCCTTCAATGTATTCCATAACCAGGAATGGGCGTTTCGTCGATTTGTCACGTGCAGAGGCATAGATGCCCATGACATTGCGATGGCCGACCGTTGCCAGGGTCTGGCCTTCCTGGATGAATCTGTCGACCAGGCTGTGGTCATCGGTTGTCTGTGCGTGCAGAACTTTGATGGCCACGACCCGGTTCAATGAGGTATCGAGAGCACGATAAACCTTCCCCATGCCGCCGGTGCCGATTTCTTTCTGAATCTGGTATATTTCACCGATCGTGTTGGCTGAATCTTCGACAGGGGCAGATTCTGCTGCTTCACCCTGGCTGTTTCTCAGGCGATTGAGAATCTGTTTGAGGCTTTCAAGGATTTCGGGAATTTCCGGGCGGGCTTCCGGTTTTTTGGCCAGCATTCGCTCGATGAGTGACTTGAAGCGGTCACCTTCCGGTAATTTTTCAAAACCGGAAAAATCGGGGTTGGCATTGAGATGCATCAGGGCGATCGCCAGGGCAGGGTCATCGGCATGGCCGTCGAGATTGAACGGCGGTTTCCCGAGCAGCATTTCAAAGAGCATGATGCCCGCTGCATAAACGTCGGTTTTGCTGGTAATATCCTGTTTGCCAAGGCATTGCTCAGGCGACATGTAATGCGGCGTACCCATAGCGATGCCGGTTCGCGTCTGTCGGGTGGCGGATTTTGCGATGCCGAAGTCGAGAATTTTCAGCTGACCTTCTTTGTTGATCAGCACGTTTTCCGGCTTCAGGTCACGATGGATGATGCCCTTCTGATGGCAGGCGTGAATACCACTGAACAGCTGAATGAAATGATTGATCAGGGCGACCGGTTCCTGGCGCAGAACCTCTTTGAAGTGAGACAGATTTCTGCCGTCGATGAATTCCATGACCAGAAAGGGCATGCCGGTCTCTTCTTCTACATCTGAAGCGTAGACGCTGATTACTGCTGGGTGGTTTATCGTCGCGATAACGCGTCCTTCATTGAGAAAGCGTTTGACAACATCTTCGTCTCTGGCGATTTCGGCAAGAAGGAACTTGATCGCAACTTCGCGGCCCAGATTGATGTCGAGGGCGCGATAGACGGCGCCCATGCCTCCGGCCCCGAGTTGTGACAGTACCTTGTAATGTCTGCCGATAATCTGGTCAGGTTTGAACATGCGGCATAGTCTAGCCGTAATGGCTATAAAAATCAAGTTCGCCCTGTTCGTGTTATGGCAGGGTACATAAAAATAGATTTTTATTGATAATATGGTAAAATTCTGAAAATGGAAGATCAGAATTCCAAGAGGCTTGAGAGCCTGGCGCAGGAACTTGAAAAACGCCGGCAGCAGCATCAGGAAGTCGGCGGTCGTCGTCGTCTTTTTCGTAGATGGTTGCGGCGTCTTCTCATGCTGTCTGCATTCTGCTTCTTTTTACTGGCTCTGGTATTCTTCATCAATTTCTTCAGGCTGAACTCAGATCTTATTGAAGGGCACATCAAACAGGGTATAATTCCGAATCTGACTCAAGGCCGCTTTACCCTGGTAATCGGCAAGTTTTCCGGCAATCTCCTGAAAGGTGTCGATCTCGAAAACATCCTGGTTCAGAATCCGCATTTTGAGACGGGTGCGACCCTTCTGACCGTGCCGAAAGTATCATTGAAGTATTCGCTGCTGGACATTCTTTTCGGCCGGCTGGTTCTTCAGAAACTTATCATTGATAGCCCGATTCTTACAGTCAGACGCAATGACACCGGGCGTGGAAACTGGGATTTTTCTGACGATTCTGTGGCACAGGCAGCCAGCTCTGCTGTTTCTGTGAATGGAAAAGTTGGAAATTCCGCTGATGAAAATGTCTGGCAGAAGCGTGATAAAGCTCAGGTTCTGGCTGACCAGTATCTTGAGGATATTCAGATTCACAATCTCTCGGTTCTGGTGCCGGCACCGCATCGTCTCATCAAAGATGAATTTGCAGCCAGACTGATCAGGCTGCCTTCTGCCACCTGGCAGGTTGGTGGGGTCGATATTTCACTTCGAAAGCACCCGGCAAAGACCTTCAATACACATCTTCTCAAAATTTCGCGGCCTGGAAAAGCTGACTGGCTGAAATTTCAGGTAACCACCATGAAAGAAAACGGCAATTTTACGGCCAGCTTCGATGCTTTGAATCAGAGTTTCAATCTTGCTGTCGAGAATCTGGGCCAGGCGGGCCGCCGCATCAACTTTTTCGACGGGCGCCAGCGCGATCGTCTGAATCTCGAATGGGTCTGGGCTCGTTCCCCTGAAAATCTGCCGGAAAAGATTCGAGGCTTGACCGGAATTGTGCATATTGCAGAATTAAGTGATCTTGCATCTGGAATTCTTTCGGATGGAAACAGTCTGAGCGGTTCGGTGCTGGCGAAATTTGCCTGCGCTGCCGACAAACCGCTTTATGATGCCGGTATCAGTCTTGAAATTGGCAGTATGAGCGTTTCTCTGCCCTATGTTCCACCGGTAAGGTCTTTATCGGCAACTCTGGCGGCAGCCGGTCGACGAGCCGAGATGCAACGTCTGACCATCGAGCTCGCCAGCTATTCCACATCGATAAACGGTTTCATGGATTTTGCCGACGAATCGCGTATCTATTCAGTGCTTAATTCAGAAATTGGTGGCGAGCAGCTTGCTGTTGCCGCGAGTTATACCAGAGTTTCACCTGGTCTGCATCAATTTGACGGCCGCATCGAGCGGAAAGCCGGCCGGGCTGAAATCACCTTCAGGCGGCAATTGTCAGGGAAGCAGATCAGGTATTCTGATTTCTGCTTCACTGCCGGGTTACAGGCCTCGGGCAGTGCTGTTGACATTCTGCCATTAAAGCTTCTGCCTGACGAACTGAAGAGAAAAATTGATACTTATCTGGGACGGGTTGACCTTCTAGGGCCATTGACCGTCTCTTCGCGATTTGCCTCGTTTGAAAACTGGCGAACCAGCGCTGTAACAATAGACTTTGCCGGGGCGCGAATAGTCAGCCGGGGCAATCCGCAAGATTTTATGAGCCTCGATGGCTCTGCAACCCTCGATAATGGCAGGATAAAACTTAACGATCTTGCGGCCGGCCTCGAAGCCCTTCGTTTTATCGCATCTGGTTCAGCGACTATCATTGCCGGCAGTCCATTCGTCAGTGATTTCAAATTGCAGACTGCAATCACGATACCTGGCTCAGCAAGTTTCGCAATGACCGCCGAACGCATTCAGAGCAGCATTGGGCTGCGGGCCAGACCTGATTTTGATCGTATCGAACTGGCCGGAAAAGATATTGCCATCCTGAATGCCGACTCAGCAAGCGGAATCACTCTAAATGCCGGTTTCGATCGCCTGCAGCTGGTAAGACGCGGTCGGGCGATCTGGGCCGATGGCTGTCGGGTAGAAGCCTCGGCCGGATGGCAGAAAGATGATTTCAAATCAGGCCCAGGCCCGGTAAAAGCTGCGGTAGGTGTTGAATTATACGGCATTCCCGTTAAAGCTGAAATTGACGCCGATCTTGCCTCTAAAACCTTTAAAAATGTCAGTTTGTCTGGCGGTGGCAGTAACTTTGGCCGACTGCTGGAAGCGGTCAAAACGCAGCCCGAGGGGCGGGAAATGTTGACACGACACCCGTTGGAGCTTGCCGGGTCTTTCAATTTCATGTTTCTCGGCAGCGGCCCGTTCATAAATCCCGAACTCGACGGCTGGATTAAGTTTCCGGCGCTTCAGATCGGTATGGGTTCCATGCATGCCCGTCTACCCTTTCATCTGCAGCTGAAAACCGCTGACAAGGGTTACAATGCTGTTGTAAAAGCGGGTGATGCTGCTGTTAAAATCAAGGATGTAACCTTCGATCTGGGCAGGTCTGAGGCAAGTCTGGCAGTGAGTGAATTGAATGCCTCATCTGGGGTAAAGCTTGCTGTCAATGCCAATTCATCGATTTTCGGGGCCGATTTTAAGGCCTCCGGGGTGATCAGGCCTGCCAAAAGCCGCTTTGACAACCTCAGACTGCAGGTGACCGGAAGCAGCATCGAGGAACTCGCCAGAGAGATCACCCGTATCGGCCGTTTTGCATTGCCGTTTTCGCTTTCAGGAAAATTTACAGCGCTGGCGGATTTGAACGGTTCTTTTGCATCTCCGTCAGGCAAGGGGCAGGTTGATATCGGCAGTTTGAACATAGATTTCCCGTTGAAAACTGCGAAGGCTGCAGCGGTGCTTTCTGCCAGGCAATTCTCGGGTCGCCTGCGCTTTGAAAAACGCGGCGATCGGCTTTTTTCTCTCGATCTCGATGAAGTAAAAGGTTTGCTGCTCGACGCCGCAGTAAAAATTCAGGGAAAAGCACGTCTGGAAAACCAGGGAAAAGGCTTCAAGCCAGTGCTTGACGGTCTTTCAGCAGAGCTTTCGGGTCTTGAGCTGAAGAAGTTATATGGATTTCTGGCCGAGGGGCTTTTACCTGCAGAAGTGGGCAGGAATTTCCAGCTTGATTCCGGCACGGTAGGTGGCAGTTTCATTATCAACGGCAATCCTGATAAAATAGTGGCAACTGGAAGCGCCAATTTGCAAGATGGCTCTATCAGACTGGCTTCGTTCAAGGAATCGGTGCAGAATTTGCGTGCCAATCTAAATTTTGAGGGAAGATCTGATTCTGGCTATGCCAGGATCGGGGTCAGTGATTGCGCTGCCTCCTTCGGTCGGTCTAATTTTTCAGTCAGCAGCGGCTGGGTGGAAGACCCGCTCAAGGCCGGAAAAATCAGTCTGAGTGGCAGATTCGGCAGGATTTATCCGGCCGATATTCTCTCGATGCTAGGTGGAATGAAGGTTCCAGCAGTTTCGTTTCCCGAAGAAGGCTGGCTCGATGGCAGTCTTGAGGTTGCCGGCACCTTTGCCCGGCCTCTGGTGAAGGCAGAGGTTCAGAGTACTGCAATGCAGGTGCAATACAATGCCGGTCAGCATGTTTTCACCGTTCCAATTGGCAATAATCAGGTGCGGTTCTCATTGAACCCGGGCACAGGAGAAGTTGAAATCGAGAAATGTGAACTGGGCCTGCTTAACGGCAGGCTGGTGCTGAAGAATGCCGGCGGTCGTTTTCTACCGGGGCAGCCATTCAGGTTTGCTCTTGAGGGAAACATGGATGCTCTGGACTTTAGCAGTATTCAGATCGATAAAAGTGAAGCACTGCGGGGTTTTCTCGGGGGCGGGTTCAAGGCCGACTGGAAAGACAATGGCGAGCGGGATGCTGTATTCAATCTGGAATTCAAAGACATATTCGTGCCGTCTCTGCCGATGCTTGACCCTGCAACTATGGCAAAAGCCGGGGCTGAGTTCATCGAAAAGCCTGATTTCCGAGTCGGGCAGCTGAATTTTTATGTTACCACCGAGGAAGACGAAGACCTTCAGGGGCGCCTTCTCATCGCTGACGGCCTTTTTGCCGGCCCGCATCTGCGGTTTGAAATCGGCAACAGTGAATTCGATCCGCTGGCGATGAAGCTGGATGCCAAACTGATGATCAATCCGCAGAGTTTACGGCAGACCGAAATCGGCCGCAAATTAAAAAAATGGACAGTAACTTTACAGGATGAAAAGACCGGTGTACCCTATGTCGATCTTGCGGTTGGCGGCACATGGGATAAACCGGAGCTGCTGGCAAAAACACTTGAGAAAAAAGCTGTAAGAAGGGTTAAGCGGAATTTTATCGGCAGGATTTTTGGAGGACATCGGCCGCATAAGGCCAGTGTTGAAGAATTAACGCAATGGTTTCCCGGTTGGAAGAAAGGGATGTGACTATGCCAAAAAGATTTAAAACAGGATTAATGGTTATTCTGATGCTGATATGCATGCAGGCACTGCAGGGGGCCGAGTTGAAAATGCCATCGACAGTGCGGCCAGAAGAACTGTTTGTGGTGGCCCTGCAGACCAATGCTTCCGACAGCATCGTCAGTCTGCGGTTCGATGCGGCAAGGCTTGAATTCCTGGGAGCCGTACAGGGCACCCCGGAAATCCAGCAGAAGGGTGATGCGGAAATTGAAATAAGACCCGCAGCCGGAAAGTCTTCGGGCGTATACGAACTTAAGTTTCTGCCGCATAACGGAACCGCTTCGATGATGCTGAAAATGATCGATGCTTCAGGGTTGATTCATGATTATCAGATCAGCTTTTCTAATACAGAAAATGCCGGTGGCAACTCCTGGATTATTCTTATAGCAGCTCTTATTTTTGGTCTGGTCGGCTATAAAATCTGGACATACCAGAAGACTGCACCGGAAATGATGTCGACCAAATCTCTTTTCATGAATTATGAAGAGCTTGAAAAGGCCAGGAAGCAGAATTTCCCGGAAGATGAAAGTTCCAAAGCGGTTCAGCCGGCAACTGATGATGCTTCCGGCCAGTCTGCTGCCGGGCAATCTGTAGAAGCCCGTTTAGATACGACCGGCGAGGTAGAGGAGCCGGTAAAACCCGCACCTGTCGTTGACACAAAGGGTAAGAAAACCGTTAAACATGCAGCGGTCAAAGCGCCGCCTCTTTCTGACGCTCTTTCAAGATTATCTGAAGATGCTGAGCCTTCAGGCCAAAAGTCTGAAGCACCAGCACCTTCAGAAGCACCGGTTATTCCTCCTGTGCCAGTGCCACCGCCATTACCGGAAAAAGTGGCGCCGGCAACCTCTCAGTCATCTGCAAAGCCTGAGTCAGCAGGTAAAAAGACCGTCAAGAACAAAGCAGTCGTTGCGCCGGTATTGAGTGGAAGACTGGCCGACGAACAGGAAAATCTGGCAAAGGCTGAGCCGCCTGTAGTGCCTGCAACGCCTGCGCCTAAGATTGAATCTGCAGCAAAGCCAGAACCAGCTCCCGACCCGAAGCCGGCTGCAAGGCCGGAAATAAAAGCCGCGTCGCCTGTGATGTCAGTTCCGGTGATCCCGAAGCCTGCCCCGATCGAACCAGAAATTCCAGTTTTGAAGGCAGCGGATGCGCCGAAAGTTGAAGCACCTCACCAGGGCGGGCTTGTTCCGCATAAAGAGCGCATGGTGTTTGCAATCGAGGGCAACGGCAAGGCTTACGAAGCACAGGGCGGTATAATTAGAATCGGGCGTTCCTCTGAAAATCAAATCTGTATTTCCGCATCAGAAGTCAGTCGAAAGCATGTTGAAATATCGGTAAACAATGGTGTCGTCAGCGTAACTCCACTGACCGAAACTAATTCCACCCGCCTGAATGGCCGAACCGTAAAAGACAAACAGACGATCAAGCCCGGAGACACCCTCAGTCTCGGTGGTACAGATTTCGTTGTCGTCAAGGCCAGAGCTCTCTAATTTTTTATTCTGATGGAAAATGACTGTTGCCGGCTGTTGCCGGCCAGATCGTTGACCGTTATATTTAGCCGGTATAGCCCTGAAGGGTATACCGCAGTCTGCAGGCTATTTTCAGCACTGTAACCAGTGGTCTTGCTGCCACAGGTGAGGTTGACCAGAAAGAATCTCGGGCCGGTACTGCCGTTGGCGGTCACTTTTCCTGATGGGGTGTTTAGATGACTTCGATAAAACACCTTGCTGAGCTGCACCCGTTCGCCCTTGAAGGGAAGTTTGTCGAATCTGAAAACTTCACGTTGCTCAATCATTCTGGCACTGCCGTCGCTGGTAATCTGTTCGAGTGACCAGGCTGCCGAGTAGACGGCATGAAGATAACCGGCCCGGTTCATGCGGTCAGTTACCGCTACAACCAGGTCAATGTCACCGGCGACTTCGGTTGTGGAAGCTTCGCTGAGAGTTCGAGCCTCTGCTGACCCATGTCGTGCTGCATATACCCCGTGTATGACAGGCGAATAATAGTCTTTGCCTGTTTTGACCAGTTCAGCCGGGTTAAGATAGCTGCCATCTGCATCGAGAATTTCGAGGTGCAGGTGATCATAAAGCCTTTTTTCGGGAAGAACGGGCTGCAGCCATGCGGCAACCCGGCCGATCATGCTGCCGGCCGGCAATTTCCTGCCATTTTCTGCGTAATCGAATATCTCTGCGGGTATTGAAGAAGGGTCGACGTGGCGAAACATCCATAACTGACCGGCAGACGTGGTTATGGCAACCTCGAGATAACGAGTCTGCGACGACTCTCCTCGTCTGAATGGTCGTCTGGCATACGAGAACATGTGAGGCTCGTTGGCGGCGGTTATTTTGTAGTCATTGACGGCTATTTTTCCACTTACCGGCGAATAAATTGCGGTTCCGGCCGGGGAACAGAGGTCGAGTCCGCCGTGAAAATAGGGCACATTCTGGTAATTCTGGAAATCGTAGAACTGCGCTCCGACATCGAAGACGCCTTTGTAAATCGATGGCAGCCTGTCGGAGGCAGAAAGCTGGGTCAGACAGCCCGACAGGCAGAGTAAGCCCATTCCAGTCAGGAATCTGCGGGCGATATTTGCAGCTGGCAAGATCAGATTTACCTCGATAACTGGCTTCAGGGTTTTTTCAGCGCGGCTTCGGCTTCAGCTTTGAATTCCGGGGTAGGGTTGGCTTTGAGAACCTCTTCATACATCATCCGCGATTTGTTGAGATTCTTGAGTTTCGCATAACCACGGGCTGCTTCAAGATAAGCTTCGGCGATATAACTGTTACCGGGAAACAGCACCGGAACTTTCAGAACTTCGAGAACGCCGCCTTCAATGTCTCCTGAAGCAATCAGGCTTTTGCCAAGCCAGAGTCTTGTTTCAGGAATTGCGGCATCGGAAGGGGGGTAGTCTTTGATGATGGCGGCGAAGGTTTCGATGGCCGCCTTATGGTCACCGCTGGCAAAAAGTGACATTCCGGCAGCCCTTCTTGCTCTTGAGGCCAGGGGATGGTTGGGTTCTTCGGTGATAATCGCTTTATAGTGCTGAATTGCGAGGGGATAGTTGCTCAGTGACCTTGCAATTTCAGCGATGTGAAAACGTGCTTCCTGGCGGAAATAACCGGTTGCATCGAGCAGTTGTGAAAATGCCGCCAGTGCCTGAGCCTGGTCTTTGAGTTCAAGCCAGCAAAGACCGATTTTGAAGGTTGCATCCTCTTTCAGCCTGCCCTTGGCATTCTGATCGAGATATTTCTGAAAGCGGGTTATGGCCTCTTCGAATCTCGCAGCCTTCATCAGCACTTCTCCGGATCTGAAGGTTGCCTGGGGAGCAAGTTCATTGCCTGAAGCCGCGATAGCTTCGAAAGCGGTCAGGGCTTCGGCATAGCTGTTCTGAAGGTAAGCGAGTTCCCCGAGCTGGTAAAGTGCATCGAAGCGGGTTTTTCCGGTTGGAAACTGCTTGATTACTTTATTGAAGTGGTCGCCGGCGAGGGTAATGTTGCCGAGGTTGAACCAGCATTCTCCGATGCGGTAGATGGCTTTTTCGCGCAGATCAGGGTCGACTTTTTCAACCGTGACCTTGTCGAAGTTGTCAATCGCTTCTTTGAACCGGCCCAGGGAAATGTTGACCAGACCTGCCTGGTAATGAGCTTCCCAGGTTTTGCTGCTTTTGGGATATTTCTTGAGAAAATCTTCAAAAGCACGCAGGCTTTTTTCGAATTCGCCGGTGCGTGAGAGGGCGAGCCCTTTGATAAAATCCAGCTCCGGCTGGTCGGCGGCATCCAGGGCGGCAACGGTGCGGGTGATCCATTCGACGGCCTTATTGTATTCGTGCAGGTTCATCAGCAGGTCGATGAGATTTTTGATCGAGTCTTTTCTGACTGATGAGTTCGGATTTCCAGCCTGTTTTTCGAACAGGGCGACCGCTTTTTGTGGATCAGAAAGCCGGATATGACACCAGGCCAGCGAGTAGCCTGATTTCTGGCCGAGAGTCGTGTCTGGACCCAGGGCCATGGTTTTGGCATAAGCAGTGGCGGCGGTGGCATAATCTTTCAATCTGAAGTTTGCTTCAGCGATATAAAACTGCAGAGCCTGCTGCTTATCAGCCGGGCATTTGTCGAGGGCTTTGGCAAAATGCTCGAGGGCCTGTTTGTAGATGCTCTGGTTGAATTTGCCGACTCCGGCCTGCAGATGGCATTCAAACCTCTGGGCATCGGTCAGGGTAGGTTCCTTAAGGAGTTCTTCATAGTTTCTAATCGTCTGTTCAACGTCCATGTTGAATTTGACCATTAGAAAGCCGCGCTTGATGTTTGCGTCGACCCAGAGTTTGAGGTCGTTGCGACTGACTTTTGCAAAAGCTTCGACCGCCGATTTAGGGTTATTATCGTTGGTGTGCGCCCAGGCGAGACCATAAGCGGAACGATCTCGGAAGATGCTGTTGGGGTAATCCTTCAGCAGTCTGGTGTAAAGACCCGCTGATTTAACATAGTTCTTCTGCCTGTATTCAGATTCTGCGAGCCAGAAAAGGGCACCATCAGCCTGCGAAAAAGACTTTGGTTCTGAAAGAAGCCGGGTGAGAACTTTCGCAGCTTCTTCGTAGAGCTGGCGCTGCACCAACCCAAGAGCGTAACGATATTGCTCCCGCTGTTCGGGTGTATCCGCTCTGACTGGTTGAATCAGCAGCACGCAGACCATTACCAGCATTGAGATGGATCGAAAGATGTTTCCCTTATGCAACTTGTTCAAAGCTGTATCTCCAGATATGTGATTAGTCTTTTTTCTCGGTATTCTCTTTTTCTGATCGCTGGTCTTTCTGGGCATCTTTGAATTCTCTGATGCCGCGACCAAGAGCTTTACCTATTTCGGGAAGCTTTCCCGGGCCGAAAAGAATCAGAATGATGACGAGAATCACGACCAGTTCGGTAAATCCAATGCCCATTGTCGCCTCCCTGTGCAAAACCTGCCGGCAATTCTAGCACTTTGTTCCCGCAATCTTCAAGGTAGAAAACAAACTTAATGCTCTGATTGACAATTAACAACCTGTGATTTAGTCTTGTGTCATGGTAGCAAAAAAAGCATTAACATTACTTTCTGCAGTCTTTTTCATGCTCGCGGCAATGACTTCGATGGCTTTTGCCCAGATAGATGATGCTGACGGGCTTCTGGTCGACATCCCTGAGCCGCCTGAGGCCAGATCAGAATTGCCGACCCCGATTCCCATGGTTTATGAATTCATGGGCGGACTGATGGCCGGAGAATACGACATCTGTCTTGCGAACTTCGATGTGCAGACATTTCTCGATCTGCTTTTCGATCGCCAGTTGAAGCGCCTTGACCCTGAGGATGCACGTGAACTCTTCTCGTTTCAAATTCAAACCCAGAGAAACGAATTTCGCTTTCTGTCAAAGGTAATGAACCGTGTTGCTGCCGGCGCAAAAATTGATTATTCCAACCCGCGCTATCACAAGCAGGTTCAGAGCAAGGTCGTTGTCAAGATAGATACAACGAACGGCAAGTTTGATTTTATTGTCTACTGCCGGTTTATCAAAGATCGCTGGTTCATCTACGACTACGTGCTCAATAAACAGCGCCTTACCCAGACTTTCCGCGATGCCCTGAAAGGAATAGGCGTTGACAATTACATAGCGAGCCTTCGGCCATTCTATGGCGGAAAACGTGGTTTCAGGCCAATTCGCAACAAGGATTTCGAATTCAGCGTTATGGTGCCAGGCGATTACCTTATCCGCGAAAAACTCAGCCCGGCGCTGCTGGCATCCGTTGGAGCTTTTGATGGGCAATTCCTGATGCATATTCAGGGAGCTACGTACGATGAAGCTCAGAACCTTTCGCAGGTTGGCAAGGCCATCAAAGAAAGCCTGATGCCATTTCAGCCAAGGCTCTTCGATCAATGGAAAAGCGAGCTGGCAGGTGTTGAAATCGGCAATGTTCTTTTTCATTTCCTTAAAAATAACAAGCGCCTCTACACTCATATGGTGCTGATTCCGCTTGGCAAGAAATTGATCGTTATCAACTTCTATCACAGCAGTCTGCAATTGATGAAACACATGACCAATCTGCGGGAAAAAATGCTCGAAACTTTGAGCCTGCCCAAGATAGAAGCGGTTGGTGGCGTTCTGCCTGGAGAAATCCCCGATGAGCTGACCGTGGCTGGTGGTAATGAGTTTGGCGAAATCGATTCATACCAGGAACCGTCTTTCCAGGGTAGTGACGAAATTACCATCTCACCAGATCAGCCGACTCCAGGTGCTGATACCCCCCCAGCCTGGGAAAGCAATCCGGAACCCCCTGCTGATCCAGGCGAAGAACCTGCAGACGTAACAGAGGGCGACGACGAGCTCAAACCCGATTCTTTCACCGGCGGCGATTCTGAGTATCCTGAACCGCCATCCGATGATGAATCCGGCGAAGATGCTCCGCCGCCATCAGGAGCAACTGACGATGAAGTTCCGCCACCACCCGAGCCGGCAGACGATGCCTCCGCCGATGAAACTCCTGTTCCTCCGCCTGCCGATAACAACGGTGGCAGTAACATAGATGACGATGATTATTATCCGGGGCCCGAAGAAGGTGGAGACGTTTCCTTCTAGTTTCCGGCCTGGCAGGAACCATCACGACGCTGATCGGCAGCCGTTAACAGGCTGCCGTCTTTCTTTTTCTGAATGGCGCTGATCAGCCCGAAAAAGTCATCGCAACCGGCCTTTATTTCGCAGTTTTCGCTGAGCCGGCCGGCGGTTTCGAGAAGTCTGATGTCTGGTTGCCATTCCAGAGTAAGATGATTGCGGTAATCGAGGTAAAATCTCGGTGCTGCAATGCTTCTTTCGAGGTCATTGTTCTTCAGCACCCGGGCAAGGGTCATCGCGGTATTGAAAATGATGCGGTCGGCTCCGGCCCCGCCAATTACCAGCCAGGGCTGCCCGTTTCTGCAGACGATAAGTGGAGATTTCGCTGAAACCGGGCCTGCGTTTTCCGGGTAATTTTCCGGATATGCGGCTACCTCCCCGGAATAGTTGCGAAGGCCGTTGTTGTAGAAAAAACCGCCCGGTGCCAGTTCACCGGTGCCGAAGTGATTGCCGAGCGTCAGAGTCATTGAAACGATCATACCATCTTTGTCCCAGACGCAAAGATGGGTGGTGTTGGTTTCGGGAATAGATACATCAACGTCTGCGGCCGCTTCATCACCGCTGTCGGCAAGGGCAAAAAACCTGTCTGGTTCAGAAATGCAGGCGGCAATGCCCTGATATTTTGCAGAAATGACACGCTGGCCAGTTCTGGCGAGCGAAAGCATTTCTTCGGCATTATCAGGGAACAGGCTCGAATTCAGCTTGAGAAAGTCGAAAGCCAGTTTTATGCTGACGATCGAACAGGAGGGCGGCGGGGTGCCATAAATGCTGAAACCATGGTAATCGTAGCGAAGCGGGCTGAGGGGAAGGCTCCGGTAGCGGGTAAAATCCTCGAGTTGATAGAGAGAGCCGCGCTTCTGCATGTCGGCGACTGTTTTCATTGCATCATCACCGCGATAAAACGATTGTCCGCCATCTGCAGCCATTCGCAGCAGGGTTCCGGCCAGCCGCGGCTGTTTGAAAATCTGCCCGGCACGAACCGGGTAGCCTGCCGGCGCCAGAAAGGAAATCAGTTGTGGATCTCTGGACGACAGAAGCTTCTTTTCGATTACCTTTTCAAGATAGGCGCTAAGTTTGAAGCCTTTGATGCAGGTGAAAACAGCCGGTGCCATAACTTCTGCAGCCGGTTTTCTGCCGTAGAGGCGCAGCAGTTTGAGCAGAAGCTCAGGAACTGTAGGCAGGCCGATATAGTTTCGGTTTCCAGGCGTCTTTTTATGACCTGGGCGGCGCGTAGAACCGTCAAACGCCGTTACTCTGCCCTCGGGAGTGCGTATGAGGGCGAAACCGTCTCCGCCGATGCCGGAATTGGTGAAATCTACAACCCCGAGCATAAAACCGGCGGCGACTGCAGCATCGACTGCGTTGCCGCCGTTGTTGAGAATCTGCATTGCTGCTGCCGCTGCCAGCGGATGTCCGCATGAAACGGCACCGGCACCGGTTGCCGAAAACTGACGGTCATTTTGTGTTTCTTCTGTGCCGGCAGTCGGAATCTGCCATGACAGAAAAACTGTCAGGAGCAGGATAAGGAATATTTCTGACTTCTTTTTGCTTGTGAAATGGCCGGCGGCTAGATGCTGAATCATACAGGCTGCTCCTTTAGAGAAATTTCAAATGCCTCGATGCTCTGGGTTTTTCCTTTTACGGTGCTGACGGGTAGTTTCCGTGCGACGAAGTCGGCGGGCAGATACTCGAGCAACTGCCCGGAAATAATGATGCCTCCGCCTATTTTAAGAGCTTCACATGCCAGTCTGGACGCAAGATTCACCGGGTCGCCTATAACGGTTCGCGATAATCTGACCTTTTCCGCGCCCATAATACCGGCGACCGTAATACCGGTGTTGACGCCAACGGCCACACGCATTCCGGTCGCTCTGGCTACCAGCTGATAAATACGATCAGCTGTGAGAATCGCCATTCCCGGGCAGTGATGCGCCTTGGTTCCGCGATGTTCGAAAACGATCATTACTTTGTCCTCGATCATTTTGTCTATTTCACCGCCATATTGTCGAGTCGCCTCATCAGCCGCCTGAAGAAGAACCTGCAGCAATTCGAAGACTGCCTGGGCATCATGGGTTTTCTGATAGTCTGCAAACCCTGAGATGGCGGCAAAAACTATCGAAGCTTCTGTGGTTTCTGCCTTGTCGGCGAGACGATCATTCCCGGTTTCGGCAACCTCCCGACGTACTGAGTCGGTGACGAAACTTTTCAGCAGCGCTCCTTCTTCAAGGCCATTCGCCATGTTATTGAAAGAGCTGGCGAGAGCTGCAAACTCATCAGGATGATTTTCTCTGATCCGGGTTGCGAAATCTCCGGATGATATCTGTCGGGTTGCCTCCGTCAGTTCCTGCAGCGGCCAGACAAAATACAGAGCCCCGGCAAAGGCCAGCATTATGCCTATGACAACAACCAGGGCAACCAGAATCATCAGTCTTCCGGCCAGGTGGCCGCGAAAAACTGGAAAACTGCTCAAAACCTCGCTTCCGGCAAGGGTGAAGTTTGAATACATTGCTGGAATTGCGAGATTGATCAAAGTTTTATCAGGTGTTGCCAGAATGCTGCTATTGCTGGTGTTTGTCAGGTGTGAAGTTACAGCGACTCTGGCGAGTTCAGGGTGCCGGGTAGCTATTTCCCTGGCGCTGAACCTGACGCCCTGATAGGCGTGTTCGTCTCCGAAAATGGCAATGCGCGGTGAATCACTGTCGATGACAAAGTTTGAACCATCGAGCAGAATGTTGGCGCTGTCACGTTCTACATACCAGGCGGCAAATGCCCAGGGTTTGCCCTGGAAATCGATCGGACCGGTCAGCACCTGTTCGCGTCGATAATTGGCGATGATGTCGATTCTGAAGCAGTTTGACTGTCGAAAACGAAAAAAGGCGTCAGAACCGAATATTTTCAGGAAAAAGTCACGGGAGTATTCGTTCTTCAACTCGCGGTCGAGCTTCGATTCGATGACGGGAGTGTCGTTTGACAAGCCAAAGAGTTTTTGTCGGCGGTGCAACATTTCGCTGAACCTTGTCTTGAAGAGTTCTGCAACAAGATTGTCAACTCTTTCTGGAGCGAAAACCTGCTCTGGTTGCCATCTGATCCCGATGATCGATTTTTCGCCTCGGCCTACCCACATCGAGGAAAACAGCCTGCCGTTGTTTTTTCTGCTTATTTCGACGAGAAGGCTGCAGGCCATCTCTGAATCGTTGCCCAAGTAGGAAAGACCAGTATATGAGGCGATTCTTTCAACCGAATTGAGACCGCGTGCCACGTTCAAGGTTTGGGTGCCGGCGTCGAGGGTTTTGCGGTCCAGGTTGGTAAGTTCATTGATCAGGCGATCGCTGGCTCTGTTTTTTTCGACAGCAAAACTCAGGCGAAAGTATTCGCCGAGAAAACAGGCTGATGCAAAAACAGGTTGAATGACGAGAAAGATAAATATGGCCGGCAGCATTACCTTGAAAGAAATGTCCGGGCCACGGCCAAGCAGGATCTTTTCTGCAAGAGTTTTGAAAACCACACATGACAGAAGCCAGATAAAAATAATTCCAGGCGGCGTTGTCGTCGAATTTTTTTCCGTATTTACAGGCACAGCAGCGCAATAAATGCATTTCTTCAATACATCTGATTCGGAAAAATAAACAGTATGATCTGCCAGGGAAACTTTCATACGTTCGTGCCCTGTATTTTCGGCCAATTTTGCGATCATCTTTCTAAGAGAAGGCAGATGTGAGAAGTAATGATTGAAAATGCCGAGTGAAGGGGAGCTGCAAATGGCTCCAAGACCGAAGGTCCTGGCCGGAAAACGCTGAATCCTGATTCTCAGGTTCTGCACGAGTGATTGTTCAGAATGATCGCCAAGTGAGAAAACCAGAAGTTGCGGAAATATTCGTTCTCCCGATAAAGTGATGCTGGTTCCGGGCCTTCTGATGACAATTTTGGTGATATTGTTTTCTACCAGTTCTGGTAATGCATTCATGTAATATCTCTGCCATGGCAGAAGGCTTAGGGAGTAGATTTGTTGATTTTTAAGTAGCCCGGTAATTTTCTGCAGGCCCAGGTCATTGCCGAAATGAATTGCTTCAACGAATCTGCCATTTTTGTCAAATCTGATGAACTCATATTCGCATCGAAAGCCGGCATTTCGAACTATGGCGCTGATTTCGCGATGCAGAAAATCACGGAAAGCCGGATGGTCGAGGTTGTTTTGCCAGCGGATTTCTTCGCGCCGAAGAACCTGGCTGATGGCTGTGTGAGAGCGGATAAGGTAGTTCGCGTCATCAGAAACGCGGCGCAACTGCTGCAGATCAGCGAATACTCTCTCATCGATGTTTTCCTGCTGTTCCTGCGCCTGCAGTTTTCTGGCTTCCTGCAATGCAAAATGAACGCTCAGGGGCGGAAAGAAAGAAACCATAGTGATCAGCAGCAGAATGATGGCTTTTCTCATGGCAGGTTCTCCAGAGAGGCCAGTTCAAAAAGGTTTTCTGCATGACTGATGAAAAATGCTGACGAACCTTTGCCATATCTGGCTACTGAACCTGTGGTCATTATTCTGGTCGCAATCCCCTCTTTACTCGCGGCTTCACAATGTTCGGCATTGCTGCGTGAAGGGCCGATAAGAGTAAACTCAGACCTTGCATGGGCATGCAGAATGCCGGCCATCACAACTCCATAATCAAGGCCGATTCCGAGGCCATACGTCACTTTGTCGCTGATTTTGCGGTTGTATTGAATCTCGCTGTGTTTTTGCATCATCATGGCAGCTGCATGAATGGCGTTACGGCATGCCATTTCGCTTTCTCCTGGAAAGAAGGCAACGATCGCATCGCCGATGAACTGCTCAACCCTGCCTTTATAATTATGGATTATTTCGACCAGTTCGCGCATGTGAGAATTGAGGAGCTGTGCTATTTCTTCCGGTGGGTTGCTTTCCGAAATGGTAGTAAAGCTGCGGATATCTGAAAAAAGAACAGCTCCGGCTATTTTCTGTGCCGAAACCTGCTGGTGCTTAAGCTTAACTTCAGTATCGAAGGTAGTCGAAACAAATTTTCCCAGGAGACGCCGTTCCTTCAGGCCGCTTATCATCTGACTGGTGGCTGTTGCCAGCTGGCCAAGTTCATTGTTGAAAGGATAGATAAATTCCTGCTGGTAATCACCGGCGGCGATATTCTTAAAAACATGGTTGAGTCTGCCGGCTGGCTGAATCATGAACCCTGAAACGGCAGAGGCAAGAAGGTAGATTGTTCCTGAGAGCAGGGCGGCGATTGCCAACAAAAGTAACTGTTTTAAGCCTTTCATGTGGTTAAGGCCGGTCAGGCTGATTACTGCACCGCCAAAATACTGTCTGGTTTTAAACAGAGGGTTATAGATGAAAATTTCATCATCATGCCGTTGTTCGACCTTGAAAAGTGAGCTGGCGGCTGATTCAACAAACTTGATGAACTCGCGCCCGCTTCGACTGCTGATAAATCTATGACCGGCAGGGAGAACTTTGATTCCGTCTGAATAGTCACGACTGACGCAGAAAAACTGACTTTCCATGTTTCTGTTAAGCGTTGCCAGCTGGCTGTTGATCAATTCGTGCATGGTATCTGCAACGCTCATACCAAGTACAAGATAGGAGCTTATCAGGCCATTTTCTTCGATTATTGAGGAAAAAAAGACGTGTTTTTCTGCAGAACCGGCTTGAAAACTGTTGATTCGATCGAGCGAAGACAGAAAAATATCCTTTTCAGACTTGCTCTCGGAATTGCCAAATGAACTTAACAGTCCGCGTTGTGCATTATTGAGCCTGATCTGTTGAAACCCTGAATTCTCACCGGTTAGAATCTTATGCAACACCGCTGCTGAAATAGTGTAATAATCAAGATGATACCGCGCACTGGGAATATATTGCGGTGAGGAAACATGATATTCAGGCTCGCCATCGGGACGGATTACCAACAGATAATTCAGGTGAAAAGCGCGTTCTGCCAGGTGTTTTTTCAGGCCGGCGAAGGCGGTGCGGCGGCGCTGGAAATCATTGGAAGCGAACCCATGATGCAGGTCCGGTTTTGCCAGGGCTTCCTTGATACTGATACCGGCGACGGAAACCGTTTCTTCTGCCTGCTCGTCAATCTGATCGAGCATTGAGCCGGCGTTTTTTATTTTTCGCTGAATTTCTTCCTCGTGGGAGTTTTCAATCAGGCCATTTCCAAGATATATGAATGCCAGAACCGGTAACATTCCGGTCATAAAGAAGAGCAATCTAAAGGCAAGACCGAGGCCGAAACCTCGCAACCTCAGTCTGAAAAAGAAGATTGCCGACCAGAGAAGCACAAATGTAAAAACTGCCGGCAGGAGTCTATTGGTCGGGATTTGAAAATTTGCATCGACTCGACCTGAAATAGCCACATAGTAATGAGTATCCTGACTGATGATATCAAAGTAATGCCACCAATGGCCTTCGACATGCAGCTGGCGCATCGGAATCTGGCTTTTGAAAAACGCGCTCTGCAGCGAGAGAATGAATCTTCTGCCGGGAATTGAGTCCGGATTAACAGAATCTGGAAGAACCGGTCTGAATGCGCGATCGACAAAAGGCTCGCCTGCAAATGAAACCTGCATTTCTATTTCCGACGGTTTCGACAGGTAATTGGCAAGACGCTGCAGGCTGCCACGGGTGTCTTCGACGCAGGTATCAGGAACAACGGCTATGAAGCCGCCGCCACAACGATCCGCTTGTTTGAATTTCTGCCAGTAGATATAGTGTGGTTCTCCTTCAAAATGAACAGGAGTCAGCACACCCGCACGTTGGGCAGCCAGGTAATCGGGCGCTGCATTCTCACCGAAAAGGCCGGTAATGAATTTGCCGCTGTTATTGCGCGTCTGATCGTTTCCGTGCTGTTCAGCCAGACTGATCAGAGCGGCAAACGCCTTTTCCATCGCCCGTCTTTTGTTACTCATCAGACCAGGTGCTTCGATGAGTTCATAACTGCCATTCTGTTCGGCGAAGGCCCAGATTCGGCAATTGGTAAGAGAACCATCTGCCATTACCTGCTGGAGAAGCGTTGGAAATTCTCGCGGCGCAACAAAGGGCCGCACACGTGATATCTGTGCCACGGTTTCAACAATATGACGAAAATTTCTTTCAATCTGCTGAGATGTTGAATAACTGGATTTTACGGTGGCTGCAAGCAGAGCCGCCCGATCCAGGAGGCGTTTCTTTTCGGTTTCTCTCTGCTGAATCAGATGGTTCTGATAAACAAAGCTTACCACCAGCAGATAAAGAGCCCCGAGCAGCAGCGGAAAAGCAAAGGCGAATGCGGTACGCACCCGGCCATAAGAGATCATTGCTGTCCTCCACTCGATTTAAAAAGATTCTAACCCAAAACTGTCTGTTTTGCATCAGAATCACCCTCAAGAACGGGGTCAGTTTACGTCGGTGCTGGCGAGAAAGGCCTCGACCGCATGGGTTTTGCCTTTGACCCGGTTGATGGCAAGTTTTTCAAAGTTGAAGGCGTTACCGGCCAGTTCCACGGTGGCCCCTGCCACAACGATGCCGCCTTCAGCCAGTCCGGCCGCAACCGATGCCAGACGGGCTGCGAGATTTACCGTGTCACCGACTACGGTTCGTGCCAGGCGCACGTTTGCGGCGCCAAGAGTTCCAGAGACTACTTCGCCCGAATTTATACCAATTGCAATCTGTTGCCCGCAAACATTCTGCATGGTTGTGCGTATATGGGCGGCTGCTTTCAGTGCGGCTACGGCTGCTCTTGAACTTCTGTCATTCCGATGGGGAAAAACGATCATGACTTTGTCTTCGATCATTTTGTCGATTTCCCCTCCGAATTCGCCGGCCATGGCAACAGCCGCTGAAAGATGCGTCTGCATGAGGGCGAACAATTTTTCCGGTTCAAGCCGGCGCTGAAGATCGGCAAAATTCTTTATGCTCGAAAACAGTATGGTTGTCTCTTCAACTTGAGCCTGACCGGCGCTGATTGTCAGATCTTCGCGTACGCTTGCCGAAACGAATTGTTTAAGCAGTTGGCCTTCACCAAGAGCCGAAGCCATCTTGTTGAAAGCGATGGCAGACTGTGCGAATTCGTCCGGGTGATCTTCGCCCAGGCGAACCGAATAGTCTGCCGCGATGATTTTTTGGGTGGCTTTGGTCAACTGTCTGATCGGAATTGTAAAATACACTGATGCCAGAAGGGCGAGGAGAAGCGCAGTGATGGCTACCATAGCAAGGATGCGTGATGCTGTCAGCGAAAGTTCGCTGTTTATGCTTTCCAGGCTGCGGGTATTTCTCTGACCGCAGATGATATAGTCGGAATATCTGGCGGGCAGGGTTTCGAAGACCGGCGATCCGCTGGCATTGACATCATGCATGACCATTCTGGAGGTTGAGAGAAACGAGCGCCTGGCCATGCCGGTCAGTGTGGGTAATTTTTCAGCAATCATTTTGATATTTTCGGGCTCTGCCTGCAGAAGCTGGTCATTGCCAAAAATGCCAATCAGAACAGGTTTTGCAGTGTCTACGTTGAAGCGATGTTTGGGAAAATGGTTGCGTATTTGCGGGGAAGAAAAAACATAGGAAAAGATATATTTCAGCCTGCCCTGTAAAGAAACCGGAACGCTCATGACTGCGTTGCTGTCGTAGAAAGCTTCAAGTCTGATAAGGGTTTCAAGGTTTTTCTGCAGATTGAAATAGGTTTCGTCTCCGAACATGTTCAGCAGAATGCTGTCAAGTATTTCGCTTTTGACTTCATCGTAGCTTATCTGTTCAGAAGAGTCATTCTGTCGGCTGGTGGTCTTCTGGTTCTCTTCGAAAAAGATTCTGAAACGTGGTATAAAGACATCTTTGATAAAATCGTCGTTATTATGCTTTGCGAAGTAATTGTTTGCTGAAAACTTGTATTCAATTTCGGCAAGATCCTGTGAGCCCTCGGTATACCATAACTCTGAATAACAGGGTATACCTTTCATCTGCCAGAGCTTCAGCATACAGGCAATCATCAGTTCATTAACCGGTGTTGTTGCAGGCAGTCCGGTGAATGATGCGATTGATTCTATTGAATCAAGACCTTTGGCACGGTTAATCGAATCTCTGAACTGCGAAAAAGTTGTCAGATCAAGATCCAGCAGGTCGGACGAAAGTTCTTCGGCAACCTTGTTTTTTTGTACTTTGAAATTGGCGATGACATATTCATTGGTCAGATAGATGCCGCTGGTTATTGGCAGCATGGCTGCAATAGCAAAAACCATGATGATGAAAGTACGCAGGGAAAAATTGATTTTTCTTTGAAAAATTATCTGTTCAACCAATATTTTCCAGATAATGCAGCCACCGATTGAAAAGAGCGCCAGCAGTATCTTGAGCCCCGTATTCTTCGGCGGGGCCGGCAAAGGGGTGGCAATCGCCGCCTGCCACGGATATTTGGGGTCGAAGGGAGTTCTAAGAACAAGGAAGTCATCAGTTTCAAACCGCCTTTGTTGGACAATATCCGTATCTGGCCTGGAAATTAGCCTGCGTAACTCAGGGTGCTGTGAAAACCATTCGGAATATACCGGAGTCATTCCGGCTCCACCGCCGAAAAACATCAGGCCGATTTCCTTTTCTGACCATTTTGCTATTCTTCGCTGTGCATATAGCTGAATGTTGTCGTCTTTGAGGTCAAAAATAGCGTTCATCAGAAGATTGAGATTGGATCTCACGCTCAGAAACAGCTTGAAAACACCCGCTTCACGAATCACCAGATGACTCACGTCGCTGCGATCGTAAGCACCGCAAAGCGCATCGAGATTGCAATAAAGCCTCAGCTGTCGGAGAATCTGCTGCGCCTGACGGCAGCTTTCGCCAGAAGTATCAGGTTTTGCGATCGGTTGCAGCTGACGCATGGTTGCAGTAAGCAGATCGAGACTGCAGCTTTGCTGAACGGCGTTTATAAATGACATCTGCCGATCAGCGGTAAGTTTATAGAAAATCAGACTCATTTCAAAGGGAAGTCTGAACTGCCGGGCAATTGTCGAAGAGAAATCTGCAAAGGCGGATTCGGCATAATTTCCGGCAAAATCAGGCCATGAGGTTTCGGCTGCAAGATGGCCGATTTTTGAGAGAAAAGAAGAAAACTGTTGAGTAATCTCAAAGAGGGTCGGGGTTAATTGAAGTTGGGTCTGAAGATCATGTGACAATCTCGTCTGGAGCTGTTTTGCGTGTTCCTGCTGCAGCAGCCGCGAAGAGGAAAACAGAGAATACTTGATCATCATCGCCGGAAGTGCCAGAAGCACTGCAAGAAACAGACAGAGCATCAGCTTTTTCATCGGCAGGCTCCGGTTTCAATCAATTCGAAATGGCCAGTGTTTGACAATGGCTCGTAGTCGGCAATGCTATCGATCACCTCAAGAAATCTCTGCGAAACGATGATGCGGGAATGAGTGCCAAGCTTGCTGAGAGTCTCGAATTCTTCTGCCTGATGTCGTGCCTCGCCGGTAATCGAGAATTCGCAACGTTCGGGGGTGATCAGCGAACCGGCCATGACCATACCATGCTGCAGGCCTATGCCTATTGCGTAAGTAAACAGGTTACGGGCCTGTCGAGCGGTGTTGATTGTCCGATGAGTTGCGTTCATGGCGATAGCGGCATTTACAGCTGCTTTTCTGCTGTCCACATCAGAGCTGTCCGGAAAAAATGCGACCACGGCATCTCCAATAAACTGCTCAACCTGACCACCCTGGCGCTGAATCTGTTCTGACATTTTTTCCAGATGGTCATTGAGCATCTGGGCGATTTCTGTCGGTGGATGGCTTTCAGAAAGGGTTGTAAAACTCCGGATATCAGAAAAGAGAACGGTTCCGGAAATTATTCTCGCCTTTTTCAGCTCTTCGAGGCTTGTTCCACCGGTGAGGCTGCGATCCAGGGTTGTCGATACGTATTTTCCAAGCTTAATTCGTTCTCTGAATCCTTCAAGCATCACATTGATTGTTCGGGCCAGCTGTCCAAGTTCGTCCTGGCGCTCGATGTCGATCCTTGCCTGCAGGTTGCCCTGGCTGATCTCCTGCAATGATTCATGAATTGCCGTCAGAGGCAGAAGCATATGGGAAGTAGCTAATGATGCACCGAGATACATCAGGCATGCCAGTAAAACCGCGGCTACAATAAGAAGAAGCCGTTTTTCATTGCGTGACTGATTTGGGCCGGCCAGCGAAATGACACAGCCACCCGAATAACGTGGCATTTTAGTGAGAGGATAAAAAAGGTAGAGATAGTCCCGGTCAGTGATGTGCTTTTCAAAGATCGATCTGTGGCACTTTTTGAGAAAATTCAATGCGGTTTGACCGGTTCTGGTTTGCATTATTTGAAGAGTTCCGGGCAAAAAGAAAGAAAAATCGGCATTCTCAAGTTTTTCGGCGGCGAGAAAAGCATGTGGTGATGAAAGGTTCAAGGTGGCAAGTTCCCGGGCCAGATAACTTCGGTAGAGCTGTTCACTTCTGGCGATAAAAATGAGATAGCTGGCTATTTTGCCGTTCCTGCCCAGGATTACCGTATAATAATAATTTCTGCCGGTGCTGCCGTAATTGACGAAACTTGGTTTCTCATATGACAGAAAAAAGGAGTCCTGAATAAAGCTGTTCGGCAGACTTGACAGTATTTTGTGAAAAGTTCCCTGAGATGGGTCCAGTTTGATATCTGCCTGGCCCCCGAGTTTGGCAAGACTTTGGTTTATCGAGAACACCGAGGGTGCCATGAGGTTTGCCAGAGTTCGCATGTTCTGCCGGTTTCTCTGGTCGGCTATCAATGTGTGTGATTCTTTTCCGGGGGTGAATACAAAGAGAAAATCCAGGGATAGCTCAAGATTCAGCAGACGGTTGCGAATTATTGCAAGGGCTTTCTCAGCATCTTTAAGGTTGCCGTCGTTGAGCAATAACTGCAATTCAGGTTTTTTAAGCATGTCAGAAAGGTGATAGCCGAACAAAGGCAGCAGACTGTCGCTTCTGGCGTTGAGGCTGTTCAATTGTTCGGCGGTTTCCTGGCGCAGCTCATAAAGTTCGTTATCATAAGATTCTTCAATGAGTCTGAGACCGAGAGAGACCATAACGAAAAGTGGCAGAAGCCCTGAGAAAAGGAAAAGTATACGGAAGGAAATATTCAGTGGCAGGCCAAATCGGCCATTTTTGAGATAGAAGTAGAGATAAACCAGAAACCAGAAAAACAGCACTGCTGCTGCCGGGGTGTAGCCATATTCGCTGGAACGAAGCACAGACGGTCTTGGTGCAAAGATGACGGCATCGTAAGGCAGATCAGCCGTCAAAAAGCCTCGCAGGAAAAGATGTTCCGAGTTTTCATGGACTTTGTTGCCTTTGTCGTCGGTCAACCATTGCAGGTCATCGATCTGGTTCTGAAGATTCTTCCGATAAACGACGTCCTTTTCGACAGCTGTCGGAAAAACCGCTTTCAGCTTTTCTTTAAGGTAAGTGACTGGAATAAAAGCGACGGCAAGATGGTTTCTTGTATCTTCAAGGACCCGGTCTGCAACAATTTTAAGAATCGTTTCACTGTTGTTACTTCTTGAAGCGGGAAACAGCATCAGGATTCCAGAGACCGCCTTCTGGTCTTTGATGAGACGGCGCCAGTAGAGCAGATAGCGTTTACCCTCAAAATTTACCGGTGAAAGTCTTCCTTCGCGTTTTCTCCCAATCGCCAGCGGTGCTGAATGTGCCCCCATTACGCCCTTGATGAACTTTTCATGACTGTTGATCTGATTCGGGCTTAGATCATCGTTTGTTGAAAAGTCATACAGCCCGGAAAAAACTTTCTGCATGACCCGGAGGCGGCTGTTGGAAAGGCCAGGGGCAGTTTCAGGTATGATATCTCCTTCTGCGATCCGGAAATACCAGACATGCGAATCTGAGGCAAGAAAACCTTGCGGAAAATGATGGGCAAGAAATCGATGCAGGCTTGAAGCCTTGCAACCATCCGTTGTATTTTCCATGTTCACGGCCATCTGGCTGCCGAAATAGCTTACAAGGTCCTCAAAAGTGTGATTTGATCTAACTGAAGCAAGAAGTATCTGAGCTTTTTCTGACCAGAGGTCTTTGTGCTTTTTAATTTTTGCAGCTTCGCCATCGACCGAAAACCTTATGGCTAAGGTTACCAGAAGCAACGTGATCGCAACTGGAAAAGCCACTCCGAAAAACTTTCTGAAAAGGTTTTCAGAATCAGCCAGGAAATTCTTCACCCCAAACCACCTTTGCCATTGTTATTGCGTTCTGATGAATTATAAGCAAATCAGCAGGTGATTCATATAATTTTTTGTTGAATGCAGGAGAAGATAAGAGTTATTGTCTGCTCGCACACTTAATGATATCAGACTAAAATTTTTCTGAATTTATGTCGAGGCAGTGACCGGCTGAGTCTGAAAAAAAATGTCATTCCCGGTCGGTTTTGCGATATAATTAAACGCCATGTTTCATACCAACTTTGTCCATCTTCATGTACACAGTCACTACAGTCTGCTGGATGGTGCCGCCCCGGTAAAGGCCATCGTCGAAGCGGCCAGGCGCTTTCGCATGCCGGCGATTGCTCTGACTGACCATGGAAACATGTTCGGTGCCGTCGAACTGTATCAATATGCGATCAAAAAGGGCGTCAAACCAATAATCGGGTATGAAGCATATCTGACTGCCGGTTCTCATACTGATTCAAAGCGCGATCAGCCTCTCTATCATCTGGTGCTTCTGGCACGCAACATCGAGGGGTACCGCAATCTGGTCAAGCTTTCGACCATTGGCTATACCAAAGGTTTTTATTACAAGCCGCGCATCGATTTCGAACTTCTTGAACAGCATAAGGAAGGGTTGATCGGTCTAGGCGCCTGTCTGGCCGGCGAAATTCCCGCTGACCTGCTCAAGGAAGATCGCGAAGCGGCCATGGCAGCCATTAAAAGATATCAGCAGATTCTCGGCAAAGAAAATTTTTACGTCGAGATTCAGAACCATGGGATTGAAAAGCAGATCAGAATTCTCAGGTCGCTGGTTGAGGTTGCCCGGGCCTGCGATTGCCCGATTGTGGCCACCAACGACAGTCACTACGTCAACCCTAACGACTGGGAAGCCCAGGACGCCCTGCTATGTCTCAATACCAACGCCAGAATCGATGATATCAATCGCATGCGTTTCGATACGAAAGAGTTCTATCTCAAATCTCCCCAGGAGATGACCGAGCTTTTTGCCGAATGGCCCGATGCAGTCGAGAATACCTTGCGCATCGCCGAGCGATGCAATGTTCAGCTCGCACTCGGCAAGTCGATTTTGCCCGAGTTCAAGCTGCCTGAAGGTAAAACATCTGAAAGCTATCTGACCGAGCTTTGTCATAAGGGTTTTCCCTGGCGATACGGAAGCGAAAGCCCAGGTGAAGCAGTCGAGCAGCGTTTAAGTTACGAGTTGTCAGTCATTACGCGCATGGGTTTCTGCGACTATTTTCTCATCGTCTGGGACTTCATTCGCGCCGCCCGTGAAATGGGAGTGCCGGTCGGCCCGGGTCGCGGCTCAGCCGCAGGTTCTATCGTCGCTTATCTGCTGGGTATAACCGATATCGACCCACTTAAATATGGCCTGCTGTTCGAAAGATTTTTGAATCCCGAACGTATCAGCATGCCTGATATAGATGTCGACTTCAGTGATGACGGGCGCCAGAAAGTTATTGACTATGTCAAGGAAAAATATGGTCGCGACCGGGTATCGCAGATCATCACCTTCAATTTCATTCTGGCGAAAATGGCAATTCGTGATATTGGCCGCGTCATGGGAATGGAACTTTCTGAAGTTGACCGAATAGCAAAAATGGTGCCTGAGAAGCCCGGCATTCATCTGAAAGCGGTGCTTCGTGATGTTCCAGAATTGAAGGAAATCGTTGAAAGTGGTACCGAACAGCAGAAGCGCCTGCTTCGCATTGCCGGTACCGTCGATGGCCTGGTACGCCACACCGGGGTACATGCCTGCGGCATCGTTATTTCAGCCATGGATCTGATGGACATTGTGCCGCTGTGCATCGATAAAGACAAGAATATCATGACCCAGTATGAGAAGAATGCCATCGAAAGCATCGGTCTTCTCAAAATGGATTTTCTCGGTCTCAAAACTCTCACCATTCTGCAGCGCGCCCTCGAAAACGTCAAAGAGAGCCGTGGAATAGACGTCGACCTTGAAAAAGCGCCGATCGATGATCCGAAGGTATACCAGCTTCTGCAGCAGGCCCTGACTCTCGGCATATTTCAGCTTGAATCGGCAGGCATGCGTAATCTGATTGCCCGACTCAAGCCATCGGTTTTCGAAGACATCATCGCTTTGCTGGCGATGTACCGTCCGGGGCCGCTCAGCTCAGGTATGGTCGAAGATTTTGTCGAACGAAAACATGGCCGCAAAGATATGGCCTACCCGCACCCTGATCTTGAGCCGGTTCTTAAAGACACCTATGGAGTCTTTCTATACCAGGAACAGGTAATGCAGACTGCAAACATTCTGGCAGGCTTCAGCATGGCTCAGGCAGACGCTTTGCGCAAAGCCATGGGGAAAAAGATTGCCGAAGTCATGGAAAAAATGGGCAAGCTGTTTGTCAAGGGCGCTGTCGAGCGAGGCGTTTCGCAGGAACTGGCCCAGTCGATTTTTGACCTGATGGCAGGTTTTGCCGAATATGGGTTCAATAAGTCGCATTCAGCCGCTTATGCTGTCGTTACCTTCAGAACTGCATATCTCAAGGCACATTATCCTGTTGAATTCATGGCTGCCGTTCTCTCATCAGAAATTAACGACACCGACAAGATTGCCGAGTATGTCGATGAATGCCGTACCATGGGCATCGAAATTCTTCCCCCTGATATCAATGTTTCTGTGGGTCTTTTCAAAGTTGACAAGGGAAATATCCGTTATGGACTGAATGCCATAAAAGGGGTGGGGCAGGGTGCCGCCGATTCGATCGTCGAGCAGCGCAGTAAGGGTGGCCCGTTCAAATCTATTGCCGATTTGACCCGCAGGGTTGATACCCGTCAGGTTAACGCCAGGGTTATCGATGCTCTCATCAAGGCTGGGGCTTTGGATTCATTCGGTTTAAGAAAAAGCCAGCTGATCGAAATGGCTGTCGAGGCGCTAAAAGCCGGGCAGACGGCGATGAAAGACCGGCTCGCCGGCCAATCGACGTTTTTTGATCTGCTTGGAGCCGATGACAGCGGTATGGCCGATAGTGAGATCAAACCACCCGATATTCCGGAACTGGCGGAAAAAGAACTGCTGCAGGCTGAAAAGGAAGTTTTCGGATTTTATCTTACCGGCGACCCTTTCAATGCAGTAGCGCCGTTGGGTCGTGTTTTTTCGACACATTCTATCACCAGTCTGGCTGAGGCCCAGGACGGTCAGACCTGTCGTATTGCCGGCATTCTTACCGGTTTTAAACGGCACCTGACCAAAAAAGGCGATACCATGGCCTTTCTGACGCTTGAGGCCGACAACGCTTCGATTGATGTTACATTGTTTCCAAGGGCATACGAAGAATATCATCAGTTTCTCAAAATTGATGAGCCTTTATTCATGATAGTGCAGACGCAGCTGGTCGAAGGTACAATCAAAGTTAATGCCGAAAAGGTGCTGGTGCTCGATGACTTCAACGCCGAGGGATTTGCGAAAATCTCGTTTGCCATACCACCGGCTGCCGCTGATCGCGAAACTTACCGCCAGCTGCTTGCAGTGTTGCAGAAGAGCCCGGGTCAGTTGCCTTTCACCGTCAGAATTCATGTGCCCGGCGGTGGCAAAGTCACTCTGAAATCGCCGCCACGTTTCAGAATCAGCCTGTCTCCCGGCCTGATCAAAGGCTGGGAAAAAGTCTGCGGCAGAAACACGATAAAAATCGAGTTTCCGCAGCTGGAAATGCTTACGCGCAAAAACTTCAGGCCCCGAAAAAATTTCCGGGCCGCAGAAGGTTAAGATAACGAGGGGAAAATGTCAGCGAAATATAAGAATCTGTTGGTTGTGTTCTGTCTGTGTCTGTTTGCCCAGGCTGCTTCGGCTGTCGAACTCGAAGATGTTTACCGAAAACTCGGTGATTACAAAATTGTCGCGACCGATGGCATTCGTCTCTATTTTCCGCAGACAGCCGAGCTGGCTGTGCCAAGAATTCTATCCGGATTCGTCAAGGTTCGAGAACAATTGATCCGGGAGTTTCCCGATCAGAAGAGCCATGTCTCTACCGTTATTCTCAACGATCATGACGATCGTATCAGCAGTTCTGCAGATTCTGATTTCGACTGGATCAACCTCGGTATGTTCGAAGAAATCGGGGTTCTGTCGACCCGTGCTTATTCTCTGGAAAAGCGCTTTGCCATGCGTCTTGCGAACATAATGATATTGCGTACTCTTGCGGTTTCCAGCAATTCATGGCGTCGCCAGCTGGCTATTTTTGCCGTACCACAGTGGTTCATGGACGGCATGACCCTGAGTTATGCCTTTCCGCTCGATTCGATTCATTTCAGCCGCCTGCTCGACATGGCCAGGCATGATCGCCTTTATTCCCTGATGCAGCTGAGCACAATTCTCAGCCAGCCAACTCTGATTCGCGAAGAAATGACTTTTCAGGCTCACAGCATGCTGGAATTCTGGGATGCCCATATCAAAAAGGGCGCGGCTCTGAAGATGATGCAGAGCATATTCCGCAAACCGGCGTCTTTTGAAAAGCTTTTTCGCGAGCATTATGGCGTCAGCCTGAACGAAGCTTATAAACAATACCGCGATTATGTCTGTGAACGCTGCAGCGAATTGAAGGAAAAGGCTTCAGCCCAGCAATACGAAGTAGAAGACCCCGATGCCGGTGGTAATTTTTTCAGATCACTGCGCCATCTCAGTTCTGACGAAAAAATCTGGGTCTCTTCGAAGCGCTACAGCACCGAAACTTACGACCTGTTCTACAAAAAGGGCAATGGTCGCACCCGGCTGCTGCTTAAAAACGTGCATCCATTGCTGATGGTCGACGAAGCTTCGAGAGAAATCGTTATCGGTCGCTACTGGGTCAACGCCCAGCGTCAGCGCCGGCTTGGTCTGTGGCTGGTAACACCGGAAGGCCGCGAAAAATGCCTGGTCAGCGAGGCCGGAAGTTTCAAGCCTCTTGGCCGTAAGTTTGGCCGTATTTTCTATACTTCGATAAAGAGCGGCATCACCCGCGTCATGTCTTGTGATCCCGAATTCAAAGACTCGACACAGGTAGAATTTGATTTTGGCCCGGCGGTTCGCCCCCTGGATATCGCAATAAGCGCTTCCTGTCGTGAACTTTATTATACCTTCGAAACTGCTGATTTTAAAAAGCACCTCGCCGTGGTATCGATGGTTGCTGATGATAAGGATCACAAGCCCCAGGAGCTTCTGGCTTCGAAGAGCGATATCAGATCACTGGTCTGTCAGGATGGGCGCTTATGGTTCGCCGCCGAGAAAGATTTTTCGACCACCCAGCTTTTCTCCATTAAGCATGAAGGCAATAAAATTGAAAAGCACACGCAACTACCCGGCGGAGTCTGGGATGTAAACTTTTCTGACGACCGCGTTGAGGTTGTAACGCTCCATCAGGGCGGTTTCTGGAAAACTTCGCTTTCTGAGTCAGGTGACCCAAGGGAAACTATCGACCTGGCAAGCTCGGTTCCGGTTGTGACCGAAGAATTCAAACCTGAAAAGAGCAGCAGATATCGCAGTGAATACCATACCAGCTACTGGAAACCGCTTTTGAGCGAAGACGAAGACGGGGCCGTATTCGGTATTTACAGCTATCGCACTGACCGACTTGATCGCAGCAGTATAGTTCTGGCCCCAACCTATGGGTTTGCAAGCAAAAACTGGGGCTACACCGGCACCTACATGCAGAGGTTCGGTCTGTTCAAGTTTACCGGTTCTATTGTCGACCATACCCGTGAAAAGAGCTACCTCAGCGAGGATTATTTCGAAAGAAGCCGGGCCAAGATTCTCGATATTGAATATCCTCTGAGCCTTTCAACCACTCTTTCACTCGGCATGGATCTGACTCATCGTCAGATTGCAGAGATCCCCGAAAACAGCAAGGGGCCTTTCCCGACCGTTGGGCGCGATCATTCGTTTTATGGCCGCATCAGACATCGTGCCATTCGTTCAGAACCGTACTGGAAAGTCTTTCCAAGAAAAGGACGCGAGATCACCGCAAGTTACAAGCGCGGCAACGAGTTTCTCGATGGCGAAATGAATTATGACAGCACTTCTCTGCGCTGGTCTGAATTCATTCCTTTCCGCGATATGGTTCTGACTGCCCGCACCTGGATTGCCGAAGACGACAAGGAAAACGGCATCAGGCGTCCTGACGACCTCAGTCTTGGCGGCAATGATTTCATGCGCGGTTTTGACTCAGCTTTCAAATCTGGCGATAGATTGCGTGCCTTCTCTTTGCATCTGGGCAAGCCCATCGATGTGAAGTTTCCAAGGTTTCTCAGTTTTATTTATAATGAGTTCATGGTCGCTGAACTGTTCTGGGAAACCGGTGACGTCAACAATCAGGGCAGGTTCCGCTGGTATTCTGACAATGGAATCGAAATTCGCACCCAGTTGCTATTGTTGAAGCGCCTGCCGATAATCCTTCGCGTCGGATTTGCAGCTCAGAATGGCTCAGATGAAACCAATACCTATTTTGCCGTTGACGTTTCCGACCTGGCTGAGGTATTTCAATAACAGGTTCTGCGTATGCAAACAAACTTTAAAATACTGATTGTCGTGGCTGTTCTGCTTGTCAGCACGACTGCATGCTCTGCGATCGATCTGCAGGCCGGCCTCAAAGGTGAGGTCAGAAGTCTGATGAGCCAGTTTTCGGTCAAGCTGCCGGCTGCTGAGTTCGGCAGATTGCCTGCAGGTATGGAAATAGTTGAGGGCAAAGGTTTTCGCGGTATCAAAATCAGGCAGGGCAAGCTGATAATTCGCGTTCACACCTGGACCGGCAATGAAGGACTGCTTGAAACTCACGAAAAATGCCGAAAGGAAGCTGAAGAAGCCGGTTCTGTTGACATTCTTATAGCTTCGATCAATGGTGCGTTCTACTCGCCGCGCGGCGTTCTCGGCCAGGTGATTTCCGATGCGATGCTGCCGGCGGGTATCGTGCAGATTCCCGGCAAATTGTCACGTTGCTTTATTTCCTCATTCCGAGGGGCAAAGAAGCGGCAATTCTGGTATCTCGGCGAAACCAGTCTCAAGGCTCAGGAACTTTTCGACCCTTATAAGCGCAGCGATGCCTGGTTCAATCGACCGATCGTTTTTGACTCGGTGATCGATAATCTGCTTGGCGGCGGCGGCTGGATCTTGCGCAACCGTGAAGACGTGCACATGGAGGCCTACGATCGCCAGCGTTTCAGGTTTCGCAAGGAAGATCAGACAAGCTGTAAAACAGTTTTGGCGCAGGATGTCGATCGCAATCTCTATTTTCTGGTTTTTGAGAATGGCTTCAACTTTCATATGGTCGCCCGCACTTTTGTTAAAGAACCTCAGTTCTCGCAGGTTCAGGATGCAATTTTTCTTGACGGCGGCTCTTCATCAGCAATAGTGCTCAACGGCAAATATCTGGTGCCGCCCCTGTATCTGGTCGACAAGGCAAGGTTCTCCTGCATCCAGATTCTTGTTCCACCCACCACCTGGTAGAAATTTCGGAGGCATTGCTTGCCCTGGTTCTCATACCCGGCCCTGGCTTTCAAAGGCAGAAAATATCAGCCTGACCGTGGCACCTCTGGTGCCGGTTACGATGTTATCGTTGTCTCCGGCGATGCCTACGTGGATCATCCGGCATTTCCGGCAGCAGTGATTACCCGGTTGCTGCAGCGGCTTGGCTTGAAGGTGGCGGTGATTGCGCAACCTGACTGGAACAGCGACGCTGACTTTCAGGCGTGGGGCAGACCGGAGCTATTCTTTGCCGTGGTTCCCGGCGCCATGGACAGTATGGTTGCCAACTATACTGCCAGCCGGATGCCGCGCGGTCGTGACCGGCTTTCGCCTGATGGCGAACCTGGCCTGCGGCCGAAACGCGCCCTGCAGATCTACGTTCAGAAAATTCGTCAGCTCTACAAGGATTCCGGGCTGGTTATCGGTGGCATCGAAGCTTCACTTCGGCGTTTTGCCCATTACGATTTCTGGGAAGACCGTCTGCGCGACCCGGTTCTTGTCGACTGTCCGGCTGATCTGCTCGTCTATGGCATGGCTGAACCTGTAATCGAGAAGGTGGTGGCCTGGTATAAAGCGGGCCGGCAGCCGGCTGTGCCTTTGATTCCGCAGACTGCCGTCAGAGTGAAGCATGACAGCTGGCGCGAATGGCTGCGAGATGACTATCTGCTGCTGCCCTCCGTCGAAGAATGCCGCCAGAACGTTGAAGCCTTCATGAATCTGACCCGCATCACCGATGTTTCGGTGCGTCCCGGCGGCAAAACTCTGATTCAGCAGCATCCAAAGGGTGACATCCTCTGTTTTCCGCCAACCGCGGCAGACTATCTGGCCGAAACGACCATCATGGGGCAGCTGCAGTTCAACCGCCGCAGCCATCCGCTCTACGAAAATCCGGTTCCTGGGCTTGAACCGGTGCAGTTTTCTGTGCAGTCTCATCGGGGTTGCCTTGGAGCATGCAGTTTCTGCGCCCTTTCGCTGCACCAGGGGCGCACGATCAGATCTCGTTCGCAGGCCAGCATTCTGGCCGAACTGGCATCGTTTGCGTCTCATCCTGATTTCAAGGGCATTGTTCCCGATATCGGCGGGCCGGCGGTCAATATGTATGGCTGGGAATGCCGTGCTGGTGGCTGCGAACGTAATATGTGCACGCATCCGGCAGTCTGCCGCAACGTTGTGAATACTCTCAGGCCGCTCGCGGAGCTTTTGCGGGCTGCATCGGCTGTTCCTGGTGTCAGGCGGGTATTTCTCGGGTCAGGCCTGCGTTATGATCTGATCAGGCCTGAAGAATGGGATTTGTTCGAATACATCATTTTCAACCATATATCAGGTCAGCTGAAGGTTGCCCCGGAACATTTCGACAGGAAGATTCTCGGTCTGATGCGCAAAGGGGAAAATGCTGATTTTGCCGCTTTTGCACGCAGGTTCTATGCTTCATGCGAGCGCGCCGGCAAAAAGCTTTTTCTCGTGCCATATCTGATGACCGCCTTTCCCGGCAGTGACCGGGCTGCAGACCAGATGCTGGTCAAAGTCATCAACGAACTGCATCTGGTTCATGAGCAACTGCAGGAATTCACCCCGACTCCGGGCAGCATGGGTACCGCAATGTTCTATACCGGTCTTGACCCGCACGGCAACGAAATCAAGGTTGCTAAAACCCAGACTGAACGCATGCAGGGACGCAATCAGATTCAGCGCTCTACAGGCGCAAACCATAAATCGGAAAGAAACGATACCCGTCGAGCATCCCGGCCACAAAAGAAGCGGCGATGACCCTTCAGACCAGGCTGCTCGATTATCTCTACCGGCATGAACACCTGTACGTCGACGAAATCGACCGCCTGGAACGGCAACCGTCACAGGTTCATGTTTTTCCGGCAGACGCATGGCAGACTGGCGGCTGGCTTTTTATGGCTGCTGACCCAGCCAGCGGCGACTGGAACCTCGCCCGCCTTCTTGGCGACCCTTCAATAGCCGCAGAGCATCTTGCACTGCTGCCTGATCTCGAGACCAGTCTGCTGGTGGCGGCGGAGCAGGCAGCACTTTTTGCTGCTCGACTGACGAGACAACCTGATATGCTGACATTCGTCAGCGCTGATTCTCCTGATTCCTTAGATTCTGCAAGTGAAAAACTGCCGGTAGGATTTAGTCTGGCCATAAAAATGCCGGGCCGACTGCATGAAGAATTGCGACAGGGCAATGAAGAGAGTGTTTCTCCGGCGGTGTTTCTTCTGCACGAGGACCAGGTTCAGGGTTATGTGAAAATTGTCCGACAGAGTCGAAACTATGCAGAAATTTATATCGAATTGAAACCGGCCTGCCGGGGCCGCGGTTTCGCCCCAATATTGCTGCGCCAGGCCATCGCCGAAATTCATCGCCGCGGCTGCCGTCTCAGTTATGTCGTCGCTGCCGACAACGCCCCATCGCTGGCAACTGCCCGATGTGCCGGTTTGCTGCATTCCTTTTCAATTGCCAGGTTTATCAGGCCCTGAATCAGCTCATACTGTCATTGCGAGCGTAGTGAAGCAATCTCAGTCATAGAGCATGCGATTGCTTCGTCGTTTCACTCCTCGCAATGACATCAATCACAAACTGTCATTATATAAGCAGACGGGGTTTGATTTGCCTTTATGAATCAATAATAGCTTGCGGATTCGGCGGTTGATCAGTAACATGAGAGAAATTTTGTGAGTGAGGATGGCTCCTTATATGACCAAGAAGCCGGTTGTGATGCTTTTGCCTTACGATAGTTGCTCAGGGCTCGAGCTTTTCGGGCTGCGTTTCGCCCAGGATCTGCAAAAACGCGGGTACCCCGTCAGAGTAGCGGCCCCCGCTGACTCGCTGATCGACAAACAGTGCCAGGCACGTGAACTTGAGCTTTGGGCATTTCCGGCTTCGGTAAAATATAATTTAAACAGTTACCCGGCCTGCTACGCAATGCTGAAACAGCTTGAACCCAGCGCGGTCGTGGCATTCAGAACGCAAATGATGTACCCGCTGCATTTTGCCAGATTGCTTGCCCGCCGCCACCCGAAACTGTTTCTGTTCTACCGCATCGGTGTCGGCAGTCACTGGCGCAAAGACCCGTTGCATCGCCTCATGTTTGGTCAGTTGAGCGCCGTGGTGCCAAACGCAGATTACGTTCGCGATAAAATCGTGCGTTTATGGGGAATCGACTCAGACAAGGTCGAGTGCATAAAAAGCGGCGTCGATATCGACAGATACCGGCCCGATGCCGCACGGCGCAAAGCTCTGCGTGATTCTCTCGGCATAAGTAACGACGACATTCTTGTCGGTTCTTCGGGCCGAATTCACCCGGAGAAGGGCTCTGAAATTCTGTTGCGGGCGCTTTTTGAGCCGAACTGCCCCGGTCAGACCCGTCAGAATGTGCATCTTCTTTATGTCGGCCGTGAATATCAGCCGGGTTATGCCGACCACCTGCGTCGGGTCGCTGCCGAACTCGGTGTTGAAAAGCGTTTTCATCTTCTTGAATTTCGCAATGACATCGAAGCCGTCTATGCGGCGCTCGACTTTTTCGCCTTTGCCGTGACCTCACGCGAGGCTTATGCCTACGTTGTTCTTGAAGCGATGGCCTCGGGAGTGGCACCGGTTGTTCCGGCAACCGGCGGCATGTCGGAAATGTACCGAGATGGCTGTGAAGGTTTTTTCTTCAGACATAACGATGCACAATCCCTGAAGGCTACTCTTGAAAAGGCTCTGACGCTGTCACCGAACCGATTGAAAGAAATGGGCGCGGCTGCCAGACGGCGTATCGTCGAAACAGCAGACTGGAACGGCATGATGGTAAAATATCTGCGGTTGTTCGAAAAAACTTGCGTCGAAGGTTTTAAACGGGGTTGACTTGGCAACAGCACGACTCTACAATGAATTCAACCGGGTTTATATTTCCGGGCAGGAATGGAATGAGTGAGGAAAGAAAATGAAAGCTGTAATCATGGCTGGTGGCTTTGGCACGCGTCTGCGACCGATCACATGCAATATCCCAAAACCGATGGTTCCGCTGGCAAATGTGCCGATGATGGAACATATCGTCAATCTGCTAAAACAGTATGATTTCAAAAAAATATGTTCGATTCTGTATTTTCAGCCCGAAGTAATAACCAAATACTTCGGCGAAGGCACTGATTTCGATATCGAAATGGAATATCAGATGGCGACCGCCGATTTCGGCACCGCCGGCAGTGTTAAAAATACCGAAGAAAAGCTTAAAGACGAACCTTTTATCATCATTTCCGGCGATGTGCTGACTGATTTTGATCTGGCGGCTGCTATCAGATTCCACCAGGAAAAGAAGTCTATGGCGACCATGGTGCTCACCCGGGTCACCAATCCTCTCGAATATGGTGTCGTAATAACCGCTGAAGATGGCAAAATCATCAGATTTCTCGAAAAACCGAGCTGGGGCGAAGTTTTTTCCGATACCATCAATACCGGCATCTACATTCTCGAGCCCGAAATTTTTAAATATATACCCGCCAAGACTGAATTCGACTTCAGCAAGAACCTCTTCCCGCTGATGCTAAAAGAAGGCCTGCCTCTCTTTGGCTACATAGCCGAAGGCTACTGGAAGGACATCGGTAATCTCGATGAATACATGCTTGCCCACCAGAATGTCCTCAATGGTGAAGTCAAGCTGAATATCCCGGGCGAACGCCTGAACATCATCGGCCGCGACGTCTGGGTCGGCAAGAACTGCAACATATCTGCGAAGGTCAAATTCAAGGGTGGGGTTATCATCGGCCAGAACTGTGTGATTGAAGACGGTGTCGAACTCGAGAACTGTGTGCTTGGCGACAGCTGTATCATCCGCAAATCCGCCCGAATCAGAGGAGCCACCCTCTGGGATGGCATTCACGTCGGAGAAAACGCCCGCATCGACGAAGCTGTAATCAGCAGCCAGACTCATATCGAAGAACGCGTCGAAGTCGAAACCGGCGCGATCATCAGCGAAGAATGCCGCATCGGTAAAGGTGCCATCGTTCGCGAAAATGTAAAAATCTGGCCCAAGAAACAGGTCGAAGAAGGTTCTACGGTCTATGCCAGTATTATCTGGAGCGACAAATGGACGAAGAATCTGTTCAATGACTTTGGTATCTCCGGCCTCGCCAATATAGAAATCACCCCGGAAATGGCCTCGAAGATCGGTGCAGCTTTCGGCGCCACTCTGCCTAAGGCATCGAGCGTCATCGTCTCACGCGATTCCCACAAAATCAGCCGTATGATCAACCGCGCCATTATCTGCGGGCTGAGTTCTGCCGGCATCAATGTTGCCGATCTGCGCGTCACTCCGGCTCCGGTTTCCCGCTTCAAACCGGGTGCTTTCATGCGCGGCGGCGGTGTACACGTCAAGGTTGCCGGCGATAACCCAAACCAGCTTGAAATCCGCATTTTTGACGTTGAAGGTCGCGATATATCTGTAGCACAGAAGAAGACTATTGAACGCCTTTTCAACCGCGAAGATTTTCGCCGTGTCACAATCAACGAAGTCGGCGAAATAACATTTCCGCCGCGTGTGCCCGAAAATTACAGCGAAGAATTGCTGCGCCATATCGATGTCGAGGCCATCAGGCAGCGCCGTCTGAAAGTGGTAATCGATCATGCTTTCAGCGGTGCCAGCGGTATTTTCGACACTTTCCTCGGCAAGCTCAACTGTGAAGTTATTGCTCTGAACGCCTATCACGACGAAGCAAGAGTTCTGACCGTAAAACCTGAACATTCTCAGGCTTCGGTTTCTTCGATCGTTAAATCACTGGGGGCCGATCTCGGCATTATCATGGGCGATGGTGCTGAACGCATTACTTTTGTCGACAATCAGGGCCGGGTAATTCTCGGTGAAGAAGCTCTGGTCGTCTGGGCCAAGATGATCCTCGAACTCAAACCTGGCGCTCGTCTGGCAGTGCCCGTATCGGCGACCCATGAACTCGAAAAACTTGCCGAAAAGTTTTCCGGCAGTATTATTCGCACCAAGACTAACGCTCGCGCCCTCATGGATGCAGCACTCAACGATAAAGTCGAATGCAGCCTCGACGAGAACGGTGGGGTAATCTTTCCCTGCTTCCAGTCTGCTTTTGATGGTATTTTCGCAACAGTCAGACTTCTGGAATTCATTTCGAAACTCAAAAAGTCGCTCTCTGAGATATTTGACAGTATTCCAGAGTTCTTTGCCCGCACCAGTCGCATTCCATGCCCCTGGGAAGAAAAAGGCAAAGTCATGCGCTATGCCATGGAATTCGCCAAAGACAAGGAAACCAGGCTGATCGATGGTGTTAAAATAATGCTTTCCAGCGATGAATGGGTTCTGATACTTCCTGACCCGGACCGGCCGTTTGTCAATATCACCGTTGAAAGCACCAGCGATAAAAAGGTCCAGGATCTCCTCAGCAAAACCGTTGCCCGGGTCGAGGAATGGAAAAATAATCCCGAGTAACCACTTCAGGTTAACTGTCGAATTGCACAAAACCCGCTCTTGTAACGGGTTTTGTTTGTCTGAAAAGGTTATACGGCACTGCAGCAGCCATTACAGACCACCAAAGACCATCTGCCAGAAAATAGGCAGTTAATTTTTTCTGCTTTTTTGCCGATGTAAATATCAGGGGTATCAGGATTTTCTGGAACCTCATAAAAAAAAGACGGCAAAAATAAGGCAGAAAAGGCAGAAGCATGTCAATCGTTATCGGAATGAGCCCGGCGCAGATCAGTGCGCTGTCGACAACTCAGATACGCGATTTTGGCGCTGGTGATATCAGAGCTCTGACAACAGAACAGGTGTCGGCTCTATCGCCAGAGCAGATTGACAGCATTGAAAACCGCGATCTGGTAATTCTGAACACCGCTCAGATTCAGGCATTGAATTTGTATAATGAGCGAGGTTTTCTCGCTAATCAGGTTAGAGCTCTCACTACAACTCAGGTGCGTGCACTGACGGGCGAACAGCTGGCAACCTTCGAGACTGCTGATCTGCAGGTGCTTTCAGCCACCCAGATAAAGGCAATCGATGCCGGCGATATGACAGTGCTTTCTTCCGGGCAGCTTGGTTCGTTGTCGAGCACTCAGATAAAAGCTCTTACTACCGCGCAGATTATGGCACTCTCGCCGCAGCAGATCTCACAGCTAAATACCACTCAGATTGCAGCACTTACCAATACACAGCTTGCGAAAATGACGACGGAACAGATTCGTGATGGACTGTCTCCGGAACAGCTCAAAGTATTGTCTACTAACCAGATAACCGGTCTTACGCCAGGTCAGGTCGCCGGCCTGACCGACAATCAGATTGTGGCAATGTCCAGCATGCAGCTTAGATCCTTGTCAGCCCTGCAGATCAAGGCATTGACGACCGCGCAGCTGGCATTGCTGGAGACTTCAGATATAACAGCATTGACAAGCAGTCAGATTTCATCCCTTTCGACTGCTCAGTTTTCTTCATTGTCACAGGAACAAATTGCAGCTCTGTCCTCAAATCAGGTCAGAGGGCTAACGACATCACAGATAAGCATGATGACGGTCGATCAGGCTGTTGCGATCGAGGCAGGTGACCTTGCTGCCTTAAACACAAGGCAGTTAGTAGCGTTTTCTACTGACGGTATTGCCGCTCTTTCTTCAGCTCAGCTCGCCGCTTTGACAACCAACCAGATCAGGAGTCTCACCAGCACACAGTTGCGTGCCATGTCTCCCGAACAGCTTGGCGGAATGACGCCAGGCCAGATGGTTTCTCTGACCGGAGCCCAGCTCTCCCGTCTCACCACTACCCAGATTGCCGAAGGTTTCAGCACAAATCAGATTCGCAGTCTGACCAATACTCAGCTGGCTTCATTAACCCAGGTTCAGATTGCCGGTCTGACTGACAGTCAGGTTGCCAGTCTGGCGCCGTCACAGGTGAAAGGCTTGTCTGTCGCTCAGATAAAAGGTCTTACTTCTGAACAGCTGGGAAATTTGAAGATTGAAGCTTTTGCGGCTCTTACTACGATGCAAATCTCAGCTTTAACTACAGGCCAGATTTCCAGCCTTACTGACGGGCAGATAATGAGCCTTACCACCGCGCAGGTCAGGGCATTGTCCTCAACTCAAATTCCGGCACTTTCTGCAGCGCAGATATCATTATTGCCGCCGGCCGGAATCAGTTCAATGTCAAACCCGCAGCTTAAGGTTCTTTCTACAGAGCAGATTGCCGCGGGTTTGACCACAAACCAGCTCCGGGCCATGAATACTGCGCAACTGGCATCGCTTTCAACCACCCAGCTTGCCAGTCTCACGACCGGTCAATTGTCAGCATTTTCATCAAGCCAGACTAAAGCATTCACTACCACTCAAATCAGAGCGATGACGTCAGAACAGATCGGGGCTTTTGATGCCGAAGATCTGGCAGCTTTTTCAACTGCACAGATTGCAGCCATAAGTTCGGGTCAGATCGGTGGGTTGACCGCATCACAGATTGCAGGTCTGACGACCAGTCAGGTCAAAAGTCTTACCACTGCTCAAATCATGGCCTTGAGCGAGGAACAGATCGCCGGAATTGAAACGGTTGATATTCAGGCTCTTTCAACTTCACAACTGGCAGCCATTTCTACTGCTCAGATAGGCGCTCTGACCTCTGATCAATTGGTTACCATGACGACAGCACAGCTCAAATCTCTGACAAAAAGCCAGCTTGCAGCGATGAAGCCAGAACAGATCGCCGCTTTTTCTACCGACAGGCTGGCAATGCTTACCACCTCACAGATTGCTGGTCTAACTACCAGCCAGATTGCATCCGGCTTAACTTCTGATCAGTTGAATGCTTTGTCTTCTTCTCAAATTGCCGCTCTGACTACAAGCCAGATAGCCGCCCTGACAACCGACCAGCTTATAAATACAGCCGGCAGCTTGTTTGCAAAGTTTTCTGCTGCTCAAATCAAGTCTTTGAACAGCGAGCAGCTGGCCATAGCCGGAACCGAAGGGCTCGCCGGACTGTCGACCGCTCAGGTGGCGGCACTCACTCCTGAACAGGTTGCAAGCCTGGATTCATCAATGATAAATGGTTTTTCTGCCAGCCAGATAACTGCACTGACCGCATCTCAGATCGGAGCCCTCGGAACAAATCAGATAACCGCACTTGCCACCTCGGCTTCAGCAGCTCTGACGAGTCAGCAGCTGGCAGCTTTTACAACCGGGCAGATTGTCGAGCTGAGTGCCGAAAAAATGTCGGAAATATTTTTTGACCGGATTGAATTTCTTACTGAAGAACAGATTGCCGCACTTACGAATTCTCATCTCGAAGCTATCAGAACCGACCAGTTGCAGTCTCTGACCGGCGGGCAGATCAAGGCCCTGTCTACTGAACAGCTGAGTGTTTTCGGTTCTGAAGACTGGTCTGCTCTAACCGGTTCGCAGATTGCAGCGATGACCACCGGGCAGGTCAGCTATCTTTCGGTGCCTCTGCTCTCAGGATTTTCGACAGCCCAGATACAGGCTTTAACAGATGAACAATTCGCGGTTCTGACAACCGATCAGTTGGCTGCACTCGATTCTGAAGACTGGGCCGTTATTACTGAAGAACAGTTGGGAGCTATGACATCTTCTCAGCTGGCAATCCTGACAACTGATCAGATCGCCAGTTTTGCAACAAGTCAGATTCGGGCTTTTTCAGGCGAACAACTGGCCATGTTTTCTGATCAACAGATTGCGGCGATAACCCCCGGTCAGACTGGAGCCCTGACCACTTCCCAGATCAGGGCACTTTCAAATGAACAGCTTTTATTATTTGCCTCGTCTGATTTCGCAGCCCTGGCCAGTGAACAGATTGAATCGCTGACTCTTGATCAAATCATGAGTTTGGGCACTGAGCCGCTCGCCGGCTTTTCAAGCGCGCAGATTCAGGCTCTAACCTATGACCAGATCAGAGCTATGAGTGTCGAACAGCTTGCCACGATCGAGACCCCGGAAAATCCCAATCTACTGCCATCTCAGATCGCAGCTTTGACGACGGCTCAGCTTGGCAGCTTGACCAGCAGCCAGATAGCGGCATTTTCCGCAGAAAGAATCGCAGCTCTTACCACTGCTCAGATCAAGGCTCTGACTGCCGAACAGATTGTCGCCCTCAATACCGGGCAGATTCTGATGCTCTCTCCTGAACAATTCAAGGCTCTGACTACCGTTCAGATCGGAATGCTTGAAGCTGCCGATTTTTCAATTCTCGACGGTAGTCAGCTTGCAAGCATGACTGCCGCACAGCTTGCGGCAATTTCTGTCGATAATTTTGCCCTGTTCTCTTCAAATCAGCTACAAAGTTTTACTGGTGAGCAGATAAAAAACCTTACCAGCAGCCAGTTTGCATCATTGGACAATGCCGATCTGGGAGTATTAACCGGTGAACAGATTGCGTCTCTGACCAACGCCCAAATCGCCAGCCTGAGCCCGGAACGCATGACGGTATTTTCTACCGGACAGATTCAGGCTTTTACGACCTCACAGATTTTTTCCATGGCCAATGAACAGTTGATGGCGATGAGTGCTGAGCAGATTCAGGCTCTGACACCGGACCAGGTTAAGGCACGCATTCTCGTCAGAACCATCAATCTTGAGAATTCTTACATCGACTCTCTGACAACCGAACAGGTCGCAGCTTTAACCACGTCGCAGATTGCCGAATTGACCACCAACCAGATCGCCAGATTCGCGACCTCGCAGATTCAGGCTCTGACGTCTGACCAGATTGAATCTCTGGCTGCCGGGCAAATTTCGGCCCTGACCACCGCTCAGCTGGCCAGTCTGACAACCTCGCAGATTGTCAGTTTTTCAACTGCCCAGATTGAAACGCTTTCAACAAGTCAGATTCAGGCCGGTCTTACTTCAGTTCAGCTTGCTGCACTCAGCACATCACAGATTGCCGCGTTCACTTCTGATCAGATAGAAGCGATGACCGCGGCACAGATTCTCGCTTTGATGATCTGACAGTGGGGGCTTTCAGGGCTGTTTGCGGATTCGGCGCGGAAGTGCTTGTTGTCAGAAAACCTTGTTGCCGGCCAGATAAAGGCTTTTTACCCTTATCTCTTTCAGGCGCGCCGGGGGAACCATGAACGGGTCTTCGCTGAGACAGACGAAATCTGCGCGTTTTCCGGGGCGCAGCTGCCCGCGCTGGGCTGATTCACCGCTGAATTTGTGCGGTTCGCTGATGTAGAGAGAAAGAGCGGAATTCAGGTCGATGCGTTCGTCGGGATTGGTGTGGTTGACAAGAGCGTGAACCCCAAGCAGTGGGTTGATCGGGGTTACCGGACTGTCAGAACCGCAGGCCAGGCTGATCCCCATGTCGAGAACAGTTTTAAAGGGATTGCAGGCTGCTGAACGCTTTGTTCCAAGCCGTTGTGCATAGAGCCCGTTGTTTCCGCCCCAGAAATGGTCGAACACGGGTTGAATGCAGATCATGGTGCCGGTGTCGCGCGCCGCTTTGATGGCTTTGTCTGAAGGTAGAATAAAATGTTCGATGCGGTGGGGCAGGGGAGGCGGGCCGAATTTTTCGTGTGCCCAGGTATAACAGGCGGTTACTGTCTCGATTGCCTGGTCGCCAATTGCGTGCAGGGCAAGCTGAAGCTGGTTTTTGGCGGCGGTGGTCAGCAGTTGCTCGATATCATGGGCATGAAGATACTGGCAACCATTGGTTGCCGCATCGGCATAGGGCTCGCTTGTTGCAGCGGTGCGGGTGCCAATCGAACCATCGACCAGCAGGCAGCCACCCATTCGGTTCCAGCCCTTTTTGATCGGAAGAGTCGCATTGCCCGACTGGTGGTAGATTACACCGTGCAGTGGGCTGGATGCAAAAAAATCAGCTGCCGCAATCGATTCGATCTCGGAATTTTCTGAGCCTTCGAGTGCATGGACAGTGCCGACACCGTTTTTGAAACATTCCTGCTCGGCGAACTTGAGGGCACGCATTTTGAAGTCGCGCGGCAGCTGCCGGTTCAGTTCGTAAGAGAGAAAATTGTATTCTTCGCCTTTTATAAGGCCATTCGAGGCTTCAAGGTCTGGAAAAAAGCTTTTGGCCCATTGAAAAGCTCTGGTGTTGACAACCGCTGAATGCAGATCAGCCCGTGCCAGCCAGATGAAGGCACTCCTGCTCAAATTATCCAGTTCTTGAACAGTCGGCAGGCGCCTTTCGCGAAGTCTGGTTTCCTGCATGTTCCAGCCGAGGACATATTCGTGACTGGCAGCCTCGGTTCTCACCATATCGAAAAGGGTTGAAAGGCTTTCTGCCTGTTCCAGGCGGCAGCCAAGCAGAGTGATGCCGGTCTGGGTGAAATGAACGTGGGCATCGGCAAAGGCTGAAAAAACAACCGCCCCACCAAGGTCGATTCCTATTGACCCATCATCAGGAAATGGCATCTGAAAATCGGTATGAACGACCATCCCGTTGACAACGTGCATGCTGTCGAATTCTTTTCGTGAATAGTCCGGAAGATTCCTGCCGGAAAAATTGTAGAAGAAAAATCTTTTGACTGGCCCGCCGGCGGCTGGTTTATTCATTTTTGCTGGTTACCGCTTCAGAAAGGCAGATTGCGGTAAAAGTGCAGGGCGGCGGAAAATAAGTTCGCCAGCCATTTCAGAGGCGGGAAAAACATTCCTGCAATCAGGTTCAGAAGCTTAGAAAGTCTGGTGATACGCAGAAACCAGAAAATTACGAAAAAAGTAAGGCAGACTGCTGCAAGAAGCACTGAATAGAATAACCAGACCCCGGTTTTGCCGCATGGTCTGCACAGAGCGTCGAGTTGGCAGGGCTTGAGGCTGTTGCCAAGCAGGCGACAGGCAAGATGCGCGGGAATGGCACGTGCGACCGGTCGGCCGGCACATTCAGAATTAAGGTTTTTCAATAACACCATACTCGCGATATTACCAGAACCTGAAGTCGGCTTCAACTGATTTTAAGGTTTAAAAATGCCGGGTTAAATGGTAGATTTAACCTATGAGCGATCTTGAAACATACAGCAAAACTGATGATGGATTTGGCATTCTGCCGGTTACATACCTGCCTGGGCCACTGAAGCGCCTGCTTGGCCATACCTCCTTCAAGTTCGATGCAGAGACGGTTTCGGTGGGGGGCGTTGGTGGCCGTGTTGAAGCTCAATGGTCGGAGATCACAGCAGTTGAAGCCATCGACAATTGCGTAATCCTGAAGCGATCGTCTGACGCCGCAATTAAGATTGGCTGCGGCAGCCGATGTCGCCAGATTGCCGGGTTGGCTGCCCGACTGCGTCATGAATACAACGACTTTCATTCGCTATATGACCAGCCGGGGCCATTAGAACCCGTCATCGGTATGTCGCTCTTTTTACGCTGTCTTGATTACCGTGCTCTGCCATATGTTCGGGCTGTGGACGCTTTGTTGAAAACCGCTGCGGATAATTATTACACTGATATTCATCTTGAACCGGTCGGTTCCTCCATAGTCAGAGTTACCTGCCGACAGAATGGCGAGGTGAAGCCTGCAGGTGAAATAACTGCTGAACGGCATGAGCGACTTACTGCCAGATTGAAACATCTTGCCGGCTGTCTGTCGCACGTATGTGATATTGCCCAGGAAGGCGCTTTCAGGCATAACGGGTTTTCTGTGCGCGTTTCTACTTTTCCGTCAGGAGCTGGTGAACGCGTTTCACTCCGGCTCATTACCGCCCTGCGTTTTCCTCGGGTTGCCGATCTTGGCTGGAAACCCGGTGCAGCCGCTGCCTGGGTGAACCAGTTGCGAAACGGCCGAGGTTTATATCTGATTTCCGGACAGGTCGGCAGCGGTAAAACCACTGCAATGTATGCCACTCTGGCAGAGCTGTCTTCTGCAGCTGACGGATTGAGGGTGGTAACGATAGAGGATCCGGTCGAGGCGGTAATTCCTGGAATCTGCCAGTCTTCACTCGATCAGCTGCGGGAAAAAGATCTGGCTGCTGCCTTCAAACACCTGCTGCGCCAGGATCCAAATATAATCGCCCTCGGAGAAATCCGTGATCTAAAATGTGTAAGAGAGGCCATGCAGGCTGGTTTGTCCGGCCATCTGGTGCTTGCTACTTTCCACGCCGGGTCGATCGGTGAAGCGCTCGACCGAATCAGGCAGATGGGTGGAGAAGACAGTCTGGTGCTTTCCGGTCTTAAGGGAATTCTGCACCTTTCGCTGGCTCACGGGCAGCATGGTGTTGTGCCAGAGGTAGACTTTGCCGTTTATGACGGTCATGAATTGAGGAAGATAATATGAATCCGGTTAATTTGCCTGCTGTTGCCAGGGTTTTTGACAAGAGTATGCCGTTGATGTTTCATCTCGGGGTTCTGTTGCGGGAAAAAATGCCATTGCCGCAGGCTCTTCGGCAAATGGCCATGACTGCCGACAGCAGATCTATCAAAACAGCGGCCGCCAGTGCAGCTGAAAAACTTTCAGCAGGGCATTCAGCTTCAGAAGTTTTTGCCGGCCGTGATATGAAAGCTTTCCCTGCTCACTGCCGCTATATTCTTGCTGCGCCTCTTTCTGAAGAAACCAGAGGCCGACTGCTCTGCGGCTGGCAGAATGATAGTTCCCGGGCATTTTCATTCATACAGTACTTAGGTTATCCAATACAGGTTTTTCTGATCGGTCTTTTCATGGTTCTTTCGCTGGCAATGTTCGTTTTGCCGCAGTTTCGCGAAATTTTTGCCGGCAGCGGTCTGAAAATGACCGGCCTTGAAAGATGGGTATTCGATCTTTTTTTTGCGCACGACATCCTTGATATGCTTTTTGCCGCCCCTTTGCTGTTCATTGTTGCCATGATGGCGGTGTTCTATATCGCCAGAATAATCTTTGGGACCAGGAGCAGTTTTGACGAACTCAGCCTTTTCAGATTGCTGAGCGAAGTTCCTGCTGATCAGCGGTTCAAGGTTCTTGAGGTGATGGCGGTGAAACATAATTTTCCGGCTCTGCATGCAAAGCTGAAAAGCTTTGCAAGGGCGGTAAATGGCGGGCAGGCGATTGTTGATGCCAGTCGTGAATCCGGATTGAACGGCACCATCGCCTGGTTTGTTCAGCTTGCTGCCGCAGAAGAAGAAGATAATACCTCCATTCTCGAGCAGGGCGCTTTAATGTTGGAAACCAGGGTAAACTGCGCAATGCAGCGAGCCGGCAGTTTGATTGAAATATTTGCCGTGCTTTCGCAGGGATTGATGTTCGGTCTGATTGTTTACACGGTATTTCAGGCCATGATTACCATAATGCTGGGGGCGATAGCATGAATGATTCTGATCTTCGTCGCGAAACAATAGCCTTCTGTCAGCTTCTTTCCGTATCATTGCGCAGTGGTCGCCCCCTGCCTGAAGCTTTGGGGCAGATGCACGGTCTGACTCCGGTCTCAAAAGCTTCGCAATGGGCACAAACATTAGCCTCCCGTCTGGCAGAAGGGCAACCTCTTCCGGCAATCTGCCAGGAAATTTCAGGATTTGACCCGGTTCTGGCCCGCCTGATGCCGCTTCTTGGCGATAATCGTCTCATAAAGGTTCTCGAACTTTACACCGGCTTCCTCGTTAATCTTGAACGCATGCGTGAAAACATGAAGTCGGCCTTCTTTTATCCTTCAGTTGTGCTCGGATTGCTGCTGGCCAATTTGATTCAGTTGAATTTTGGGCTTTTTATGCAGGTTTACGATGTGGCAGGTGGAAATGATTCTTCAATGCCGATTATTGTCAGACTATTGTATTTTGCTAAGCCTGCTCTATGGCCTGTTTCACTTGTAATTCCCATTTTTCTCCTTATTTCGCTGTTGTTCATGCTCAGGGCTATGCTGGCCGGCAGTTACGACAGCCGGTCACTCGTTGCCAGAATGGCCAGGTTCAGCGAAGCACTGCGCCTTCAGGAAATCGGGCGTCTGCAGGGGGTTATTAGTCTTTATCTGCGTGCCGGGCTGCCGCTGGCCCGGGCGGTAGAAAATGCCGCGCAACTCGCAGCTGATCAGGATGCCGCTTCGCTGGCACTAGTCGCCAGAGCTCTGGGCAATGGTGATGAACCTGCAAAGGCTTTCGAATTCAGCAATGTTTTACAACTTTTTGGCGAAGGTAATCCCGATGCCACAACCTTGCCGGATCGCATGGAATACGCATCAGAGAGTAATTATCGCCATTCATGCAGCATGCTGCGCCGGGTTTCCAGCGCCATGATGCTGGCGGCACTTCTGCTCTCCGGCTTTTTTGTTCTGATGATTACCACCGGGTCTTTCGGCTCTTATTACTGGGCAATCTGGAGTATATGACAATGAAAAGCAGAACCGGTTTAACTTTGATGGAAATGACCCTGACCATTACTCTGGTGTCGATACTTCTGACGGCTCTTTTCGGGCTTACCGACATGCAACGTGATGTCGTCAGAAGACTGCAGCACAATACCAGCGCTTTGTATCTGCTCGAGAGCATTCGCAATCACATCCGCTACGAGCTTTCACAGGGGTTGACAATCGATGAACTCAACGCCGGAAATTTTCAGTTTACCCGCAGTTCCGACTGGAAAATTGATCTTGACCGGCAGCCGGAAAATGGCAGGGTGGTTGTAAACCTCCGTCACCAGCGTGGCGGAAGATTTGGGGCCATTTATAGGATGGAGGTTAACGCCAGATGAAAAGCCGGGGCTTCACCTTGATTGAATTGATGATTGTTATCGCGATACTCAGCATTGTCATGATTTATCTCTACCCGGCGATGCAGGCCGTTGTCGCTCATGACCGGCGTCATGCCGAAATTCTTGGTGACACCGCCGATTTAACCACTCTTTATGGCATGATTGCAGCTGAACTGCGTTTGTGCAAAAACGTTGTATCAGCAGATGAAAATGGCGTCAGATTCGATGAAGACCGGTCAATACGTCTTCTTGAAGGTGGCCGACTGGTTAAGATCGGAAACCGGATTTTCAAATTCACAAGCGGAGCACGATTCTGGGGCTGCGAAAAAATGGATGAGCGAACTTTTTCAGCGCAGGTCCGCAATGGTGCTGAAGATATCAGAGTAATCTGGCGCACGGGGGCTGAACATGAATAAACGTGGCTTCTCGATCTTTCTTATGTTTCTTGTGATAATGCTGGTGATGTTTGCCGGATTTTTCAGCCGTGCTTACGAAATGTCGAGTATCGGGCGCTTGCAGAGATTCTATTTCAGCAAAAACTCGATAAGCCTCGTTTCGCCGGTTGAGACATCATCTGATAATTCGGCCGAAAGCCGGAAATGAGCGACGAAACGCACAAAATTTCGCTTCTTCTTGAATCATCTGTTGCCAGAGAACGGCAGCAGGGTATTGTGCTGGCGGCACGCGGCAACCACGTTGCGCTGATCGCCAGGGTAACTGCCATTGCGGGTGCTGACCCTGATCAGGAAACACGCTATTTTGCCCGAAAGGCTCTCGAGCACCTGCAAAGTCTCGCACAACCTTCGCAACCTGAACAGGACAAGTTTTCTGCGGTCGACATCGAGAAATTGTTTAATTCAGATGATCCGCATGCCAGATTTGCCGGTCTCAAAAAGGTATTGCTCGAGAAAACCCCGACCGGAAGATTTCAACTGCTCGATGCACTGAGTCGTGAGCCGATCGTGCAGATCAGGGCGAGTCTCATAATCGGAGTCGGCCATTTCCGTAACCCGGAAGACGTTAAAACTCTCGCTCCATTTCTGAAGAACGAAGATGCCCGTGTGCGTTCGAACTGTGTTGAAGCTCTGGCAATGATTGGCGGAGAAGAGGCACAGCGTCATATTGTTTCGGCGATGAATGACGACGATAACCGCGTGAAGGCAAATGTTCTCAAAGCCCTCCAAGGCCTGGGCGGTTCTTCTCTGTTCAATCTGCTGAAGGCGATGGCTGTTGATGAGCGCCCCTGGGCAAGAGCTTCGGCAGTTTACGCCTTTACCCGCATTAAATCTCCTCAATCTCTGATAGTTCTGGCGACTATTGCCCAGTCAGATGCTGACCTGACAATAAGAGCCAGAGCTCTGCACGCCATCAGAATTGAAAAAGAAGCCGGCAACCCGGCAGCAGCAGTAATCTTCGACAAGCTTTCCGCCCCGGTAACGCCGATTCCAGGCAGCGGGTCGGGGGAGGCAATTATTGTCGAACCCGTCGGCGGCCGCGAACTGCACGAATTTCTTACGAGCCGTGAAACTGCAAACCGGTATCTGGCTCTTACTCTTATCGACAAGAAAAATATCGGCGAAATGCAGGATCATTTCATCAAGGCTTTCGAGAGCGAAGAAGACTTCTTTCTGCTGTCGCTGATGCTCAATCTGATTCGCGATCTGAACATCGTTGCATGTTTCAACAGGGTAAGAGTTCTGCTCAGCCATCAGGACGACCGGGTAAGAGCCAATGCCGTTGAAGCTCTGGCGGTTATCGACATAGCCCGGGCCTGCGATTATCTGCCACCATTGCTCGAAGACAAGAACAGCAGGGTAGCTGGCAATGTCATACTTGCTCTCAGAAAAACTTCAAAAATCGATCTGATCGTCGAGTTGAAGCGGATGCTTGCCAAAGGCCGTGAGTCATTCAAACACAGCGTATTGTATATCATACAGCAGGTTAGAGAACCCCTCGCCGTTGCCATTATCGAAAAGCTGATCCATGACCCGAATCCGCGGCTTCGCGATAAAGCCTTCGCGGTGCTGCAGGCTTATGCGGGGCAGAAGGTTCCTGGTTCCAGCACATTACTCAGAGATGTCGAGAAACAGATTGTTCTAGACCGGAATCGTGACTCCTTCTTCGAGAACAGCCTTGACGTTGCATTCGCAGGTGTTTTAAATCTGATAAAGTCAAAAACTCAGGGGGAAGAGGCTGCTGTTGAAAAGGTGCTCTTTGAACGAACTCAGCAGTCGGAACGGTCGGCGCTGCTGAATCTTGCCGAACGCTGCCTGCAGCTGAAACTTGCAGATGCACGCACTCTCGATTCGCTGGATATTGTCGACCGCGAACTGCAGACCGTTGAAAAACTTATCGCCCAGGCAAAATCAGAAAGTACCGCCATTATTAAAGGGGTTGACGAAACGGCCCGCCGGATTTCTGAAGAGCAACTGCTGGTCATCGAAAAAAATGGTCTTGCAGCCAGGCGTGAAGCAGTTCTGGTCTCGTTTGCCTTTGACTATTATAATGCCAGATCTGCTCTTGATTCCAAGACCTATGCGCTTCTCAGGGCTGATTTTGGCCGTGTTGAAGGCAGTCTGTGTTCGGCTGTGCCTCAGAAGATTTTTTCGATGCTGCCGGCCGCAGATGCCTCTGTAAGCGAGATATTCGATGTCACCATGCGCCTCTATCAGAAACATGTCTACACTTTTTCGGTTAAAACCCTGGTGCAGTTCATGAAATGGGGGCTTGGTTTTCTGATTTTATCAGGTATTGCCGGCTTTTTTGTCGCTGCAGCTCCACCGGTTGGTATTTTTTTCCTGATCCTTGCCGTGCCTTACTATGCTTACAAATCCCTGGCCATGTATGTTGTCTGGAAAATCACTGTGGCTCTGATGGTTGAAGATTATATTCACGGTCGTGAAATCGACAATGGCCGTCTTTCCGAAAAAACTGCCAGTCTATTCAAGACGGTTTTTGACTGCTCGGTCAAAAAGAGTCTTTTACTGGGCCTGTGGTTGCTGCTTGCCGTTATATGCAGCGGCATCATCTTTGCAGCAGCCAGTGCTTTCGGTCGCCAGGGTTTCATTTTTTCAATCGGAACTCTTCTGGCTGTGGTTGTGGGCATGCTCGTCATGGCCAGTGTGTTTTTCAAGTATCTGATGGTAGAGCCTGCGTCAATTCTGGTTCCTGCCCAGGATCCGTTCGTCCTCTCGGAAAAATTCTATCTTCAGAACCGTGTCAAACTGGCATCGCTGTTTATTTTTGCTACCTTCATCATGACCATCATCACCGGAACCTCGACTGACATATTGACCTTTTTTATGCCGGTTTTGCCGGCGGCCCTGACAATCATTCTCATTCAGATACTGGCTTTTGTATCAGAAATCTGCCTGGCTCCGATAGTTTTTTCCAATATCGTCATCTATTGTCTGATGAATATCAGAAAGGGTGAACCGGCCTAAGCTCTGCCAGATCGTCTGAAAAGCGTTGCGAGGCCGACGCCGGCGAGAAATCCGAAGATGTGGGCGTCAAATGCAACGTTGGCCCCGAATGTTCCAGCCTGTGACATCTGCAGCATGTTCAAAAGCAGGTAGCAACCGAGAACCACAAGTGCAGGAACATCTATGCGTCTGATAAAAAACCAGATCGGGCAAAAATAACTGGTGATTTTATTGCGTGGAAACAGCATCAGATATGCGCCCATTACGCCGCTGACTGCTCCGCTGGCACCAATCATCGGCACCCCGGAGCCTGAATTGAGAAGAGCGTGCGCCAGACTGGAAAAAACGCCGACCATCAGGTAAAAACCGACGAAGAGGGGCATGCCCATCTTTTCTTCGACGTTGTCGGCAAAGATCCAGAAAAACCACATGTTGGTCAAAAGGTGCATCCAGTTGGCGTGCAGAAAGATACAGGTAAACGGCATAAGCCATACCCAGAGCATCGAGGACCTTACAGTCAGCAGTTCATTTTGTATTGCTGCCAAACCCGCAAATTCAGGTTTTTCGGCTGTTTCTCGCGGGGTTTCAGGAAAAAAATTCTGTGAGGGAATCTGATATGTAGTTTCACTGCCGAAAAAGGCGGCGGGAACCAGACCATGGCGGTAGATGAAATGTACCTGGCTGGCTTTTCCCGTTGGACTTAGCCCCAGAATGACGACGTAAAGCTGCACGAGCAGGCACAGCCCGATGATCGAGTAACTGATCATCGGAACTGTTTTAACTGCTTCGTTATTCTGGTCGTGCAGAGGAAAGAACATGCACTGCCTCAGTGACTTTATTTTAGCCCGGAATGTCTGAGAAGTGCTTCGGTGGAAGCATCTCGCCCACGGAACATCCGGTAGACTTCCGTTGGATGTTTACTGCCACCCAGCGCCAGAACGGTATCGCGATATTTGCGGCCAAGCTTTCGCACCGCTTCTTCGTTCTCGATTCCTGCTTCTTCAAAAGCGGCAAATGCATCGGCACTCAGTACTTCAGCCCATTTGTAGCTGTAGTATCCTGCACAATAACCGCCTGAGAAAATATGCGAGAAGCTGCAGAGAAACCTTTCGTGCTCATAGGGTGGCACAACGCCGGTTTCGGCAGCAATGCGTCTGGCGGCGGTAAAAGGTGATTCGCTGCCATTCACGTCGAAGTAATGATGCAGATACATGTCGGTCTTGCCGAATTCAAGCTGGCGAAGCATCGCAGTGCCGGCTCGAAAGTTTTTGGCGGCCCTGATTTTCTCAAACAGATCTTCCGGCAGAGTGGCACCGGTTTCGTAATGCCGCGCCATTCCGAGAAGGGTGGGGCGGTTGTAGCACCAGTTTTCCATAAACTGACTGGCAAGCTCGACTGCATCCCATTCGACGCCGTTGATTCCGGCAGCTTCGGCTTCGTCGATGACCGTCAGCATTCCCTGAGTGCCATGCCCGAACTCATGAAACAGGGTGGTTACTTCATTGAAGCTCATAAGTGACGGTCTGCCGTCTACCGGCGGGGTACCGTTGCAGACCAGGTAAATGACCGGCAATCTTGTTTTGCCGTCGATGATTCTTCGACCAAAACACTCGTTCATCCAGGCACCGCCCCGCTTCTCTGCCGGCCTTGAATACGGATCGAGATAAAAATGCGCAATGGTCTTGCCTTGTTCATTGTTGATATCGAAAAATTCGATGTCTTCATGCCAGCGGGGAACGTCTTTTTCTGCGGATTTGACTATTTTTATGCCAAACAGGCGCTCTGCGATGCTGAAAAGACCGTCGAGAACCCGGGGCAGCGGAAAATAGGGCCGCAGCTGGTCGTCGGTGTAATCATACAATTTTTCGCGCAGACGTTCGGCCCAGAAGGCCATATCCCAGTGCGCCAGAGGTTCTTTCTGGCCGTTGTCTGAAGCCATCTTCTTAAGCTCCTGCAGCTCTTTTTCGGCGAATGGACGTGCGGGTTTTTCGAGTTCCGCAAACATTTTTTCCACGGCAGCGACATCCGGGGCCATTTTGGTATCGAGGCTCAGCTCGGCGAAAGTCTTGAATCCGAGTATCTGGGCTTCTTCGCGCCGTAATTTCAGCAGTTCGACAATAATCTCTGAATTGTCGAATTTTTCTCCTGACGCACGGGTGACGTTGGCGTGATAAACCTGGCGTCGCTGTTCGCGATTGCGGCTGTGCTGCAGAAAGGGCCCAGAACTCGGATAGTCGAGAGTGATGCGCCAGGGGCCGTTTTCAGGGTCAGCCTTCTGCCCTGGCTGGCCTTTTTCCTTGGCATAAGACTGCGCGGCAAGTTGTCTCAGATTGCTGGGCCAGCCATGCGTATCGGCTTTATCGGTGATGATGAGCTCATATGCTTTGGTGGCATCGAGAACGTTGTTGGAAAAATCGGTGGCCAGCTTTGATTTGCGGTTGATGATCTCATTGAAGCGTTCCTTGACTTTGCCTTCAAGGCCGACCCCTGCGTGTTCGGCAGCCTGAATCTTCTTCTCGATGATGCGTTGCCGGGCATTGTTGAGACTGGAAAACGCGGCACTGGCGCGCAGCTGCTTCAGACCCTGGTAAACAGGTTTGCTTTGTGACATGCGCAGGCTGAAGCTGATGACTTTCGGCAGCACTTCCTGGTGAGCTTTGCGAAGTGCATCTGAATTCTTGACGCTTACCAGATGATTGATGACGCTCCAGGTATATTCGAACGGTATGTCGAGCTCCTCAAGGGGCTGGCACAGCCCTTCCCAGGTCGGAATAATGTTGGCTTCGATTCTGGCGAGCCCGGCTTCTACTTCAGCCAGGGTCGCTTCCATTGCCGGAACGACATGTTCCGGAGTAATTGCATCGAAACGGGGAAGGCCGCTGCGGGCCATCAGAGGATTGTTCTGCAGACTCATAGGAATTCCTTTCCATGCTTTGATTTTTATGGAAATATTCTAAGAGTTTTTCTCTGCCATTACCAGATAAAAATCTGCCTTCGCATACATCTTCAGGGCTTTGCGCCCTTCACGATAACGTGCGTGAGTCTGCCACAGCAGGCCAACGAAGCTATTTACGGCCTGGAAATCTCTGTTTAATAATGAAATTTGTAATGTCGTTAAAAATAAATCTGAACTTTCCGATATGGGGGATATGAAAAATCCTTCCAGTCAGGCAAAAAAAGTGTTTGGGCTGTTATTCGCGATCATCGCTGCTTTTGCTGCGGGTTGTACTGAAAAGTCGGGGGCTATTGAAGATCCATTGCCGCCATTTTCGCACATAACCCCGACAGTACAGAACCTTAAAACTTTTGCTACCAGCATTTCCCGCTGCAGCGGCGGTATTTTGCGCCTGACCAGCGAGTGGACAAGCCCGAGTGCGGTTTCTACGGCAACTGCCTACATCGGTTTTGTGCGTACTATTCTTGATTCCAGGACTGAGCCGATCGGAATCATTGCCTCGGACGTGGCTACCATAAGTAAGGATATCAGGGCAAATCTGGTCTGGCAGACGACAACCACGGCAACCTCCACCTGTAATGCCTCTGAAACGGCAGATTTCTATGCCAGATTCGCCACGCCGATTCCCGTTCCGACAAAGATTGGCACTGATGAAAACGGCGGCTTATGGGGTGCGGAGATTCCTTTCGCCCATGCCGATATTGCCAGTGCGCCACTCGGCGTTCACCAGATGATATTCTACATGTATATCAACAACCAGAAGACCAACACTCTTTCGTTCGAGCTGACTTTCGTGCCCTGATCAGAATTTTTTCATCGAAATCAGCGATTCATCGGCCATAACCTCGTCGCGCATCGGGCAATCGTGCAGGTGATCGCAACTTTTGCAATACTTGTTCTTGCGCGGCGCGAATTCCTTCTCATGAATCATTTCATAGGCCGTTTTGTCGATGGTTTCGACTACTTTGGGAATATCGTCACGGGTGCGCCGGGTTTCGATTTTTACATCATGGTCCAGCATCAGCAGTGACAATTTGCTGATTTTAAGCCCGAGAGTGTCTTCGCAGGCCCAGTAATAAATGCTCAGCTGTTTGTCATGGTCGACGGCATCCTGAGTGCGCATGGTCGGCTCGGTCTTGTAGTCAAGGATTTCGTAGGTGCCGTCGTCGAGTTTGTCGATACGGTCGATAAAACCGGTCATTACTGCGTATTTGCCGCAGGGAATCTCAAAATAGTCTTCGATCGAATATGCTGGTTTGAAGTCGACTTCTTTGATGAAACTATTGTAATAGCGGGTTATCTGCCTGATGCCATCCTGGCGGTATTGTTCCTCGGTGGCATCTGAATCGAAACCCTCACGATGCGTCATCCGCACCTCCTCGAAAATTTCGAGAACCCTTTGCAGACTTGGCTTGGGAATAGGGTTTGTCGGGTCGTAGACACGTTCGAAGGTTTCGTGAATTGTCGTGCCAAAGCTGAAGAATGGCTGCGGTTTCGGCGGAACCTTGTCGATGTAGAGCTTTTTGTAGGAACGCGGACAGTTCAGATACAGGCTCATTTTTGAATAGCTTAGTCTGATGCGTTGCCTGAACTGTTCCTGGGTTTCCCCAACCATTTCATGCGGCTTGACTTTCCATTCCGGGCAGGGGCCGTAGAATTCACACCAGGCACAAAGAGAGCCCTTTTTGGGTTCAAATTCGTTTTTGTTTATCGCCCCTACCAGATCGGCCATCTTGAGTTTGTGGGACTGAAAGTCGCTTTCAGTCGGCGTAAGACTGTAACGCTTGTTGTTGGCCATGAAATGATATGATACTTTTGCCACCTGCCCGGGCCATTTCTGATTGGCAGCCAGAAACATGTTCAGCAGGCTGGCGTCTTCGTTGATAACTCTTTCGTCAGGCACTTTTTTGCCGGTCTTGTAATCGATGATTTCGAGTTTGCCGTCTGGCAGGCGGTCGACGCGGTCTATCTGCACGACGGTATCGACACCGTTCCAGCTCCATTTGGCGGCAACTTCAAACATGACCGGGTTCTCTTTGCCGTCGAGCCCCTTGAAGTATTCTTCGAGCATGATATTGGCCCTGACTTTGAAGCGTTCTTCTTCTTCGGCATCGGCATAGCCATCTGAAATCCAGTATTTGTTGAGAATTCCCCTGAACGGATTGGCCTTCACCCGTCCCGGTTCGTAATTCTCGTGATAGTCACGCAGAGCAAAATGAATCGATCGGTCGAAGCTGAGGTTCGGCGTTGGCCTTGCTTCTTTCGGAACGCGGTCGATGTATTTGAGGCGATACTTCAGGGCGCATGAGGTGAAGCAGTTGATTTTGCTTGGCGACAGCAGCATGCTCTTTGCGTCTTCGCAGATATCGAGATAGTCGCAATAAGCACAAAGCGGGTTGCGCTGGCCCTCGAAGGTGCCTTCGAGGTTTTCTCTGACGAATTCGCTGAACGACAGTTTCAGCTTTTCTACATCCTGATCGGTTGGTGTAAACGGCACCACATCCCCAGTCAGCAGATAAATATACGAGACCTTTTCAACGCGGCCGGGGTAGAGGCGGTCAGCGATGAACCAGTTGTAGATGCCGCTGAGATCCAGACGTGCTTCGTGCGGCGTCATAGCTTTTTTCGCGGTTTTGTAGATTATTATATGAAAATTGCCGTTCGGCAGCAGATCGATGCGGTCAAACCTAGTGGTAAGCACCATGTCTTCGAAACCCGTCCGAGCCTGTTCTCCAATAGAATGCACTTTTGGAAAGCCGCTTTTAATAAGCTCATTAAAATTGTTGAAAGCGGTATAGGCTTTGCCAAGAACGTCCTGACGTGCTTCAGAACTGAGGTCCGGCTCTTTGTCAAGTCGGGCTGCAGCTTTTTCAAGCAGAGCGCCGGTTTCGACCGGCCGGCCACCGCTGATATATTCCTGCAACATTGCCTGTAAGAGCTGGTAGAGAACCAGAGCCGGCTTCTCACGGTCGGGAACCGGTGCTTTATCAAGATATCTGAACTGATAACGCCGCGCACATTCACGCAATGTCTGAATTTTCGACATCGACACGATCAGGCGTTTTTCACCGCAACCGGCAGCCAGAGAACATGACGCACAGGCAGGCCCGCCGAGAGGTTCGAAATTCTTCTTTCTGATCTGGTCACCGATACTCTGCAGCAGCTGATTGCCTCTGCGAATGAGGGCTTCGCCGACACTCACGCGCACTTCTTCACTGTGCCTCAGGAAAAGGCAGGCGTAGCTCTTTACTTTTCCGGGCCAGCGCTGCTCAGCCGCCGCACAGGTTGCAGCAATAACCGGATCGGTGAGGAGGTCTCCCTGGCCCAGCAGTCGTTTGCCGCTTTTGTAGTCGATCAGGGTCAGGTTGCCTTCAACATCTGCGTCTATACGGTCGATCGTGGTCTGAAAGCAGAACGCATCAGTATTGAATTCGATGAATTCATTGACCATTCTGGTTTTTGACCGAGGAAAAAGCTTTTTCAGATAATTTTCGAGATAGCCGCGCCCGGCATTTTTGAGCTCTGTCTGCATTTCTTCTGGCAGATCCGCCGGAATGGCCCGATAAAACCCGGTAAAAAGTGAACTTTCGGGACCCTGCATTTCATTTGGCCGGTAATCGCGATGAAATGCGGCGAGCGCATCATGCAGCGGCCTGTCAAGCGCAAGATCGAAAGAAGCCTCTTCGGAAAAGCCGCTTTTCTGGTGTTTTACATAAATCGAGGCATACTTATGCGGGCAGGTGAGAAAAGTTCTGATTTTTGAAGCATTCAAGGCAGGAATCTGGCCGACCGGACAGGTGTCCTGAAATTCGCAATAGGCGCAGGCCGATGACCTGACCGGTTCGAACTTACCCTGGTAGATTGCTTCGCCGATATCGAGATAACGCTTTTTGGCAAGAGCAATTTCATTGTTGTTGCGGGTTATACTCAAGCTGGTGCCGTCCTTTAAATAAACAAAGGTCAGCTTTCTCACTTTGCCTGGCCAGATTGAATCGGTGGCCAGAAACAACATCTGCGCCGCCAGAGATTTTTCGAGCTCTTCAATGCCACCTGGCGGCTGCTTGCCTGATTTATAATCTATCAGTTCGACCGATCCGTCGGGATGCCGATCGACCCGGTCAATTTTTCCGGTATATTCACCGCCGGCAACGTCGACCTTGAAAAAGTAATCAGTTTCGATATGCCGTGAGATCGTCTGGCAGTATCGCGAAAAATAGGCTCTGAGACCATTCTCTGCCAGCGAACGATATTCGAGTTCCTGGGATTGCGATTCATAACCACGTGGGTCCCAGTTTTCGTTGAGTAAATTGAGCAGGATTTCGAGCTTGAATGGGGTATCTGGTCGTTTGCTGCGATAAAATGCCTGCATGGTTTTATGCAGGGTCTGGTCGAAAGTCAGCTGTGGGCTGGTAAGGCCTGGTTTCTGCAGGCGACGGATGTGGGTGAAATAAAATTTTTTCGGGCAGGTAAGATATAGTTCCAGCTTGCTGCCGCTCAGCGCGGTTTTGATCTTGGCCGGGGCATTTTTGTCAGGCAGTGGTTTCTGCGTTTCGGGCTTGCCCGGCTGACCTGGACCAGCAGGTTTGCCGACCGGCCTGTTTTGCACGGGTGGCTTTTCTTTGCCGTCGAGATTCTTTTTGTGTTCCTGGGTTTTTCTGAACAGCCGGGAAAAAAGGTCGGGCTTGTCAGCCATGCTTGCAGACTCCTTCTGATTGCTTGCAATCATTATAGCCCAAAAAAGCTGCAAATTAAACTTTTCCTGTCAGCGCATACTTTTTCAAGTATTGATGTAGTTGCTCAAAGGTCGACCGTTATAAACTCTAAAATATTTTGTTCAGCTCAGGTTTTTGCCAGGCAACGGTGAAATGTGTGGCATTTTATTATTGGCATTCGCGACAAAATGGGTTAAAGTTTAAATGATAAAGACTCTGGAGGTTTGTAAATGGGAGCTTTGCTGGTGCTGGCCGGCGCATTGCTGCTGATGATGAGCTCGATCTGGATCATTGGCGAAGCACTGAAGAAAGACGTGCTGCTCGGCGCAGCCGCTCTGGTGGCTTTTCCTGTTTATAGCGTCTATTATACATTTTTTGTCGACTACCAACGGGGCAGCGTGCCGTTTTTTACCGGTCTTGGCGGCGCGGCTCTCGTAATGGTCGGCTATTTTACAGGAATCTGATTATGATCAACAATCTGCTCGAAATTGTCGTTTCTGACGAAAAACCAGGTCTGATCACCGTTAAGCTTAAAGGTGAAGTTGACCAGCTCAGTGTTCGCAGCCTGAAAAAGGTTCTCGAAGAACATGATGCCCAGAATGCGGCTGAACTGATATTCGATCTCGATGAAGTCGAATTTATGGCCAGCGCCGGTCTGGCGATATTCGCCAGTTACCAGGAAATTTTCAACAAAAAGAAAGCCGGCCAGAAACTGAGGGTTATAAACTGCAGTGAAGGCGTCTACCGAATTTTTCATCTGACGCTTCTCGACGAAATGCTAGACGTTACCGAAAAAGCTGCCTCCTGAAACCAGAAAAACCGCCCGCCGGCTTCAGACCGGCGGGCGGTTTAATTTTATAAGACTTTAAAATTTCAGGCCGAGAACCTTGAAGATGAAGGCATACTCGAAAGCGATTTCCTTGATAAAATCGTAACGGCCCGAAGCTCCGGAATGGCCGGCATCCAGATTGGTCTTCAAAAGAAGCAGATTTTTGTCGGTTTTGCTGACGCGCAGTTTGGCGACAAACTTCGCCGGCTCCCAGTATGAAACGCGAGGATCGTTGAGCCCGCCGGTTACGAGCATGTCAGGATAATTCTGCGCCGTAACGTTGTCGTATGGCGAGTATGAGAGCATGTAGTCGAAATATTCCTTTTCCTGCGGATTGCCCCATTCTTCGTATTCTTCGCGTACCAGCGGCAGGCTCGGGTCGAGCATTGTGTTGATGACATCGACGAACGGAACATCGGCGATCACTGCTTTGAAAAGGTCCGGCCGCATGTTGACCACCGCGCCCATCAGCAGCCCGCCGGCGCTGCCACCATTGATCACCAGTTTTTCCTTTGTGGTGAAACCTGCAGCGACCAGATGTTCTGCGCAGGCGATGAAATCGCTGAAAGTATTCTTCTTCTTCAACAGTTTGCCATCGTTATACCAGGGTCGACCCATCTCTTCTCCGCCTCTGATGTGGGCAATGGCATAAACGAAACCTCGATCGAGAAGCGAAAGCCTGATGGTCGAAAAATACGGGTCGAATGATGAGCCATAGGAGCCATAGCCTGTCAGATAGAGATTAGCCGGGGCACTGGCATGCATGTCCTTGCGGTAGACCAGAGAAATCGGAACGGCTGTTCCATCGGCGGCAGTGGCAAAAAGGCGTTCAGACTGGTAATTCTCTGATTTAAAAGTGCCGAGCACTTCTGTCTGCTTTTTGAGCTCGGCTTTGCCGGTTTCCATGTCGAAATCATAGACTGAGTCAGGGGTGGTCAGCGAAAAATAGTGGTAACGCAACAGAGTGGTGTCATATTCCGGGTTGGTGTCGAGACTGAAGCTGTAAACGGCTTCTGGAAAAGGGATATACCTGGATTCCCCTGTTTTTACGTTGTAGTAGCGTATTTTCTGCAGCCCGGCTTCACGTTCGCAGATGACCAGATAGCCGGCAAATTCATCGAAGTCGTCGATCAGAACGCTGTCGCGGGCCGGAAGAAATTCTTCCCAGCTCGAACTGGCAATGGCATCGACTTTGGTGCGCATGATCTTGAAGTTGACCGCATTTTCGTTGGTCAGAACATAAAAATAGTCATCATGGCAGATCAGGCCATATTCGATTCCCTTCTCGCGCGCCCGGAAAATTTTGAATTCACCATCAGGATTTGTCGCTTCAAGATACCTGACTTCCGAAGTGGTCGAACTGCTCGATGAAATCATAAGATACTTACGGTTGCGGCTTTTTCCGATACCGGTCCAGAACTGGCCGTCCATTTCTTCGTAGACATTCTGATCTCTCGCTACTTCGCTGCCAAGCCGGTGTTTCTTGATAAGGTTTGCCCGGCCGGTCTCGTCCATCAGGGTATAAAAAACCGTTTTGTTGTCGGCTGCCCACTGAATCCCGTAGGTTGTCGAGGCGATGCGGTCCGGGTAAGTTTCTCCGGTCGACAGGTTGACAAAGCCGAGTTCAAATTTTTCGGCACCGGTGGTGTCGGTAGAATAGGCAAGAATATTGTGGTCAGGGCTCACTTCGAGCGAACCGACCGAAAAATACGGCTTGCCTTCTGCATATTTGTTCTCGTCAAATATGATTTCTTCAGGGGAACCCGCTTCGACGCCACGGCGGCAATGAATCTTGTACTGCTTGCCTTCTTCGGTTCTGCTGTAATAAAAGTAGGTGTCGATGCGCTGTGGCACTGACAAATCAGTTTCCTTGATCCGGCTTTTTATTTCTTCGAAGAGCTGCTTCTGCAGATCTTCGGTGTCGCGCATTATCTCTGCGGTATAAAGGTTTTCGGCTTTGAGATAGTTCATTACTTCCCGGTTTTCGCGATTGCGCAGCCAGGCGTAAGGGTCGGTCAGTTTTCGGCCGTGAATCTCGGTGACCTTCGGCTCCTTTTTTGCTACAGGAGGTGTGAGCGGACTCGCTGGTTCGGCGCATACGGTTGCGGCAACAGCGGTTACCGCGGTTAAAACTGAAAGCAGCAGATAAAGCTTCATTTTTCGCCTCGTGAAAAGATTATTGCATTTACAGGCCTTTGCCTGATCAGGTATATTAGATTATCCCGGTTATGAATAACTTGCAACCTACTGTTTTCTCTGGAGATCGCTCAGTTTCTCGCAATCGTAATCTCTCGCCTGGAATTGCTTCGTGCCTTCATTTCTGATAATTTCAGGTCTCAGGTTTCATATACGCAATGAAAGGATCGTTCGATGAAAAGGTTTTCCAGCATCCGCAGTTTGCTTCTGCTGTTGGCTCTGATTGTTTTTCTGCCAGGCCCGGCTTCGGCCTTGATGATCAAGAATCCTGATGAAATTAAGGTAGACGGGCTGGTCAGCTTCGGAGAAGACGGTGCTGCCTGGTTGAGGTGGCAGGGGCACGAAATGCTGGTCACCGCAGGTTTTATGGTCGGAACCGATCTTCGCGTTGTTGCGGTGCGCCACGACAGCGTCGTGCTCTATCGCCAGGCCGCCAGGCAGTACCATGCCCTGGTTCCTGAATTGAGTCTTCCTGCCAAAGATCGTACCAATGTAATCTGGACACTGCCAATGCCGGTCTGGAAGCTTGCACGCATGGTGGCGCTGGCCTATCGAAAAGATTTCGTCTGTCATCATACAACCGGTTCACAGAATGCCGTACGCCAGCATACTCGCACCATGGAAGACATGCTGGAACATGTCGTTACCCCGCACCACAGGTTTTATCCCCGCAAGGGCCTGATATTTGTGGCTCCGGTGCATGTGCAGGGCTCTGGCTGGAAAGAACTCGTCGAGAAAATTCATAAGTGCCGCAGCCAGACTCTGGCTGAATGGTTTCCGGCACTGAAGGGCAAGGGCTCCGTAATCAGTGATGGCAAGCCACTCGACCAGGTTCTACAGAAGGCTGCTTTCGATACCGGTGTGCCGCTCATCTGGCAGAAACCGGTCGTTATGCCGTTATACTGTTCACTGCGCGACCGGCCATGGCATGAAATTCTCGAAGCGATTATAATTTTCAATGGTCTCGATATTGTGCCAACCCGTGAAGGTCTGGTGATAAGATAATGCTGCGCCTGCGTCTTCTGATCCTGTGTCTGCTGGTTCTTACAGGTATTGCCTGTAATGCCCAGGTTAAAGAACTGCCTGTCTATAACGAATGGCAGGGAAAAAACTCCACCTTTCAGCCTGATAAGCCTTTTTTTCTGATCCGTGATATTCATGATCTCGGCAGATTCTGGCAAAAAAGCGGTTCGGATGAGCCGACACCAGGAATCGATTTCGCAAAATATATGCTGCTTGTCTGGTGCCCTGGTTCTTCATTGTTCGATTTCGTGCCGGTAAGAATCGAACGTTTCGTCTACAGAGAAGGCAACTATTTTGTGCTTATGAATTTCGAACGCAAAGATACCGGCGGTTTCTGGCGCCGCCCCTTTATGGCAACCATGCTGCCCCGAATAGACCAGGGCGATATATTCATCATGCGCCGGGTGATGCGGGGAGCGGCAGATTTCGATTGGAAGCCGGTATTCACCATCTGGGATATGCGCGGTGATCGAAAACGTCCGCTGGAAGTCGCAAAACTCGAGAATCCGCCACCGCCGGCAACAGGATTTGTCACTGAAGGCAGCGAAGCAGACAAAGTTAAGACGGCTGAGGCTGTAGCAGCGGTTTCCACTTCTGCAGCAAGCGAAGCGTCGCCAGGCACTGAAACCGAAGTTGCGGCTGCGCCAACCTCGCAGACAATGTCGACGTCTGCTGAAACAGGCAATCAGACCGGAACTGCATTTGAACCGGTTGCCGCTTCTTCAGCCGGCAGTAATGTTGCCAGGACTGGCTCTGAGGCTGCAGTTACAACTGCTCCGGCTGCCCAGACTTCCAGTCCGGCGAAGGTTTCGACTCCTGCCGCTGTAGACGAAGACCCGCTCTTTGGTACTGAATTCGATATTACTTTTTAGCAGGAGCTGAAAATGATTCATGCGTATATCGGTGATGGTAAAGGTAAAACCACTGCTGCGATCGGCCTGATGATCAGAGCTTTCGGCTCCGGCCGGCGGGTAGGGGTTATTTTTTTCGACAAGGGAAGCGAAACCTACCGCCATAATGAGCTGGTAGTTCTCGACCGGCTCGGTATCGAGTATCACATCACCGGAAATGAACGCATGAAGCCTGATGGCAGCTTCAGGTTTGCGGTTATCGATGCTGATATTGCCGAGGCGAACCGGGGTATGGAACTGGCCGGGGAGCTTGTCAGATCAGGTCGCTTCGATCTGCTGGTGCTTGACGAGGCTCTCAGCACCATGACTTACGGAATGCTTGACCGGCAGCCTCTGCTGCGCCTGATCGAACAAACCCCTCAGGAACTTGAACTGGTGCTGACCGGTCGCTGTGAAGATGAGCTGATTCTTGAGCAGGCCGATCTGGTGACCAGTATGGTCAAACAGAAGCATTATTTTGACAAAGGGGTTGCTGCCCGGCCCGGTATTGAATACTGAGCCGTTTGCTTTTTCTCATTGCCTCGGCGCCGGCATGTCTTCTGAAAAGAAAACGATTATGTGCCGCTGATAACCGCTATTTCAAGATTCTGGCGCAATTTTACAATTGACCCGCGAACAAAATGCCCCTGAATGCTGGCATTCGGGTAGACCTTGCAGTTTGGTTCCATTATTGTGCCGGGGTTAGTGACTGAATTGCAGCCAAGCTGGCAGTTGTCGCCGAGAATTGCGCCGAATTTTCGCACGCCCGTATCGATTATATGTTCGCCGATTCTTGTTCTGACGTTGCTGCCATCGTTCTTCAGGTTGGAAAGCTTGGTGCCGGCACCGAGGTTTACATGAGTGCCAAGGATCGAATCGCCGACGTAATTAAAATGTGGCGCTTTGGCACCAGGCATAAAAACTGACCTGACCACTTCGCTGGCATGGCCGACAACTGCCCCATTGCCGATAATGACATGTCCGCGCACGAATGCGCCATGACGGATTTCGACGTTTTCACCGATTATGGCAGGGCCACAGACCATTGCTCCTGCTTCAACCAGCGATCCTTTTCCAATATAAATGTCTTTGCCCCTGATAAAGGCGCCTTCCTCCACAGTTCCGAATATTCCAGGCTTTACGCGCCCTGATATAAATCCTTTTTGAATGCGTTTCAGGACGTCCCAGATGTTTTCGAGGCTGTCGAAACCTTCGAGGTCGACATTGAAAAGTTCTGGGCAGCAGAATTCGTTCAGACGGGCAAAAAATTCGTTGATGCTGAGCATTGCACTCTCCTGATATTACATTTCAGCAGACAGCTTAACACAAACCTGCGTTCAAGTACAATAAACATGTTCTTTCCCCGGAAATTCTCGAACAAAAATTGTCATTGTTCTGGGCTAATCGCAAATTTTAAGAATATGATCGTTTCGCTACCGCTCCCAATGACACATTTAAAAAAATTCAGTCCTTTGTTGGCGCAGATTTGCGAGTTTGCCGGGAATTGCCGTTCTTACTCATGTTTTGCCGCACGGCAGATTTTGGAAAACAGGCATTGTCGGCACAGTTGCTGGTCTTTGCCATGGGTGCATTCGCCGGCAATCCCAAGATGACATAGCGCAAAATCGTATTTTATCGGGTCGTCAGGGGCAAATTCACGCAGCCGGGTGGCAATTTCTTCGGCAGTTTTCCAGTCATCGGCGTTGCGGCCGGTCAGGCCCAGGTTGCGGGCGATTCTGCTGATGTGCCGGTCGAGTGGAATCAACAGCGATGCCGGGTTCACTTCGTTCCATAAACCCATGTCGACTCCGTCGTCACGACGCACCATCCAGCGTAAAAACATATGCCAGCGCTTGGCGCAACCGCCTGAAGTCGGGTCAGGCAGCAGATGCCGGGTGCCGCGGGGAATTTCCGGGTGGATCGAAGATATTTCCCGGATGATCGAACTCTGCAACACGGCAAGCCCGTTCCGAATACTATTTTCGACAGAATAGCCCGAAAGAAAAACGCTTTTGAGACTGCCGTGCTTGCGGATCAGTCTGCCTGCAGCGGCAGCAAACATGCCAATCTCCGGACCGGTGCTCAATCTGTAGGCAGGCCAGTTGAAACTTTCAGCGTCATTGCCGGTAATCAGTTTTAAAAACTGCCAGTTACAGCGCTGCATTGTTGCATCGATCTTTTTTATGAACTGGGCCGCCGAGCCATAGGCAAGCATTGCTGAATAGATTGCCACCGCTTCGACCTCTGCGGCGGGGCGCTTATCATCAAAAAATCGGCGCGGAAACTGAATCGGGTCGGCCTGTGTTCTTTTAACAGGTGGAAAATCGATGAGAACTTTTTCTAACAGCATTTTAAGATCTGGCTTATTCATGTCGGAATATTACCATATTATCGCAATGCCTGCGCAAAAGCTGCGTTGCGTTTGCGAAGAAAGCAAAGCACCCCCGGTTGCCCGGGGGTGCGTAATGCTGCGAGATTCTGTGATCAGTATTGGAAAGAACTGCCGCCGATGAATTCGCGGAGAATCGAGGTCGGGGGCACTTCCTTCGGGTCGAGGGGGGCGAAGAAAGAAAGTGTTCTGAGGATCTGTCTGGCCTGTGAATAACAGGGGCTTTCAGGTGCAATGTCAAGAAACAGCGGCTCGGCGATTGGCCGGAGAATCGCCCACTCATAAGGCACGGCAGAGTTGAATACCGTGTTGGCACATTCCTGGAACGGGAAGATGTTGCGTTCTTCGCCACGGCGAACTGAGGCCCAGCGCCCGATAGTTTCTTCAGCAGAATAACCGCGGTATTTGCTGTCGCGCACTGTGCGTCTGATAAGGCGGGTATCAGTGGTTGCGATACGGTTGTAATCGTCGATGACCAGCTGGGTGAGGGCGCTGATGTAGATGCGGTATTTGCAGTCGGCCGGAACCGAACGGGTCAATTCGTCATTGAGGCCGTGAATGCCTTCGATGATGATGATCTGGTCTTCGTTAATCCGCATCGGGTCAGTCTGGGGCTTACGATGACCGGTATGAAAATCGAATTCCGGAATCTGGGCTACTTTACCGTCGAGCAGTTCACGCAGGTGCTGGTTGAAAAGTTCGAGATCGAGGGCGTAGATCGATTCGAAATCATAATCACCGTTCTCGTCGCGGGGAGTGTGCTGGCGGTCGAGGAAATAGTTGTCGAGCGAAAGAGCAACCGGCCGCAGGCCGTTAACTTTGAGGTGAGTGCACAGGCGTTTACTGAAGGTTGTTTTGCCGGAACTGGAGGGACCTGCTATCAGCACGATTCTGATCGAGGGGTGGCTGGAAATTTCGTCGGCAATGATCTGAATCTTTTTCGAATGCAGAGCTTCAGCGGTCTTGATGAAGTCTGAAATGCCACCGTCTTTGATCTTTTCGTTAAGGCGGCCGACATTGTTGACCTCAAGAATCTTGCCCCAGTGCTTGGTTTCACGGTACGCCTGGAAAATTTTCGGTTGGCGTCTGATTTGTGCCGGCATCGTGGGGTCGTCGTTTTCGGGGAAAAGAAGAACAAAACCCTGCGCATACTGCTTGAGATCGAATGTTTTAAGGTAGCCGGCCGAGGGCACCATGGCGCCGAAATCGAGGTCGATATACTTCCAGCATGAAACGATGCCAACCTTGTCGGTATTGAGGTTTTTGAGCAGGCGGGCTTTTTCGGGGTAACCTTCGCGGTTGAACAGCGCGATAGCTTCGGTTCTCGTCATGGTCTTTTTGCCGAAAGGCTCGTCTTTACCGATGATTTCGAGCATTTTAGTTTTGATATAGCTGAGTATCTGCTCAGAAACCGGAACATCGGTGAACAGGTCGTAATAATAACCGTTGCCGATTGAATGGTCGATCGCCAGGCGTGCATTGCGGTACAGTTCCATGATGGCGCGGGCCAGAACAAAAGTCAGGCTGCGGCGGTAACAATCGCGGCCGGCCGGAGATTTATAGTTGAGAAACTCGACATTGCAATCCATTTCGGGGGCAAAGTCGAGGCTGAGAATATCGTTGTTGACCTTGGCACAGATGTAGGGAAGACCATCAGCCTGCGGCAGCTGTCTGGCGAGTTCGATTATCTGTTTGCCTTTTTCGAGGCTGTGCTTGCTGCCATCTGGCAATGTGATGGTCAGAGCTTCAGCGGTCTTGTCATTATCAATCATTTCTTCCGGGAAATTAGTCATCGGCAACCTCTATGAAAATATGG
>CAYYUI010000003.1:0-129469 GCA_964474705.1 uncultured bacterium
CGCAAAAAATACGGTCTCAAAAAAGCGAGAAGAAAACCTCAGTTCTCAAAACGCTGATACGACCAAGGACACCCCTGCAGGTCAGGGGTGTTTTTTTCTTTAGTTGCAGCCTGCTTTGTGGTAGAAATAATCAGATGAGGTGAAAGAATGAAAGACAAGGAACTGATTGAAAAAGCGATTGCCGCCAGTAAAAATGCCTATGCTCCATACTCCAATTTCAAGGTAGGAGCGGCTTTGCAGCTCAAAAATGGCGAAATTATTCAGGGCTGTAACGTCGAAAATGCCAGTTTTGGCCTGACTAACTGCGCTGAAAGAACGGCTCTGTTTACCGCTATTGCCCGGGGCGAACGCAACTTCACCAAACTGGTGGTCTATGTTGACCGGCCTGCTTTTACGGCTCCATGTGGCGCCTGTCGCCAGGTTATTTCTGAACTGGCCCCCGATATAGAAATAATCATGGCCAACAATGAGGGCAAGGTCAAACGCACTACCATCAAGAACCTTCTTCCCATGAGTTTTGGCTCAGAAGACCTCGAAAGCTGAACAGAAAGTCTATGAGTGACAAAGGCCCTTCGATTCCGCGTCAGTTGATCAACAGCCCTTTGGCACAGGCAGTTCTCTTCTTTCTGACAGTGGTTTATGTCATCTTTCCTGTAGATGTAATTCCTGATATTCTGCCAGTAATAGGATGGCTCGATGATCTTGCGGTTTTTATAACGCAAATAACGGCTTTTGTCATGTATCTGCAGGAAAAACGCCGTCAATTCGCTGCGAAGCAACAGCAGGGGCAGGGCGAGGGGGCTAACTATGGCCGTTAAAAAAACGAGCATTCGCCAGGAAGTTCAGGCCGTCGGGTTTTATATCGGCGAAGACGAATACGCGCTCTATATCAACAAGGTGCGCGAGATTTACCCGATGACCGAGATCCGAAAGATTCCCAAAGCACCGCAATTCGTTGAAGGCGTCATCAATCTGCGCGGCTTCATCATTCCGATTATCGATCTGCGCAAACGTTTTGATATGGCTCCTAACGAAAGTAAAAACACCGCCAAGATTCTCATCGTCGAACTCGAAAAAAACCAGGTCGGCATGATTGTCGACAACGTGTCTGAAGTTATGCGTTTCTATGTTGACGAAATCGAAAAGGCGCCGCCAATGTTTTCTTCAAATATTGATTCCCAGTATATTCAGGGAGTCGCAAAACTCGATGACAAGCTGATCATACTGCTTGACATCGAGAAGCTCCTGTCTTTCGAAGAGAAGACGGTTTTAAAGAGCTTTTCGTAAAATGGCCCAGACCTCAGTTTCGCGCCCTGGTGGCTGTTTGCGGTATATTTTTATTGGTGTCGGCTGCGGGTGCGTTTACCCAGTTGCAATGCTTATTCTTGTCGCAGCTCTTGGCTGGTTTTTTCTGGCAGAACCATTTCAGCTTCTGACCCGACCGCCACAACTGCCCGAATTTGCCGGCCCTGCCCAGGAAGACTTCTGGAAGCTTCAGGAAAAGCGTCTCGATCTGGAAAATATAGCCAGCGCCAGTCTGGTTTTGACGCCATCAGAGTTCAATGCGTTGCTCAATGCCTGGCAGATTCCGCCTGTGGAAGGATTCTGCCTGCAGAAAGCACGCTTCGTTGCAGGCAATGAGAATGGAACTTTTTATCTGATCGGCTCAGGGTATCTGATGAGAAATCTTGTTTTGTCAGTTGATATCACCAGGGCTCAGGGCGCTTTACGGACTGGCAAAATTATGATCAACAGCTGGGAAGTTCCGGCAACCGGTATGGTTCGCAGCCGGGTTGAGAAATTTCTGATGGCGCTACTTGAAGCTGATCCGGCAAGCCTGCCCTGTAGAAGCTTCAAAGGTGAGGCAGCGTTTGATTTCAGCACCGACAGAATTTCCATTTCCGGTAAGTTTTAGCGACAGACATTATCTTTCTTTAACGAAATTCTCCGGAGTGCTAGAATGTAGTTGAAAGATATCGGAAAAGCGGGAGTGACAGTGATGAAAGCGTTTACACCATTGATCCTGGTGGCCTGCATTTTTTCTGCCGGTATTGCAGCTGCGCAAAGCTCAGACATCGACCAGGCAACACTGCATTATGATCTTTCTAAATCAGCTTCTGGTGCTTCTGCAGTCGCTTCAGGCCTGCAGACTTCCGAAGCCTCTGCAACCAGCGATTTGCAAGACAGCCTTCTGCAGTCTTTAATAGGCAGAATGGGTCGAAAAGAGCAGAAAATCGCGAGGCAGATTCTTGATGCTGGTGTAAAAACCAATTTGATCAACCTCGAAAAAATCGAGAAGAAACTCGGACAGATCAACCTGCCTGCAATCATGGTTCTATATAACGATTTAAAAGCCCTGAAGATTTCCCGACTTGATCTCAGAAAAATTGAAAATGTTCAGAAGACTCTTTCAGAAATAGATGCTGCAATAAAAAAGGCTGATCTCAAGACCCCCGAATTCGGCAAACTCAACTTTTTTGCCGGCATGACCCGCGATCGCCTTGCTGATTTGGCAGATTCTGACGAAGAGAAAGATTCTCTGCGGGCTGCAGCGATTCAGAATTATACAGATACGGTGAAATCTCTGGCTGGCGACAAAACGCCAGGCAGCCAGGAAAAAGTTGCCGATGCTGAAGAACGTCTGGCCACCCTGGAAAATCCATTTGGTAATATTGTGCCCGTAGAACCGGCAAAGGGTACAGCAAAAGCGGTTATCACCTCTGATTACGGTACCCGCATTCATCCGGTTAAGAAAACAAGGCGTTTCCATACCGGGGTCGATCTGGCCGGCTGGAAGTGCAGTGGCTGGAAGGTGAAAGCGATCGGTCCGGGCAGAGTAATTAAAAGCGGCTGGGAATCGGGATATGGTTACTCGGTGGTTGTATCTCATGAAATCGAGGGGCGACAAATTTTTACCCGCTATGCTCATCTGTTGAAGAAAAGTCGTATCGCCTCCGGTGCGCTGGTTAAAACGGGCGACCCGATCGGTCTGTGCAACAATTCCGGTGTATCCACCGGCGCGCATCTACATTTCGAAGTCAGAGAAAGCTCAGCCAGCGGCATTACGCACGATCCGAAAGAATTTCTGCCCGACATGGGAAAACTCTGATGGAGGCTTGGATGAAGCAGGAAAAATTGCCAAATTGTGGCTTGAGCAAAATATTTCGGGTTGTAGTTCTTGCATTGATAATGGTTTCGCTTTTGTGCAGTCAGCTTTCCGCACAACTCGATCCGGCTTCTCCTCCAACAGATGACCTGGATTATAGCGACCTGCAGAAAAAAATCTCTGCCATGTTGCCTGAGCAGGCTGATCTGCTCAAGTTTTCGTCTTTATACACCTTCAGGTTCGCTCCATGGCCAGATGGCCCGGGGCAGGCTGCAGCAAGATTCGAAGAAGCTTTTCGCGGTTTTTCATTGAAGGTTGACAACGATAAGGTTCTGCTTTTTGACAAGTCATCACGAACTTTGTTCGCATATGATATGGGTGCGAAGAAGCAGATAATGCTGGCTACAGATCATCAAAATGCGACTCTGCAATTCGATGATTTTGCCCTTCTGCGCGGTGGCAAGCTCGTTATTGCCGATAATTCGCGCAATGAACTGCTGCTGTTTGCTGACAACCGCCTGGAAAAGGAAATCGGATTCGACGGTGACCGCATTCTTTTCAGACATATCGATTTTGTCGAACCCGACCGGCTTGGTCTAAATCTGGTCGTTTATGATTCAGGACGCAACCGCACCCATGTTATCAACAGCCATGGGCAACCCCTCTGGGAAGCCGAAGGAAACGCCGAGCCATGTTTTCTAGGCAATTCACTCATCAGACTTGAAAAGCAGGACAACATTTTGAGGGTTCTTCGCTTCAGTGATATCAGCAGAGATCCTGTAGAATTCGGCAGATATGACACTGTTAAGGGCAACATCATTCTTGATGCCTGGGTTGCCGGCACTTTTGCCGGCAATCTTGCCATCGTTGTCTATGAGGGGCGCGGTGACGAAGACCACCCTGATTACGCCCGTCTTTTAATGATGAAGGATGGTGCATGCACCGTGCATCGTTTCATGCCCAATCTCGATTTCAGATTGCCGCTGTTGACTCCCTACAGACTTTTACTGGAGCGCAACAAATTGATGCTTATGACGGCAAAAATTGGCGAAACCGGTATCGAAATAGTAGGGGCACAGATTCCACTTAAATAAGCGAAAATCAAGCCGGCAGCTCAATGCATCTGCCATTTTTTCTTACGAATATGGGGAATCTGCTCAGGTGTGCCAGCAGGCTTCTCAGGTCGGCAAGCTTCCACTGGCGCAGATCAAGAGGCTCGTGCAGGCTGCCGCCGGTTAAAAAGCCTTTAACCGGAAATGGCCCATGCAGAAGTTCTTCGACAACAAATTCACATCTGTCAGGATGCATCTCGACGATACCTGCTTTTTTGCCGCAAATCTGTGCTGGAAAATCGCCCGTCGGCAAACCATCGAGGCTGCCGATATCAGTCTGAAAAATCTGATGGTCGCGGCCGGTATGCACCGGAAATGCCCAGAACCCGATTTCAACAGGAAAAGTTCCGCTTCTCTTTTCATCCAGGCTGACGGTTTCCCATTCGATAAATGGGGTGAGGCCTTCCTGGTCGCTTAAAGAGGATGCAAGCGGCAGTAGAATCAATGAGCCGGTTGCTTCAAGTTTGCGAAGATGGCGTTTGAGAGAACTTGTTTCATTGACTCCGGGTTGTCTTTGCATGAAAAAGCCGTGCATATCGATCATCGGAACATTGGCCAGCTGCTCGAGAATCGTATCGAGCCCCCAGTCGCCTGAACCATATTCACCGGCCCTCGAGCGCACCCGAAGCAAAAAATTCAGGCGCTGGTCATAGGTTTGGGCCATATTTGAAAGACTAAGGCATTCAGAAAATGAACTTATGACCGGGAGCAGGCCTTCCCGGACATAGCCGGTCTCTGATGGCCGGTAACCGGGGCGTAGAATGCGCTGCATCGACGAGGAAATTTCGAGAAGAGGTCGGGGAGTATTGCACAATGCTCCGCTGATACCGGCTCTAAGAAGATCGTCTTCAATTAATGACCAGATTTTCTGCAGCAATGGCAAAGATAGATCTATATACCTGGCGGCGTGGCAGCAGGCGGCGATATTGGCGAGCAGAGTCTCGTAATCAACAATCAGCCAGCATGGGTGAGCACGACCCGGCACACAATCAGACGTGGTTGTCATCAGGTGTTGTCTCTCTGACATCATAGCCCATGACTTCGCTGCCCTTATCACAGATTCGCTGATAAAGCATCTCGAGAATCTGCTCTTCGTCCTTGCCGGCTTCCAGTTCGGCTTTTGTATCAATTGGCTCGAGAAAATGTACCGACATCTTTGCCGGACGCGGAAGAACGGTTCCCGGGGGGGTTAGAAGATGCGAATTGGCGATGTAGGCAGGTACAATTGGCAGCTTCTTTTTGAGAGCGAATTTTATCGCTCCCGGCTTGAATCTGCTGACTTTGCCATCCCGGTTTCGCGTTCCTTCAGGGAAAAGGCCAAGGCGATGCCCTTCGTTAAGCAGTTTCATGGCAGTTTTTATGGCAGTGGCGTCAACCTTTGAGCGATCAACTGGAAAACAAAGAACCTTGCGCAGATAGAAACCTTTGAAAGGGTTTTCGAAAGCTTCCTTTTTGACCATTATGAATAGAGGTACCCTGACGGCACCACCCATAATGAAGCCGTCCCAGATCGAAGCGTGGTTGGCAACGGTTACGAACTGTTCATGGACTGGAACCAGCTCATAATTGTAAATTTTCATGCCGTTGTAGATTCGGAAAAACCAGCGGCTGAAAGCCTGCGAAATGTTGAACCAGATAAAAGACGGGTGAGTCTCGGCAATATGCCCTTCATTCCCGCCTGTAGAGCCGGTTATATAACGAATGCATCGCAAAACCACCCAGGCGAGAAAAATTGCTGCCAGCCAGGGGAGAATTACTGCGAGCAGAGTGCCAATCATGGTAATAATGTCTTCCGCTGCACCGATGACCGGATTGGCGGTTCCCGCGGTGGCAACGGTAGATGCGGCTCTCAGACCAGTTTTCCCGGCATGAACGGTCAGTGTGGCACTTTCTGCAAAAACCATGGCAATCAGGAGATAAAACCAGTGACTTGCACCCGGAACCAGCGCAAAAGTAAGAATTGCGGAAAATGCTATTTTGGCAGGCAACTCGAGCCAGTCGAGAAAATTGTCGACTACGGGAAGCTTGTCACCGAGAAATTCGATTATGGCTGCAACCCCAAGCGCGATCAACACAGGATCAGAGGCAAGAAATGCGAAGCTTTTATTGATGCTGACTATTTCCGGAAAGAAACGGTAGAGTATTCCCAGGATCAGGGGTGGCATGAATGCTCTAAAACCCGTCATTGCTGCTAGGCTGAGGCCAGTCATTGCTGGAAAAAAGTATTCCATGATTCTCTGTTCCTTTGGATTTTTGCAAAAAAAAGTATATACCAGCGGCAATAATACTGCAATCAGCTGCTATCTAATATGGTATTTTTTCAGCAGAGCGATCAGACCCTGAAAATCTCTGGCAACGGCAAACTCATGATCCTCAGCCTCTCTCGTCCGCTGCAGGTTCGTGACTGTGTCGATGAGCTTTTGCAGCCAGTTTTGAAGGGGAATGAACCCGGCCATTTTTTTTTCAAACCGCAACAGCTCGAGGGCTGCCTCATATTTTTTATAGTGCCTGGCAATCAGATATAAAGAGAAGTGGTAGTAATCTTCCTGCAGCAAATGTCCAGCATTCATGCTGAGAAGCGATAGTTCCAGCTGCCGGCCAGCCACAGTCATAAAGTTGTCGTCACCGGAGGTGTCAGTGAGCCCGCCGATACATTCAAGGGAAATATCTGAATCGAGGCGATCGATGCACTGATTAACAGCCTTTTCAAGAGTCTGCAGCTGTTGAATGATGTTTTCGGCAGACAAAAGGCTGCTGCCGAACAAAAATATGGTGAATAACAGCAAGATTTTTAAGGACTTGTTCATGAGGTTCAGGCAGGATAACAGCAGGAGCGGAAAAAAATCAATCACCCCCGGCCAGTTGCTAAAATCTGCAGATTTGATTAGAATTGAGGCGCCGGAAAGGCCTGCTGCTTTTTCTTGCCTTTGCCTCCGGCTGTTTTCGCAGCAAAGGGAACCGCCATACTAAAAAACAGGATATTTTCATGAATCTGATTTATCTATCGCCACATTTTCCGCCCAATTTTGTCAATTTCGTGATTGGGTTGGCCAATCGTGGCATCAAAGTTCTGGGTATTGCCGAAGAGCACCCTGATAGTCTTGACGAGAGACTTAAAGAATCTCTAGCTGATTATTACCGGGTCGATCACATGGAAAACTATGACCAGGTTTATCGCGCCGCCGCCTTTCTCATACACAGACATGGTCGGATTAACAGGATTGAATCGCACAACGAGCATTGGATGATGCATGAAGCCAGATTGCGTGAGGATTTTAACATTATTGGCCCTGGCGTGGCGCAGACCCTGAAGATCAAGCGCAAATCAGAAATGAAAAAGATTTTTAAGGCCTGCAAAGCCCCGGTAGTCGACGGTGAGATCATCGAAAGTGAAAAAGGCCTTAAAGCATTTATTAAAAAGCATAATTACCCAATTTTTGCCAAGCCTGATATTGGCGTCGGCGCCATGAGCGCCTTCAAAATTGAGCACGACGGCGATCTGGCACGCTTCTGGCGAGAAAAGCCAGAGGGAGACTATTTTGTCGAACCATTTATTGATGGCGAACTGATGACATTTGATGGTATTGCCGATCAAAACGGTGAGATCGTTTTTTATTCTTCTTTGCGCTCTGTAAATGGTGCGTTTGATCTGGTCGCCTACAACCAGGATCTAAGCTTTTACATTGTCCGCGAAATTCCAGAAGATGCCGTTGATATTGGCCGGAAAATCGTCAAAGAATTTGACATCAGAGCCAAGTTTTTTCACCTCGAGTTTCTCAGGCGTCGCACTGACGGCAAACTTTTTGTTCTTGAAATGAACTGTCGGCCTCCCGGGGGCTACACAGTCGATCTGATGAATTTCGCCAACGACGTCGATGTCTATCAGGAATGGGCTAATATTATCGCTGATAATCACTTTGTGGCAAAAATTGAGCGCAAATATTTCGCTGCTCATATTGCCCGAAAATTCGGCAAAAACTATCGTCATTCTACTGCTGAGATCTTCGCCAGATTTGCTGACAAAATTGCCGCACACACTCCGGTTCCGCTTGTTTTTGCCGAGGTTATGGGTAATGAAGCTTTTCTGGTCAGATCACCTGATGAAAAAGACATTTTTGCAATGATCAGTTTCATCCAGGAAACTGTATGAAAATGGCCGATTAAAGGTCTGAAAACATGGATGCTTCGGTAATAATTCCTGTCTTCAATGACGGGTTGCGTCTGAAGAATTGTCTTGAAGCCCTCTGTACCCAGAAAACAGAACATACTTTCGAAGTGCTGGTCGTAGACGATGCTTCTGAAGAAGACATAGTTGCGGCCACCAGGCTTTTTGCCGGCCGGATTCCTTTAAAATATATACGACTTGAAAAGAACAGCGGGCCCGGTGCGGCAAGAAATGCCGGGGTAGCAGAGGCAAAAGGGAATATTCTTCTTTTTACCGATTCAGATTGTGTGCCGGCCCCCGACTGGCTGAAAAAAATGCTGCAGCCTTTCAATGACCCCCGGGTAACTGGCGTTAAAGGCGTTTATGCGAGCCTTCAGAACGATCTCTGGGCAAGGCTTGCTCAGCTCGAGTTTGAAGAACGCTATGAAAAGCTCGGCAGTTATGAAGACATCGATTTTATCGACACCTATTCTGCCGCCTTCAGAAAAGTTGCTTTTGCTGCTGCCGGTGGGTTCAGTGCCGAGCTTCGTCAGAATGAAGACGTCGACCTGGCTTTCAGAATGAAAAAGGCCGGGGCAAAATTTGTTTTTGCACCTGATGCAGGAGTCATACATACGCATCGGGAAGGGTGGCTCGCTTATGCCAGGCTCAAATACCAGCGTGGGTTCTGGCGTATGCTGATTTACCGGCAGCACCCTGAAAAAGCCGGCCGTGACACTTATACCCCTTTTTCGCTGAAAATGCAGCTGCTGCTGGTTGTTGCTTTGCCTTTTATGCTGGCTTCCAAAACCGCCCGTTTCATCTGGAAATCATGCTGGCTGGCTTCGTGTCTGCCTCTCGTTCGTGTTGCCCTGCCTGAGCGGCCGCTTCTCGCTCCCGTTGTGCCGGTTTTCTGCCTGGTGCGAGGGTTTGCACTTCTCGTCGGCATGATCAGCGGCTTTCTGACTCTTCTCAAAGATAAAGACCACAGAGAATAAAAAGGCCCGACCAGAGGTCGGGCCTTTTGAACGTGCTTTTCAGGCCGTTTTTGCCTTTAAGTCGTCTGTCTCTTTGGGTATTATTGTTTTGTAGAAGTTACGGACGTCAGTTTTGCCAACCGTGAATTTCATTGCGTAAATATCGATGTTTTTGTCATCCTGAACATTGATCATCAGCTTGTCGCCTGGTTTTACGGCCGGAACGTTATCGGCAGCCATCTGGGAAGCGTTAAGAACGAAACTGATCTGCTCTTCGTTTTCCGGGTTCAGGTGACCGACGGCTTCCAGGCCATTGGCAGCATTGCGCAATGTCGCCCGATATGAACTGCCATTGCCGACAAGATCAGCCATCTGCTTGGAAGAGAGATGAACAAGGAAAAACTTGGTGCAGGTCGCCAGGTCATCGCTGTGGTGAGGTTGCAGGTCAAGATCGACCTGGCAATGATTGGCCTGTATTTCGTCGAGTTCGAGATAATGAGGCGCAAACCTGATGATGTTTGAACTTCTGACATCGAAAATCTGGAAAAGAAGGATATCCTGACTGGCAAGAAGGCCGAGAGGTGAGCAGTCGATGTCTATCGACCCGGATTCAATCTGGGAACTACCTATGGCCTTCTGCATCAATCGGGCAGTTCGGACATTCTTGACCTCAAGAATTGCTTCTTCAGGAATAACATGTTTCTGCTCATCAGCAGAGAATTTAACTGTTACGTGCATGCCACGGGTCAGAGCACTGGTGTCTGGATGATCTTCTTCAAGGTGGGTTTTGGCCATCTGATTGATTTCATCTTTCTGAATCATTTCAAACTTGATGGCGGCAACCTGATACCCGGGGTTGATTTCCAGGGCTCTACGCAGATGAATAAGGGCGAGTTCGGTTTTTCCGGCAAGATGATAGAAAATGGCCAGTTTGGTATGAAGATCGGGGAATTCCGGGTTCGTGTTGACGAATCCTTCATGGAGATCGATGACTGACTCAAGCTTGCGCATGTACCCGGACAATTCGAAAAGCTTGGTTCTCAGACCCGGGTATGATGGATACAGGTTTGAGGCTTTGGTGTAGGATTTAAAAGCCAGATACAGGCGACCGGTAGAATAGAAAATTTCGCCAAGAGTGAAATACAGACGAGGATTCTTGTTTTCAACATCGAGAAGCATCTTGATGGCCTTTTCGGCTTTACCGGTATTTGACCAGCATTCAGCAAGATTCAACTTGGCTTCGAGATAGTTAGAATTCAGCTTAAGAGCTTGTTCAAGCTGAACGGCAGCATCTTCATGGAGTTCGTTGGCCATGAGAATTTTGCCATAGTCATTGAGAAGATCGATAAAGCCTGGATTTGCAGCTATCTTTTCTTTTACTGCAGCAACAGCTTTTTCGAGACTTGCTTTCGACCCAGACAGGTTGGCCAGATAGCCGAGAGCGACATGCTGCTTTTCATCAATCGAAATGGCCTTTTCAAAGGCTTCCAGGGCTTCTGACTTCTTTTCTTCAAGAAGCAGGATTTCGCCCAGAAGTTCGCACAGCGGTGCAGAAGCCTGCGAATATTCCATGAACGACAGCAGATTGCGCTTCGCTTCATCGAGATAACCCATCATAAGGTTGAAGCGGACATATTTTACCTGTGATCGAACATCGGCAGAACTGATGATCGGCGAAAAATGGCTGCCATGTGATGGGGTCAGCTGCAGGAGCTGGGTGTTCACCATCAGATCTGGGTCTTTTTCGCCAAATAGCAGCGAGAATATGCCGCCTTTGGGGTGCTGGGGCTTGAGACCGGTTTCTTTGAGAATGTTTCTGACCAGGAGGCGCATTACTTCGCAGTATGGGCCATCAGGGTTGAGGTCATAAACCGGTTTGCCGAATTGAGGTTCATAGCCCGCCACGTTCGGTAGACCACCAATGACCGGGTAGGGGAAAATCTTGCTGCTCTTTGTCGAGGAAAAATCTGCAGCGACATTATTGCCGAGAAGTATCAGGCGTTCTCTCGGGTAACAAAGTTTGGAGATGCCATGAAAGAATCTCACATTGTCTGTGACGGTCGACAGATTGGTAAAATTGATCATGAAGAAAACCACATCAGAGGTATCGAGAATGGTATAGAGGTTTTCGTCGAACAATGACCCGGTGTCGGCAACGATATAGTCAAAGTGCTTTCTGGCTTCTTTGAGAATGGTTATCAGATCGGAGGAGTGAATCTGTTCTGCTTCGAGAAAGCTGCGCGGGGCCGGCACGGCAAAAAGGTTTTCGGCTAATCTGATGCTTTCTGAGAGCAGATTGAAATTGCTTTCATCCTGACGGAATTTATTGATTATATCAACTATCGAACGCGGGGAGTGAACGCCAAGCAGATGCGTGCCGCCGCCGAAAAAGAGATCAAGGTCGAGAAAGAGCACTTTCCGGCCAAGTTCCAGGGATAGCATTCGCGCCAGCGAGGTGGCAAAAGTCGTTTTGCCATAACCATCTTTGGCTGAGGCAACAGTCAGAAGTCGACATTCGTTCTGACCTGAAGTCTGCTTGCCGGTGATTTTGGAAATGGAACCCGACGTGAAAATGCGGTTTGTCTCACGCAGGCGGTGCGAAAGGGTTGCCAACAGCTTAAGACTTATCGACGGGTAATTATGTATCAGCTTTTCGAAATCCGGGCCTTCGATAACGATCAGCGAAGTAGTCTGAAGAGTCCTTGCAGAAGCAGATCTGGTTGATTCCTTTTCAAAAAAGGCCATTTCACCAAATTCATGGTGGCCAGCACCTGCTCGCCACTCAAGGGAGTGCGCTTGTATATCTCAACCTGGCCAGTCTCGACAATGAAGATGTTTTTTTGAAAATCACCTTCAGTGAAGACGGTTTCGCCGCGCGCCAGATGGACACGTTTGGCGATGGAAGCGATCTGGGAGATTTCTCCGGGGCTCAAAGACGAAAACAGTTCGATTTTGTCAAGTTCCATATTGATCCTACTTTTTCTTTAAATTCAATCTATACATAAAGAATAGTGAAAGCAGGGGCAAAAGTCAATGGCAGCTGTCCATATCAGCTTGCCATTACAGGCTAAGGAGTAAAGTCTGCAGGAGATATTCAGCTTATTTCCTGAGGTACAATGGTTTTGCAGAAATTTTGCACATCTGTTTTGCCTATGGCAAATTCCATGGCAAAAACATCTTCATTTTTGCCATCAAAAACCTTAATTGAGAGACGATCACCGGGCTTTACGGCCGGAATGCCATCGGATGCCAGTTTGAGCGAATTGAGCACGAAATTTATCTGCTCATCGTTTTCGGGATTGATGAAACCATCGCTTTCAAGGCCATTGGAAGCATTTTTGAGAATGGCGCGGAATGAAGAGCCTTTGCCGATCAGGTTTGCCATCTGTTTTGACGTCAGATGCACCAGGAAGAATCGCGTCATGGTTTCGATTTCGCCCGTCGGATCTTTCAGTTCCAGATCGAGCGAAATATCACAATGGTTTGCAAGTATTTCGTCCTTTTCAAGATAATGCGGCGCAAATCTGATAACGCTGGCATTTTTTACATCGAGGATCTGGAAAAGCAGAATATCCTGGGGTGCCAGGAGCCCGAGAGGGGAACAATCTAGTTCCATCGAACCACTGTCGATCTGAGAAAAATTTACCGCCTTCTGCAGAATTCGCGAAGTTCTGACATTTTTGACCTGAATGACGGCTTCTTCGGGCAGGATTTTGCGATTACCGGTGGCAAAGGTTATTTTTGCCCGCAAATCCGGGGTCATGTCAGTATGATCGACAGGTGTTTCTTCAAGATGAATTTTTGCCAGTCTGCTGATCTCGTCTTTTTGCATCTGTTCAAGCTTGAATACGGCTGATTGATAGGCAGGATTAATTTCAATGGCTTTTTTATAGTGAGCAGTTGCCAGTTCGGTTTTGCCGGCGAGCTGGTAAAAGGTTGCCAGCTTGGAGTGCAGATCTGGAAAAGTTGGGCTGGTGTTGACAAATCTTTCGTGCAGATCTATGACAGTTTCAAGCTTTCTGATGTAACCTGACAGCTCAGCCAGCTTTGGCTGCAGGCCAGGATACGCCGGATACAGCCCGGCAGCCTTCGAAAATGCTCTATAGGCCAGATATAGCCGGCCAGTGGCATAAAAGATTTCTCCGAGGGTGAAAAAGAGCCGCGGGTTCTTGTTCTCGACGTTGAGAAGCATGATGATGGCACGATCAGCTTCGCCAAGCCTGCTGAGGCAGAGAGCCAGATTAAGTCTGGCTTCGAGGTAATTGGGGTTTTCCTTAAGCGCTGCGTCGAGCTGAACAGTGGCTTCTTCATAATTCTCGTTACTGATAAGTATTTTGGCGTAATCATTACGAAGATCGAGAAATCTGGGGTTTGCAGCTATTTTTTCTTTGACCGCGGCTACAGCCTGATCAAATTTATCCTTGACCCCTGAAAGATGTCCGAGGTATCCAAGGGCAACGTGCTGTTTGGGGTCCAGGGAGATGGCCCGCTGAAAGGCTTCAAGAGCTTCGGCTTTCTTTTCTTCTTTAAGAAATATTTCGCCAAGCAGCTCACACAGGGGGGCAGAAGATTGAGAAAACTCCATGAACGAAAGCAGGTTGCGTTTGGCTTCTTCCAGGTAGCCGAACAGGAGGTTGTAGCGAACATACTTGATCTGCGACCTGACGTCACCGGCGCTGATTATCGGAACAAAACTGCTGCCGGCAACTGGTTTGAGCTGCATCAGCTGGTTGGTGATAGCTGATTCAGGGTCTTTTTCTCCGAACAGGGAGGCGATAATGCCACCTTTTACCGGCTGGGGCCGCTTCAGATTTGTTTCTTTCAAAACGTTTCTAACCAGCAGGCGCAGTATTTCGCAGTATGGGCTGTTGGGTGCCACGTCATAGACTGGTTTGCCGAATTGTGGTTCAAAATCAGGCACCCGTGGCAGACCGCCAACGACCGGGTACGGAAACACCCGGCTGGTTTTGGCTGTAGAAAAGTCAGGCGCGACATTGTTGCCGAGAAGAATCAATCTTTCGCGAGGATAGCTGAGTTTGGAAATGCCGTGGAAGAATCTGACATTATCAGTTACTGTCGCCAGGTTGGTAAAATTAATGATGAAAAAAATATGATCGGAAGTGTCGAGAACCGTATAAAGGTTTTCATCGAAAATCGACCCTGTATCGGTAATTACATAGTCAAAATGCTTGCGTGCTTCTTTGAGAAGCTTCACCAGATCAGGCGCATGTACCTGTTCGGCTTCAAGAAAACTTCTTGGTGCCGGAATACTGTAAAGATTGTCAGCAAGTTTTATTGATTCAGGAAGGAGGCTGAAATTGCTCTCATTCTGGCGAAATCTGTTGATAATGTCGATGATCGAGCGTGGCGAGTGAACGCCCAGCAGATGGGTTCCACCACCGTAATAGAGATCCATGTCGAGAAACAGGACTTTTCGGTTCAATTCAACCGCAAGCATTCGTGCCAGCGAAGTGGCAAAAGTTGTTTTGCCATAACCATCTTTTGCGCCTGCAACCGTGAGAAACTGGCATTCCCGGTTCTGGCTGCCTGCACGTGCAGACTGATTTACTGGACCGGTTGATGTTATCAGGCGGTTCGTTTCGCGCAGGCGATGGGAGAGGGTAGACAGGAGCTTCAGGCTGATCGAAGGGTTGTCATGAATGAGTTTTTCGAAATCTGGGCCTTCTATGACAATGAGGGAAGTAGTTTGTAGAGTTCTGGCTGATGCTGACCGGGTCGAAGCCTTTTCAAAAAAGGCCATTTCACCAAAATAGTCGCCATTTTTCATCAATGCGATCGTTTGTTCGCCATTCAGAGGCGTCTTTTTAAAGATTTCTACCTGCCCGGTTTCAATGATATAGATGTTTTTTTCGTAATCACCTTCAATAAACACAGGTTCACCACGGGCAAGGTGAACACGGCGGGCTATGCTGGAAATATGTTTGATTTCGGCGTTATTGAGCGATGAAAAAAGTTCGATTTTATCCAGTTCCATTAAGTGTCAACTTTCACGTAGGGTATTTAGATAGTATATGGTTTTGTAATATTCGAAGTCAATCATACTTGCTTATGTAATGAGTTGAATGTATGCTTTATAGGTGATTATGGATATCAGCGTTGGGAGAAAGTCATGACCGCACCAGCACTTAACTCTATGAACAAGAAGTTCGAGCTCAGGAATTATTCTGTATATTTCGATATTGCCCAGAGCCTGGCAGCCGAGGAACTTCTTGATAGCCTCGATCGTTCAACAAGCCTGTTTCAACAGGTTTTTAACTTTCAGGAAGACCCGGTCGGAGCCTTTTTTCTGATCAAGAATGAGACTGATTTTGAAAAGGCGACCGCGCAGCCGCTGAAGGTGGGCGAGTCAATCCGCATCGACTATCAGAGCAACTCCATCTTCATGCTTGTCGACAAACTCGATGCGGCAATCGGTGAAGCGGCCACCCGCGAACTCGGTCACCTTTTCTTCAATAACCGCGTTAATGAGCGTGAAATTCAAATCAGACAGTGGCGAACTTCTTCTTGGTTGCGTGAAGGTTTCGCACTGCAGGCAGCCTACAAAATTCGCAAAGACAGCCGGGAATGGCTGCAGAGCGGCTGGGCCAGACTCCAGGAAGCTCAGCGGGCCAATCAGCTGATCAAACCGGCAACCATGGTCAAGGATATCAATCTGATTCCAGATGCAACCAGACGACAACTGGCACTGTTCCAGTCTTTTTATATGGTTAGACTGCTTCTTGGTATTTACTGCGACAGCTTTTTTTCAAAGTATTCTACCCTGATGGGCGTTCTTGAAGACATGGATTCAGAAGCGTGTTTCCGGCAGATTACCAGCTTTGATTTTGAAAAGTTCTTTATGCTGTTCAGCGACTGGGTGCAGAAGACCAACGCCTGGACCGCAATGGAGTAAGCCTGACCAATGCAGGAAGAAAACGATGGCACAAAATTTCTGATTGTACTGCTGGCAATTACCTTTCTGGCTGGTACACTGGTTCTGGTAGTCAAATCGGATTACCGAACCAGAGATAATGCGCTGTCAAACATCGAATATTACCCGAATGTAAAAATAGACAAGGGAACTGATTGATTTGCTGACCTTCATTTTTCTTTCACTGGCCTTCATCTCGGGTATGGCTTTTGCCGTGCTGAGCGGGGCTACAGCCAGCGGCCTTTTTCTCCTTCTCACCGGTGTGTTTGGCTTGTGTGCAGCGATTCCATTCTGGTATCGCCACAGTTCAAGTCTGCTTTCCGGCAATTTTGCTGCAATCCGCGGCGATGAAGAGCCTTTGCCGGCGCTTTCGCTGATATTTCTTATTTTAACGGTCGCCACTTTCGGGTGTTTTCGCTATATTTCGGTGCTCAGGCATGATTATCGCGGACATCTGCAGGCCATCTGCGAAAAGGCCGATGAAAACACGCGCTGGCGTATCCGTGGCCGGGTCATCGAAGAGCCAAAACTTGGCAGCAGCCATCTTGAAGTCTTGATACAGCCTGAAACAATGCGCAAGGTGCAGCGGAAACGGGTACAGGCAGGCCAGGGCGCAGCAAAAGACGGAAAGAAGAAGTCTGAATTTGAAAACATCGACGATGAATCGGCTGCCGAAGCGGTCACTGGCGGGCTACTGCTCGCTCAGATCGTCGAAGAAGCCGAATCGTTCAGAGAAGTTGCTTTCAACCAGGTAGTCGAAGTTGATGGCCAATTGAGTGAAGCTGCTGAGACGCGCAATCCCGGGGCTCTGGATTACCGGTCTCACCTGCGCAACCGTGGTATACACCGCACCGTCCGTATCATGCCCCGCAAAGCGACGCTGCGGGTTGTCGAACAGCCTGAAGGCGGCTGGGCCTGGTATCGTTTTGCCCTCTATGTAAAAAATGAGATTCTGAAAGTCATTAAGCAGACGATGCCATATCCTGAATCAAGCTTCCTTGGCGGTGTACTGCTCGGCCTCAAAGGCGGTCTGCCGGCAAAGATTTCCCAGGAATTCCGCATGACCGGGGTTTCCCATGTTCTGGCAGTTTCCGGGCTGCATGTAACGATAATTGCCGGTCTGCTTTGTGGTATTTTTGCAATTTTTAGGGTTCCCTTACGGGTTTTCGCTCCGATCATAGTTTTTTCTCTTTTCACTTTCGCTCTGATCGTCGGCTGGCCGAGTTCAGCGGTTCGTGCCGCTCTGATGAACAGCCTTTTCATCCTGGCCCGGGCCTATCTGCAGGACCTTGGCTTCAAATTTTCGGTTCTTTTTTCTCTGTGCGTGGCCTGTGACTTCATTCTTTTCATGACCCCGCTGCAGTTGACCGAACCAAGTTTCACCCTGTCAGTAATGGCAATCTATGCGCTGGCAATGTTCTCTGAACCGTCACACAACTTTCTGAAACGTCTGTTGCGTGGGCCTGGCCTGATGCTGAGTGCAGTTGCAACCGGGTTGTTCTATCTGCTGATTATCGTTCACAGACCGGTTGTGCTGCATCCGTATTTTTTCCCGCTCACCGGCCTGTATTTCCTGCTGGTCATTGTTATGGCCAACCGGCTTTCAAACTATTCCGGTTTCCAGAGTTTTTCGTTCGAAATGTTGCCCGGCTGGCTGCAGAGTTTTCTTGCCGCCCAGGTGGCGATTCTTGTCGCCATGATGGGTCCGCTTAGTGCCTACTATTTCGGTCAGTTCTCGCTGGCTTCTCCTGTTGCAAACCTGATTGCAATTCCGCTGGTCGGCGTGATCGTACAGATAGGCCTGATTGCCGGCCTGATCGGCGCTTTTGTTCCGTTGATCGGCATGCCGATTGCACTGGTGCTAAATGCCGCCAACTGGCTGGGCGTCAAATTTTTCCTCGGCATGGCCACTTTTTTCGCCATGCTCATTCCGTTTCCCAGAGTTTCGCAGCCAGGGTTCGGCGAACTGATCGTCTACTATCTGCTGCTGCACCTCATATACTTCTATGATGACATCAAGGTCTGGGCTATGGCTTTGTATGGCGCAGCCATCGATCTCTGGGAAGACGAAGAATATCGCAATTCACTCACAGCCCTTGGCATGCTGATCATGGTCGCTCTGGCCGGCACCGGCATTTTTGCATTCAGCCGAACTGAAAGGGTTCCCGATATGCGACTGACCATGCTCGATGTCGGCTATGGCTCTTCGTTGCTGGTTGAATCAGGAGGGCGAATAACTCTTGTCGATGCCGGGCTGAATGACCCTCTTGGGGGCACTGATCGAGGCGAACGGGTTGTGCAACCTGCTCTTTCGGGCAAAAAAGCACGTGAAATCGATGCAGTTCTGCTCAGTTCTGCTCTGCCTGAAAGAATTTCAGGGCTGCATTCCATTTTTGCCAATTATCGAGTCAAGCGGTTATATGTGCCTTTTCCGTTGCCGACTGACGGCAGACGCGTAAACTTTGAAGAATTCGCCCGTATTTTTCTCTTCGGAGACCTGAAACTTGAAAAGCGCATCAAAAGCGGTATGAATGCAGGGGTTCCGCCATCCTACTTCTGGGAACTGGCATTCGATTCTTACAATGAGCTGATCGAAGACGTCTATCGCTATAAGGTTCCGGTTCAAACGGTAACCGCCGGAGACCGCATCGAAGATGCCAGCGGCCTTATTGAAGTCCTCTATCCCGAAAAGATTGCTTCAGAAAGCAGTTTTCAGCAATATTACGATGGGCTTATTTTAAAGATTTCCTCAAATGACCGGAATTTTCTCTACGTCTCCGGAAATGCTCACCCTCTGACAACCAAAGTCGCGTTCAAACCGGATTTTATTTTTGTAGCCGACCTGCCTTACCCCCTCGATGCTTTTGCACAGTTTGCGCGCAATCATAATCCTGAAGGGGTGGCAGTAAGTTTCCGGCATCCCTCTGACTGGCTGATGGAAAACTATCATCTGGCCAATACGATCACTTCACGCAGTCGCAGCTATCTGCAGCAGTTCAGACAATGGCCATTCCCGGTTTATGTAACCTCTGAGAATGGCGCGGTGCAGGTAGATCAAAGTCGAAGCATAATCAAAACCAGAGTGTTCGTTAAGGAGCAATGACGCGATGGTATTGACCCGACTTGAAAAAATGGCCTTCGCTCTGCTGATCATTCTCCTTGGAATGGGGATCATGATGCTGGTGGTTAAAATCAGCAATCTATCCCAGCAGAACAAAAAGCTGATGCTGGAGATAGATCATATCGCCGGGCTGACCGATTCAACGGTTCTGGTTAAAGGTGAAGCATTCAGCGAAAATGAGAATGCCGGAAAACTTAATCTGAACCGCACCGATCTCAAAAGCATTAAATCATTGCCAGAGATGACCCCGGGCCTGGCAAAAAAAATCTTTGACTACATAAGAGAGCAGGGTGAAATCAAATCTCTCGACGATCTCTTGAACATCAAAGGCATGACCAGAAAACGCATCAGATATCTCGAAAACTATGCCACTGCTGTCGGTGGTCATGCCGGGCAGGCAGCCTGGGGTGACAAGCTAAATCTTAATTTTGCCAGCATTGAAGATATCAACGCCCTGCCCGGAGTCAGCAAAAAACTGGCCGAAAAGATTGTCGCGGTTCGTAACAGCAATGGTGGCTTCTTTTCGCTCGATGACCTCAAGGAAGTGCCCGGTTTAACTGAAAAAACCATGAAAAAGTTTATCGACCTCGTCGAGGTAAAGTAAATGAGCAAGTTCGGTTTTGAACAGAAGTCGTTTCAATCGAAGAAAACCAATTTTGTTTTCTTCATTCTGCTCATTCTGGTGATATTCATCTGGGCTCTGGTTTTAAGTCCTGATCACGGCGGGTTTGTCGCCGTAAACCTGAACACCGAACTGCGCGTCGATTTTATTAACGTCGGCCAGGGCGATGCCATTCTGATACGAACCCCAAGAGGCAAAGCTTATCTGATCGATGGTGGCAATAACGTTACGGTTTCCGATGCCAGGCGCGAAGGTCGTGAACTGGTGCAGAATTATCTGCGCAGCCTCAAAATAGGAAAACTTGACGGTGTGGTTGTCGCCAACTGGCACAACGAGCATCTTGGCGGTCTGATTCCGGTATTGCGGCTGTTCGACGTTGAGCAGGTTTATGAAACCCCGGCCAGCTTCAATTCAGACGCCTGGAAAAGCTACGATGAAATCTGTAAAAAAAGCCGGATAAAACGGACAAGCCTGAAAGCCGGTGATGTGCTTGAATGGGGCAATGAACTCTTTGTTCAGGTTCTCCACCCTGAAAAAGCAACAAAGGGCAAATCTTATTCAGACATGAACAATATGTCTCTGGTGCTGCTTCTCCGATATGGCAAGGTTCAGATTCTGCTGCCCGGGGATATTGAAGAAGATGGCGAGCGCGAAGTCATGAAATATGGCGTGGGCATTCGCAGCCAGATTATCAAGGTTCCGCACCATGGTGCCGACACCAGCGATTACCTCAGTTTTCTCAAAATGGTTGCCGCTGAAGCCGGCGTGATTCTGGTTGGTCGTGACAATCCGTTCCATCATCCGTCTCCACGCGCTCTTTCACATTACGAACAGACCGGAACCAAGCTTTATCGTACCGATCGACAGGGTAACATCAGATTGTACGTGGGTGGAAAAGATTCTTCGGATTACAGATTTGTAGTTGACCAGAGACTTTAATCCAAACTATACTTTTCGGGTATTCAAAAACCGAAAGGATAGATTATGGAAGAAGCGGTAATTTTGCAGACTGAATTCAAGGACATCGAAGGCTACAAATCACAATGGGAAAACATCAAGGCGCATAACCCCGGGTTGCAGAAGATTCTGCATGCAGTTGAGAACCCCCAGGGAATGGCTCTTGTGTTCAGCCATGACGACCCGGATGGCCTCACCAGCGGTCTGATTTTCAAGCGTATACTGCAGAAAAAGGGCTGGAAAGTATCTTCCCGTTTCCCTGAAGGCTTCATGCTCCAGCCAGACCAGCTCGAGAAGGCAATGAAAGAAACTCCGGATGCCAAAGCCATCTTCCTGCTTGATAAAGGCACTCTGGCTGCTTACAACAATTACAGCGACAAACTTCCGGTTTATATCGTCGACCATCATCCGACCCCAGTCGTACCTGATAAATGCACCTATTTCAACCCGAGTCTACCGGCGTATACCTGGTGCTCAACTTCGATTCTTGCCCATGGTATCGCCGCTCTTGCCGGTGTGCGCGAAGAATTTGATGATTTTCTCTGCCTGATGGGCCTGAAGGGTGACTGGGCTATCGAACCGGTCAAAGGCATTCTCGTCGACTTTGCCAAGCCATTCTTTGTCGAGTATGGCAAGAATTTCAAGAACCTTCTTAAGCTCGTCAAAGAACGCCCGACAATGTTCGACGCCGAGCAGCGTGACCATACCTGTCTGCTGTCGCGGGTAACCGAATACGTGCATGCAACCGGCGGCGGCGGATTCTCCTATTTCTATAACGACCGTGAACCGGCTCTCAAGAATGTCAATCATGCCGAATGTATTGCCACCGCTCTTGAAGGTATTGCAGACAAGATGGACAAAATCAGAGAAATCAAGTCGCTCGATGATTTTGTCAATCTACTGCCGCAGCCTCAGCAGGGGTTGTTGAAAAAGATTTTTACCTATTTCCTCCAGGACTGGGAAAGCGCCAACAAGATGCTCGATTCATCGGCTCGTATTCTCAAACTGCAGGATACTTCGATTTATCTCTTTGTCGGCCCAAGAGTGCCTTTGTTGCCAATGATCGGTTCGATCAAGCTGTTTGAACTCAAGATGAATGCCGGCGATAAACTGGCGCAGATCATTATGGTCAGTGCCGTAAGCAATGATTACACCCATGTTTCGGTGCGTGGTTCAGGTGACCGGGTGCACTCCGGCAAGTTCTGCGGCGAAATGCAGGACTCGATGCAGAAGCGCTATGCAGACTACAAAGATAAAATCAGTGGCGGCGGGCATCCGAAGGCCGCTGAATGCACCTTCAGAACCGACAAGGTAACCTTCCTGAATGTTCTGACCCGTGCCACTGAGATCCTCAGCGAAATGCAGCAACTGGATCATCTTTCCGGCACTGCAAAACTTGACGATACTCAGCAGGCCCGTGCCGAAAAGCTCGGGCTCGAATATCTGAAGAAGTAAGGAAACCCTGATGTCATTCAAAGAAACTGATTTCCCCGCGCTGATTAAGTATCTGAAACGCATCATCGAAGATGAAAAGGACCCAATGCTGGTTAGAGAACTGGTTGCCCAGCTGGTGAAGCTGTATGACGAAGTGCCTCTTTACCCTGGTATTGTTAACATGTGTGTCGGGGGCGTTTCCAAGAATGTCAAACCCGAAGAACTCGAAGTCGGACAGCGTGTTTTCATAAAAAGTGGTGATGACTGTCTCTGTGGTACCGTTGCCAGCAAAGATGGCGACGGAATTTCTCTGAAGGCTGTAAAGCTCCTGACGCCCGAAGACGAGCTCGACCTTGGCATGCGCGAAATTCAGCGTGCAACAGTCATTAACAATAACGTTCTCAAAGAAATGTGGCCGTCACTGGTGTTCGACAAGGAGCAGAAATAATACATGCAGCAGCATATTCGAAAAGATGAATTCTACCTGTTGAATGGCCCGTCAACCGTGACGGTTTCTGGTGGCACGATCGAAGTTATCGGAGCCAGAGTAGCCGCCGGCGAAAAGATCGAAGTCCCGGTCGGAAAAAAAATTCCGATGCTGGGTGTTGAAGACGCAGTGGTCGATGTGACTGCGCAGCCGGAAGCAATAACAAAAATGGAATCCAGCTCGATTCCCACCGAATGGGATGAGCTCGCCAACCGCATTGCCTCAGAAAAAGTCAAGGGTTCTTTATATAAGGTCATCGTTCTCGGCGAAGTCGATACCGGCAAAACCTTTTTCAGCACTTATCTGGCTAATCGTCTGCTTGAAAAAGTCGGAAAAACCGCCATTCTCGACTGCGATACCGGCCAGTCGGATATTGGCGCTCCTGGCACGTTTGGAATGGTGGTTCTGAAGAAGCCGGCGATTTTCCTGACCGAACTCGAACCGACGCATATGTATCTGCTCGGCGCTCATTCTCCGGGTCTGCATTTCGTTCCAGCTATGACCGGCCTTGTAGACATGCTTCACAAAGCTGAAAAGGATGCTGATGCTCTTATTATCGACACTACAGGTTGGGTTCAGGGAGATGGCGGCAGGGCGATCAAGAAGGCAAAGCTCGATATCGTGCAGCCGGACAAGGTTGTTCTTATGCAGCGCGGAAACGAACTCGAACATCTGGTAAAGCATCTGCCGGCCGGCAGGATCGTCAGGCTGCCGGTTTCAAAGAAAGCGTCATCGACCAGTCAGATGGACCGCAAGGAGCTTCGCGAACTCGTAAGCCGCCGGTATTTTGCACATTCAAAGGTTTTCGAGATTCCGTTCAAACAGGTAACCACCGATCGCAGTTACTTTCTGACCGGCACCAAGATTGAACTTGAAGGCACTCTTTATGCGGAACGTCTCTCAGGCTGGGAAGGAACTCTGATTTTTTCTTCGGGTCCACTTCTTCCGGAAATGATGAAAAGCTGGCCCAAGGACCTCGGCATGCAGAGAATTTTCTTTGCCGGCCAGGAAAAGGGTTTGATGATAGCTCTTCTCGATGAAAATCAGAACATGCTGGCCATCGGCCGCCTGGAAGAATTCGATTTTCTGAGGAACAACTTCCGAGTCCGCTCGAATTATCGCGGCGAACACGGCAAAATCAAGGGTATTCAGTTCGGTTCCCTGAAAATAAGTGAAACCGGTAATGAATCAGGTTTTATTGAACCAGGTTCTTTCTAAGTAAAGGATAAAATCCGCTCAGCCAGCTGTTGCTGGTTGAGCGGATTTTATGTTTTCGGATACTTTATTAATGTACACAATCGGTAGGGTTGCTGTTAAAAATTTCACAAGTTCGGGTCATAAACTGCTGGTGCATATCCGGGGTTGAGGGGTATGAGACAAACCTCTCCTGACCATTCTTACAATGGCTTTATAAGCTGAGAAGCGCATCGTTCTTGCATCAGATTTTTTTCTAAAAATCCTTTGACTTTGCACCCCGAAATGTGGTTAAATTTACCCATCGAAAACAAGACTCAAACGAGTCGAAATTTCCCCTCAAATTCCCTTATTATGGGCGCTTTGCGCTATTTTGTCCTACATTGTTCTACGTAGCAAAATAGAAGGGTTGAGGTCGCAGTAAAAAATCAACAGGAGTAGTCATGAAGCAGGGTCGCGAATTGCAGTTCATCGAAAATCGCCAGGGCAACATCGTTCCTTTCAACCCCGAAAAAATACGTTCTGCCATCGAGAGGGCAGGCCGCGCCACCGGCGAATTCGGCCTGGTCGATTCAGTACGCATGGCCAGCCAGGTGGTCAACATTCTTGCCCATCGCCATCAGTCGGGTACTCCGAACGTTGAAGAAGTCCAGGACGTTGTCGAGCATGTGTTGATTGCCAACAATTATTTCACTACCAACCGCTCGTACATCGTTTATCGAGAACAGCACAAGCAGATGCGCGAAGGACGTCGCTCCCTTGTTGACAGTATCAGTTCGATCAATGAATATCTTGGCCATCAGGACTGGCGTGTAAACGCCAATGCCAACCAGGGTTATTCGCTGGGTGGCCTTATTCTCAATGTTGCCGGCAAAGTTACTGCAAATTACTGGCTCTCTCATGTTTATAACCCTGAAATCGGTGAAGCACACCGTGATGGTGACTTTCATATTCACGACCTCGACATGCTCAGCGGTTATTGCGCCGGCTGGTCTCTTCGCACTCTTCTCCAGGAAGGCTTCAACGGCGTGCCCGGCAAAGTGGAAGCCGGTGCCCCGAAGCACTTTTCCAGTGCACTCGGTCAGATGGTCAATTTCCTCGGAACCCTGCAGAATGAATGGGCCGGAGCTCAGGCATTCTCTTCTTTCGACACCTATCTGGCCCCCTATGTCAAGCTTGACCAGCTGACCTACGATGAAGTATTCCAGGGAATCCAGGAATTTGTCTACAATCTGAACGTGCCCTCACGCTGGGGTACTCAGACACCATTTACCAACCTCACCCTTGACTGGAACTGCCCCGAAGACCTGCGCAACCAGAACCCCCTTATCGGCGGGCAGCCCGCTGAATTCACCTATGGTGAACTGCAGGCCGAAATGGATATGATCAACCGGGCTTTCATCGATGTAATGAGCCGTGGTGACCAGAAGGGCCGGGCATTTACTTTCCCGATTCCAACCTACAACATCACCCGCGACTTCGACTGGGAACACCCGAACTGCCAGCCCCTTTTCGAAATGACTGCCAAATACGGTCTGCCTTATTTCCAGAATTTTATCAATTCAGACCTGCAGCCCAACATGGTCAGATCGATGTGCTGCCGCCTGCAGCTCGATCTGCGAGAGCTTCTCAAGAGAGGCAACGGCCTCTTCGGTTCTGCTGAACAGACCGGTTCTATCGGTGTAGTCACGATCAATCTGGCCCGCCTCGGTTATGTCTACAAAGGCAATTACGATGCTCTGGTCGCCCGTCTCGACACCCTCATGGAACTGGCGAAAAAGAGCCTCGAAGTTAAACGCAAGGTCATTCAGAGTCGCATCGACAGCGGATTGTTCCCATACACTCGTCGCTATCTCGGAACTCTGCGCAATCACTTTTCGACGATCGGGATCAATGGCATGAATGAATGTATCCGCAATTTCAGCGAAGATGCATATGATATTGCCAGACCCGAGGGCGTTGAATTTGCTCAGAAGATTCTCGATCACATGCGTGAACGTATCGTTCAGATTCAGGTCGAAACCGGCCACCTCTATAACCTCGAAGCAACTCCGGCCGAAGGTGCAACCCACCGCTTTGCCCGCGAAGACCGCAAGCGCTTCAAAGATATCATTCAGGCCGGCACCCCGCAGGCAGCCTATTATACTAACTCAACCCAGCTGCCGGTAGATTTCACCGGAGATCTCTTCGAGATCATGCGTCACCAGGAAAAGCTCCAGACCAAATATACCGGCGGTACTGTTCTGCACCTTTATGTCGGTGAGCGCATTCCCGATGCCGAATCGTGCAAACGTCTCGTTAAAAAGACGCTTTCACAGTTCAGAATGCCTTATGTCACCATCACCCCGACTTTCAGCGTCTGCCCGAAGCATGGCTACATTGCCGGCGAACATCAGTACTGCCCGACATGCGACAGCATCGAAACCCGCCGCATGGCTGCCGAAGCCCAGGCCGAAGGCCGCGAAATGCCGACCGATGCGATCACTCTTCCCGTTGAATCAAGACAGGTATGCGAAGTCTGGACAAGAGTCATGGGTTATTTCCGACCCGTCTCACAGTTCAATGCCGGTAAAAAGAGCGAATACAGCGACCGCATCATGCTCAAATCACACGAAATCGTAAGAGAAGTAATCTGACCTGATGACCGACCTTCATGACAATATAAGGGTAGGGGGCATGCAGCCCCTTACCCTCATCGATTTTCCCGGCCACCTTGCCAGTGTTGTTTTTATGCAGGGCTGCAATCTGCGTTGCCGATTCTGCTACAACCGCAGTCTGCTGCCTACTGTCGCACGGGAAAGCATCGCCTGGAATTCGGTTTTAGAGTTTCTCAAAGACCGTCAGGGTTTCATTGAGGGCGTCGTTTTCAGCGGTGGCGAACCCTGCATGCAGCCTGGCCTGCTTGCAGCCATGCAGGAAGTGCGTGATCTTGGTTATGAAATAGCCCTGCACACCAATGGTTTTTATCCCGAAGTGGTCGAGAAGGCTCTGCAACAAAAGCTTCTGCAGTTTATTGCCGTTGATTTCAAGGCGCCACTCAGCCACTACCATGAAATTACCGGTCAGGCGGCCAGCGAAAAATCATTCAGAAAGCTCGCCGAAATTATAGTGGCATCAGGGGTCAAACACGAATATCGCACGACTTTTCATCCGCGTCTAATGAAGGACTCAGATCTGATGACCATGGCAGACTGGCTTGTTGAGATGAAAATTGGCAGTTTTGCCCTGCAGAAGTTCAGGCATGGCGATGCTCTCGATCTGACCCTGCCGCCGGTAATCGGTCCCTGGATTCTCAAATCTACGCTTCTGAAGTTGCGCAGCCGATTTTCAGACTTTACCCTGCGCAGTGACGGCAACCACGATCAACAGGAACGTGCTGCCTGATTACCCAACCATCGGACCGACTCCATTTTTTGCAGGATTCAATTTTTCCCGGCCGGGCCAGCGTTAAACGGCCAGCCTGGCGACATCAGCAATGAATCATGATTTTTATGCGAGTTCTGGCTGCCTTGACTTTTATGGGCTTTGGCCGTTATAAGATTGGTACTGCCAGCCGAAAATTAACAGAGTTATGCAAATTCAGTGCAGAGGTCTGCAGAAATAAACAGAAGGGGTTGCCATGGAAATCAGCCAGAAAGATTTTAACATTCAGACGCTTGGAACGGCTAATTACGATTCGCCGTTGAGCCTTTCGAAAGTCGACGGTGATTACCTTACCAATTATGTCGAAGACAGCGAAAGAGTGTTGTTTCATAACAGCCTCGGCAAGATCAAGGAAGATTTTGCCGCCGGGCGGGAACCTCTGGCATTCGAGAAGGCCGGCCCACGTGAGAAGATTTTTTTCGACCCGGGTCGTACCCGTGCGGCAATCGTAACCTGCGGCGGCCTCTGCCCGGGGATTAACGATGTAATTCGCGGCCTGGTCATGCAGCTGCATTTCTGGTACGGCGTCAAAAACATTTATGGGTTTCGTTACGGCTATCTGGGCATGATTAAAGAATCAGGGCTGCAGCCAATAGTGCTCGACCCAGAAGTTGTCTCAGAAATTCACGAAAAGGGTGGCACCATTCTTGGTTCTTCACGCGGCCCACAGGACGTCGGCCTTATGGTAGACCGTCTGATGGACTACAATATCAACCTCCTGTTCTGCATTGGCGGCGACGGCACGCTCAGAGGCGCCAAGGAAATAACCGATGAAATCAACAAGCGCGGCCTGTCGATATCGGTAATCGGCATTCCAAAAACCATCGACAATGATATCGGCTTCATCGAAAAAACTTTCGGTTTTGAAACCGCCTTCACGCATGCGGTAGATTCGATCAGAACTGCGCATGTCGAAGCCCGCGGTTACCAGAATGGCATCGGCCTCGTCAAACTTATGGGCCGACAGTCAGGTTATATCACTGCCAACGCTTCGATTGCATCACAGGATGTCAACTTCTGTCTGATTCCCGAAATGCCGTTCGATCTTGAGGGCGAAAACGGTTTTTACAAGCATCTGATCGACCGGGTTGTCAGGAAAAATCATGCGGTTGTTGTCGTTGCCGAGGGAGTAGGCGACCGTTTGTGCACCATGGAAGAAAAAGACGTTTCGGGTAACCGCAAATTCGGTGACGTCGGAGTCATGCTGCGTGACGGCATCGCAAAATACTTCAAAGATAGAAAGACTCCGGTTTCTCTCAAATATATCGATCCCAGCTATATTATTCGCAGCTCTACTGCCATTCCATCCGACAGTATCTTCTGCAACCAGCTGGCGCAAAACGCCGTTCACGCTGGAATGGCCGGCAAAACCGGCATGCTGGTCGGTATCTGGAACAATTGCTTCACCCATGTTCCGATCGATATCGCCATTCGTAACCGCAAGTTCATCGACCCCGAAAGCATGTTCTGGCTGAATGTTCTCGAAGCCACAGGTCAGCCACGCTGGATGCAGAATAAGTCGCGCACCACTCCCTGATGCGCATTCAGGCCGTGGAGGGTATTTAGTGCGGGAATTGGGGTTTGAAATGCCCCTCATCAAATTCACGCCAAGTATGGCGCATCAAACCCGGCTTAGGCAATAATTTCTAGACCTTACTTTCTACTCTATTTTCGGATTTTCGGTCGATTCTGGAAACTCCGCATGACGAACTTCTGGAAGTGGGTCGCTTTTTGCGACTTCCACCCAATAAGCCACAGCTGGATCCAATTCCATACCAGAGGCTGACATCGCAATCGCCACATGAGCACAACCCCATCGGAGCAAAGGTATATCTACTTTTTCCATATCCTTAGAATTTCTATCGTAGCGCAATTCTTCGGTCATATAGCGTAAGCCATGTATTACAGCCGGTGCCATCTTTTCACGTTGTTCCATGGTCCCTTCTTTGAAAACCCAAAGAGCTACTTGCAGTGCCTGTATAAGTACGCCTTGACGGCGGCTTGCAATGATAATACCGACCTCCTCAAGTAAGTCGCTTGGAGGCCGATAAGAACATTGGCTGTCAGCCGCTGCGATTGACAACCAAGAACGAAGGCCCAATACAGCTTCCTCTGCAATTGTCAAGTTGTCAGAACTTAGACCGACACGCATAGCCATACTAAATTCATTCAACTGATCTGGTAAAAATTTAGCTAAGCTACCAAACAATCGAAAAGCAGGTGTGTTTGTTTGATTCAAAGCGACTACTTTCGAAGCCAATGCTACAGCAACAGGGGCAGGCAATTCTATAAAGTGGAGGACAAGTTGTAGACCAACAATGCCATCATGGGTGTTAAATCTATTGAATTGGAATGGATCAGTATCGTCTGCAGCTGGGAGTTGAATCCATTTTTCTATCATAGTAATTACATTTGTTGATTCTGCACTACTAATGGTAAAAGGGATTTTATGTTTTTCAAAGTTGGAAAAAGCAGTGCCTAAGTGCCAAAAATAGCGGTTAAATTCATTTAGGGTTTTGAAATCGTGTGTGCCTAGCCATGAGTGACGAAACCTTTTCTCTGCGAAATGTTCTTCTGGTTCAGGGAGCAATAAGAAAACCCAATCATACAGGTTTGTGCTATTAGGGACTGAATTCGAACCTGTAAAGTTTGTATGCCAAAGCGCCTTTGCAACTAAGGATTTCTCATGATCCGCTAGCCGCCCGGCAAAAACAATCGGCACAAGCCGAGAAGCAGCTCTTTCTCGTGAAGTTATGCTAGATGTCAAACCCCGAATAATCAAATGGATAATTTCAGACCATTTTCCTTCCGTTATTGGGCTCCGGTTAGGTAGGTCGCATTCGAAGTTGGCAAGTAGCCCTCCAGGATCCGGATAATGGGAACCAGAAATTTCAAAACCATCTAATTCTGCAATCGGTGAGCTTAAAATTTCGAGTGTCAAATTGATTCTGGAGGCTTTCGGAAGCGCTTCCCAAGAACGAGACAATAAATTGGAAATTACTTGAGCTAGCCAAGGATGTTTGGCCACACCTGGCAGTCGATAATAACCAAGGCAAGATTCAAAAATTTCCCTCGCTCGAGTTGGAGGCAATCGTAAAACCAGACGTGAAAGAGCTTCCATGAAAACTCGCAATCGAGTAACCCAAAACTCTGAATTAGAACCGGAAGAGGTTGCTTTGGGCAAAGCATACTTTACGGCACTTTCAACAATGCTGACCAACTTTGTTACTTCATCATCTGGCAAAGAAGCTATTCGATAACGAGACCAAACGCGGCAAAGAGTTGCGTCTGTTTCAATCGTCGCCAATCGCAAAGCAAGACGAAAGGCTAAAAGTTGGTTAGTGGCAATCAATTGATCCGTTGCGATGGCAATAATGTCAGCACTTACAATCATGTGATCGGCTTGCGGAGGTAAGCCTGCTACGTCACAAAGACGAATAGCTTTTTGTGCAGCAAACCATCTGTTATATTCTGCACTCGAAAAATGAATGGTTTTGCCCTGTCTGGCTCCAAGATCGAACAGGGGACTATCTTTTCTTTCTGGATCCCCTCGCAATTCATCAAGAAAAACCTTTTTTTGATAGAATGCGTCACATTCCAAAGGAGCTAATTCTTGCCAACGCCTGAAAGCTGAGGGGCCATTCACTTCTTTAACGGTAGTTTTTAACCGAGAACGTTCAAATGCTAATGCAAGCCACAAAGCCCAACCTTCACGCGAAGGACCAGCAAGAGTTCGCCCAACGATAGGACTTTCTCGAACGATTGAAAGTCCACGATTCAACAATCGTATAGCTTCATCTGAGCAGCCTGCTTCAACAAGCATTGCAGCCTTTCTTGTAAACCAAGCAGAATCGTAATTACCAGGGTCCCAATCTTTTAGCAAAACCATGAGTTGAGGATAATCAAAATCATATAATGCTCTAAGGCATTTTTCATGGTGAATCCGTTGAACTACAGCTGGATGATCATCTAAAAATGGTTCAAGACGCAAAACTGCAAGGTCAAACTCAGATTGATTGAAACTTTGTCTTGCGGCTGTTAACAACGCCAAGGCTAGATCTCGCCAAGACTCTCTTATACTATCCCATGAAGCAGTCTGGTCATATACGCCACCAATTTTACGATTTTGACAATCTATTTCAGCCAGAGTTGTTTGAATCTCTTTCACAAGTTGCTCTAAAAGAGGGTGCAAAAGAATCTCTAGGCGCCAAACCAACTCTCTTAGGGCCGAAAGCCTTTCTAATATAGGTAACGTCGGACAGACTTTTAGAATAGCAGATTCACATTCGCCTAAAGACCGAGTTAATAAATGATGTTTGTTTGGTGGAAGAAAAATCCAACCGGGATATATTTTACGATTATGTGTCCAATTTTTAACAATGTCTTGAACTTTCTTTGTTAACGTTTCTTTGTCTAGGTGATTAAAATTTACAGTATGTTCATCGATTGGAGCATCGATTGTGACATCTTCTACAGGTTGCAAAAAAGATGGAACAGGTAAGCGCGGCAAATCAGGTGGCGAAGGCCAATTTGTGATTTCATATGGTTGGCCGTATTCCAAGGTATGAATAACCCACTCGTTGGCGTAACGATGGCGCAAGTGTTCAGGCCATTTGTTCGCTTGAGGATGATTTGCAACGTCAATAGGAACGACATTACGATCTTCCAGCATTCGTCGACGATGAGGTGATAAATCTAACCATCCAGCTAAATAAATTTTGGGAGCTGATTCACGAAGATTGTCGCGAACCCAACCAGACCAAGATAGAAAATTGGGATCATCGCCCGAAAAACCAATTAGACAAAAGACTGTCTCCATTATTGATTGTTGAACGGTATTTACAAAAGGAGCAAATCGGTTCGGATAAGTACGATAGTCTTCTTCTGTTAGAATAAAGGGAGTGTGAGCAGGAAAAGAACCATGCAATTTAACAATACGAGGTTTAGGAGCAGAAGCTATTTCATTGTGGGTTCGAACTACTCCATATGATCGATCTGCAACAAAAGATCGAGACCGTTCCAACAGAGTATCCCAGTTAGTTGTAAAAATGTCACGCCAAGGCAAACGCAATAATCTAATATGGAGATCATCAGGTATATAATCTTCATCTGGAACCAGCTCTTGAATGAGGCTATGCAACGCCCCGCGACCAAACGCGGCCTCATATTCCTGCGTCATGCGCAAAAACCCGCTGGTACCAGAAGCTTCCGATAAAGCGTTTTTTAAACGCACACTATCGCTTGGTGGATAAAGCTTTTTACACAAGGCTTGCGCAACATCTTTCCAAAGAGGAAATTTACGAGCGTCTGGCCCGGCCTTTCTTGCGTTACGACTAAATCCAGAGCCAATCATGACCGAGGCAAATCCTTCAGGCCGTTGCCAAAGAGCTTCCCGAATACGGTTAATATGACTTTGGTCAGGAAAAATCATTGGCAAACCTCCCACGTAATATTTGAATTTACTTTTACAATGTGGAACCAAAACATAATCGAAACAAAACAAGTGTTATATCAAGATTATTGGATTGACGCTGTGTCATCAATTGGAGAGGCATTACTAATTGCATTCATGACAGTATAAATTACCTGATGTTTTGTTTTAGGTTTTTTGCTTTGAGATTTGATTACAACACAAAATTTGTTGTTAAGTGGATCATAAGAGGCAAGACCAATTTTCCAAAGAGACATAACTTCTTTATGTTTTTCAAATTTGCTTACTAATTGAGGCGGAACAACAATGTAAACTTTATCGGCGAAGCACCTATATTGCTGTGCTTGAAAAAGCGCTCTTTTAACATTCTTAAGCTTTAACTCAAAAGCGATTGTTTCTAATTTGCCAAAAAAAGTTGGTGAAACAATTCTAAATTTGTCATTTTTTGTTTTTCTTACAAAACCATCTATGACAAGCTGAGATAGTGCTGTTTTTATAGAAGAAATGGCATAACCAGTTTTCTGTTGAATCATTTCAAGGGTTTGGCCTGTAGAGCCATTTAAGGACGCCATAACAGAAGCGCCAACTAACCCTAGCTTTGACGAAGAAGGAAAGTAATCAGAACTGCTATTGCGTCTTAAACAAACAAAATCCGGACGACCATGACAAGAAGCTACCTCTCGGAAAACTCGCCAAAAACCACCAATGCCAGGCAAACCCTTCTTTGAAGATGCTAAAACCTGAAATGCATCAGCCATGTCCTTTTCCGAAAAAATAGAAAGAGATAAATCCGATTTTATCATGGTTTGGCACTACTTATCTTTGCATTAAATGCTTGAATTGAATCGCACCAACTTTCTAAATGGCGAGGACCAGTGTTTGCATCAAAAATTATGCCTCTAGCCATTAGCAGGTCATAAAGATTTTTAGACTTATTTATAAGAGCCAATAGATGTGTCAGCCTATTGTTTTGCGTTTGTGAAGCAATGGAAGCTAAAAGATTCGACATTGCTTCCCATTGTGCTAAGCAATAAGTTTCATCAGACCAATTTTGTTCTGCTTCAACTGGAGTTACACCGTTAAAGACATGATCTTGAGTTATACCAGACAAAACTTGAGAAAGCCAGCCTAATGAATTAATACCTTCAAGTTCAGGAATAAAAAGAGTACTAGAAAGCAGAGGAGTAGATGGATAACGCTTTTTGGGCCTACGAGCAAAACCAGAAGTTGGTAAAAAACGCGTCAAAGAGAAATTTCGCAAATTCTGCCACCAACCAGTAGCTACGCTGTGAGCACCAGCCGCCATCAAAAGAGCACCATACCAATCGGTATAGCCGAAGAACACTTTGTAATCATTGATTGCGCCTAAAACATAAGTAAGATACATAATATTATGAAGAATTGAAGAATCAAAATTACATGGATGGCCGTTGACATTGCGACAAATAAGAATATAGAAACCACCAACTTCGAGTGATGAAAGAGCATCTAAAAATTCATCAAGGGCATCGGATGATTTAAAAGCTTGTTCGGATATAATCAAAGAAATTAGCAACTTGTGCGGATATGAGGCTTTGTCAATGGCACTTTCAGCCATAGATAACGCTATTTGACTCCAAGAGTCACGAAAATCCTCGAAAAGGACCGAAGGCGAAATTTGATAAGTAAGGTCGGGCAAAGAATTTGTCTGGTAATCCAAACAATCAGACACATATTTGTTAACTTCTTTGGGTTTAAATTGTGTGCGATTCAAACCAGAAGCTTGTGAATAGTAAGGGTATTTTGAAAGATATTGGTCCCTCGGAGAAACAATCGTAGCTGCATAAAACTGAGGATCAAAAAGAATCGTTGACGCAGGATTGGTGTTGCGAAGGGTTTGAACAAAACTAGCCAATTTTGCAGGGTCTTCATCACGAGGGCTTAATATCGCACCAGAAATAGAGCCAGCTTGAATGCCTGTCTGTATTTTATCTGAACGGCCATAGCCTACCTGAGCAAGTAATGTCATGATACGCCCCCTTTTAGCGAAGCAAGCTCTTCTAAAACCATGTCAATTTTTCTGTATCTTAATGCTGGGCGCTTAGCCATTAATCTTAAAATAAGAGTTTCTAAAGGTAGAGGGATGTCAGGCCTGTATTGCGATATAGGTGGCGGAGTTAAATTCCGAATGTTGTACATTATGTCCATTGAATTATGAACCTCGGGCGTTAAAAATGGATGTCTGCTTGTGGCCATTTCATACATAACTATCCCTAATGAAAAAAGATCTGATCTGAAATCTAAAACCGATCTTCTATTAAAAAAATCCATCTGCTCGGGAGAAAAATAAATCTTTGTGCCGACCGGACCAATAGAAAGTGACTCGTCATCAAGATTAAAAACCAAACCCATATCAAGCAAAACAAACGATTTATCACTATCTCTACGCATAATATTACCAGGCTTAATATCTCTATGAATTTTTCTCCGCTCCCAAAGAGCTTTAATTGCTAAAGAAATATGAAGACCAAGTTCTATTAACTGCATTAGAGGCAAAAAAGGCTCAGATCTATTAAGAGCCTTAAGATCCGCTCCTTCAATTAGTTCCTCAGAAAACATAATATATGGCTGTTGATCAATTGTAACCGTGGTCATTGGTAAAGCGCCAGTTTTAACAAGATACGGCGAATTACACAGCTGCATCGTTTCAACTTCTCGCTGAGCCCTAGCAGTAACAGCATCAATAATTGTTTCATTTGGATCTGCACTTGGAATGTCTAGATCTGGCGACATGAACTTGATAACAGATCTGACACCGTCTAAATCAGCAGCAAAAACAATTTTTTGGCCACCTTTTCCGATTTGAACGAAATTTTTAGCGGCAGGAACAGCCTGCATTGCTTGTTCTATAGTAAGTGTTGGAGCCGCCATTTTCTTTAACCCCTGTTTTCGATATTAAGATACTGTTTTGCTCAAATATAGAAGTATTATAGACATAGTTTGGCTAATTAACCATAAAATAGTTCCGCCGCTTTAACGGCTTTAAATATGACGTCAACCACCATGAACTAGAGATTCTTTATTGGTCTAGACTCCGTACAGATCGCTAACCATTTGATTGATCTCAGTATCTATCTCGTCGATAATTTGTTGTAACGAGGCTACAATCGCTTTTTGTTCAGAAAAATAAGACGACCATTCACTTTTTTGCGAAAGGCTGAGGGACACTTTGCTTTTTCTAAATAGGTCTAGAAACTCTTTCAAATTGAGACTATGCCAAGTTTCTAAACTGCGACAAGTTTGCATGAGTGGAAATTCTGTATGAACGAGATTAATAAAACTATGAACAATCTTTTTTAAATCAACAGTCTTATTTAGAATCAAGGTCACCTTTTCTATAAAAGGCTTTTGCAAAGAAGACGAAATAACCTTTATTGGGAGTTTTGCCAAGTTTACCTTTTTTACCTCGGCGAATAATTTCCCTTTTTCTTGAACAATGGTCTGGTAAATCTTTACCATTAAGTGGCTATTCAAAATAGCCAATAAGTATTTCATATCCAGTTTAAATTTCGGGCGACCAATGTTGTAAACATTGTTGAGATTAACTGACTTAGTTTCATCAATATGAGCGATTACTTTATCAGCTGTCTGGCGGACAATAATTTTTTGAGAATCAAAAAATGGAGCCCCAGGACGCGGCTCTGCTAACCAGTCACCATACTTCAGCCACATTTTTGGATTAGCAACAAACCCATAACGATGAAAATCTGAACCATTAACACATTTAATAAAAGATGGATCTTGCTGAAATTCTTTTGTAAAAGGTTTTTCCGACACAATCTCTTTTGTTTGCTTGGGTTTTCCTTTGCCTGTCTGATAAGGCTTTATACCAACTACTATCTCAGCGCAATCGCCAAGAGGAACGGTGTTCTCACAAACCTTCGCATATTCATTACTACCAGAAAAAATAAAACAACCATCATTGTTTAATAATTCTGCATAACTTATCAAAGCATGTTTAGTTTGAGTATGATCTTTTTGATCGCAAGTTAAGACTTGGGTTGAACCTTGTTTTTTAGGCAAGTTTTGAACAACCAAGCTTACAGTATCGCCTATATCGGCATCCTCAAACACAGGGAAAGAATATTTACAAATAGACCTGATTTCAAAAGGTTTCAGCAAATTACGAATTTTCTGGAAATAATGCTGATAAGTAAAAGTTGCTGGAGTTATAAAACCAAGAATACCTTTTTTCTTCAGCAGAGTAAGACCACGCTCATAAAATAAAACATATGTATTACATTGGTATTCATAAGACAAATAATGGTTTTTCAAATAATCTAACTCTGAATCCGATAAAATCGCGCCGTATGGAGGATTTCCAACAACGACGTCAAAACCTCCATTTTTTACAATTTTTGGAAATTCTTTTTCCCAGTCAAAATGGGTAGAATTGTTCAAATTTGAGACTGCTATTAGACTGTTGCCACATTTGATGTTTTCATCTAAATACGTAAGTTTTTCAAACGGATTAGCTGTTTTAAGCCACAAAGCCAATTTTGTGATTTCAACAGACTCTTGATTTAGATCAACACCATAAAGATTGTTGGCAAGAATATATGTTTCCCATCTGAAAAGGTCCATTTGCCCACCATAAAGGGTTGTGAGTTCAGCATTAACTCTCTGGCCTTCTTGAAATAAATAATCAAATACTTCATTGAGGAATGCGCCCGACCCACATGCTGGATCTAAAACTTTAATTGATGAAAGCGCTTTTTTATATGCCTCCCAGGCGTTTATATGGCTTTTAATTTTGTCGTTACATTGTAATTGGCCCTTTTTTTTCCCTTTGCTAATAAATTTAATTGAAGAATAGTCTGATGGTAGTAACTCTGGTAAGCTTTCGAACCCAATTTCTTGTTTACGATCATTTAGCCAGCCACCAACAGCCTGCTCAATTATGTATTGGGTAACAAAGGTTGGGGTGTAATAGATGCCGTCTCGTTTTCTTTTTGAAACATCTTGCACAACGTTTTGCGAAGCAGCAGCTAAATTATGTTTCAGTTCTTCTAAGTCAACTATTGATTGTTCAAAAATATGACCTAAGATATTGACGTCAACATCACTGTCAAAATCATATTCACCAAGTTTTTTAAACCATTCGCAAAGGCTGTCACTTAGTTTCAAGCTGTCCAGTTCTGGATTGGGTGCAAAGAGGCCCCCATTATAACCAGGAATCCTCAAAGCGGAAGAGCCCTTATTTATAGCACTGAACAAACCTTGAAAATTAGACCAAACAGGTTGAGGACTAAATGGATTCCTTGTTTCATAAGCTTGTTTTAATGTGTTTTGCGGCAAAAGCCCTTTGTCTTCAGCAAAAGCGATAAACAAAATGCGATCAAGAATTGTTTGGGTAAACCGGACAATCTTTAACGAAGACATCTTAGGATATTGATCCACAAGTTCTTTTACAATTTCACTTCTGATCTTTTTGTAATCTTGATAAAGCTCCTTTGTGATTTCTTTTTCCTTTTGTTCACTTTCTTTTAAAAGCTGAAGTGTTAAGTCGCCTAGTAAATTTTTGGCTGATAACAAAAGAAGCATGCGAGATAAATTCTTAGCATCAGCCATTACAGAAAGATCAAAAACTTCAAAATCTTTTCGACCAAAGCCAATCGCATAAAGACGAATTTCGCGGTAATTGGAAACAAGGACCCATTTGGCCCCTTTTGCATCCATGGCATATTCCCAAGCTTGCTGTATGGGGGTTTTATTGCGACCAGGCATAATGGAATCAAGATTTTTAGTTGCCGCACCTTTTAGCTCAAACGGAGCAGTAATAAAGGTTTGAGTTAAACTAAAATTGCCTAAAGCAACGTCTACATTGCCTTTACCCAAAGGCAGATTTTTTGCCAAAGACCAGCTAGTCCCGCTGCCACTGCCTGTATAACCGAGCAAATCAATTAATATTCGCTGAATAAATTCGCTGTCATTCTGTGTTTCGCTATCATAAACACCTTTAGCAAGATTTTCAGACCATTTTGACATCGCTAAAATATGTTTTTGTAATGGTTCTTTTACACTTTTTAAGTGTTTCTCGATCACTCTCGGGTGAAACAGCGGCATTTATTCTTTCTCCAGATTCATAAGTTACATTTAGCTGATAAACAGGTTTGATCTGCCCCGGCAAATGATCTGCCCCGGCAAATCGCAACAATTTTTAAGCACAATTTCTGACTTTCTCGTTACTACACAAAAGTTCAAACTCTGCCGGACTGCAATAATTGAGTCCAGAGTGCATTCTAGTTCGGTTATAGAATATCTCAATAAACTCAAATATATAAAGACCAGCTTCTGATGAGGATTTAAAAGGTTTTCCGAAGGTGCCTTCCACTTTCAGAGTATGGAAAAAGCTTTCTGCTGCTGCATTATCATAGCAACATCCGGTTCTTCCCATGCTTTGCAGCATTCCATAATGCCGGAGGGTATTAACGACTTCTTTGCTGCAATACTGGCTTCCACGGTCTGAATGAAATATGCAGCCTTTAAGCGTTCTACCTTTTCCTGCGGCCATTCTGATGGCTCTGACAACCAGACCGGCCTTCATGCGCTGGCTTAAGGACCAGCCAACAACTTTTTTCGAACACAGGTCAAGGATTATGCACAAATAAAGCCAGCCCTCACGAGTCCGAATGTAGGTTATATCGCTGACATACTTTTGATCAGGCTGAGCAGCAGTAAAGACCTGATTTATCAGATCGGCGGCCACTGGCTTGTTATGATGAGAATCGGTTGTAACTTTAAATTTTCGTCGGGCCCTGGCTTTTAATGAAAGCTCATTCATCAGCCTGGCAACACGATGCTTGCAGACTTTTGAATCTATTTTCATGAGCCTTAGAGCAATACGGCGATAGCCATATCGCTTGCTGCTGTCATTAAATTCTTTCATAATGCGTGCCTTCAAAACTTCATTTTCCAATTCAAAACGTGTAGGTTTTCGAACCTTCCAGCGCCAGTAACCCTGCCGACTCACGCCGAGAAAACTTGCCATCTTCGCCACAGAATAAGAGTTTTCAAGCTCTTGAATGATCGCGTATTTTACTTTTCGTTCTTGGAGAAGATGGCCATTGCTTTTTTTAATATGTCGCGCTCCATCTTAACCGTTTCAAGTTCCTTTTTAAGCCTTCTCAGCTCATCCTGTTCCTCGCTTAACGGCTTTTTACCAAGAAAGGCGGATTCGCCGAATTCTTCATACTCTTTCTTCCATTGCACCAGGACCCAGTAATTTATTCCAAGGTCCTCGGCAATAGCCTTCATTGTGCGCTCGCCTTTGCTGTTAAGGACAAGCTTCACGCTGTTCAGTTTAAACTCGCCATCATACCGGTTACGTTTTTTCTTCATTTCCAATCTCCTGATTTTTATTCTCTCAGAAAATTGGCTTATTTGCCTGTTACATTTCAACGGGTCAGTTCACTTTTACATCAAGAGCAGTGAACTCAAACACTCTGGAGGGCTTCATTTCACCACGTTTGATTTGAACAAACTGCTTTACACCCTCAACAAGTCTGTTAAAGTCTTTGTCTTTCATGAAATTGCAGAGTTTCAGGCATTAAACTGCTTTTATCGAGCGCACAAGAAGGTCTTCCAGCCAAGTGTTCAGGCTTTTATTGGCAGAATTGGCCAAGACTGACAACTTAGCATGAAGATCTGGCTGGATTCTTACAACGAATTTGCCAGAGAAGCTCTTTTGTGGAGCTAGACCCCGTTTTTTGCAAGTTTCCAGATATCCGTCAACCATGTTATGGAAAACAGGAATAATCTCTTTCGCGTTTTCAGAGTGAAAAGCGATGATGTCATCAATTCCGATAACTTCGCCAACGAATATTTGATCTTCATCATCAAATTCGATTTTCGCTACATATCCTTTGTATTCAATGGTTTTCACTTCCAGTTACCTCCGTTATCAGAATCAAAGCGAATCTGCGCCGCTGTTAAAAATTCTCGCAACTTTTTAACGACATATCTTTTAGCCTCATTGCCTGGATGTGGCCGATGAAAGTTGGCCTGCACATTATTAAGAAGGAAGGAAACACCGGAACCCTTTGTTTCTTCAACTTCTGCGCCAAGCGCAACAAGCATGCTTTCGATTTTAGGCCAATCAATAGGGGTTATCGGGTCTTTAAAAATTTTGTCGTAAATCTTTTTATGCTTTGTGCTTACCATTTTGAACAATCTCTAACTTAAAGATACTAATTTTGATACTATTTGTCACTGATTTTTTTTGGAGGCTCCTGTGGCCGGTGGTCGTAAATTTACCATCCGTGACATTTCCGACACTTGCTCTTCTAGGCTTCGGGAGGGATTGCGCCATTTTATACCGTTTCTTTAAAACAGTTTGGCACACGGCCTCAATTAAGCTGCTGTGTCTATCGAAATTTTAAGGCCGATTGAACTTAATATTGGTAATACCTGAAGCTTTATCAACGTTTTTAAGAGCAAGAAGAAAAAGTTCATTATCTCCTTCCTCTAGAGCCGTATTCAGATATGCTGCGGCTTCTTTTGGATCTCTCAGAGTCTCAAGTAAGCTTTTCTGATGATCTTTTGTTATATAAAAGTGCATTGCAATTTGTTTTATCTGAATATTCAGCTGCCAAAGCAGCAGTCTTAAAGCCTTTGTCATTGCGTTGCGAAGCAATAGTAGTCTTGTAATATACGACTGCCTGGTCGCTTTGCTTCTCGCAGTGACAGCGATACTTATCTCTTGATGGTTGGAGCGAGAAGCCTGACTGCCTCTTCGTGCAGAATGCCGTTGGTTGCCAGCAATTCGAAGCTGTCGAGAGCCATCGGGGAATTGTCGAACCTGGTAATAAGCCCACCGGCTTCTTTGACCAGAAGTGTGCCGGCAGCGACATCCCAGGGCTTGAGGTTCGTTTCCCAGTAGATCGCAAAAACACCGCGGGCGATATGGCAGAGGTCGAGGGCCGCTGAACCGAGTCGACGAACGCATTGAACATGCATCAGCATGATTTTGAGGCGTTCGACGATAATTTCGATATTTTCGCGCCGATTGTATGGAAACCCGGTAACCGCCAGAGCATCGTCGAGACGATTCTGCCCGCCGACTTTGATAGGTTGCCGGTTCAGAAAAGCGCCGCCGCCTTTCCAGGCGTGATAGACTTCATTATTCATCGGGTTCATCACCACGCCGGCGACGGGTTCGCCGTTGTTGCAAAGCGCGATTGAAACCGAAAAGTGTGGCAGACGGTTGGCAAAATTAGTAGTGCCGTCAAGCGGATCTACGACCCAGACTTCGCCTTTACGCCAGTCATCGCCGCCATCTTCTTCACCGTGAAACCTGATGCCGGGAAATCTGTCGTGCAATTCACGCTTTATCAAACGTTCAGAAGCTATGTCAACCTCGGTTACCAGGTCGACCGTTCCTTTATGAATGACTTCGTGACTGTTGTTGAAACCATTGCGAATAAGCCCGGCTGCCATCGAGGCGACTTCAACAGCGCCGTTGCAGAGTGCTTCCAGGTTGTGCATCTTTGACTCCTGACCGTCTTTGTTTGATGTATAGGGGCATTAATGATAGAATTGTTTTCCTGCAAAAACAAGGAGAACATGATGAATTTGCCTGACAGACAAACTATGGCGCTTGCAGCCATGCTGTTTGCATCGACCTTGCCAGTTTCCGGTCAGCCGGCGAAGGTGATTGCTTCGCCAACAGTCAGACCGGTTGCAGGTGACATAAATTCGGCCAGAATAGCAGATCAGCCTGAAGATCCCGTTGCCACTCAATCCCTGGAAATCGCCAGTATGTCCGAGATCCCAGTGCCTGTTGAAATACCTGCCATCGACAATCTGTTGAATGCTTCGTCGGGTTTTGCATTGCCGGCCAGTCTGACTAACCATCTCGAAGTTATTGCTTCTCAGGCCGTTGCATCTAATGGCGTAAAGGAAATCCTCGCCTCGGCGGGTGCCGCTTCGTTGCCACTTCACCTGCCGACGGTTTCGCAATCGGCGACGCAAAGTTCCGAATATATCGATACTCTCTATCCAGACCCGCTTTCACCGGCTTTCCCAACTTCAGCTGCCGGTCTCGACAAGTCTGAAAGAACCAAAACCGCTGAAGAAATGATCGAGGAATTCAACATTCAGGCTGCCGCGATAGCAGCAGAAACCGCCGAGCAGCTTGACCTGCCTCTAGCCTCGATGTCAGGGATTGCCGGCATCATCAGCAGTGCAGCAGTAGTGCCGCCGGCCGCCGATGATTCTCGCCAGGCATCGATGACGGTAAAAACTGACGTTTCACCGCCTCCGAACAGGGTAACGCCACTTCCTGCAGCAGATGCAAAGAATTCTGAGTCATCTGATTTTCATCAACCCCCGCAGCCAGGAATTGCTTCCGGCGTCAGTTCGCCTGCTGACCCTGAAGACTCGCAGCCTTCAATTCTCAACCTCCAGGCTGGGCCAACTGCTTCGGCTGCCACATGGTCTACAGAAATTTCACAACCAGCTCCCGAAAAGGAAAATCTCGGCTCGCAGACGGCTGCAGAACCCAACGTTCCGGAAAATGAGATTTCTGAAACCCCTGCATTGGCTCAGACCGGTGAACAAACTGCAACCGCCGGTCTATCAGTAGATATGCAGAATACCCCGGCCACTACCGAAGAGATAATTCCGGTTACATGGCCGGAATCAGATCAGGACCCTGAATTCGCCCCGGCAGCTCTCAGGCCGGCCGATACTGCAGCCTCAGAGCCTGCCGGGCTTTTTGAAAAGACCGCTGCTCTTGAACCCGCATTGATGACCAGAGGCAAGCCCGACGATGCCGAGGATGATCCGACAAAAACTCTCAAGATTTCAGGAACTCTGGTGCCGGAAAAACACCCGGTCGGCCGGCGCCGCCAGCTGGATCGCTGGGTTCTGAAAACAGATGATGGGCAAAGGATTCCCTTGAAATCCAACCTCAAACTGCTTACCGAAGTTCGGCGCGAGAACCTTCTCGATGGCCGGGTGACCCTCAACGGTCGCTACATCAGGTCAGGCCTGAACGAAAGCTTGCGTTATTTTGCCGTCGAATCTGCTGTTTCAGCCGGAAAAGATGACGCTTCAGGCTCTGCCGATATCGGCAAAACCGCTTCTGCAAGCGTAAAGTTGAAAAAATGATGCCGACTGTCTGAAAAAGGCCGATGGAAAAGGAAAAACTCGACAAAATTCTGGCGATGATGCCTCCGAATCCGGGTGTATACCTTATGAAAAACCGGGTCGGCGAAATCATCTACGTCGGCAAGTCGCGTTCGCTGAAAAAACGTGTCAGATCATATTTCAACCGGCATCATGACAATGTCAAGACCTCGGTACTGGTATCAGCCGTTGAAGACATCGAATTCATAATTACCGGCAGCGAAGTCGAAGCTCTGATTCTTGAGAACAACCTTATCAAGAAGCACCACCCCCGCTATAACATTCTGCTGAAAGACAGCAAGACTCACCCTTATATAAGAGTTACCCTCAAAGAGGCATATCCCAGACTCGAAAAGGTTCGCAAAGTCATTTTTCGTGATGGCAACCAGTATTTCGGCCCCTTCCCTAATGAGTATGATTTATCCCGCATCATCGACCTGCTGTCACGCAACTTCCGGCTTTGTACCGCCAAAAAGTCGATTATTCCAGGGAAAAAGGTCAGGCCATGTCTCAAATATCATCTTGGTATCTGTCAGGGTATCTGCCAGGGGGCCGTCACTCCCGCCGAATACGCTGTTGCTATCAACAAGGCTGTTGAGGTGCTTGCCGGCCGGGTTCAACCCGATTTTTCCGGTCTGGAAAAGCAGTTGCGCGACTTTGTCGATCAATTCCGCTTTGAAGAAGCCGCAGAAGTTCGCGATACACTGACGGCGCTCAAAAGGTTCTTTGAGAATCAGAAAGTTGAATTTCTCAAGCCGGTCAACCTCGATTTCTGGGGCATGAGCGAAGCAAATGACCGGCTGATATTCTCGGTGTTTTTTATCAGAGGCGGAAAAATGCTTGGCAACAGGATTCTCGATATAGAGCGCGAACCGGATTCCGACAATGCCGAAGTTCTTGCCAGCGTCATCTGCCGTTTTTATGACAATAATCTGATTCCGTCCGCCATCTATTGCGGCATGGCCCCGGATGGCCTGGGGTCGGTTCTCGAACTGCTTGCCACCAAAGCCGGGCGAAAAGTGGCTTTCAACATTCCGCGCAAAGGGCAGTATCTCGATCTGCTTGCCATGGCCAACAACAATGCTCTCGAAATATTGCGCAACATCAAGTCTGAGGGGCATGAACGTCTCGACGAGTCGGTAATCGATCTTCAAAAGTTGCTCGACCTTAAAATTCCACCATATCGAATTGAGTGTATCGACATTTCCCACATTCAGGGAACCGATCCGGTAGCATCTCTGGTAGTCTGCCAGAATGGTCGACCCCGCAAGGGCGAATACCGCCTGTTTCATATTAAATCGGCACAGGGTGGCAATGACCCGGCTTCAATTGCTGAAGTTACTCGAAGGAGATTTACCCGCCTGCTGCGTGAAAGGTCACCCCTGCCTGATCTTTACATTGTCGACGGCGGCATTACTCAGGTTCGGGCCGCCTTGCATGAATTGCAGCAGCTCGATCTGCATCCCGAAATTCTCGGGCTCGCAAAACGCGAAGAAACCCTGGTTAAGCCTGATGGCAGCGAAATACGGCTTCCTTTCAGCAGCAAGGGAATGCAATCGATCATCAAACTGCGCAATGAAGCGCATCGTTTCGCCAACACTTTTCAGAAGAAAACCCATAATCGTCGCGTCCTGCGCTCGGCCCTGCTCAATCTGCCAGGCGTCGGGCCGGCAACGCTGCGCAAAGCCCTCTGGGAATTCGGATCGATGGCAAATATTGCCAGCGCCGGAGTTGATGAACTTCAGAAGCGCTGCCATATCCCCCGCAAAACCGCAGAAATAATAGTTGCTTCACTGAAAGAAGGAAACAATGATCAGACTGCATAGATTGATAATGTTTGCCATTATGTTCTTTGCTTTTTGTCAGCCGGCGATTGCAGCATCAGAGTCTGTTGTCCTGGAAATGCCCGTGAGCACCGGCACAATCTGTCTAGAGCAGGCTTTTTGGAAGGCATTCAATGATCCTGAAGAGTTCAAGGCCACCGGCATTTTTCAGTTGATGGGGTACAATGGCGAAGAGATTGCCCAGATTGGCAAGATTACGCCGCGGCCGGCAAGCATCAGTATTGAAGTTGAAGAAGCCCCGGGTAACGGAAAATACAAGACTCTGAAGGTCCATTGCAGCAGGGTTTTGTATTACAACCTGACCATCGACAGAGTTCTTTTCGAGTTCCCGGAATGCAGCATCGACACTGACGAACTGGCTGCAGGCCGGCTGAGATTCAAAACTGGCGAAAAGATCCGCCTGGTCACCGAAGTTTCGGCTGATGACATTTTGAAAGTTTTCGCTCTTTATGCCAGGGCAAAATCCTTGTCCCGTCTGAAGATGAATCTGGAAAAAGACTGCGCCCGCCTGCGGGGCAGGGTAAAAAGCGGCATTGTCACCGTTGACTTCAAGCTGCATGGCAATACTCGGCTGGTCGATGCCAAAACGGTATTGTTCAAATGCGAAAAACTGGTTCTTAACGGCATGCCACTGCCGCATAATGCAATCGCAGCAATTTTCCGCCAGATCAACCCGGTTTTCGATGCCGGCAAAACCTGGTTGAATCTAAATGTCGCCCATATCTGTATCAAACCTGGATTTGTAGAAACACACGCCACCATCGACCGCAAGAAAGGTTAACAGCATGCCTACCAGCAGAAGACTGCATAGAATATCGCAAACTCTTCACCAGAGACAACTTGACATAGTAATTGCCCTCGATTTTGTTCATGACCAGCACAATTTGTCCGCGGTTCTGCGCACTGCCGATGCCTCGGGCTTCGGAAGAGTAATCTGGGCACCGGATTTTAAAAAGCCGGAAACGGTGAACCCTGAGGTTTCAAAAGGATCAGAGCGCTGGGTCGACCTCCAGGTTGTCGATGATCTCAAAGAATCTCTTCAGGCTCTGCGCCGCCAGGGATTCAAGATTGCAGCAACACACATGGGCCGGGAGGCCGTTGACTTCAGAACTATCGACTGGACCAGCCCCTGGGTTGTGGTTTTTGGCAATGAGCATCGTGGCTGTTCTGACGCTACCGTCGAAATGGCCGACTGCAATATTTATCTCCCGATGGCCGGTTTTGTACAGAGCCTTAACATATCGGTGGCTGCAGCGGTCACCATGTACGAAATTCAGCGCCAGCGCCAGCAGGTTGGCATGTACAACCGCAATGCTTCTCGTGAGCAGGTCGAGTTGCTGTACAGTCAGTGGCGTCTTGCAGACGAAGAACTTGTTCCTGACGATCTGTACAGAAGACCTGAGGGCCCTCTGCCTCCCTCAGATCAACCCCACAAGGACGGCCGGGCCGATTGCCCATTTTTTCGGCGGCGGCAGAAAGCCTGAATTTTCGCAAACATTGATAAACATCCGGGTCCGGCTGGGCCGCCAGGGCAGCCGATGAGGGTTGGCCTATGTACAGGCGGTGTACAAAAAAAATAAAAAATAGTTAAAAATATCGTTTAGAAAAATTCGAACCTTTCCGAAGAGGTTTTTACCAAATATGGGAAGACCGAAATGGAGTTGGTCGATGAAAAAAATGATACACGGATTAAGGGACTGGTTTAAAGATTTCGTCAGAGCGCTGGTTTTCTTTCTCTTCCTGCAGACCTATGTTGTCCAGGGGTTTGTAATCGAAGGGGCCTGTATGGAGCCTGAGCTTCATTCGCGTGAGAAAATCATTGTCAACAAAATGGTCTATATGATGAAGGAACCTGAAGTCGGAGAAGTAGTAGTGTTTTCGTACCCCCTCGAGCCTGGCAAGGATTTTGTTAAGCGGGTGGTAGGAATTCCTGGTGATAACATAGAAATCAAAGATGGCTATCTCTACCGTAACGGCAAAATGATGAAAGAGCCTTTTGTTAAGGAATATGTATTTGGGAACTATGGTCCCCAGAGAATTCCTGCCGACAAAATCTGTGTCATGGGTGATAACCGCAATAATTCACACGACAGCAGATCCTGGGGGCTGCTCGATCGAAAGCTGATCAAGGGGCGGGCTGAAATCAAATTCTGGCCCCCTGATTCAATCGGTAGAATAGCGGCCCTCAAAGATTAGCTGATTTGACACCCCCCGATAATCTGTATATATTCTGACGGACGTCAGGAGAAGAAATCTTGGTTACATCATTTAAACTCAGCGGCTTTACCTGTCCGGCCTGTGGTGCGGTTTTTGAGGCCAGAACCGTGACTTCGATAACTCATCAGGGCCAGGATTCAGATTTCCTGCCGCATTATCTTGGGGAAAACCCGTTGCCTTTCTTTCTCGTTCAATGTCCTGACTGCAGTTTTTCAGGTTATCCAGAAGACTATTCCAAGGAATCACCTGAGGGCAACAAGGTTTCTGCCGCTTTTATCAAAAAGATCCTCAGTCTGCCTCTCAGCAAAAAGATGCCGGAAGAAGCTTTGAAGTTTTTTGTAGCCGGCAAGATTTATGAGGAAACCAGTCGCAATCCTTATCACATTGGCAACCTGTATCTGCGCGGTTCCTGGTGCTGCCGGCTGCGCGAGAATCGCAAGGCAGAGATCGAACTGCAGCAGCTGGCGGTCAAATTCCTTAAAGTAGCCGTCGAGAGATCGACGATAGCCAATCCTGACAATCTGCCGGTAGTTACTTATCTGATCGGTGAACTTTATCGACGCCTCGAAGACAGAAAATCGGCCCGCGAATGGTTTGGGGCCGTTGAAGAAGTTATAATTGACCCTGAACAGCAGTGGATTCTTGAATTAACACAAAAACAGGCTGAATTGAATGAGCATTTTATCAACTGACGCTCACATTGAAAGGGAGTAGGGTTCGCTGCTGTTCTGACAATCCCGGGTTTCCGCATAAATGTTTGTGATTTTTGCAAAAATCGCATAAACTCATAAACATCTGGAAATTCGGGATTGTTTATTTCGGAGAAATTCGATGCATAGAGTAAAAGTGCGTTATGCCGATGAAAAGGGCAACACCAGTGAAGAGGTTTTTGAAACACGCTCGATCGAAGAACTGCGTGCCGCCTTTACAAACAAAGGCTATTATGTTCTCTCAGAATCGAGCCTCGAAGACTCTTTGCTCGAACGTCTCAAAGAAGCTCTGACCTTCAAGGGCCGAGTTTCGATTAAAGAATTAAATGAATTCACCAAACTGATCCGCACTTTGATCAGATCAGGCATGCCGGTTACTGATGCCATTGAAGTTCTGCTCGAGGATGCCGAAGACACACCCCTGAATCGGGCTCTTCGCGATGTTCACAAAGACATCCGCGAGGGGATTTCTCTAAGCCGGGCTCTGGGGCGGCACCCCGACATCTTTCCGGATATCTATATCAAAACCATCGTTGCCGGTGAAAAGGCTGGAGCTCTTGACAACATTCTGAGACGGCTTTCCGAATATTTTACCAGTTCAATTGCCATCAGACGCAAAGTTGTCGCCGCCTTAATCTACCCGACAATTCTGCTGGGGGTTTCGACGCTTGCGGTTACTTACATGATTGTGGCTGTAGTTCCCGAATTTGCCAGTCTGTTCAAAAGTCTCGACATTCCCCTGCCGATGATGACGTCGTTTCTGCTTTCAGCATCAGAATTTCTCGGTGAATGGTTTCTTCTCATCCTCTGTCTGGCGGCTCTTGCGGTTGGTGTGGCCATCAGTTTTACCCGATCTCCCGAAGGCCGGAAAAAGCTCGATACATTGAAGCTGAAGATACCTCTAATAAGGGATCTCGAGAAGAATTTTGCCTTCAGCCAGTTTTCCCGCACGATGGCAACCATGATTGAAGGTGGTATTCCGATACTTGACAGCCTGCATGTGGTTCTCGACAGTCTCGAAAACCGGGTTATAGCAGCACGTTTTGCAGTATTACCAGAACTGCTCGAGAAAGGGCAGGGGTTTGGCAAGGCGATGAAGAGCATTCCTGACGCACCTGCGATCATGTCGCGAGTGGTCTATGTCGGCGAAGAATCAGGCAACCTCGGGGAAATGCTCGAAAATCTCGCCGGGCATTATGACGAAGAAATTTCCGAACTTACCGATACGATTACTTCTCTTATCGAGCCGGTGCTCTTTCTCGGTATGGCTCTCGTCGTCGGCACACTGGTAGTGGCATTGCTATATCCTGTGCTCACGGCTGCATCAAAAATCAACTAGGACTGGAACAGCGATGGAAAGCTTCAAAGATTTTCTGGTGAACAAACGCATCGTCGATGCCACCAAGGCCGAAAAGCTGTTTGCAGAAACGGCCAGTCATTCCGATGCCGTACTGCGACGTCTTGAATCAGACGCCGAAGTCTCAGACCAGAATCTGATCAAGGCTTTTGCGGCAACTTTTCGCAAAAAGGCCCTGTGCGAGATTCTCGTCGAAGAGGGTTACATTACTCTCGAATTCGTACAGCAGCTGGTGAGCGAATTTGGCGCAATTCCTGCCAATCTCGGGCAGATTCTGATCGATCGACGCCTGATCACCGAAGAAGAGTATGCGCGTGCCGTTGCCCTCGAGCTTGGCATCGAATATATCGATCTCAGCAGATATGAAGTCGACGACGAACTTTTCAACAGCATCGATGTTGCTCTCATGCGTCGCTACTGTTTTATACCGCACCGGAGAAGCGGTAAGGAAATGCTGCTCATCATGCATGACCCGGGAAATGTGGATTCCATCGAAGAACTGGAAGTCCAGCTTGGCATGCCGGTCAGGCCGGTTGCTGCTTCTAAGGCCTCGATACAGAAGCTTCTGAATCTGATGATCGAAACCAGCCTTGATTCAAAGGTTGTTTTCGGCGATCTCGAAAATTTTCCGCCGCTTGAAGTGATGGTCGAAGAAGAAGAAGACGCCACCCCTGCCGGCGGTGTGGCCCGCACTGCCGGGTTTGGCAATGAAACTCCGGTAATCAGAATGGTCGACGCTATTATTCTCAAAGCAGTTCGCAAGCGCTCGAGTGACATTCACTTCGAAGTCTACGAATCGCAGCTGAAAGTCAAATACCGTATCGATGGCGTTCTTTTTGAAGTTCTTTCAGATGTTGAACCGCGTCTGCGTGGGCCGATCATTTCGCGCCTCAAGGTCATGGCTCAGCTCGACATTGCCGAGAAGCGTATTCCTCAGGATGGTCGGTTCAAGCTGAAAATTGACGACCGCTTCGTCGATTTCCGCGTTTCCGTTCTGCCATCGATATTTGGTGAAACGGTCGTTCTGCGTATTCTCGACAAATCCGCACTGGGCCTCGACATTCAGAAACTCGGCCTGGCCGGTGACGACCTGTTGCTCTTCAAGCGCAATGTTAAGAAACCTTACGGCATGATTCTCATAGCCGGCCCCACCGGATCAGGCAAAACCACAACTCTATATTCAGCTCTGAAGTTTGTTCATACACCGAAAGACAAGTTCATAACCATTGAAGACCCTGTTGAATACCAGTTGCCTGATATAGTTCAGATTGCGGTAAATGAAAAAAAGGGGCTCACATTCAGTTCAGGGTTGCGTTCTATCGTCCGCCAGGACCCTGATAAGATTCTCGTTGGCGAAATTCGCGACCCCGAAACCGCCAAAATTGCAATCAATGCCGCTTTGACCGGTCATCTGGTTTTCAGCTCGATTCATGCCAACAACGTAACCGATGCCATTTCGCGCCTGGAAAACATGGAAATCGATCCTTACGAGTTCGTCAGTTCTTTCAACCTGATCATGTCGCAGCGTCTGATCAGACTGAATTGTAAAAACTGCGTTACCGATGACACTACAATCACCGAAGAAATGCAGCGCCTGACCATCGACTTCCAGCATTATGCCCATGTTCAGTTCAAGAGAGGCAAAGGTTGCCGTTTCTGCCATGATACCGGCTACCAGAGCCGTTCGGGTATTTTCGAAGTTCTTGAGCTTTCACCGGCAATCAAGCAGATGATATTGACCCGCCAATCACCCCTTGAAATTAAGAAGGCGGCTATCGCCCAAGGTATGGTACCCTTACGGCGGGCGGGCTGGCAGAAAGTTGAACTGGGTCTGACAACTTTCGAAGAAATGAACCGTGTGACCTTTGAAGAAGGGGTGCTCTGATGAATCTTTATACCGATCTCGTTGCCCTTGATATCGGCACCAACAGCCTCAAACTGGTAACCATAGACCCGGGGCCTGGCCGTCAGGGCTATATTATCAGGAATATCGCCCGCGTTGAACTGCCGCAGGGTCTGGTTGGCGGCGACTTCACCAGCCCTTTTATCAGCGATCTGACCGTTTTCAGAAGCATTCTTGCGGGGCTGATCAGAAGCGTCAAGAATACCAGGCAGGGCTTTGTCGTTGGTCTGCCTGACAGATGGGTTAAACTGCATCTGGCGACCCTCGAGCTTTCTGAAAATGAAAGGCGTTCGCCCGGTTTTCTTTCCTGGCGCCTCGAAAAGAGCCTGCCGATTCCTGATGGAATGAATGTGATCGTCGATTACCAGATTCTGGGGCCATCGAGCACTAACGCAGGCCAGTTCAATGTTCTGGCCGCCGCTGTTAAAAAAGAGCTTATCGAAATTCTCTCGAGTTTGACGACTGACCTGCACATGGAAGTTATGGCCTTCGATACCTCATCGCTTGGCGTTTTCAATCTGTTCGAAGAATCATTTCCCGATAAAACTGTCGACAGAACGGTGATAAACCTCCACATCGGCCATGAGACGACCGTTTTTAAAGCCTATAATTGCGGTGCCCTGATGTATGAACGTGTTATTGAAGTTGGCGGAGAAGAATTCGCGAAAATCATCAGCGAGCTTGATTCGGTAAATCTTGAAACCGCCATGAAAACAAAAGAAAGCGAAAAATTCTTTCCGGTCAGCCGCAGCGATGTCGGGCAGCTGTTGAACAAGCGGCAGCGTATCGAAAGAATCTTTGGAAACTGGCTGCGTGAACTGAACGTCACCTTCCGCTTTTTTCAGGACAAATTCAATGTCTCGCGACTGCCGACCGTCTTCTTGACAGGAGGCAGCGCAATGTTTGCCGGCCTTGATAATTTTCTCAGCGAATATCTTGAAACTTCCTGCATTCCATTTAACCCGCTTGAAGAAATGCCGCTGGCAAAAAAGCTGGACGATGCAAAAACTCGATCCGGCCCGGCTTTTGCCGCATGCCTTGGCCTTCTGGCGAAGTAGGTATCTATGAAACACTTTCTCAATTTTAAACCGACGATTGTTTTCCGTAAAGGCAGCAGTTTTATGCTTAAAACTTCGCTGCTGATTCTTTATGCCGTTCCTCTGGCTCTGGCTGTTTTTCTTGCGGCAAAGTACATGGCGGCTGTAGAAACCAGAAGGTTCTATCAGGAAGCTGAATCGGCTTTGACAGCCCGAACTTCTGAATTCTCCGAACAGCTCAATCGTAACCGGCCTGCACGTGAAGATATCGAGGCTGAAGAAAAAAAATACCAGGCATATCGTAATGCCTCATTGCTTTGCCATACATCGTGGAGCACGCTGCTGAACCGCCTTGAAAAACTGACTCCAGGCCAGGTTAGATTTCGAAAAATTGGCATAAAACCTGAAAAACTGGTGCGGATCAGCCTGGAGGGAGAAAGCCATGAATTGCAACCGGTTACCAGTCTGCTGCGCAGTCTTTTTTCTGAAAGCGTTTTTGTTAACCCGAATCTGAAAAAGCATGCCAAAGCCGTAATCGGAGAAACACCGGGAATAATCTTCAGTCTCGACGTCGATTATGCCGGTGAAAGCGGAGAATTGCCATGAATCCGAATGAATTACGAAAGCTCAAGGAACGGGCACCCTTGCCCCTGATAGTTCTCTTAATCCTTTTTCTTCTGCCTTCTATTCTGATAGAACCAGAAAATCAGGCTCTCAATGACGCCGCTGAAAGCTGTGACGCCGCTGTAAAATCAGCCCGGGCGGCAGTTCGTAACCGCGAGGCTTACAGGGTCCAGACAGAAAAACTTCAGCATCTGCTCTCGGTGCGCCAGGACTTCCAGGCTGTGCTACCTGCTGAATCCAGGCTTCCGGCCATTATCGATCAGCTGCAACAGTTGGCATTGGCCAGTTCTGTATCAGTTGAAGAAGTCAGGTATGAATTCAATCACGAATTCGACAAACTTCCGGTACCTTCTTATCGCCTGCAGATGAATCTTAAGGCTGAGTATTCAGGAATGCGCAGTTTTCTTGCCGCCATCGAGAATCTTGAATCTCCGGTCATCATTCAGGAGATAGTTCTGATCGAGGGTAGTCGATATGCACTGACTATGAGGTTACTGGTAAAATGATAGAACTAAATTATGCTCACAAGCATCGCGAAGACGTTATCGATTCTCTGAAGGTACGGGCAAGAGAACGACGGGTTCTGTATGGTCTGCTGATTATTCTGCTGCTGACGGTTGTTTATGAAAATGGCGGAAATCTTTTTTCCGGGCTGATTGCCGGCAACTTTGAAACTGCAGTTCTGGGCAGCCGCAAGAAATTGACCATCAAGCCGGAAGTAATGAAAAAAATCGCCAGGGCATTTGCACCTCTTGTGCAGCAATATCCTCAATATGCAACCAGACTGAAACATGATGCAACTCTGGTCGAAGATTCCATCAAACTGGCTTCAACTCCTGAGCTTGCCGACAAGGCCGTCGACGCCAGCCGCGAAGCTGTCGTCAGACTTTTCTCGTTCACTTCACACCCGGTCATTACCAGATCGAAACAACTTGAAGAGCTGGAAAAGGAACTTCTGCTGGCTGCCAAACTTCTTCAGATCAGACTTGTCGCCCGCAATGATTTTCCTGGTATCAGCTTCAAAAAGACGCCTGCCATGGGCGAAAGCACCGGGCAGCGAAATCTTTTTGCCTACAACTGAAGGGGAGTGGCAATGAATTTTCACCGTAACCATGCGCATCGTCGCGGCTTTACCCTGATTGAAATGCTGGTAGTGGTTTCGGTTATCGGCATTCTGGTAAGTGCCGCCGGGTATCACAATGCCAGGGTTCTGAAAAATTCCAGGGACGCGGCTCTCAGACAGGAACTAAATCTGCTGCGCACTGCCATTCATCAATACGCATTGCAGCACAATGGCCGCTTCCCGGAAACTCTCACGGAACTGGCGCCTGACTTTATCAGCAGGGTTCCTGAGCAATGGCGCGGCAGCAATGCAGCCGGAATCTGGTATTATGATTCCAGCGAAGGACTGGTAACTCTTTACGGTCGCGAGACTGCCGAAGTTTCACCAGTCGATGCAGGTGGTCGAAATTATGCAGATTACTGAAAAAACAGGTATGACTTTGCTTGAACTGATAGTCTGCACGGTGATTATCGGTATTCTTTCATCAACGGCAGTGCCGATCGCCAGAAATGTCGTCAGACAGCAGAAAGAGGAATTGCTGCGCGAAAACCTTCGTGAAATGCGCAAGGCGATCGATCGTTTTTACGAAAGAAAATCCACAAAAGAGCCGGGGCTCGAGGATATGGCTTATTATCCTGCTAGTCTTGATGAGCTTGTTGATGCCCGACTGTTACGAAAAATTCCGGTCGATCCTTTTACCGAACGCACCGACTGGAAAACCCGTTCTTCAACAGATGAAAAAAGCTCCGAAAGTTCAAACATGCAGAATGTTTTTGATGTGTATTCCGCCAGCGATAAAATCGATGCGCGTGGTCAACCATATCGAGAATGGTGATTTGTTCAAAAAAGATACAGTTTGAACACTTTGCGTGCAAAGGGTTGTGTGTATAAAAGTTACAATGGTTCACATGACACAACTTTAAAACAGCAATGGTCATGAGTGTTTCAGAGATATAACCAGTGTATGGCTCCGGCGGGGCAGTCTAAAAGCTCTTTGTTATAGCGGAGTCTGGCCAGTCGACTTTACATAAAAGCTCTCAGAATCGCGATTCTACAACTTGGCACAAAAGTTGCTTTGAGACTATCGGAATTTAATTCCGGAGGTCGCGATTATGAATACGCAGTTTAAAATTATCGTTCTTGTTCTTATCACAATGCTTGTTCTCACCGTCAGTGCAGGAGCACAGATGAATGATCTTGATATAATTCACAGCGAATCGAAAGAAATCGTCGACAACGATGGCAGTGTGTCGATAAGAATGGACTGGCTGCGCCGCCCTGGCGAAATGGCTATGACCATAACCTACAATGGTTACCTGACCCAGGAAGGCATGGCAAACTTTTTTCTTGATATCAACGGTCAGACCCGGGAATTTCTAACCATGAAACAGGAAATGAAAAACCGGGCCCAGAAGATCCGCATTCTTTCTTTCCATCCGACCAGAAAAGAAAATGGTGTAAATCGTCTGATCGAATTACCCGAAGGAACCGTCGTCGACAGCCTGCTTTTTCGCAACGCTCCTTACTATAAGCAGTTTGGCGACATGAACGTCAGCATCAAGTTTTTTATTCACGGCCGCTGGGATGGTGATGGCAACAACAACAACGAAAATTATCTGTTCAGCTTCACCAGCCCGATTAAAGATATGCCGCAATATCATTTCTGAGCCAGCTTCTGCCATTCGATCAGAACTCGCTATACTTTACCAATTTCAGCCCTGTCCTGGCAGATATGCCCGCGAATGCTATGTGTGACAAGGTTTCGATAAGTCGCTAAAGTGCGAAAAAACCGACCAATGACACAACATACACTTCTCCGCGGGTTTTTCTGCGTTGCACCGGCAGAGTAGAGCAAATCGGCAGTAGTTACTGAGACAGATCTTCATACGCCTGCTTTGTACAGAAAAAATTAGGTGTCACAAAACTTTCGCGGTAGAATTAATAAGTGAGTTAATCAAGGAGGAAAAACTTATGCTGAAAAAGGGAATTTTGTTGTCAGCGCTTGTATTGGTAATGCTGGTGATGGCCGCGAGTGCCGTCGAGGCCAGACGTGGAATTGTTGTACCCACCGCCTGGGGGTACGGCGTAGTTAACAGCCCGGCACCTTATATCTGGCCTGCTTATGGCTACCTGGGAATGCATCCGGCAATGCCGATTCCGTCTGCCAGAATGCCGGCGCCAGCCTGGAACGGTGCCAACTGGTCGTATTACAATGGCGGCTATGCATGGGGTGGATATCAGGCCGGTTATTACCCGCAGAACGGTTATTATCAAATGAATGCCCTCGCTGCGGTGGCATGCAACCTGAACGTCAGATCAGAACCCTATGTCGCAGGGCGAAAAAAGAGAAATTCAAATGTTATCGGATCTCTGAACACCGGCGAGCAGGTTTATGTGCTAGGTCGCTCCGGCAACTGGTTTTTCATTCAATCAGCTTATCTACCCCTGCGTCGTGGCTATGTTTATGGTAGTTATCTGCGTTTCTACCAGAACAACTGGCCGACCAGTCATTATACAGCTTTCTATCCTTCCCAGTTGCATGCCAGGGGCTGGTAAACAATTCAACCAGTTGCAGTAATTCTGTCATTCTCTTTCGCAGTCAGCATGCACTTATAAATACAGCAGCCTTACGGTGAGGCTGCTGCATCATTTTGTTTTGGTGATTTTATACAGGAAACCGTTGATTCTATTCTCCGGTAACCAGCTTCAAGAACAGCAGAGCCATGCCGCCGCCCCAGATTACTGCAACCAGCATCCAGATTATGACGGTGAGCTTGGCTCGAGTTGTTTTCGCATCACTGGTTTCGGAATTGAGAATTGATTGGACATCGGCATCATCTGAGGATGCGTCATCGTTGTCGTCGTTTATCCCTGCAGCCCGTCGTTCTGCATCTGCTTTTTCTTTGGCCAGGGCCGCAGCTTTGATTTCTTCTTCGTAAGCCTGCTGGGTTTCCTTGATAAGTTCTTCGGGGGGAGAAATATGATTGAGTGCAACGGCAAGTTTTTCTGCCAGCATCTGAACAACCCGCTGCTGTTCAGCCCGCAGAGTGGTTTTTGAGGTCAGCGATATCTTGTAAACTGAGGCCAGAAGTTCGCGGTCAGGGTTGGTTGAAAGAACGACTCCAAGCTTTTCAATGATTTCGACTGAGGTTTCTTTGGCAAGAGCTTCGAGCAGAGGTTGTCTGACGATATTGAAATCTACGAGCATCGCAGTTGCAATTGCCAGTGAGCGTTGCCTGGTATTGGCAGAACCGATCATGCTGGTAAGCAAACTTTTGATGCGCTCGCGATCGATGCCGACAAATACGCGGGTAGCGGTCATTCTTATCTTGCCATTCTTTTCCTGCATGAATTGAGGCAGATAGAGACAAAGGTATTCTGAATCAAGCGTCGAGAGTGCCTTGATGCAGGCGCAGATAATATCAGGATTATCGCTTTTAACCAGCTTTTTGATGCGCTCACATTCATTTATCTTGCCATATTTGCCATACAGGCTGATTACGGCAGCAAGTTCCTTGCCCTGAGCGCTCGTCAGCAATTCCGAAAGCTTTGCTTTATTCTCTTCGAAAAAGTTGCGATTGGCTCTGGCAAGCAGCTGGATGCGATCCTGTTCTGAAAGTTTCGCATAGTTTTCAAAGTCGATCTCCACCGCTTTCGGGGGTTGTGGAATCGCGACATCGGCAGGCCTGGTTTCGACACTTACCGGTGCTGCTCCGGCACTGGTGCTCGGGGACAACTCGGCAGGAGGGATGTCGAAATCATCGAGGGTCGGAAGAATCGCGTCACCCTCTTCTTTTGAAAGCTGGCAGGTTTCTTTGAGCAGGCTGAGCTCTTCGCGGCGAACCCTTTCTTTGAGCTGATTCAGGTAGTCCTGAACCGAGCCTTCGATCAGTTTGCGATCAGCCAGAGCACGCACGATGCCGAGAAGAATACCCTTTACCAGGCTCTGATGCTGACCGTCGAGGGTTCTGTTCACCCAGAATATTCTGAACGGAAGTTCGATATGGGCGTTGTTTTTTAGAATCTGGCTGATTCTCATCAACACTGAAGGATTGGTGACCTGGGTCAACAGTCTGATCAGATGAGGTTCAATTTCCGGAAACGGGAAAAAGGCTGCATGATGCAGTGCCAGTACCACTTCGGCTTCAGATTCTGAGAAGAGAAGTTTGACCAGGTGTTTGAGGGCCTCGGCACGGTTCCAGCGATAGAATGCCTGGATTGCCTGAGCCTTGATGACGTTTTGCGGCGAATTCAGCAGTGGAATTATGATGCTTTGAAGGTTAGCCGGGTCGATTTTTTCGAGAGCAGCAAGTGCTGCCGTTATGACGGTCGGGTCAGGGTGCCTGGTAAGTTCAACCAGGGCCGGTGAATCTTCAATATTGCCGTGCCTTTTAAAAAAGAGGCAGAAGCTGGGCAGAATCTCGGCTGGAAAGTTCTGCCAGTTTGCCTGGCGAAAGTAATCGGATGCAAGAAAAGCCTCGGCAGCTTCTATAGTGGTAATGCCGAGCGCAAGATCTTCAAGGCGCTGGGGGCTTTGCAGCAATTTTTCAAGACCGGCGAGCGAAACCTTGAATTGGGTGCCTTTGAGTCGGAAAATCGCTAAGCGCAGCGACTTTTTCATCTGAAAGGATAAAACAGGGTCGGTTGTTGCTTCGAACGCCTTTTTCAGTAGTTCGGCTTCGCCGCGTAACGGTTGCCGGCTGTCAATCTCTTCGAGACAGCCGAGAACCATCGTGCCGTTGCCACTTGTGAGGGCCGAAAACAGTTCATTTGCACCAAATTCTGAATTAGATGTTGCCAAGCACTGATCCCCAATCTGTCATTTCAAACATTTTAGCGAAAATCACTCCAAAATGAAAGACGTAACTCAAAAATTCATACTGCATCCAAAACCAACGCTCGGGTCAGCGCTGCTTAAATCGTAAGCGAGTATTTCAAGTTGACCGCTGCGCACATTCAGACGAAAACCTGCATGAAGTCTGTATCTTACCGTGTCTTCGCTGAAAAGATCGCGATAATGACCGGTTTTGAATTCACAAATAAATTCACTACGCCTCCCGGCCTGCATTTTGGCACCAAGAGTACCGGTATAGATATCGTTGCGGTCGACTTCGCGTCGGCTGCCATCAGGAAAAATAATTTTCTGCGAACCTGCAAAAGCAGCCGAGATATTGAAAAAGCCATCTATTCTCGAAGTTAGCTGCTCATGAAAAGTTGCGTAGATATTGCGCAGGCTCTCGATCTGTTCGATGTCAGCAAGCAGGCTTTCGCGATTCGTCATCGGTGCGAAATTGAACCCATAACAGAAATCTCGGCTGCCTTCCAAAGGTGATACTTTGACGCCAAGCCCATAAAGCCCGGCATCACCATTGAAGTTGGCCAGAGAGTTTCGATCGAAACTCATATAAATCAGTGAAGCTTCAATTTCGCCCGAGAATTTATTGCGAAAACTTATAACCTGCTCGTTCTTGCTTTCGGCAAAGCTCTGCCCGTTATAATCTTTTCGGCCATCATAACTGGATGTTTTAAAGGCAAGGCTTCTTGACTCGGGTTCGAAATCAGGTATCGGCGTTGTTATAAGGCCAGATGAACCACCGAGGGTCACACCGTGCAGGGCGCCAGGGCAGCGACATGGCAGCAACAGCAATAGCAGCGGCAGCACAAATCTGGCTATTTCGCTGATTTTAAAGAGATAAGGAACCGGGCATTTACTCGGCATCATTGCGAACCTATCGGCAACAACGACTGCTTTTTTTATTAACCTGTCTCAGATTGGCAGAAGGAAAATTTATCGTTCACCATAGAGTCAGAAATACCGATAGAGAGAGAGTGATATAACTTTGGAGGTTATGCCCGTGAGCCGTTATCCATCGTTTAAAATGATAACAGCCATTCTTCTGGTTGTTTCTTTTCTTATACATTTAACCGGATGTCGTGAAGGAAGCGGCAGTTCGTCGCTTGGCCTGATCGTTGGGCCATCTCAGCCCGCAATTTCGCAGGATGGTTTTGCCATTGAAGGTCGTATAACCAATGGCGATCCAAAACAGGCTCTGGGAAACATCCCGGTTGTGCTTTACAATTCAGCCGGTCTAAAAGTATCAGCTACCAGCACTACCGTCGAAGGAAAATTTTTCTTTTTTGCTGTTCCGGCCGACTTTTACCAGGTTCGCATCGATGAAAACGGCACGATGCTTGCACCAACCCGCTATTACATGCGACTTCTGCCTGATGGAAAAACCTCGCCGGAAACCCTGGAAATATCTACCACAGGCACTTCTGGAACCGGTGATATTCAGACTTATCCGATAACTGGTGTTTTGAAAGACCGATCAAATACTGAAAAGGGAACTCCTTATGTTCTCGTAGAGCTTTATTCTGGTGACAGACTTCTGCAGGTTCAGCAGGCCGGCGAAAATGGTGAATTCTATTTTTCCGGGCTGGCGACGGGTACTTATCGCTTTGTTCTTGCCAAAGGCTCAGATCAATATATGGTTCGCGACGATGTTGTGTTTGAGCTGCAAAACGGCGGCATCATCGTACCACCGGTAAGTATGCTTCTTCTGGAGCCCAAAGTCGGCGATACTGGCGGCAAACAGATTTCCGGGCAACTGATTAATGAAATCAACAATATTTCGACAGGTAATATCAGGGTTGTTTTGCGCCGTGAAGGCATTGCACTGGGAGAAACCTACACTACTGCCGAAGGCAGATTCTTTTTCTTTGATCGAACCCCTGACTTCTATGAAATCCAGGTTTTCCCTGCCAGTTACTTTGCTTCAGCGACAAGTTATATCAGAATGTTGCCAGATGGAACCACTTCACCTGCCAACATCAAAATTTCTCTGACTCTCGCCAAAGATGACAGCAACAGAATTCCGACTTTCCCAATTTCAGGAAAAGTTAAGAATGCCCGGGAACCAGAAGAGGTTGTGCCGTATATTCTGGTCGAACTTTTCAAAAATAATGTTCTAACCCAGATCCAACAGACCAATGCCGCGGGTGATTTCAATTTTTCCGGCCTGGCAACCGGAACCTACAAACTTGCGCTGGGTAGAGGTTCGGCGGTTTTCGTCGAAAAAGATGACGTCATCTTTGACATGCTCGAAAACGGGGTGGCAGCACCTCCCGTAAATCTTGTCTTCATCGAGCCCAAAGCGATTGCATCTGCAAGCTATCAGATCTCGGGCCTGATCAAGGCGGCAACTTCAGGGTTGCCATTGTCAAATATCAGCGTTGCCCTGACCCGTCAGGGAACGACTCTTACTGAAACAAGCACTACTACTGCCGAGGGTAAGTTTTTCTTTTTTGACCGTTCAGAAGGATTTTATACCATTCAGATTCCTGGTAATGCCAGTTATTCAGCTGCAACTTCATATCTTCGCATTCTCCCAGACGGCAGTGTTTCCCCGGCGGTGCTCGAGATCGCTCTTCAGGAGGTCGTTGACCCTGACCAGAGCAAAAGAACCTACACGGTTGCCGGCACAGTTAAAAATCGCAGCAAACCTGACATGGCAGTGAGTTATACATTGGTGGAACTTTATCAGGGAAGTTCTCTTCTGAAGGTTCTCCAGACCGATTCAAACGGCGGCTTCCTTTTTGAAGGCCTTTTTCCAGGCACTTATCGTCTGGCGCTCGCCAAGGGTTCCGATCTTTACGAGTATCGCGATGATACGGTCTTCGAAATACTGACAACCGGTGTCGTTGCCCCGCCGGTAAATCTGCTTTTTCTGGTGCCTAAAGAATCGGAAAGCAGATATTCCGTTTCAGGTCTGGTAGTGCTGGGTACGACAAATGAACCTCTGACAGGCATCAAAGTCGAACTCTGGAAAAATTCCATTTCTGGTGATGCCCTGAAAACCACTTACACTACGGGTGAAGGCAGGTTCACTTTTGGAAATCTCGATGTCGGGTTGTATTTTACCCGCGTCGGCTCTGGCCAGACAGTTTATCGAACCAGGTCGGATTATATAATTCAAATCAGTGAAGATGGCCGGATTTCTCCCACCGAACCGCTGGTAAAACTATCCAAGGATCTATCGACGGTTCAGACTTACATCGATCTGCAGGGTTATATTCGTGACGCCTTTACCGGCGCACCGCTTGAGTATGTAACCGCTAATCTCAGAGGTTACGGAAACGTTCTGACTGACCGGCAGGGTTACTACTATTTCAAAGACATTCCGGCCGGTCTCTATAGTCTGGAATTGAGCAAACCTGGATTCAACGAGCTCACGGTCAGTATTCAGGTGATTGAAGATCAGGTTTCCGGCAATCTTTCGACGCTTCCGGGAACCCTCGATTATTCTATGATTTACAACCAGCAGACCACCAAGGGCTCAATTGCCGGCCGCGCCGTAAACTCGGATGACGGAACACCTCTGACCGACAAAATTGTCAGAATTTATCGCATGGCGCAGGTTACCCAGAAAAAGAACGTCGTTTCAACAACCGGTGGTCTGATGGAGATTTCCGAAACCAGATGGGATATCAACAACGAACTGCTGGTTTCGACTAGAACCGGCCAGGGCAGCGGCACCTATGATGATGCCGGCACCTTCAAGATCACTAATCTCGACCCCGGTCATTATCTGGTTTATATTGGTCAGAACAACTCAAAACCCGTCTTCAGCACTGTTACATATTTATATCCTGGAGAAATTTACTGGACCGAAGAAAATCAGGTTCTGAATACCGACAGAATTCACAGCTGGAGCAAGGTTGAAGTTGCTGCCGGTATCACAACCTACCTCAGCACCTACGATTCAGAACAGCGCTGATTCGCTGCAGACCCTATAATTATGGAGAACTGACAGCCGCTGTCATTGGCCGGTTCGTTCGCACTCCGGCGACTCACCGGCACTGGGCCATCCTGGCCTGCGCGAGCGCAGCGAAGCAATTGCATTCTTTAAGCGTACGATTGCTTCGTCGCCCAGCTCCTCGCAATGACAGTGTGAAAGTGTCATTGCGAGGAATGAAGTGACGAAGCAATCGCCCCCGAAAGAGAATGATAAAAGTTGCCTCATTAAGAAGCGAAATACTCCTGAAACCCGCTTCTGTAATCAAATATATCCCAATAAGGCATGGCCGCTTATTTCCCTTGGCAGTCGCTCATAGATAGATCCTGTGTCTTAAGAAGTTAAAATTGGCCCTGGGCAAAAGGCCTGCTCAAAGGTAATCGCTGCAGCAATTAGGCTGATTTGCCGGGCAGTCGAGAAAACTCTTTTTGGTTTTGCAGGATTCAAGAATGCTTGAAAATCATTTCCATTTACTTGGTAATGCTTCCAGGCAAAAAAAATGTAGATAGACGGTTGTAAGCCGCCTATCTACACATGTTTAGAAAAATAAGATCGGATGTTCAGAAAAATCAGAAGCCCAGGCTGCCGCCAATCACAAAGGTTGGGTCGCCATCGGTGACGTTGAGGCCGATAAGCTCGAGCTGGGCATTCTCGGTTCCAACGCGGGCACCGGCGTGAATGCGGTGTCTGACAGAATCGTCCTTGAAGTAATCGAAATCGCGATAGTTGCCGAATTTCGCTTCGCCGAAAATGCTGGCGCTGTCACCAAGTTTATATTCAAGGCCTATGCCGCCGAGTAGAATGTCTTTACGGTTGATCTTCTGAGTGATCCCGGTGCCAAAATCAATTTTCTGATTCTGGGTGAAAACTGACGAAAGGTTCATGTAGCCTGTGAAATTGGTTCTTATTTTTTCAGCCATGGTGAAATAGACCTGGCGCATGTTTTCGATCTGTTCGATATCTGCGAGGTTCATTTCTTTGGCGCTCATCGGGGCGAAGTTGAAACCGAAGCAGAAGTCGTTCTGATCGTTGGTGGCAGTATATTTCATGCCAAAGGCCGGGTGATCTTTTTTGGTGTCGATACCGGTGAGAACAGGGTCAGAACTGCGCTCATAATGCAGGTTGTTGACCGACAGTTCAAGATTCGACGCGGCATTGTAGCGAACACCGATGATATTTTCATCCTTTTCGACGCGGTAACTTTTTCCGGCTACCAGCATATCTCCGGTAGTGTTGCTGGTTTTGAAGGCAACCCCGACAGTATGCTCCTTGCGATAACCCGGAGTCGGAATCGTTATCAGCCCTGCACTGCCCGAAAGAGTCGTGCCTGGCCCGCCGGGTCTCTCCACAACGGTTTTGCCGCCAACCGGGCCGGCAGTTTCACCTGAATCAGGCAACGCCTCCAGCACCTGGCCATTGACCATGCAAGGCAACAGCACCGCTATTCCAAGCGCAATTCCAGTTTTTCTCAGATTGTATATCATAGTTTAACCTGCTCGCTCAGTTGCCATCGAAAGGCTGCTCAAAGTTGGTCCAGTAAGTAGTTTTACCATCTTCAACCTTGACCTGTCTTAATTCAGCCCCGAAATCTGGATCATCTTTATCAATATCCAATTCACGCCATGTCGTAGTATCCTCTGGAATAGTGGCTCGAGAAACATAATGAGTTAATGGAAGCGTTGATGAAGCTGTAATGTAAACTACATAATAACCTGGTTCAAGATGAGTAAGCTTGAAGGCACCAGACATGTCCATTTCCTGGTTAGGATCTGTAATTCCGGTTTTTGTCGATAGAACAGGTTCATCTGAAAGGAGTTCCCAATCAATTACGTCAATGATTTGAAATATATTATTGGGATTTAAAAGTTTGTAATTTTTTGTTACCTGTCCCCATTTATACAAGCGAACGAATTGATTTGGTTTTCCAGAAAAGTTTGGTTTTGTTTCATCGACAAATCTGCCGGCGATAGAGCCATAACCTGATTTCATGTTATGAAGAAGCGGATAATTAAGCTTGCTGGGTATGGTTACTCGACCTGGTTTTAGTTCAAAAGAAACATTTAAAGTTTCATAGCCGAATTTCGATACTTCGATTTTATAATTGCCGACTGTCAGATCAGGAATAATGAAACGGCCATTTTTATCGGTTACTCCGTTATCATTTCCGTTAACCTTTATCGATGCGTATTCAACATAGCCGCCGGTGAAGGCATCATAGATGGTTCCACTTATTGAAGCCAATTCAATAGTTTCGGCCCTTGTTACAGAAATTAGTATTGATGCAGGTGAAGTTGTGTTATCGCTGAGAATTCTGACCGGGTAGGGGGTAGACTTATCGGTATCCGGCCCGGCTTCGGCTTCCAGATAATACATTCCCGGGTCTATGAGATCCTCAAAATAGAATTTGCCTTCTCCCGTAGTTCTAGTAGTTTTAGGGGCATCTGAAAGTTCAGGGGTTTTATACAGGTTTACTTTAAGGTAAGGTAAACCGCAATTGCTTTGATTTCTGACAAATCCGACAATCGAATAGCTTGTGATCGAGGGAGTAAGAGCCATTCTGATATAGCGCGGTGAAACGATTCCATCGTTATAGATGTTGATGCTTTCGGAAATCTCTTTGTAGAGGGATGCTTTTCCGGCATATACTTTGTAGTTACCAGGTTTAACGTTTTCAAACGAAAAAGATCCCTGTGAATTGCTTAATACAGTTGCAACAAGTTTTTCGTCAGAATCTTTCAGTTCAACGTTAATATTTGCCAGCTTTGCGCCACTTGAATAAAGAGAAACTTCGCCTTCAATCTTTGCTTCAATCACATTGGATTGAGGATTTTTAGAAACGAGTTTGACAATGGGACTTTCAGGAGAGAGCGTGCCATTGTCGAGAATTCTGACGAAAATTGTTGCCGGGTAATACGAATCATCGGTGGTCATGCAGACAACGTCATAAAGACCTTTAGAAAGGTTTGAAAAATAAAACAGTCCATCAGAAGTGGTTTTTGAAGTGCCGGCAGGATTGCCGTTCAAATAAAGGGTTACAGTGACATTGGCGAGTTTTTCTGAAGTATTTTGTGAAATAACCGTTCCTTGAATTGTATAGGTTACTTCAACAGGGCTTACCTTAAGGGCAATGACTGAATATCTCGGTGATATAATGCCGTCATCTCTGATGGTAACGAAGGTTTTATCGTCGAGATCATAAATCGATGATTTACCCGCAATTATATGATAAGTGCCGGTTCCGAGTTTATCAAAGCTGAAATAGCCCTGGCCGTTTGTTAATGCAGTTGAAACCGACTGGCCGAGTTCATTGAAAAGCTCGACATTGATGTTGGCAAGTTTGGTTCCGACGCTGTAAAGAACGATTTCGCCCTCGATCTTTCCTTCGATTTTCATTGCTGTCGGATTGACGGGTTCCATTTTTGCTATCGGGGCTTCTGGGGACATTTTGCCATCATCAAGTATTCTTACAAAAAGGCTGCTGTCCTTATACTCAGGAAGTGAAAACCTGATTTCATACAAACCGGCTGCCAACTGAGCAAAATAGAACTGACCATCTGTGGTAGTTCTGGTTTTTTCTTTAAGGACATTGTCGAGATAGAGAGCCGCAGTGGCATTGGCTAGTTTTTCCGAATTGAACTGTGAAATTACGGTGCCGATAATATTGAATTTGGCCTGGACCGGAGTTGGCGTCAAAGAAATTACTGAATACAGCGGAGAAACTACTCCATCATCTCTTACGGTAACTGGTTGTGGTTGCTCGGTATAAATCGAGGCCTTGCCTGCCTTGATGGTATATGTTCCTGTTCCGATTCCTTCAAAGGCAAAGTATCCAAGACTATTAGTAAGCCCTGAGGTGATAATAAAATTGTCTTTGTCAACAAGGTCTACATTTATGTTGGCAAGCTTGGTTCCATCGCTAGACAATACAACTTCACCCTGAAGTTTTGCCTGAACCTTCAATCTTTCCTGATTCGTCGGAGTAAGTTTTACCGAAGGCGCAGAAGGCTGGGTTGTCCCATCTTCAAGAACACGAAGGATAGATGTTGAAGTGGCAAAATCGGCTATTGCTTTTGTTGATGCAAACGTTATTTCATACAGTCCGGGAGGGACTTTAGCGAAATAGAATTGACCATCGGTAGTCGACAGAGTTTTGGCAATAAGCTGTTTGTTGAGAAAAAGACTGACTTCGATTCCCTCAACGCTGCTTGAGGTTGCTTGCGAAGAAACAACACCGGCGATTGTGTGAATGGCATCTTCAGAGTCAGTGATTGCTGTGCCCTGTGTGCCAGAGGTCAAAATGGCCGAAACGGGGGTCGTTTTGGTGCCTTCTTTGCAGCCGGGAAGGAATGCTGCCAGCACCAGCAGATGGATTACGGCCAGTAGAACCAGATTGCGTCGTTTTCGCAAAGACATAGGTTAGTCCCCCATAAAATATTTGTGAATATTATCGGCATTGGAGGACAATCTGTTGAGATTGAGTTTATTATTTCTTTGCGGAATTCAACCTGTTGCAGGGTTACCGTCATATTTATCTGCCGCTGTGCTGGTGGGCTGAAAGCATTGTCTGTCGGCAGAACAGGATCAGTTCTCTTTGGGGCGTGCGTCTTTCAGGGCGGTGTTAAGAGCGCTGCCGACTCTTTGCAACTTCTTCAGCGATTCGGCACGCTCACGAACTGTTGGCAGACCAAGTTTTTTCATCATTTCATCGGCCATTTTGTTTTCTTTGGGGGGCTGGTTCTGTATGGCCATTTCTGAAACCCAGCCTTCGAAAGGAACGCCGTCGGTACCGGTAGCGACGATTTTAATCCAGTTGATGCCGTCGACTAACGCATGTCCTTCAACCTGGCCGGGGGAAATGCTTACCCGGCCGGCGTGGCTTTGCGCTGCCGGGGCCGGGGCCGGCAACCAGCCCTGCAGACTGCTGCGGTTTTCATAGATGAACCAGCCACAGACCGCCAGAACCGTCAGTGAAACAAGATTGGTGAAACTTTTGCCGGGCGATTTCCGACGGTATGGTTGCTGAACTTCATAACCTGGAGGTTCAGGATAAGCATTATCAACAGCGACAGCGGTTGTTTCGTGACTGCGAATGCCCGGCACCGCATGATCGGCAGTGGAAGTGTCGTCAGGAAATAACTTTTTCAGCAGAAATGCGCTGACAAAAATCAGACAGCCGAGAAAAAATACCAGCAAAATATCGTAGAACATGTAAACCCCTCTTTTTTTTTTACGCTTAGCATCTTTTTAACAATAAAAACCAAGAAAATCAAGCATCAGGCAAGCTTATAAAATTGACATGGCGAACCAGTCTCTCTCTTCTTGCCCTATGGGTATGATTTTGCGATCAGGGTTGAAATATACTTTAGACTAAATAAAAAAAACCTTTGTTGATGGCATTGACAGACAAAAAATATTTTAAAAAGGTATTGACATATGGCGAAACAGATAATTATAATCAGCTCATCAATTTCCAACCATCAAGGAGACCTCAAGATGAATAAAGCTGATCTCGTAAAAGAAATTTCCCAGAAAGCCGCCGTTAACCAGGCAACTGCTCAGAAAGCTCTCGAATCAATGCTCGAAACCTTCAAAGACAGCCTCAAAAAAGGCAACAAAATCCAGCTGATCGGTTTCGGTTCTTTTGAAGTTGCTAAACGCGCCGCTCGCAAGGGTGTTAACCCCCAGACCAAAAAAGCCATCAACATTCCCGAAAAGAAAGTTGTAAAATTCAAAGCCGGCAAAGATCTCAAAGACCTCATCGCCAAAGGCAAGTAATTAGAATTTTCAAGAGCCCTGCTCGATGAGCAGGGCTCTTTTCATGTACATTTTCTGCCGCCTCATTAACATTTGCTATTGCTCGATGGCTGTGGTACAATCGCGGCACATTCAAGGTCTACACCGCAACTGATATCGCCAACCCCATCGCCATGGGCAGGTTTATTTTTTGAAATCGAGAGTTCGTAAACTTTTTATATTCTTCTGCGTCATACTCATAGCTGGCGCCGGGGCTTTCTATTACGTCTGGCAACAATCTTTCAAATTGCCAGGGCGCCTGGTTAACAGCGTCAGAGAATATGCCCGCAGTTTTCATGATATCGATTTCGATGCCGGTGATCTCAATATAAATTTTCCTGAGCACACGATTCTGGCGAAAAAGCTCAAGGTCATGCTGCCAGGCGAAAAGCCATTCATGGAAGCCGACGAGGCCACCATTTTTCTTGCATCAGGCACCGGGCCTCTTGACCTCTATTTCAGTCGCGCGGTCATTGAAAAAATCGAGCTTGGTAATTTAATAATCGATGCCACTGCTCCAAGACCTGAAAACGCCTCCGGAGATGCCCGGTTGCTGGCAATTCCAGCTCGTGAGGTATTCGTCAAGGGCCTGACTCTCAATACATCAGTCAGTGTTTTCAACGTTCCAGACTTTAAAGCCGGCTTTATAAGAACCCGCAATAATGCCAGTGTAGAAATGTCGTTCGCCAAAGGTCCGCTTGGCGGCACTTCAAAATTGAGCGCCATGCTCGGCGTCAACACCGGCGAGGCAATCATCAATTTTCACTGGCATGAAAGAGATTTTTCAAGTTTCATCCCATTGATTTTTCTTTCGCATCGTTTTGGCCTGAACATCACCAGTGGCGGAGCAGAGATAAATCTGAATTACCGCGGCAATCTTGCCAGGCGAATCAAAAAGCCGACTGCCAACCTTGCCCGACTGCTCAATTATGAGCTTAAAGGATCGTTGCAGGTAAGTTCATCTACATTCAACTGGGCCGGAATTCAGGGAAAAATTGACCTTGAACTCAACAAAGAACACGCAACTCCATGGAGATGTCGTATTGACGCTGGTCTTGAAGATGGTGCCGTCAGTCTGCAGGGTGTATGGGAAGGCAACGCCGAGCAGATGACCGATTATTCAGGCACCATCAGCTGCAGAAATCTGCGACTCAACAAAAAAATGTTCGATTTGACCGGCATCAATCTTCTGAATACTGAGCCGGGAGTTATCGACTTCAACGGACGATTCAGGGGCAACCGAAATGTAATCAGTGGCTCAGGAAGCGCTGAGGCAAGTGAATGGCTCTATCAGAACAAAAAGATAAACAGAGCCATGTTCGACTGGACACTGGATAAAAAAGCATCGCTGAGCATGCAGGGCTCTCTTGAAACCGAAATTGGCAATCTCACTGCCAGTTCGACCATTCAGGTATCCGGTCGAACGAAAGGGCAGGGGAGCATAGCCGGAGAACTGCACAAGATCGACCTGCAGAAGCTGAAACCTTTTATCGAGGTTCCTTTCAGCGGCCGCTGCAATGGCCCGTTTGCAGTCAGTTTCAATCTGAAGAATCCTGCAAGCACCACTTACGATATCAACCTGAAGATGGAAGAAGGCAATTTTTACAACATCAGGCCAAAGGAGCTGTCTGCACGCATCTACGGCACAGGAAAGACCTGGAATCTGGAAAATCCGGTCGCCAGATTCGCTGACAAGAGTTCAATCTCGGTGTTGGGCCTGATTACCAGTGACAAACTCGATGCAGAGGTCAGGGTCGAAAAAGTCGACCTTGCAGTCTTTTCAGTGCCCGAATCGATAGCCACGGGAGTCGTATCGTTGCAGGCCAAAGTTGGAGGACCTCTCCAACAACCGGAAGTCAAAGGCAATCTCATCAGCGAGAAACTCGGCCTCATGAGAAACAGTATTGATTCCTTCAGAGCGCAGATAGACATCAAAGGACCGCTGTTGACCCTTTCCCCGCTGGTAGTCAAGCAGTCAGAAAAAGGCATGCTCGATGGCTTCCTTTCCATAGATATTCTAACCGGCCGTATAAAAGGATTGCGTCTCAGCTTTCAGAGGCTGCCGATCGGCATTCTGCAGAAGCTCCTTCCCGCCGGTCTGGCCGAAAAAACATCGGCGGGCGAATTTGGCGGTTACATAAGTTTTGGCCGCGAGAATTCCCGCAATGTCTGGAACTACCAGCTGGAAGGCCATAAACTGGTTGTTGCTGAAGAGAAGATCGACAGCATTTACCTCGAGGGCATTTCTGCAGACCGCCAGACTGATCTGAAGAGTTTCTTCGTCAAAGCATTCGGCGGCTCGATCAACCTTTCAGGACTCATGAACGACCGGGAACATTTTAACGGCTCTCTCGAGATCGAGAGCCTGAGACTCGATCGTATCGCAGAAATTCGTCGGCAATTCCCGGGTCTCACAGGTGAAATGAACGCCCAGGGAGCCCTCGAATGGGATGGGGCAAAACGCCGGGGTTCTTTCACCATTTTCACGAAAGATATACATGTCAACAAGCGCGATCTTGGAAATTTCGGCGGCGAAATATCAGTTGACGACGATGGTCTGGTGATCGAAAATGGTGAGTTCGACAAACTTGGCCTTAAAATCAGCGGTGATATGTCATGGTATGATCGTAAGCCATATTCAGCTTCGATCGAGTTCAATGAAGCCGATTTAACATTTCTGCAGGAAGTTTTCGGTGGCAGAGCTTTAGATTACGGTGATCTGCAGACTACCGGCAAATGCCAGATTCAGGGTGATCTGGTTTCACGCACCCCTGACGTCGTCAATCTGAATCTCAGCGCCTTACGTATTCAGAAAAACAATGACGTGATCATTGCCAACCGGCCTTTGCAGATTCTTTACCAGAACAATGGTTTCGAGGTCAGATCTCTGGAACTCAAATATCGCCAGGGCGTTCTTGGAGTCGAAGGGGTTTTTACCCCGGAAAAGAATGTTGCCCTGATGATCAATGGCCGCAATTTTTCCGTTAAGGCAATCGGCAATTTCTTTGATCTGCCAAACTGGAATTATGACGGCAGTCTTTCTGTTGAAGCACGCCTTTTTGGGGATATCGCCGCTGCCAGATTGAAGGGATCTGCCAGAATCGAAGATTTCGTGGTGGCCGGCCGCAGAATTCCTGAAGTTCGCGCCGGTGTCGATGGCGACCGCAGCGGTTTTGATATTACCGATGCCCAGGTTAAACTTACCAGCAGCTCATTTAACCTGAACGGCAGGGTTGATCTCGATCAGGAATTCGCCCCCGCCAATATCAATATGCATCTTTTCATTCCGCCGGGCCCAATTTCTGACCTGGCTGTATATGTTCCCGAGCTTTTCCGTGAAGCCAGCGGAACTGTCAAGGCCGATCTCATGCTGACCGGCCGCCCGGCTAATCCTGAAATTGCCGGCGACCTGCATCTGACTGCAGATCAGCTTGCTTTCAGCAACATGCGCAAGCCATTGACCAATGTGAATTTTCAGATTTCCACCGATGATCGAGTGATCAACATCGATAAGCTTGAAGCAAATCTTGGCAGGGGTAAACTTTCCGGTACCGGCCAGGTTGATTTCCGCGATACAACCGGTTCAATCACCGCAAATATCAGCGGTCAGAAGCTTGACCTGAGTTTCATGAATCTTGAGTTGAGCAATGCCAGCGCTGCGGTTGCCATCACCGGTGATCTCTATAACCCGGTTCTTGCCGGAAAAGTATTTGTGCCGCGCGGCAAGTTCAACCTCACTTCTGACATCCTTGGCAAGCGCAAACCTGTAGATTTTTTCTTTGATACCCTCAATTACCGCTTCGATTTTGAGATTCCCAGGAATTTCTGGGTGAAGAGTTCGTTTCTCAATTCTGAGATGCGTGGCAAATTCTCAATATTCGGCGATCTTGACCATATCAATCTCGATGGTGGCGTGAGCTGTGTTCAGGGTAAACTATATTTCAAGCAGCGCCCGTTCGTTATAGAAACCGGAGAAATCAATTTCGGCGGTGTTGACAATGGTCTGGACCCGCATATCTATGTGAAATCAGAAGGACAGATTCAGAGCACCAAGATTTTCCTTACCCTCAATGGTCGTGTTTCATCTTTTACCCCCCAGATATACTCAACGCCGCCAATGTCTGAAGGCGACATTCTTGCTCTTCTCACCCTTGGAAGGGATCTGAATACGGCGATGCGTAGCGACACCAGAGAACTTTTCGAAACCGAAATTCTTGAAGGGCTCAAAAACTCTTATATTTCGGCATTGATCGGCAACACAATCTCAACTGCACTGAACCTCGACGAATTGTTTTTGTCGTCACTTTTCGATCGCACTTCCGGTAAATCGCGACCATATATTCGAGTTGGCAAATACATTGGCAGGAACATCTTTATGGCCTATGAAGGCTCTATGGAACAGGGCCAGGAAGAGGCCTACATTTTTGAGTATCGTCTGCCCAAAGGCTTTGTCGTCAACGTTGAATTCAAGGAACCTGAAAAAGAACAACAGATTGGTGTACGCTACGACTGGAAATTCTGGTAACCTGAAGGTGCTGGAGAACAACGGGGATGTTTCTCGATAAACTTGAGTCGCTTTTGAACGTGCGAGCCAATGAATGGCGTGAAACCGGCTTTTTCTGGGGTTTCACCTTCTTGTGCTGGTTTTCGCTGGCTTTCGGCGACTCAATATCCGATACCCTGTTCATAAAGCGGGCTGGAGTCGAAAACCTGCCGGCCATGTTCATCATCTGCTCGCTGTTTGCCATTCCGGTCAGCATCGTTCTTACCCTGTTGCATGGACGCATCGAAAAGCGACATTTAACTATTGGTTCTGGAGCCATTTCAGCTCTGGCTATTGCTGCTGCGGTAAAAATCGTCCTCGATGGCGAGCAGAATTCAAATCTCGGTTGTTATGTTTTGTATTTCATCAGCAATCTGCTGATGTTCGTCATACCAGTCGTTCTTTCGGTGCTGATCGGCACCCAATTCAACGCTCTCAAGGCCAAGAGGCTGCTGCCGCTCATTTTTACCGGTGTGATCGGAGGACGCATCGCTGCAGGTCTCAGTCTTAACTGGCTCGCCGCTGATCACCCGGTGCCGCAACTTTTGCTGGTCTGGCTGGTGCTTCATTGTCTGGCTGTGCTTTTCTTTTTTGCCGGCAGCAGCAGCTTCATCAAACCCCAGATTCAGAATTTTTTCACCAGAACCCCTGAGCGCAAGCGAATCCGCTTTACAGAAAAGCTGAGAAATTTTATTCGCAGTCTCGTTGATTCAAGGCTGGTGCTGTTTCTTGTGTTGTCAGCCATCTGCGCGAATCTTTCTTACTATTTCGCCGAATTTCAGGCCGCGTCAATTTTTAACCACAGTTTTTCTACTGAAAATGATCTGGCCAGGTTTTACGGTCTGTTCACCATTTTCGCCAGCCTTTTTGCTTTTGTTTTTCAGGGGGTCATTACCGGAAATCTCATTCAGAGACTCGGAATCAGTAATACCAACCTGATTTATCCCGGTCTGGTTCTTGCCGGTTTCGCGGGCACCGCCGCTTCTTTCAGCCTGTTACCGGGAACTGCTTTGAAATTCATTCAGGTGGGGCTGCAGAACGCCTTGTATCAGCCGGTCAACAGCCTATTTTACAATGCTCTGCCGCCCCGTGAAAAAGCAAGAATCATTACCGTCAACGAAGGCATTCTGCAACCACTTGGCACGGTTGTCACCGGATTAATGCTGTTTTTTGCCGACAAAAGCGGTGACCTGGTAAGATTTTTTCCTCTGCTGGCCGCGATGTTCTGGGTTGGAGTTGCCTGCCTTACACGCCGGCCCTATCGGGAGAGTCTGCTGCGTCTGCTGCGCAGCTCAAACCTCGATTTTTTCAAGAAAGGCGATCTGCAGAAACTGAATCTCGATCAGAAAACCCTCGATCTTCTCCTCAACAGCCTCGATACTGCAGATGAAGAAACAACCGCCCTGGTAATTCAGCTGATAGTTACCCATGGTGACCGCAACAGCCGCGAACAGCTTACCAGTCGCCTGTCACATTTTTCAGATGAAAGAAAGGTCGAGGTATTGAGGCAGATCAGTCTTCCCATCGATCATTTTTCTTCAGAATTTCTTTTTAAATGCCTTGAATCTCCTGACGAAAACCTCAAAACTCAGGCTCTGAAAGCGCTGGCATTATTTCCGACTTCAGCACGCCTGCGTGACCGGGTTCTGCCATTTTTGAACAGCGAGTCAGAAAACCTCAGACGTCTCGCTTCGATAATCTTTGTAAAAAACGGTGACCTCGACCAGATGATGCAGTCTCTTGGAGTCATTCAGGCTTATATAAGCAGCAGCAACGACAGCGATGTTCTCAAAGGCATCGAAATGCTGGGCTTGACCTGTGATGAACGTTTCTGGGTGAACCTGCGCCCGTTTCTCAGAAGCGATGATACAAAAATCAGGCATGCCGCTGCGGTTGCCTTCGAAAAGATTCTTCACTCAGGAGAATCCGATGAACATTATGAAATTATCGGCAGGCTGGTTAAGGATGATTCGCGGGAAATCCGCTTTCTCGCTCTGAAAATGCTGACCAGACTCAGTGAGCCGAAGTGGTTTTATCACGTTGTCGAAGGGCTTTCCGATTCAAGTCCGCGTAACCGCAAACTGGCCGAGGAAATTCTCATCGCCCATTATGACGATAAATTCAGTGAACTGATCATGGTTCTCGAAAGCAGCGAAAGCTCTCTGCACGCCAGGGCGGCAGTAGCCGGCATACTGGCCGCTTCCCAGGACAACGGCGTTCGCGATTATCTGCATCAGTTTGGCCAGCGCGTCATTCAGCAGCTCTATGAATACAAGCTCGAAGAGTTTGTCATCGGCCGCGAGCTGCGCCGCGAGAACTCGGTTTATCTCAAGATGCTTCTCAAGGAAAGGGCCTGGGCGCTTACCAGGCTTATCGTTTGTCTCATAGCACCAGAGCAGAGCCGTGAAGCGCGCGATCTGTTCAAAAGTCTTTATTCAAGCAACGAAGAACTGGTGAATAACGCGATCGAGGTATTGCAGAACATGGGCGAGCGGCAGCTGGTCTACCACATAATCCCGATTCTCGAAAACATCTCGCTCGATCAGATCGCCGCCTATGCAATGAAAGTTTTTTCGCTGCGCGAAAAAGATCTGCGTGTTATTCTCGGAAAATATCTCAATTCATCTGACAACGAACTCAAGGAAGCTGCGATATATACGGTCTGTATTGCTGAAATTCCTGAATTGATGCCAGTTCTTAAGAAAATGGAGTCTGACTCACACCTTGCGGCTTCAGTGGCCGGGACCTGCCACTGGGCGGTTGAAACTCTGAAAAATCGCGGGATAACCCTGCAGTTCAGTTGAAAGCGGCATATGATAATCATCGAAAGAATTCTGTTTCTGAAGAGAATCTCGATTTTCTCGAGTCTGTCGAGCTACGAATTGCGCAAGATCGCTGAAGTTGTGGCGGAAGAAGAGTTCGAGTCAGGTGAAGTCATTTTTTCTGAAGGCGAGTTTGGCGAAAGCATGTATCTGGTCGTTGACGGCAAAATTTCCATATTTACCGGCAAAGCACCGGCAATCAAGGTACTCGCCAGTTTCGACAAAGGAAATTTTTTTGGCGAAATGGGGCTTTACGATGACAAACCGCGTGCCGCTTCCGCGATTGCCGACGTTCATTCCCGGACTCTGGTGCTGCGCAAGGGCGAATTCTGTGATTTGATCAGTGAATTCCCGATGGTCGCTCTCGGTATCATGAAAGAGCTGAGTAACCGTATCAGAGCGACCAACAAAAAGCTCGATCTCATCGAGAAAAACATCGTCGACAGTTCAAGCCGTCTATATTCGCGCGAATATTTCGTCGACTGTATGAAATCGATGCTGAATCGGGCAAGAAATGAGAAAGCCACCGTCGGATTTCTGATGATCCGACTTAAAAAGGTTCATTTTAAAGAGGGCGAAGGATCGCCTGCCGATCTTGAAAAATTCAGGGCTGATCTGATCAGAGAGCTTGGTCTGCGGCTCGAAACATTTATCAGAGAATCAGACATGCTCTGCAGATTTGATGAAAGCAGTATTCTGGTCATGATTCCAGAAGTCAACGCCCGGGGTACATTGATGTTTCAGGCCCGGATCACCGATGATCTCAACCGGGTGCTGATCGATTTCGAAACCGGCCGAAAACTTTATTCAGATATTGAATTCAAACCGCTGGTATTCCCTGAAGATGCAGATAATGCCGATTTGATCATCAAGACCCTCGAGACCGTCTGATGTTGAAAAATCGCCGGTTTTTTCAGACGTTTTTTTTTCTGACAGTCGTTCTGATTGCGGGTGGAATCTTTTATCTGCCCGAGGTTGCTGACGAGATCGGCTGGTATAATTCTTCTGAATTCAGTATTGCCGCCTTGACCAGCGATGTTCCGCATGCCCCGGGATACCCGCTGTTCACGCGCATGGCCAGTCTGGCTCTGAACTTCTTTCCAGGCTCGTTTCCTGGTGACACACCCGCTTTTCGTCTCAATCTGCTGACCTGTTTCATTGGCATAGCCGGAGCAATGATGCTGGTTCTGATGCTTCTGACAGCTGGAATTTCCGGGCCGGTAGCTCTGCTGGGCGGGCTGTTTCTGCTGACGATGCCGGAATATCGCAACCAATCGGTTCTCGCAGAGGTTTACGGCCTGGAAATCTGCCTGATCGCCCTTGGGATGCTTATCGGTCTTCTTCTGGAAAAAGGGTGGAGAGGGAACGCTCTGGCATTCGCCGCTGGTATGGTCGGCGCCCTCGGGGTAGGTCATCGCCCGACATTCGGACTTTATGCCCTGACTCTGGTTTATTTTTTTAAGCAATCGCCAGAAAAAAAAATGCCGGAAAAGCAGTTCTGGTTTTATATGTTTCTCGGTATTTTATCGGGGCTGTTGCCAAGCATCGATCTTTTTTTCAGGTTACAGAATCCAGCTCGGGTATTGCTCGACCCTTTGATGGGCCAGGGTCTCGCAGGTTTTCTCGAAGTATTTACCGGAACGATATACAGCGGCGGCATGTTTGTGTTTTCCCCTGGCGAAATACTGGTCAGGTTTTTGCATCTTTTACGTCAGGTGGTACTTGACTCAGGCGCCTGGATGCTTATCGGCCCCCTTTATATGATGACTGTATCCGGCTCTCAAAGCAGAGCACTTGTAAATGCCCTTTCGACGGTGCTGGCGATCAATCTTCTTTTCGTTCTCAATTACAATGCGTTTGAAGCACATACAATGCTGATGCCTGCATATTTTTCTCTTGCTGCACTCGCCTCGATGGCAGTCGACCGCATTCGAATTCCTCGCGTCAGGCATATGGCATCAGTAGCTGCCGGTTCGGTGGCTATATATTTCTTTTTTCTGCACCCTTACACTGTCGACAGCCCTCGCTCTTATATTATCAAAGCCTTCTCATCCTTACCTGCCAACAGCATGGTTCTTATGAGTAACGATGTAGAGTTCAAGCCATTCTGGTATTACCGCCTGGTCGAAGGTTTCAGAAAGGACATTTCAATTCAGCTTGTCGACCGGTTTGAAAGCGCTGAGCTGCTCTCTCTAAAACCGGCGGTGAGTCGTAAACTGCTCTATGGGTCGCTTGTCTACCCACACGACAGCCTGGCGATGCTGACTGCTTCCTACACGGTCGTCGCCGAAAACTATCTGCATAAAATACTGCCAGATCCAGGCTGGCAGCAAACGAACAGCCTCGAACTGCCTCCAGTCGAAAAATCGCTAACTGTGAACCAGGGTCTTTCGTTCTGGTCTTCAGGCAATTCTGAACCGAAAACAGGGGATGCTTTCAATTACACATATTCATTGGCCTGCGCTTCCTCAACCTTTGAAAAAATAGCGGTGGCAACGATTCTGGTTGATGGGGGCGGTCAGACGATCGGCAGTTATGGAATCATGACCGGGCACGATCTGCATTTTCCTGGAAGATATTTCTGTCGCGACGGCCGCCCTGAAGCAGCAATTTATCAAGTGCAAAGATCTATCGTTCTGCCAGAATCTTTGCCGGCCGGGCGTTATCGCATTCTCATGTTCGCTTTTCTGGCTGATGAGTTCTGGCCCGCCGCCTGGCTGGATTTCATGCCTGATAATGTCAGCCTCTTCAATCTAGATGGCTTTCTTGAAGTCTTTGCTTTGCGCAATGGTCTTGCCTGTCGCCCGCTGATCAAATCGATGACTATCGAAGATCTACTGCGCGGGTCTGGCCTGAAACCCTTGTTCAGTGCACCTGTTCTGCTGACTGAATTCAGCCTGCAACCCTGATCTGAGCTTTGACTTGAATTTATTCATGGCCGCGGCTATAATTCGAGCCTGCAAGTCAATCTTCAGGAGTTAAATTTGCCACGAAATCTGCTGGTGGAAACAGGATTTCCCTGCCTTCCCAATGACGCCTTCGGCTATGACCTGCCTGACTTTCGCGAGATCTTCGCCAGAATACTACGGCAGGAAAAAATAGAATTCAGCCGGGTGCGTTGCTGGATTTCGCAGTTTCGCGTTGCCATTCTCGTCGAAGGGCTCTCTGATGCCGCCAACATTGTCGTCAAAGAGATTCGCGGCCCGAAAGCCAGCGCCGCTTTCGATTACAATAATCAGGCTTTGCCCGCTGCCAAGGGGTTTGCCGCCGCTCAGGGTCTTGAACTTAAAGATCTGATAACCCGGGAAGTCGATGGCGAGAAATATCTTTTTGCCGTCAAATCAGTTCCCGGGCAGACCCTCGAAACGAGCCTTGCCAGAATCCAGAAAGCTCTGCTGGTATCGATTCCATTTTACAGCCAGCCATGGCGGTCACGAAGTGTTTTTCCCCAGCCACCGCTGTATTATACTGCCTGGCTCGACGATCAGTTTCTTAAACTTGATTTTGAAGGGGTTAAGAGCATCAGATCGACTGCAGCACGTGATCTGTCAGATGTCAGTTACCATGAATTGACCGGTGTAGACTCCTTTCTGCAGATGATGAACGCATTTGGTCTTGCCGCAGAACCTGCTGAACGAAAAAAAATCCTCGATGCGCGTATCCGCTCGACGTTGCCCGAAGGTTTCAGGTTGCGCGCCGATATTCAGCGGCTGCAGCGGCTATGCCTGTTTTCAGAAAGCCTGCACCCCATGGTAATTCGCTTCAATCCTGAATACCTGGAATTGCCGGAATCGGTGGTAAGCAGGTTTCTGACCATGAATACCGATTATCTTCCCTGTGAAGATGCGCATGGAAAATTGATGCCGGCGGTAATAGCACTCTCAACCCTTGAAAAGAACAACCAGTTCGAGGCTGCCAGCCGGGCAGCTGCTTTGAACGACAAATTCAACAGTCTCTTATCTCTATATCGCAAAGATGTTTCGACCTTACCCGGGCGCCTGGCGGCCATTGCCGCAAAATTTCAGACGAGCGATGGCGGCGGTTCCGATGACACGACTGCGCTGGCCCGCTGTGCCAGCTGGATATCTCCAATTCTCAAACTGAATCGCGAATCGACCCAGACAATGACGCTTTTGACTCTCCTCCAGGAAGGCGAGAATACTGAAACAGCTCGAAACCTTCCCAATACTGGTTTTGCGATGGTCATGAGCTGCATCGACTCACAGGAAAGCTGTCAGTCTTACCTTCCGGTTCTTCAGGAAATGTGTAGCTATTTTGCCGGAAGGATTCCGTCACCTCAGATTCCTCTTGCTCAGATGATCAGTCTTTCGATTCTTATGCGGGCACATGCAAGACTTTCGGGCCGCATGGTCGTTTCGCCACGCCGCATCTTTTCACTGTTGAAGACCGCGAGCATCAGGGTTGACATTTTCAAGGCGTTCAAAGAAATTTTTCCGGAATTCGAACTCGATCGCCGGTGCTGGTTCGAGCAGGTTGCCGAAGAGGTGTTGCGCGAAAATCAGCAGGAGCTTGCCGGGGATTGCTTTTTTTCAGCTCAGGAATTCGACCCGTTCTCTTTTTATGAAGCTGCCCGCGAATGGAAAGACATGCAGAGTCTTGATATAGAAGGGTTCTCGTCACTGTATGCCAGACTACGCAGCAAGGTTGAGCGTGTTGAACGTCGTATAGAAGAGAAGCCGGCCTGTGATCTGGAAACCGAGATTGCAACCCGGCTCGATTCCGTCGAAAAGCTTGCGGGAATTAATTATCTGGAAATTTTCAATTTTTTCAAGGAAGCGAAGGTCAATATCGAAGCATGTTTGCTGAACCTTCCGGCAGTTCTTGACGATGGCAACCCCGGCCTCATGCCACGTTTCGCCCTTCTGCAAAGGCTTTTCAGACAGCTTGGCCGTCTTCCATTCATCAGAAAGGACAAGCCAAAAAATGACTGACTTTCTATTTTCATGTTTATGCAGTAAAATCATGACATTTCCGCTAGGAGAAATAATTAATGGCAACTGAAGATCGCAGCAACAATCAGGACAACAACGACGACATTTCCGGCCAGTCAGTTGGCCCGGAAACATATCCTCTTCTCCCTCTGCGGGATGTAGTGGTTTTCCCATACATGGTTGTACCGCTGTTCGTAGGTCGAAAAAAGTCGATCAGGGCAATTGAAGAGGCGATGCTGAAAAATCGCAAAATCATTCTCTGCTCGCAAAAACAGGCAAAAACCGATGATCCGGAAGCCGCGGAGCTTTTTGAGACCGGAACAGTAGCCGAAATTCTTCAGCTGCTCAAGCTGCCTGACGGAATTTTGAAGATTCTGGTAGAAGGCACCACCAGGGTTAGAATCAAGCGTTTTACCAAACTCGATGAATACTTCGAAGTCGAAGGCGAGCGCATCATAACCGAAGATCGCAAGTCAATCGAACTTCAGGCTCTGATGCGCAATGTCATCACGCTTTTTGAACAGTATGTCAAACTCAACAAGAAGATTCCGCTCGAAGTGATAATGGTTGCCAACAATGTTGAAGAACCGGGCAGACTCGCCGACATCATCACCGCTCATCTGAACCTGAAGGTTGAAGAAAAGCAGGAAATTCTTGAAGCATTCGAGCCTCGCGACCGGCTTGAAAAAATTGCTGCCATTCTGAATCGTGAACTGGAAATCATGATGGTCGAAAAGAAAATACGCGGTCAGGTTCGCAAACAGATGGAACAGATTCAGAAAGAATACTATCTGCGCGAACAGATGAAAGCGATTCAGAAAGAACTTGGCGATGCCGACGAACGGACCGAGGAAGTCGAAGAGCTCAAAGCTGCCATTGCCAAAGCCGGCATGCCGGAAGAAGCTCGTGAAAAGGCCGAAAAGGAACTGGCCAAGCTGACAAAAATGCCGCCAGGATCTGCAGAAGCAACTGTTTCCCGCAATTATATCGACTGGCTTGTTGCTCTGCCCTGGAAAAAGCAGACCCGCGATCGTATCGACCTTGAACGCTGCCAGGAAATCCTCGACGAAGACCATTTTGGCCTCAAAAAGGTTAAAGAAAGAATTCTTGAATATCTTGCCGTTTGTCGGCTGAAAAAGTCGATCAAAGGCCCGATTCTCTGCCTGATCGGCCCCCCGGGCGTCGGCAAAACCTCGCTGGGCAAATCGATTGCCAGGGCTCTGAACCGCAAGTTCGCCCGCATCTCTCTGGGTGGTATGCGTGATGAAGCCGAAATTCGCGGTCATCGCCGCACCTATATTGGTGCGATGCCAGGTCGCATTATTCAGGCCCTGCGTGATACCGGCTCACGCAATCCGGTCATTTTGCTCGACGAAATCGACAAAATGGGCATGGATTTCCGCGGCGACCCCAGTTCAGCATTGCTTGAAGCGCTCGACCCCGAACAGAACCATGCCTTTTCAGATCATTACATTTCAACCGCCTTCGATCTTTCAAAGGTGCTTTTCCTCACTACCGCCAATGTTCCGCATACTATACCCGGCCCGTTGCGCGACCGCCTCGAAGTCGTATATCTGCCCGGCTACACTGAAGAGGAAAAGGTGCAGATCTCGAACAAGTATCTGATTCCGAAACAGAAAGAAGCTAACGGTATCGACAAAAACAATATCACCATAGAAGAATCAGCGGTAACCGAGGTTATCAGAAAGTTTACCCGCGAGGCCGGTGTGCGCAGCCTCGAACGCGAACTGGCCTCGATCTGTCGCAAGATTGCCCGCGATATTGTTCTGGGCAAGCTTTCCAGTATAACTGAAAGCGGCAAGCAAAAGATCAGCCTCAAGGTTGATAATAACAGCGTTGAAAAGTATCTGGGTATTCCGAAATATCATAACGACAAACGTGAAGATAAAGACGACATCGGCCTCGTCAACGGCCTTGCCTGGACAGAAGTCGGCGGAACGACTCTGCCGATCGAAGTGGTGGTTATGCCTGGCCGCGGCAAGATAATTCTCACCGGCTCTCTTGGCGATGTCATGAAGGAATCAGCTCATGCCAGCCTTTCATATCTGAGAAGCCATGCAGACCTCATCAATATGCGACCGATCGATTATGAATCGATAGATCTGCATATCCACTTCCCTGAAGGTGCTGTTCCTAAAGATGGCCCGTCTGCCGGTATTGCGATAGCTACGGCAATTTATTCCGCTCTGAATGAAGTGCCGGTTCGCAACAACTTTGCGATGACCGGTGAAATAACACTGCGCGGCCGGGTTCTGCCGGTTGGCGGCATCAAGGAAAAGCTGCTCGCTGCCCATCGCCAGAATATCACCCATATCATTCTTTCCAACGATAACGAAAAGGAACTTGAGGAAGTGCCCCCGCAGATTCTCAAGAATCTGACCATTCACAAAGTCGGCCTGGCCAGTGAGGTGTTGAAACTGGCGTTGAACGGGCAGCCCAAGAAGAGCCCTCTGGTTTTCAGCAAACGGGCCCTCGGTACCGAAGCACGTAAAAAGTCTGGAAAGAGCCGCGGAGCTAAAAATGACAATTAAAATTACCTCGGCGACCTTCAGTGCCTGTATAACCAGCAAAGATGGTCTGCCTGCCGACGAGTTGCCGGTTATTGCCCTGGTAGGGCGCAGTAACGTTGGCAAATCCTCATTGATAAATGCTTTGACCGGGCGCAAAGAGCTGGCAAGAACCAGCTCTCTGCCAGGCAAAACTCTGACGATCAATTTCTATTGCATAAACGAGGCTTTTTACCTTGTCGATCTGCCAGGTTACGGTTATGCCAAGGCCTCAAAAGTAACCCGGGCAAGAATTCAGGCAATGATGAACGAATTTTTCGCTGAATGTAAAAATCTCAAGGGAGTGGTTCAGGTTCTTGATATCAGGCACCGGCCATCACCACTCGACATTCAGATGCATGACTGGATACGCGACCAGAAGTTCAATCATTTTGCGGTGCTGACCAAAGCTGACAAACTCAGCAACCAGCAGGCGATTAAAATGCGCAATTCCATTCAGCATGATATCAAAGGCGTGTATTCGATGTTTTTTTCTGCCAAAACTTTCGGCGGCCGCGACGAATTTCTCGATGCACTCGAAAAGGTCATCGCCGGCCTTGAATTCAAAGCTACTGATATGAAGCAGAGAAAGCAGCCGCGCAACGACGAAAGGCCTCAGAAAGGCCAGGCGCCTCGCGGTGAAAGGCAGAAAAACGACCGGGGGCCGAAACCGCCACGGCCTGACCGCGGTGATAGCACTCCCAATCCTGACAGACCACCCAATCCTGATAGACCACCCAGGCCCGACAGACCACCCAGGCCTGATAGACCACCCAGGCCTGATAGACCACCCAGGCCTGATAGACCGCCCAGGCCTGATAGACCGCCCCGACCTGAAAAAACTGAGTCCGGGCAACCCCTGGAGCAGACTTCTGGAGATACCCAACCCCGGCCGACCGCTGAAACGCCTGTCGATGCTGGTCAGAGTGCAGTTCAAAACCAGAATGACCGCAATGGTGCCGGTAAAAATGCCGAAAACGCCGACCAGCCACGGCAGCAGGAAGGTGGCGGCCAGCACAACCGCCGAAGACGCTGGAAAAATCGTAAGACCGGCGCCGATACGCGCCCGAATAATCCAAAAACCGATTGAATCTGAGTGGAGGAAATGTTTATGAAGTATCTGCGAATATTGCTCTGCATAGCTCTGGTCATCAGCTGTTGCAATCTTTATGCGGCTCCAGGTCTTGCAACCATACAGAAAAGAATTGCATCGGCAGGTGAGCTCTGGTCTTCTGACCCGGCCGGGGCACAGAAGATTCTGAACGCTGCTTTTGCTGATGCTATCAGCTGGACAACAGCAGAATATGTCGACAGAGTCCGGGAACAGGCGTTTTTTGCCGCCATCACCTGCTACAGCCCTGATCTCCTTGATGAAGTTGCTTCTGCTGCAGATACTTATATTCAGGTTTTCCCGAAGGGCCGTAATATCAGAAAGGTTCATCTTTACAGGGCAATGGCGGCCTGGGCTGTCCAGGATCAGGAAACTGCCGAGAAATCATTGAATGCCGCCTCAGCGCTTGGCAAACTTTCTTATCCCGAACAGAGCCAGATTTTAACTGGCCATTTGAGTGCCGGCAAACATCGAACCGCCGAACGTTTCATTGAAGGGCAGAGAATTTCTCGCCCCTCAAGAAGGTTGACTCGCGATCTGAGAAGGTTTCATTCAGGCAATCGCCTCGTTGAAGGTGTTCTTAAACGCCTGAAAGATGGCAAAATTGCAGGCAGCAAAGCAGTCGAGATTCTTGAAGAAGCCGTCGACAAGGCATGGTTTGCAAAAAGGGCTCCTGAAGCTGCATTGACCAGTATAAATCTGAGAGATGCACAGGCGCCATATTTTAATTCAATCATAACCGAATGGTGCGGCCTGGAAAGGGTTGTAAAACATGCCAGTTCTCCGCAGATCCGCCTTCTGAAGCTGGAAAAATTTCTTGCTGGTTTTCCCGAAGCTGATCCGGATGAACTGTATCGCGCTCTGATTGATCTGCGTTATTTGCAGGAATACGAATTTAAAAATACAGAAGCAGCCATGAAAGCTCTTGAACAACTTAAGAGCATTCCAGAGCTCGCGGCACAGGCAGAAATGGAAACTCTTGTTTCAGGCCTGAATCCGGCCAGAATCATAACCAAAGAAGGCAATGCCGATATTCTCCGACTTTTGAGCATGCCGGATCGCCTGCCTTACGACAACGGGCATCTTCCGTCAGTTACCCGCGAACATCTTGAATTCATGCTGGCAATCGGCAATATGGTACTCGACAGGTATGACACGATTGAAACCTTTACCTGCAAAGGATGGCGGGGATTGCCAGTCGACATGCTCTATCTGAACGCTTCCGGCAAAAAGGAAAAAGCTTACGGTCGTTACCAGGCGATACGTTCTTCGCTGACACCACCGGTCTGCAGAATGATTGAAGATGTTCTTCTGCCTCTCTACCGGCCGATGAAGGCGAAAGATAGAATTTTCCTCGCCGGACTCGCATCAGTAGAAATGTTCCCCGACCTCGGAACCGACCTTCTGATCGAGGCCGTATCAGGAAATCCGCGCATGTACAAGGCAGAACATGGTCTGGCAGTTATAGCTGACGTTTACAACAGGCACATGGCTAATGCTGAGGCGCAAAGCGTCTGGAACCTGCTGGGCAAACTATACCCGGATTCAATCTGGCTCAAATAAGCCACAAGAAGGTGCTGGAGGCACATGATGAAGAAATTGCTGCTCTGCTTGCTTTTAACACTTATGGTTCAGGTGGCCGGCGCTGAGCGTCTGTTCGACTATCGCGGCGCATTTCGCCCCGATCGTGGTACCGATGCCCGCATAACCAACTATATACTGTTGAAAAAGGGCTCTAATATCAGTTTTGAGATAGAAGAGCAGGGTGGGGGAGCTTCCAGCCGCATACTCATTCCAAAAGTCAAGCTCACTTCTGATGAACGCATCATTATTGAGAAGGCCGATGGAGTAAAAAACCTGATCGTTCCTGAAACCGGTATTTATGAAATAACCATGACCCCGACCACGGCTGAACCGGTTGAAATTCGCTTCATTCTCAAGGTTTTCGAAAGTAATGATCCTGCTGCATCCTCCTCAACACCGGTAACCGTTGTGGCTCCACCTCCGGTAGCCACTCAGGCGGTCTCAGTTCCTCAGACTCTGACTCCAGTCGCTTCAGAAGCGATTGCTTCTCCCGCCGCCTCCGCTGCTTCCTTCACAACTCCGCCAGTAGCTGCTGCCGTTGAAATTGCTCCGATGCTTTCTTCATCGACTGTTCATAATCCCTCTGTCCCGGTTGAGATTGCCAGTCTGACAGCCGGCAGCACAGCAACCCCGACTGCGGTTGCTTCAGCCGCTGCAGCCGGTCCTCATCCAGAACTGGTTTCCCCGCTTTCCGGCATCTACCTTAACCCATTCAACGGCTTTCGTTTTTCTTATGAAGACGTGAATTTCCTCCCGGCTGACAAGCTGCAGGCAATGATTCAGGTTTTTCTGCGCACCGTCGATGGGCGTGAGTTTACGATCAAAGGGCGTCGATTCAGTCCTGAACCTGATATGCTGACTTTTGTTCCTGAAAAAGTGATTCCGGGTGCGGTTTATAATGTCGTCGTCTTTGACGAAACCCTTACGAAACGTACGATTTTCAAAGTTCCGGCCTTTCCCGAACTGCATGTCGATTTTTCGATGGCAGCCAGCGATGTCAAAGCCAGAATTTACTGGAATCAGAGCATCGATCTGATGTCTGATCCTGATTCGCAGGTATCACAGTTGCACAATGCTCAGCTGCTGGTAAAAAAAGGCGACCAGAAAATCGCATCACTCGAGCTTTCAGAATCTCTTGCACCAATGGGCTCCATCGACCGCATCAGTTATCGTGCCCAGCCCTATGAAATCGAACTCACGATCCCGGTCGACATGCTCGATGGGCTCTCATGCGGCATTGAAGTAAAAGCGCTGGTTGATGGAAGCAGGGAAATGGTTCAGGTCAGAAAAGCTTTCTATCAGCCAGTTATCGAAGAAGAACCGGAAAAGACCCCTGAACCTCCAGCGGCAACCTCTTCCGCTCCGGCTTCAGATATGCCGGATTTCAGCGATATGCCGGCTGTTGACCATGAATCGGCAATCCCGGTTGACCCTGAAACCGAAGTGATAAATGCCCTGGCAAAGCTCCCTGCCACAGCCACCTTTAAACTTGATAACAGTTTTCCTCTCTATGACAAGGATAACCAGACAGCCTGGCCACACGCAGTCGTCTGGGGAGAAAGCGGCGGACTGTGGGTTCTCGACAGTCAGCTGCGACAGGTGAGCAGGTATAACCGTAATGGTACAACCGTAAAGGTTTTCGGTAAAAAGGGTGAAGAGCCGGGCGCTTTTGGTCTGCCGATTTCTCTGGCCCTGAGAAACAACACCCTCTACCTTGCCGACTCAACCAGGCGCTGTATTCACATCTTCAACGAAGATGGCACTTTTAAGGGGATGATTACCGGTGATCCGACCGTTGGCGGCAGTATCGATCTGCCTGGAGGCGTTTCATTCCGGAAAAACGAAATGTGGGTTGCCGACCGTAACCAGGCAAAAATTCTCTGCTTCAATGATCAAGGCACATTTCTCGGCAGTTTTGGCTCGACTGCGGCCGCACCAATACTTGCACCCGTCAGTATAAGAGCCGATGCTGATTCTTTGTTCATCCTTGAAAGCAACGGTCTGGTCAAAAAATTCAGTCCGATGGGCAGTTTTGACGCGACCTTTCAGTCTGGTTGCGTCGAAGCGACCGGTTTTGACATTGATCCATGGGGTGGCATCTGGGTTTGTGACCCGGTAAAGTTTCAGGTGCAACGCTTTGCGCGAAACGGCAGTGTTCTGGCGACACTTAAAGCGCCTCCGGCACCGAAACCATGGTTGCCCACCGGGGTTGCGGTTAGAAAAGACGGGCTAATTGCCATAACCGATGCCAACAATAAAATGCTGGTTATTTTTTCCCCGGTTCTCTGAAAATGCCACGAGCGTTTTTTCTGATCCTGTTATTTCTCTCGCTATTTAATCCTCTGGTTGCTGAAACCGGCATAAACATGGAGGTTGGAGTCCTGCGCGGCCAGGTGTTCCATAAAACTGCCGGTGATCATCTCTATTCTCTGCTGCCTGGCAACAATTTGCTTGCCACCGGGGCCGCGGTGATTACTTCAGGAGATGGCCTGGTTTTTCTGAAACCTGATCAGGAAACAGAGTTCAGACTTCGTGAAGACACCGCGCTTGCAGTCTCCGGAGCCGCGTCATTTGAGCTGCGCAAAGGAATTGCAGGAATAAGTGCAGCTTCTTCGACTGTAACACTTGTCACCCCCCACGCCAGGATGACTCTGTCGGCATGCCTGGCAGTTGTAAAAGTGAACCCGCAGTTGACAAGAATCTGTGTTGTCAGGGGCAAGGTTTTGGTCAGTCGCGGCAACAGTCTGGAAGAAATTTCCCTGCCATCCGGCTTTGAGCTTGCTGCAGCGACCGGCAGAATCTCGCAGCCATACCCCTATACTGAAGAGCTGCGGTATACCTGGTATTGGACAACACCAGAAAAAGAGCCTTCGCTGCAATGATCAAGGCCATTACCCTGATCAATAACAGCAAAAACAAATGCCTGTAAAAGAATAATTCATCAATTGTCAGCGCGAGACTTCAGCAAAGAAGTATCTCACGGTAGATGCCAGCTGGTCATTTTCAATCACATCGGCAACCAGTACCGGAATAAAATTACCGGTCGTGTTGACGTTCATCGAAAGAACTCCACCGCCCGGGCTTGTCGATGTCTGCTGATACATCGTATTCGGGGAGTATGAATAGAACAGTCTCAGGTAATAATTGACATTACCGGCATTCACTGCCGAATAGGTCACTGAAAGCATCGAATTGGTGGTCCATGTGGGGTCTGCGGGCACTGCAGAAAAATCCGCTATAGTTGTCCAACTGATATCTTTGCTGATTTCGAAACGTTCAGAATTGACGAAATAGACGAATTTGTAGGTGCCGATCGTGGCGTTTTCCAGCATCACTTCGCTGGTATTCGCCTGGCTGTTGGAAACCAGGTCGGAACCCGGGAGCTTGGCGCCTGTGGTTGTTTCGATGTGGCCGGTTATACCTGAACGGTTAACCGCTGCAAAAATGATGTTTTTCTTTTCCGAACCCTGGTATTTGAAACCGGCGCACAATCCTGGTTGCAAAGTTGCGGCGCTGTCGTCATTGCTGCCGCCTCCTCCTCCACAACCAGTTACAAAGAGAATACCGACCATTATAAAAATTAGAATTACAGCAGTAAGTCTGTTCATGAAAATACCCCGGATTATGTTTTGGCTGTTTTAACAGTGGAGCTTAATCTTTATCACATTTTTGCTGAAGTTGCCCTAGTTTATAAAAACTTTTTTGCTTCATGATGGTAAAATATCTGCTGTCAGGTCAATTTTTTGCTGCTATAATACCACCCTATGGGACTAACAAGCGAAGACATCATCAGAAGAGCTTCCCGGTGCCTGAAGAAAGGCGAAAACAAGGTTGCCGCGGAGGTTGCTTCCGGTATTGGTTTTTATGAAAAAGGTGACCTGTTACAGGCGGAAGTTCATTATCGAAGGGCGCTTAACCTCGATCCGCAATGCGCTGAGGCGCACGCCGGCCTGGGCATAACGCTCGCACAGACAGGCAAAATCGAATTGTCGCTTGAACACCTGGAAACAGCTCATCGTCTCGACTCAGACTGCGGGTTGCTCGCCAACTGGCTCGCAGATGCTTTTTTTGACCGTGGAAATTACGATCGAGCCATAGAACTATATAATGAAGCTTTGCGACTCGATGCCTCCGACAGCAACGCCCAGAATGACATGGCCGATGCTTATCGTCTGAAAGGTGATCACGCCACCGCGCTTACAATGTATGAGCGGGCTCTGGTGATCGATCCTGGCGATACAAACGCCATTCTTGAAAAGGCGCAATGCCTGCTGCAGCTGCAGAATAACGAAGCTGCCCTGAAGGTTCTACAGACGCTGATCGATGATTTTCCATCGAGCCGGGATCGCGCTACTGCAATGGCTATCTATGGTACAATTCTCCAGAAAACCGGTATGATCGAAGATGCCGGTCGCTGGTATGAAAGCGCCCTTGAATTCTTTCCCTACAATCGTCAGGTTCTGTTCGAAGCCGCAGTCTGTGCCATCAATTCGGGCAAAAGGGCGAAAGGTACCGAATACCTGCAGCGGCTGCTCGAAATCAACCCCGGCGATGAGCAGGCGGTTAGAATGCTGCAGAAGGCCAGACATTCATGAGACAAGGCAAGCATCATTCCCGCCGCGGGATGTTAATCATAATTGTTGGTGGCGTTCTCATTTTCACCATGATTATTTTTCTGTCGCTGGTGAATCGGGTTAGACATGAAGCGGCCGTAACCAACCGGGTTTCGCTCAATGAACGTCTTTTTCAGATAGCGTCAGCAGTCGGCAGGCTTTCAGTGAGAAAACTCCAGAAAGATTTTGAAACCCGCGATCCTGAATTTGGTCTGAAAATCGTTCAGTCGGCTTTTTCAGACAAGACCGGCAAACAACCGAGCGTTGATTATACCAAGGTCATCAAAAACATGGATGTGGTCAAGGAGATCATGACCCGTTTCAAAAGCGAATGGGGTGACCGTGGTGAAATCGACTTTTCCGTCACCTATGTTGCCGATCTCGGCAATAAGTTCCCTTTCAAGGCGCCAATCAAGGATATGGCCAATAGCCCTTACGAGAGAAAGGGGCATATTGAATTCACGGTAACCGTAGATCACATGGGGATTTCTAAAGTATGCAAGATCCGCAAGGAGTTTTATCTTACCCGACTGCTGGCTCCGCCGTTCTATCGTTTCACACTGTTTTCGCATCGCGGGGCTACCATCGACAAGGGTTTGGCCAATCAGATTTTTGTCAAGGATGACGGCAAATTGAATGGTTCTCCCCGTCCTATGGTCTGCCTGAATCGTTGTATTCCAAGAAAAAAGAAAAAGGCCGGTGAGTCAGACTATGATTTCACCCTGCTTAATGGCGGTAACGTTGCAAAGTCAGGTGCTTCGTCCATTATCAAAAATGGCTGGATATACCTTGGCGGGCGTGGTCAGCAGAAAGATTCGAAAGGCGATGATGGCAATCTGATCCTGAATGTTCTCACCGGATGTGATGACGACATTCTGCAGACCGCCTTTGGAGAATACTTTCATTTCTATTTTAATTATAATTCAGCCGGATGGCTGATTCTCAAAGACTGGTCCGCCTGGCTGAACGATCAGATTCCCGGCAATAAAATTACTGAAGACGCCAGTCGCGTCATGCTGGCTTTTGTAGACTACGGTTATTATAAAGGCCTCTGGGAAATCCCTTTTCGCAACAACTACCTCTTCAAGACCGCCATATCTATGTACAAAGCGCGAATCAACGAAGACATAAATCGCGGAAATTCCATGCATCTTTTCGGCACTCCGAAATTATGTACCCCGACTCTGGTGTTCGGTAAGATCAAGCGTCGTTATGTAAGAACTTTTGCTTTCTATTTCAGTGAATCGGCAAGAGTTTACCCGATGCGTGCCTTTACCAACGATGCAGCTGTCAATGATTTTATCAGTCAGGAAATCTACGAATGGTACAAAGATGTTTCCGGAAATAATGCCGACGAGAATTTTATCCAGAGCTACATTTCAGCAATCAACGCCCGAATCAAGGCAACAGAATTTCAGCTTGGATTGAGCGATCAGGCTCCGCCTCTATGCGGTCTCGACCCTGAAATACGCGACTGGGAGCCGTATATAACCGCCCTGCACAACATCTGTAATCCTGGCGGTCCAGACCTCCCCTGGACGGAAGTTGTCAAAAAAACAGGTTACATCGATGCCGGCCCTGAAGCGATCTGCAAAGATGATTATGAATTCAAAAACGACCCTAATATTCATTATAATGGCAAACTTCGTCAGTTGATTCCTGATGCAGCCTATCTCAAAGACCGTGTCAGCTATATGATACCAGGCCAGAGCGGCAAAGAAACTCTGCTCAGCAAAAATACCTTTTTCAACAATCATTTCATGGTTGAAGAAAAGGGAGAAAAAATGGTCTATCTTAATCAGGTGATCTGCTTCGAAGGCGATCTGGTAATCGATGAGCCCCTGGAAATAGCGAAGGGCGGTGTGATTCTCTGCACCGGCAAAATCGATGTCAAGGCTCCGATCATCAATTCATATCTGGTCAAGCCTGCCAACAACGATCCGGACGCATTCGGTTACCTGACTCTTGTCGCTGCGAAAGGCATAACGATTTCTGAGGGCAAATCCTTTTCAGGCCCTCTTCCTGAAACACATGGCTTTTTTGTATGTGTGAATTCCGGGGGCGATGGCAAAGTTGCTGTAACCAAACCACTTCATATAATCGGTGGTATTGCCAGTGACAATATAGACGATCTGGTCAAGCAAGGTTGCGTTGTTGAATGGGGTTTCGAGCCAGATGAAATTGCCGGTGGAAAAGACATGTCTACATCGGCCTATTATGGCCTGGCAATGGGTCCGCGTGATATAGAAATAATTACAGAAGATTAAAACTTTTTGCAAAGAAGCCGGTAGTATTTGATGAACAAGCAGGAAAAATCTGATGTTGAACTGGTTAAGCAGGTGCTTGCCGGTGAAATAGAACTGTTTTCTGAGCTCGTTGAACGTTATGAAAAGCTGATATTCAGTTATCTTCTCTCACGTATCAGCGATTTGCAGGAGGTAGAAGACATTGTCCAGGATACTTTCGTTAAAGCTTACCGGCATCTTGCTTCTTTCGACTGCGAAAGAAAATTTGCCGGCTGGCTGGTGACCATCTCCCGCAATCTCCTTATTGATTCTCGAAAGAAAGCCGGACGAAACATAGCATCTACTGATCTGGTGACCGATGTTCTGCTTGCTGACAGCAGCAAGGAAAACAAGGCACACCCACCCGAAATAATTATCCGCCGTGAACGTTTCCGACAGATTGTCAAAATGATCCAGGAATTGCCCGAAGATTTGCGTACTCCGTTTCTATTAAGGGTTGTTAATGAACTCCCATACCAGGAGATTTCTGAAATTCTGAGTCTACCGTTGCAGACGGTCAAGAACAGAATTTTCAAGGCAAGAGGCCTCCTCCGGGAGAAAAGAGAAACCTATGAAGAAATGCCCTGAAAAAGAGATTCTGATGGCCTACGTCGATGGCGAGCTCGAAGGTGAAGAGCTTGCAGGCTTGCGTGCGCATCTGAATGACTGCAAAAGCTGCTCAGAAGAAGTTTCTGCCTGTGCAGCCGATGCTGCAGTTATCAAAGCAGGCTTCGATGAACTTTTTTCGCGGCACCGGGTCAGTGAGAAAATCATGAGCCAGGTTCGCAAAACTGTTCCTGCAGCTGTTGAGGTCGTCGCTGCCAGGCCGGCAGTATCTCTCTGGAAAAGACTGCTTATTCCTGCCCTTGGGCTTACGCTGCTCTTCGTAGCCCTGATGCTGATGTGGCCCGCGAACTCCCGCTATCATGGAACCCAGAATTCAATTTCATACCATGCTTTGAATGATAATTCGACAGTTAATGGGGTTGTAGTGAGCCGTGAGCAGATGTTTACGGTCAAACCCTGTGAAAAACAGCTTCTTTCTGGCATCTTTCTGTTCTCTTCGCTCGAAAGCCCCTCAGAAATCAGTATGCAGGGAAGTGCCGTGATATCTGTTTCTGATAACTGCGTATTACAGCTTACTGACGCCCGAGTTGAGCTCAACCTGATGAAAGGGTCAGGCTTTCAACTGGTGGTTAATGATGAAAATGTCTTTTTACGCGCAGGTTCAGTAACATATAAGAATTTCGCGCTTCCAGAACCTGTTGCGACCGAAACCGCTGCAATAGCATCGGAGGCAATTGTCGTGGCTTCTTCAGCTGCTATCACCTCAGGAGTTGCCTCAGAAACTGCTGCTGTCATGATTGCGTCTCACGTTCATAATGAAGCAGTCGCCATTGCTTCTGAAACTGTTAATGCCTCAACCGCAGTTCCGGTCAGTGCAATTGAAATTAACGAACCGGCAAGCGGGGTCGAGCCCATTACCAATCCGTTTGTCGACAAACCCCTCGGGCAAGGGCAATAATCATGAAACACCGCGCGGCTTTTTCCCTGGTTGAGGTAATGATAGCCTTGATTTTTCTTAGCTTTGCCTTTCTGCCGATCTACAACCTGTTCAGGTTCGGCAGCCAGGGTACCGTGAACAATGTTTATGAAGTAACCGGCACCAATTACGCTTCTGACCTGATAAATTTTGTCAGAGACCTGCGCTTTTATCAGATAGAGCAGGCTGGTGGCAAATCTGACAAAATCACTCTCAAAAACGATTCAGAGATTAAAGCCTTTTTCGAAAAAATCGATCTGGCAGCTCCACCGGCTGCAGTAGAGCCATTTGCCCGCAGTATGGAAATGAGCCGGTTCAAGGGGCGTGCCACAATTCAATCGAGTGGTCTGTTGCCCTGGTTGAGCGACCTGATCAATAAACGTCGTTCAACTCCTAATTATCTGGTGAGCGTCAAGGTTACCTTTCCGAGAACAACTGGCGGTGGCAGCGATGACGTCACCCTGTTTTCGCTGGTGGTGGAATAGCATGAAAAGAAAAGCGTTCACTCTGATAGAAGTGATGGTTATGCTGGCCATCATATCAATGGTTTCAACTGTAGCCTATAAATTGATGACCGGCACTTTTTCTCAATTCTTCAAGAGCCAGACGAAGCTGACGAACTTGCGGGCGGCAAGTCTGATTCTTGAGCGCCTAAAAGCAGATGTCCGACTGGCGGTAATACCGCAGAAAGATGAAGAAAAGCCGGTAATTGAAGGGGAAAAGTTGGCTTTCTTTTTTCTGGATGAAGGTGAACGCCGTAAAGTAACTTATCTCTTCAAGGAAAATGGAGTTGAAAGAAACGTCGAGGGTGGTAAAACCCGTTGGTTGAATATGACCAAGGTCAGTGATTTCAAGGTTGAAGAAATCAAAGACGACAAAAACCGCCTTATCAATGTAAAAATTGTTGTCGACAGTGATCTGGAGCAGGAAAGCCGCGCCGCCAACGACAAAGGAAATAAGGTTGAGCTGCGGGCAGTATTGTACCCGAGATTTTTTCCCGAAATGCTCAGTGATGAAGAAAAGTATTGGAATAAGGCCCGCCAGGCCGCAGGAGGAACCACATGAAAAAAATAGTTATGATTTCGCTTCTTTTTGTTCTTTGTCTTGTTACCCATTCAGCCTCAGCAGGCACTACCCACAAATTCGGAGAAGGCGACACCCTCTGGGATCTGGCGGCAAAATATTACGGAGATCCCACTCTGTATCCGATTCTGCTTGAAGTCAATGGAATCGACAACCCCCGCACCATTCTCAATGGTACGATCATTATTATTCCCAACAAGGAAGACATGAAGGAAATTGCCAACGAAAAGGATGCTGACCGCCGGAAGGCTCTTGTGGCAAAGACCGGAGGGAAAACAGGTTCTGCAGTTGCCGATAAGGGGAAAAAAGAACAGGTGCGAAACGATGAAGTATCTCGAACCGGAGATGTTGAATCAGGTGAGACTTCATTCACAAACATTTTGAAGGGGCCAAAAGTTTCAGCTGATAAATTGATTAAAACCAACGTTCCTTGATGTACATAAAAAAGTGTCGTGCCCCATCAGGGCACGACACTTTTTCTTTTAGCCTTGACACATATTTGTTATCAGAGTAGAATCGTTCTAAGTATTCAGTATTTTGTGTATCTTTTTTTTCGTAAATGCTAAGGAGAATCACAGTATGAGGCGTAGTATCGCTGGTCTTTTTTGTGGCATTTCCCTGATGGTTGCTTCCGCTGCCTATGCCGGCCCCAGAAGCCTGGTACATGTCGGAAACCTGACAACCGCAGAGATCAATAAGCTTGTTAATGCCGGTTATGATGTTCCAAAAACTGGCGATGGTTATGCCGAAATCGTTCTTGAAGGCCCCGAAATCGATGCCTTTGCCAAAAATGGCAATTACGTGAAGGTTCTGATCAGAGACCTCGATGAATATGTCGTCAAAGTAAAAAAGACTCAGACGAAAAACACCGCTTATTTTACTTACGACACCATGCAGAAAAAGTTAAATGAATGGGTAGAAAAATACCCCGAAATCTGCCGTGTCGAATCCCTTGGAAAAACCCACGAAAACCGTGAAATTTTTGCCCTCAAGATCAGCGACAACCCGGCGAAGAATGAACCTGAACCGGCTGCCCTTCTTATGGGAGCTCACCATGCCCGCGAATGGCCCTCTGTAGAAGTTCCGATGGCAGTTGCCAAAAAACTGATCGAAGAATATGCCAGCAACGAAGAAGTGAAAAGGCTTGTCGATGAACGTGAAATCTGGATTGTTCCGATGGTCAATCCCGATGGCGTTACCTACAGCATGGAAAAAAGCAAAATGTGGCGAAAGAACCGGCGCAACAACGGCAATGGAACCTATGGCGTCGATCTTAACCGAAATTATGGTTATCAGTGGGGCAATGTTGGGGCCAGCAATTCAGGCAGCTCAGACACCTATCACGGTACCGGCCCGTTCAGTGAACCAGAATCTTCGGCAATGCGCGATTTCGTTACCCGCGAAAAATTCCAGGCCAGCATTTCTTTTCACACTTATTCCGAACTTGTTCTCTATCCTTTCGGTTATGGTTATAACATTCCCAACCCCGATGAAAAGATCTTCAAGAAAATGGCCGGCGAAATGGCCGAAATGAATGGTTACGAAGCGAAGAACAGTGCCGAACTCTATCCGGCAATGGGTGACAGCGATGACTTTTTTTATGGCGACCGGAAAATGCTCTGCTTCACCTTTGAACTTTGCTCGACTTTTATCCCCAACGCCAGCCAGATTCCAACTTTCACCCAGGCAAATGTTCCGCCGGCCCTTTATTTGATCGACAAAGCCGGCACCTACGGTCTGGTCAATCCTGATGGCCGCGAAGAAATAGTCAATGCCCTGAGCCTCGAAGAAAGCCTTAGGGCAATAAAAGATACCGTAGATCTTTTCGGCAACGAAGGCAACGTGGCCATGCGCAATGAAGCCCTCAAACAGCTTGAAAAAATCAGCATGCGAGCTGCAACCCTGGTTGTGGAAGACATGCGCAATGGCAACACCAGAGCCCTCGATGCGATGATGGCCATTCCGCAGGCTTCTCTGGCTATGTCGTTCGCCCGCAACCGCGTGCTGTTTGAAAATGCTCACCGAGCTTCAGATTACCGACAGGATCTGATCGAAAAGATCAAAAATTGATTCTGTCATTTTAAGCCTCTTACATGATATAATGAACCACCTGAGAAGGTGGTTCTTCATTTATGGCCGAAACAAAGAAACTTGCAGATGTCACCATATTTACGGGATACAGCTATATAGGCTCCTGTAAGGAGTTTGTCTGGATACCCGGTGATCGCATCGCCAACAAACAGATGCCTTCGCGATTCATTTTTCGCGGTCTTGTCTGCGAATATGATGTCGAAGCTCTCATGATTCGCAAAGATCTTTATCTTCGAACTCCTGACGGCAAAGAATTCATAGTCAATGATTTTCAGATAACTGATATTTCTGACGCTGAAAGCGTTGCCGGGGTGGCCCGTAATTTCGACCTTCTTTTTGAAAAATTCCCTGAAATGAAGACCATCACAACCGGTGAAAAGGTCATCATCAGCAAAAAGACCCAGGTTGTCGCCTTTAAGGCAGTTTCAGACGTTATTCACCAGGTCCGTTCCGGTCACGGAATCGATGTAAAACAAACCCAGGAAGTATCGCATACTCTTGTCGAAGAAGTTCTGCAGCAACCAGATGCCATCATGAACCTGATGGATATCAAATCTTTCGACGACTACACTTTCACTCATAATATAAACGTGGCGACGATTTCGTTGATGATCGGGCAGGCTCTTGGTCTTGGCAAAAACGACCTTCATGATCTCGGCACGGGTGGTATGCTTCACGATGTCGGCAAACTGAAGATCTCTCTAAGTATTCTAAACAAAGATGGCAAACTGACAGACCAGGAATTCGCCGAAATGCGCGCCCACCCATCATACGGTTACGAAATCCTTGCGAAATCAAAAGGTGTCAGTGAACGTGCCAGAATAATGGCTCTGCAGCACCACGAAAAATTTCAGGGCGGTGGTTATCCTTCGCGATTGAAAGGGAATGAAATCAGCCTGTTTGCGCGAATATGCGCTGTTGCAGACGTTTATGATGCCCTGACCACCGATCGGCCATATCGTATCGCCATGTCACCATATGAAGCCATGAAAATTCTGACCGCCGGCATGGACAGCCATTTCGATCCTGCTGTTTTAGGAGCTTTCATCAGGAAGTTTTCTTTATATCCTGCAGGCAGCCTGGTTAATCTCAATGATGGCTCTATCGCTCTGGTATTGAAGAACAACCCGGTATCGGTGATCAGACCGGTAATCAAGATTGTCGCCGATTCATCGGGCCGGCGCATTAAAGAACGTGTTGAAATAAATCTCATCGATTACAAGGATCTTTTCATCAAAGGGCCTGCCGATGCTGCGAAGATGAATGTTACCGCCGGAGGCGGGGTTTAAACTCGCATGAGACGCCTGGGATACATAAACCGCCTGTTACTGTGGTTTCTGGTTCAGCTATTCTTTTTATCAGCGGCCAGTGCCCAGCAGTTAGCGACATCCAGCGCTCTTGAACCTGAATTTCTGCGTGCCAGTGATGCCATGCAACTGCCCCCGGTAGAAATCCCGGAACCAGTTGTCGGAAAGGGGCGTCTTTCGGTTACTATCGAGACATTCACCGGCGAAAACCCCAAAAGAATAACTCAACAAGCTCTGAGGGCCGAACTATGGCTTGGAGATCATCGCCTGGCTTCTCTTAACGAAGATGAAAGCGATGTCACCCGGGAAAATAACCGGCGGATATTCACTTTCCCGGAAATCGAGCTCGCCGCCGGCTATTATTTCATTACTATCAGGCTTTATTCACGGGGTGCTCTGCATGGGCGTCGCAAATCGCATGAGCAAACCTTCCAGGTCGGCATTCACCCTGACCGCCTCAGCCGTGTCGCAAAAGTGATGCCATTCTTTCACTGGTAAAAAACACTGGAACCATGGAACAGCTTAACGAGTCTAATAGAATTGAAGATACCGATAATGATCTGCTGACAGAAATCCGGCGTGGCGATCAGAAGGCTTTTGCCCGACTTGTTTCCATGCATGAGAAGAATGTCTATCGCATATGTTACCGGTTCTTTGCTGACGAAAATGAAGCATCCGATGCCGCACAGGAGGTATTTATCAAGGTATTTCGGGCCATCGGCAGATTCGAGGGGCGCTCTTCGCTGAAGACATGGATTTATCGAATAGCCGCCAATACCTGTATCACGATAGCTGAAAAGAAAAAGCGCGAAAAAGAAGGTCTGCTGGAAAGCATGCTGCACTGGTGGAGTTCCTATACCCAGGAATCACCTGAAGAAACAGCGATTGGCCGTGAAATACAGCATCTGAACCAGCAGATTGTCAGCGAAAAAGTCGCAAAACTGCCCGAAAGCTACCGAATGCCCGTCATATTGAAAGATATCGAAGGTCTGTCGCTTGAAAAAATTTCCGAGATTCTTGAAATCCCTGTTGGTACGGTTAAATCGCGGATAAATCGCGGAAGGCGCCTGCTGCAGGAATCTTTGCAGGCTTATGTTTATGGGAGAACCTGATGAAAAAGTGCAATCGTTATCTCGATGCTCTTGACCAGAACGCCCAGGAGGATTCATCTCTCTGGCAGGATGTTCTCATGCATGCTGCCAGGTGCGCGGACTGCTCTTTCGACATGCAGGTGCGAACTGAAATGCTCGAAAAGCTGTCAGAAATGCCTGAGCCCGTCTATCCATCTACCTTGCACGAAGAAATAACCAATGCAGTTAAGGAATCCGGTGTCGGCGCAATAGAAGAAACTGATTCCGGTTTTCTCGCACGCCTCTTCGACAGATTTCTCCAGCCGGTTGAAATCCTGGTTCCAGCTGCCTGTATTCTTATGTTTGTATTTCTCATACAGCTTAATCACGAAGCCGTTTATGAAGGTCAGAGCCGCATTTTAAGCGGCGGTCAGAACAGAAGCAGTGTCGTTAAAATGGCATCTCTACCTGCAGTCGGCGATCAGGAGCTTGAAAAGGTTTCAGGTGAAGAAGTCAGAGAGTTCCTCGACAAGCTTGAAGAGTTCCGTCGCGCCCACCCGGAAAGCCATGATGAACTGCAGCATTCAGTTCCTGCAATTGAACTGGTAAATGACCGCAATTTCAGGAGGCAACCCTGAATATGAAAAGACTGATCAGGCTCGTGTTTTTGTTTGCTTCGCTGGCAGTGGCATTTTTTCCCGCTTCTACGGCTGCTGCCCCAGCTGAGCTTTTTGGCACCAGCCTCATAGCTGATATAGCCGAACGAGTAAGCCCGGCCGTAGTGGCGATCGAATCGGTTCAATATGTTCGTGCCCGACAACGGCCGGGTTCGGGTGATCCCTTTTTCGATCAGTTTTTTGGTCATCTTTTTGATGAGGATTTTATCGGCCATAACAACGTCATCCCACGAAAGGGCAATGGGTCGGGGGTTCTTATCAGCCCTGAAGGGCATCTTCTGACCAATGAGCATGTTATTGCCGATGCCGACGAAATAATGGTGAATATGGGCAACGGCAAAACTTTTAAGGCGTCGGTAATTGGCAAGGATACGCTTACTGACCTTGCTGTCCTTAAAATCGATGCGGATTATGCTCTGCCTCACGTTCCGATCGGTGATTCAGCCAACATGCGGGTAGGGGAATGGGTTATCGCGATTGGCAACCCTTTTGGGCTGGGAATAACTGTAACTTCAGGGGTTGTATCAGCTATAAACCGCGACCTTTCAATAGATCGGAACCGTTCCTATAAAGACCTGATCCAGACCGATGCCTCGATTAACCCTGGAAATTCAGGCGGCGCGTTGATCAATTCGCGTGGTGAACTGATTGGTGTAAATACTGCAATCATTCCATACGGACAGGGCATCGGGTTCGCGATACCAGTCAACAGGGCCAAGCGGATCGTCGGCGATCTGATGGCCTATGGACGGGTAAAGAAGGCTTTTCTCGGAGTTTCCGTTCAGAAGATAACCCCTGAGCTGGCGAAATATTTTCAGATTCCCATGGAGGGCGTCCTTGTAACTGATGTTGCCAGGAATTCTGCTGCTGATAGGGCTCAGCTTGTACCAGGCGATGTAATTCTTGAAATCGACGGGAAAAAGATCAGGAATACTGATGACTTCCAGGAAGGAATCGACGAGCATCGTGTCGGCGATAAAGCGAGCGTCAAGATTTTCCGCAAAGGCAAAGAAGGCCTGGCTGAGGTTGAGTTCAACGAAACGCCGGCCGGGAAAAACGCTCTTGGAGTCAGCGTCAGCAAGGTAACCGGTGATCTGGTCAGGCGTTTTCACCTTTTTGTCGAGGAAGGTTGTGTGATCACAGCGGTTGTTGAAGGCTCTCCCGCCGGACGGGCCGGACTACAGCCGGGCGATGTCATTCAGCAGGTGAATCGCAAGGTTACGCTCGATGAAGAAGCTTTCGATCAGGCGATTACTCAGCTGGCTGCAGAAGGAAAAGCCCTGTTGAGAGTTGTTCGCGGCCAAACGGTCAACCTGCTACTTGTGAACAGTGATTAATAATTTTTTGCTTGACGAAAAAGATTGCATTCGCAAAAACCTGTTCGTATAATCATTCTATAACCTTCACCCATCGGAGGGCAATTACATGCAATTGGTTGATGTGCTCAAGGAAAACCAGATTTTCCTGAATTTCGAAGCAGAAAACAAAGATAAGGCCATTGAAAAATTCGTATCATCACTGCAGCAGTCTGGTTCAATAAAAGAACCGGAAGCCCTCAAGGATGCCCTGTTTGAAAGGGAAAAGCTTGGTACAACCGGAGTCGGTGGCGGTATTGCGATGCCGCATGCTCGTTCGAGCGCCATTAAAGACCTGACGGTCGCTTTTTTCCGATCTGAATCAGGTATTGATTTTAAAGCAATCGACAGCAGTCCGGTAAACCTCGTTTTCATGCTGCTGGCTCCTGTTTCCTCTGGCGGTCCTTATCTGAAGCTCCTTGCCAAGATTTCCCGGCTGCTGCGCAGCGAAGAATTCAAAGCCTCGCTTCTTGCCGCCAAAAATCCTGCAGAAATAATGCAGATCATCAAAGAAAACGATTGAGAGAAACCAGATTGTTTTCGATTCAGAACAGAAATCTGAAAATGATAGCCCTGCTCGCCATACTTGGCGCGGGGTTTTCTTCTTTAGACTCGTTTCCGCAACTGACTGCCGGTCGCCGTGTTTTTGCGCAGACTGTCACTAAAAAGACAGTCAAAAAGAAAAAGAAAGCAGACGCAGTTGAAAAGAAAAAGAAGACTACCGAAGAAGACTCCACGTTTATAATGGATACCGAAAAAGCCAGAGATTATCTTCCCGATATTTATCGTTGCCCTGAATGTGGCTACGAGCAGGATGAACCTGGCACCTGCCCTGATCACAACACCATGGAACTGATAAAGGTTCTGTCGCGTGGTCGTGACCCGCTTGAGCCGGCAGAACTCGATGGCAATGAAGATCTGATCGTCGATATTCCGCTCAAGGATCTGCAGTTCAAAAAAGAAATTGTTGTCCCGGCTGCCACCGAAACGGTTGAAACTGCTAAATAAAGCTGTTGACGGCCTGGCCGGTCTGAAAAAAACATTGTCCAAGCCCCGTGCACACGGGCAGAAATAAATATCCGTATGCATCAAACCAAGGAGTAGAGAATGGCACTGAACATTACCCAGAAAATCATTAAACAGCACCTGGTGAACGGTGAAATGATCGCCAAGAAACCGATCAACATCAAAATGGATCAGACTCTGACCCAGGATGCCACAGGCACCATGGCCTACCTTCAGTTCGAAGCTCTTGGTGTCCCGAGAGTTCGCACTGAGCTTTCCGTGAGCTATGTAGACCACAATACCTCGCAGATGGATTTCAAAAATCCTGACGACCATATTTTTCTTCAGACAATCGCCGATAAGTTTGGGCTGGTTTTTTCCCGCCCCGGCAATGGTATCTGCCATCAGGTTCATCTTGAACGTTTCGGCAAGCCCGGCAAAACTCTGATCGGTTCTGACAGTCACACTCCGACCGGCGGTGGCATCGGCATGCTTGCCATTGGTGCTGGTGGCCTCGATGTGGCCATGGTTATGGCAGGCCAGCCATTTTCGCTCAAAATGCCGATGGTGGTAAAAGTCAATCTTACCGGCAAACTCCAGCCATGGGTTGCGGCCAAAGATGTAATTCTCGAAATTCTGCGGCGCGAAACGGTCAAGGGCGGCGTTGGCTACGTTTATGAATATGCCGGGCCGGGTGTTGACACACTGACTGTTCCCGAGCGGGCCACGATCACCAATATGGGTGCCGAACTCGGAGCAACGACTTCAGTGTTCCCCAGCGACGCCGAAACCAGACGCTTCCTGAAGGCTCAGGGCCGTGAAGCCGACTGGATCGAACTCAAAGCCGATTCTGATGCCACCTATGACCGCGTGATCGATATAGATCTCAGCCAGGTAGTGCCTCTCGCCGCTTGCCCGCATATGCCTGATATCGTTAAACCCGTAGCGGAACTCGAACATATTGATGTCGACCAGGTAATGATCGGAAGCTGCACTAATTCAAGCTATACCGACCTGACCAGGGCCGCCTGTATTCTAAAAGGCAAAACCGTTCACCCCAGACTGTCTCTTGGTATCGCTCCGGGTTCACGGCAGGTCCTGCGCATGCTTGCCGACGAAGGCAAACTCTCAGACCTGGTTGCCGCCGGCGCCAGATTGCTTGAAAACGCCTGCGGTCCATGCATCGGAATGGGTTTCGCCCCCAAATCTGATGCTGTTGCCCTGAGAACTTCGAACCGCAATTTCGAAAAGCGTTCGGGAACTGATTCCGCGCAAGTTTATCTTGTGAGCCCGGAAGTCGCTGCTGTTGCTGCCGTTGAAGGAAAATTCACGGATCCACGCAAGTGGGGCAAGTATCCCGAAGTAAAAATGCCCGAAAAATTCACTATCGATGACAGCATGTTCATCTTTCCCTCCAAAGACGGTTCTAAAACGCAGATCGTGCGCGGCCCCAACATTGCTGCCCTTCCGATCAAAGAAAAAATGGGCCGGGAAATTCACGGAAAAGCCGTCATCAAAGTCGGTGACAACATAACCACCGACCACATCATGCCTGCCGGTCAGTATCTGCCGCTGCGTTCCAATGTTCCTGAATACGCGAAGCACGTATTTGAAGGCGTTGATAAGCAGTTCTACAATCGGGCGGTCGAAATGAAACGCAGTGTCATCATCGGTGGTGACAACTACGGTCAGGGAAGCTCGCGCGAACATGCAGCATTGTGCCCGATGTATCTTGGCGTTGAAGCGGTTGTCTGCAAAAGCTTCGCCCGCATTCACCTCGCCAACCTGGTGAACTTTGGAATTCTGCCTGCAACTTTCAAGAACCCCGCCGATTACGACAAGATCGAAACTGGCGATGAAATCAGAATTGACGTCAACAGTCTCGACGGCGAACTGCTTCTCGAAAACGTCAGCAAAGGCCTGAAATTGCCGATCGTCCACACTCTTACAGACGAAGACAAGGTAATTTTAAAAGCCGGCGGCCGTCTGTCGTTTGCCAAGCAGCAGGCTACCATCTGACCATCTCAGGCTTCTCAAAACACTGAAAGGGCAGCCGCCTGAAGCGGCTGCCCTTTGTAACAGGAGTTCGTCATGTTTTATCTGAGCAATAAGGGCTGGAATTATTATTCTGCTGCCGAAAGTTCCTGGAAAGAGTCAGGAAGCCGGAATTTCAATGCTGATGTCACGGGTCAGGTTTCTTCAGCTGCAGTCATCGAAGCTGTCGCTCCCGGTAACGCTCTGCCTGCCTTCAGCGGCACAAAAATTCTCTGTGTCGGGCGTAATTATCGCAAGCATGCAGCAGAACTGGGCAACGATGTACCTGAACGTCCTCTGTGGTTCAGCAAACCGCCCAGTTCGATCATCGGTACAGATGGCACGGTTATAATTCCGAGCAATGCCGGCAGAATCGATTACGAAGGCGAACTGGCGCTCATCATCAACCGCAGAGCCTCAAGGGTTTCGGTCGAGCAGGCATTGGAATATATCGGTGGCGTAACGGCCTGTCTCGACATGACGGCCCGTGAACTGCAGAAAACAGACGGTCAATGGACCCGTGCCAAGGGTTTCGATACCTTTCTGCCCCTGGCTTCTCTGGTGGCACCGTTCTCCCGGAACTGGGCCGAGGGCAGTATTGAAGTGAGAAAAAATGATGTCATAGTTCAGAGCAGTGCCTTTTCTGCAATGGTGTTCGGTTTTGCCGAACTGGTCGCCGATCTTTCTGCCTGTATGACACTGATGCCGGGTGATCTTATTTTGACCGGCACCCCGGAAGGTATCGGGCCGGTGAACGAAGGCGACAGGCTTCAGGTCAAAGTGTCCGGGCCAGTTTCTATTGAGTTGAAGGTAAAAGTCAGCAGGTAATTGACATGCACCACGCGGCATGGGTATAGTATTTGCCGTAAAATCCCGGAGGCTAAGATGATTAAACGTTTCGCAAAAGTAATTCTGATTGCCGGCGCGGCAATTCTTTCGATTCCCGGTCTGGCTGCTCAAAAAGAGGGTGTAGTCAGGGGCAGCTATATAAATCTTCGCCAGGAAGCGAAATTTAACTCGCCGATCATTGGGAAGAAAATGCGTGGCGACAGTTACAAGATTCTTTTCGAAGACAAGAGCTGGCTCAAAGTCTCATTTGCCGATGGTCTTGAAGGCTGGCTCTATCGAACTCTGGTTGAAAAAGGCGGTGATTTTCCCAAAGCCCCCGAGGTGAAGGCAACTGCCTCCGACACCCAGAATATAGACAAAAAGGGCGATGAGAAGAAGACCTCAGAAAAGAAGGTCGAAAAAACTGCCAAAAAAGAAATCAAGATAGAAGAGAAGAAAACCGTTCTCGAAAAACCTTTGCAGCCAAAAGTGAAGCCGGCTGCAGTCGTAGAAATCTCCGGCACCGCCGAAGAACTTTATAATGAAGCAATTCGTCTGTATGAGAAGAAAAAATACGTTCAGGCTCTCGAAAAGAATCAGCTGGCAATTCAGAAGGCCCCTCAGAATGCTGAAATTCTCAACAATATCGGCAATTGTCAGTTCAAACTGGGTCGTATTGAAGAAGCTCTTGAATCATGGAAAAACGCTCTAAAAATCGCGCCGCGTTCCGGCAAAATCTGTAATAACCTCGGAATTGCCTTCTACCAGCTCGATAAAAACAAGGACGCCATCGAATATTACAAAAAGGCGATACTTTTTGAGCCTGAATTTCCAGATCCCTATTACAATCTTGCTTCAGTATTCGGTTTTACCGGCAACTTCGCTGATGCGATCGTAAACTACCGCAAATTTCTAGAATTTTCACCGGATGTAACAATGAAAAAGCTCGCAGAAGAGCGAATTGCCTACTGCGAGCGTCATCTCGAAAAAGAACCGAAATCGAATTAGAAGTTGCGGTTTATCCTGAAGAGTGAACCTGATCTGGTTTTCACCAGCAGACTGTCACCGAAAAGCTCGAGTGAATCTTCGAGAAGCTCACCGTTGACGTGAACACGCCATTTTTCGTGGCGGCTGCCGATGTGCAGACAATAGATCCAGCCATCCTGAGTGCCGATGTAGAGAAGCTTGTCAACAATAACCGGGCGGGTAATGAAAACACGCTTGGGGCTTTTGAAAATTGTCGATGCTTTGCGTTCCTGGATATCGACATGCACGACTTCTTCACCCTGGGCGATGATGCCATCGCCAAGACTGTGAACTATTGGCAGAAATTCGCTGCGCCTCGGCAGGGCAATCGTATTGAATACAGTTGCGCCACCGTCGAGGTCGATCTGATAGAAAATGCCTTCGTCGGTCAAAAATGAAGCCTGCAGGTCTTTGCAGAAGGGCAAGTAAGCCGGCGAAAAAGATGGGTTGGCGGCAGTGTAGATTCTACGGCCATCGCTCAGGCCGAGGGTGATGAATTCCCCCGAACGAAATGAGGCGACGACTTTTTCACTGCCGTTCGGTGAAAGAAACGCCCGCTGTGATTTGCCGCTGATCTTCGGCGTGCCATGCTGGTAAAACCAGATCTGTTCTCCGCTCGCCATGTTCAGGCAGCGCACCAGGCCATTGTGACAGCTGAACACCAGACGATCACCGGTTTCAAGAAAATAGCCATCTTCAAGATAGAGTTCTGGAAATGCCCGATTCACTTTGATCTGAAGATCGATCTGTTTGAACCAGAGTTGAGAACCGTCTGATACGTTATAGACACCGACGTAGCCAAAGTCGTAGACAACCAGCATTTTTTTGCCGTTTTCAAGCATTCTGGTGGTAACCGGCAGATTGGTGAAAAGATCTTTCTTTTCTTCTGCAAGTTCTAGACCGGTAAAACTGGCAGGGTAGGGCGTTTTCCAATTGCCGGCAGATAATTCGGTGTTGAAGCCGTAAAGCCCGTCGCTTCCTGCAAATACCGGGGTTTCGCCATGCAGAAAACCTTTATGTACTACTGAAGTTTTAAAATCTCTGGATGCAATCTTTTCACCTTTGCTGGTATCGATGGCAACAAGCGAATTCCCTTCAGAAGCCCATATCCGGTCTTTTCCGATTATGCTGCTTCCTGGAACTCTTGTAATGAACTTCTCTACCGGTTCATATTGCACCATCCGTTTCCAGATTATTTTTTCATTAGCCTGAGATGACATCGAAGCGTATGAATAGAAACCGATCTGAATTCCTGCCAGAAGAGCTATTGCTCCGAGATAGCCAAGAAGTCGCCCATCGCCCCATTCCTTGCCGAAAAGCATTTCAAAGAATGATTTTACCAGAAGCGAAACAAAGAACTGGGCAAAAGCGACAACGGCAACGAGCGCGGTCATAATACCGGTCATCAGGAGGTTGTAAGGAAGGTCTCTGCGGCTCCATGCCGATTTGAGTATTTCGCTGATTCCATTGAAATTGGCACTCATCGGGGTGAGGAAATCGCCAAACCAGGCGGCATAAATACCCGCAATAAGAGCCATGCCGGCCAGAGTCGAATAGATTATCGACCGCATCAGCATCTGCGAGAAAAGCAGAATCATGATGATCGTGCCGGCAAAGATGTAACTGATAAGACTGGTTACTGGAAAGGTCGAAAATTCCCCGAAACTCTTACCAAGAAAATAAAATTGAGCAACCACCAGCAATGCAAGCGGCAGCATGATAAAGAAATTTTTCAGGCTTTCTTTAATGCGGTCAATTCTTGTTTTTCGGGGGGCGCCTTCCGGTTTCTTGATAATTAGGTTTACAGGGTTGTTGTTGGCAATCGGGACTTCGTCCATGGGAAATATCTCCTGTAAAGTTAATTAACGTTCGAGGTTTTATCGGCCGATTTGGGCAAAACATTAACTTATCCGGTTGTATCTTTCCTGAAGCATTGAAAATGAATTACCGGATTTCGCAAAAATGCAGATGATTCTTGACAGAGAACAGGGTTGGAAATAGAATATCAGGGTTAATTGTTATTTCCTCATTGTTTCGAGAGGTATTTAAGGAGGCTTCCTTTGCCGTCAATGGTCTCACATCTGTTCTTCAAGCTTGCCAACGAGAAAGACTCAGAACTTGAAGCCTGCGAATATCTCGACATGTTCGCCAAAAAATGTGGTTTTGCAGCTGAAACAATCGATGAAATGCGTCTTGCATTCATCGAAGGCCTTATCAATGCTAAAGAACACGCTCCCAAAGATATCCCCGACGGCAATAAGCGTGATATCCATGTGGCATTGACTTTCAGTGAAGAAATTCTGGAAATCCAGATTCGCGACTTCGGCAAAGGTTTCGATCCAACCGTCGTCGAAAAACCCGATATCCGCAAGAAACTCAAATCATCTCACAAAAGAGGCTGGGGCCTTATGTTGATGGAACGCCTCATGGATGGCGCAGAAATATCATCGTTCCCCCCCTCCGGAACCCTTATTCATCTGGTTAAAAAGCGCATCGCCACTTCCTCACCCACCGAAGTAGATACGCTCAGAGAGCATCGCCGCGTCGAAAGACTGAAATACATTCTCGGCAGCTTTATCGATCTCAGCTCATTCCTCTGCCAGAGCAAAAACCTTCAGGCAGGTCTCCGGTCAATGCTCCGCATTCTCCTCGGTACGCTTGGCGTTTCGCGTGGCGCCATCTATACTTTCGAGAATGCCAATGAAAGCCTTGACTGCCTGGTCGATATCAAACTCCGTGCCAATGCAAGACTTCCACAGGTGAAGATCCCGCAGAAAGTCTTCGAAAGACTTTCCATCAAAGAAGACGGTGAAGTGACCGAGATTATCAGAAGCGAGATCACTGCATTCAAAGAGACCTTCAAAGAAGGCGAAATTGAACACATCTACGTATTGCGTACCGATAACCAGAATCAGGGTCTGCTGATTCTCGGAAGCCGTTTCCGAAAAGAAGACGAAGAAACTTTCGATAACGAACTTCTTACCACCATTTCGCGAAATATCTCCTCGGCTATCAATACTTTCAGGCTGATGCAGAACCTGCGCGATGTTAACGAATCGCTCGACCGCCGTATCAGCGAGCTCGATTCGGTTCGCGAAGCCAGTCAGACCATTTCCTCAGAACTTGAAATCGAAAATCTGCCATTCACTGTTGAAGGCATTTTCCGCAGCATCATGAACATTCAAAAGTTCTCGATGGCGATTTTTGACCCGACCGAAAACCGTTACAACATCTGCCCCAATAACCGTGGGTTGCCGTCCAACCTCGACCTCTGGTCATCTCCTGTTTCACAGCATGTTATCCAGAAAATGGAACCGCTGTATGTAGCGGATGTAAAATGTGAAGAGCGCTTCGCTTTTACCCGGGCACGCAATTATGCCTCTGATTCCTTTATCGTGATACCGATCGTGGTCCAGGAAGAAGTCCTCGGACTGGTGAATCTTGCTGATAAAGATGGTAACGGCCGACTGACTCAGAGAGATTTTGAACTGGCGCAACTTTTGTGCAGCCAGCTTGGTATTGCCATCAAGAACGCCAACCTCTACAAAAGAGGCATTACCGACGGCCTTACGCGATTGTATACCAATCATTACTTCAAAATGCGTCTTTCCCAGGAAATTTCACGGGTTCGCAGAGTCAAATCACCGCTGTCGATCATTATGGCCGGCATTGACAACCTCGACAATCTTCTCGAAACACACGGCGCCGGCTTTAAAGACGCGGTTCTTCTTAAGGTCGGTTCATTGATCAAGCGGATAATCAGGTTCAATGACCTGCCATGCCGCTATGAAGGCGATAAATTTTCGATTATACTTCCTGACACCAGCAATGAGGGTGCACGTATCGCAGCCGAAAAGGTAATCGAGAACGTTCGCAGTATGGTTGTCAAGCATCATGACTCTGAAGAGAAGATTCAGATGAGTTTTGCCATTACCCAGTTTAAAATCAATATGAATATTGGTCAGTTCATCGAAACCGGTGAAAAACTTCTCAATCTCGCTCAGAAAGAAGGCGGCGATAAAATCGTCTCCGACTAAAAGCTGACTGCAAAACAAGCACTCCCGGCCTTAAAATGGTCGGGAGTGCTTTCTTTATTGTCGCTCGATTGGTGGAGTTCTGCCGGTTGCCGATCCTGATCAGTAGGACTTTACGTTCCCCGGAGTTTCTGTGGGTGGATTGTTGATATAATTGATGGCAGCATGGGGAACAGGAATACCGTATCCGGTTGCATCTTCGATGCCGGTGCCTTCTATGTCCAGCGCGGTGATACGCATGGCGTTCAAAAGTAACTCCGGGTCGGTTTCCGGTAAGGACTGCCGTATCAGCATATAAATTCCGGCAAAATGTGCTGCTGCCTGCAAGGTTCCGCTGCCAAGGCGATACTCATTCTTTTCGGCGGGCCCGGTAACCGCAGAACCTGGTTCACAGAAATCTGGTTTGGTGATTCTGGTGCCTTCAAACCAGACAGGACCCTGGCCTGAAAACAGCGAGCGCTTTTTCCAGCGATCTGTGGCCCCAATGGTGACACAGCAGGGCAGGGCGGCCATGCCCGTTATCGAGTTCGGATTGTTGCCGGCTGCGAGAACAGGCAATATTCCGGCGTTTCTGCAGGCAAAGAGAGCTCTGACGACCGCAATCGGTGCAGGCCCGGCAAAATCGGTGCAGATAAGAATAGCATGCGGTGGTTCAGGAAGTTTAATAAGCCAGTCCAGCGCTTCGAGCAGAGCATCAGCTTTGCCCGGTTTTGCACTTAGAAGTGCCAGAGAAATTTCGGCTGCGGGAGCGATACCCGAAAAACGGCCTTCTTCGTAGCCGCCAAAAATCCCGAGGGGGTGCAGAAGATGCAGATCGGAAACTGCTTTTTGAGGGGGATTGCCACCGAAATGCATCAGATTTTTAATTCTGCCGGCCAATGCGGGGTGATCGCATGAATAGTTCAGAGAAATAACGCCAAGGCGCATTCCCTGACCTGCAAGGCCAGATTCCTTGAACCAGGCGGCCCCGCTCTGATCGTGATTCCATGATGGGGCAGTCGTGTTAGGCCGGGTCAGGGGTCTGGAGTTCAGAGTGCCAACCTGGTTGTTCGCAGCGTTTAGATTGTCTACCAGAATTGTTGGACAGGCTTCGACAATTGCTGCAGCTTCAGAGTCTTCGAGATCGATAATGGCTCCGCCCGCCACATCGATGCTTTTTGCGCTTGGAAAAAGCTTCAGCAGATTGGCGTTGTGGCGCTTTCCTTCATTAAGAAGGGCTTGTGCCGGCGAAACCACGCTGCAGTTTTCGACAGAGGGTCTGCTGACGTCTGTTTCAGCAATAAACCGGGGGCTGGTAACCCCCGGCTGAACTGTAAAAAGAGTGAATGAGAGGAGGAGTGAGAACAGTTCCGGCAGTTTTAATTTTACCAGGACACTGTCAGATTTTTTCAGAATTTGCCTCCGGGGTAATTACCCTTCGATACCAGTAACAACTGCTTCACCGGTGGGTTCCTGCAGGATTTCATAGGTTTTACCGCAGGGTTCCCAGGTGGCGTTGTTCGACCAGGAAGAAGATTTGGTGCGCAACAGTTCGAACCAGACTTTATTGACTTCAAATTTGCGGTTGGTTTTGGTTACAATCGCTTTGATTCTCTGAAATGAAACGTTTGCAACCAGAAGAGGGGCTCCGCCAACATTCATGTGGAAAGGTTCGGAAACTCGCAGGTCTTTGATTGCGCCACCGGTAACCATGCCGGTGAGGATTTTCACGATGTCGAGTGTGACGGTAAGGTTGACGTTCCAGGTGGTGGTTATCGATTGTTCTTCAAGAACCCAGGTAACGCCCTTTTCTTCGCGGTCCAGTTCACGGCCTTTGCGGTATTTAAAACCTGGTTCTGAATAACCGTAACCGGGAAAATATTCGCGAAATTTTTCTTCTGTAAGGTATTCGTCAGCCTTGTGAGTAATTTCAAATTTCATGTACCCGAGGGTGGGGTACAATGATTGCCGCGCACCATCCGGCATCGATCTGTAGATGTCACTGAGCATTTCGAGCTGACCATACTGGCTTTTCTTGATCGACAGCATGACGCTTTTGCCGATTTCTACGCAATTGCGGGTGTGAGATTCAATTGCCTGATTCCAGCTCTGCTCATTTTCTGCACTCTGGTCCTGGATATATTTGACATAGAGCTCCTGAACCTGCCAATAGTCGCCAATTGCGCCAAAAATTCGCTGCTGGGCCGAATAAAGCGGGCTTCCCGGCAGAACTCCTTCATAAGCGAAGCCCTGGCTGCAGAAAAGGCCGACAAACAGAATCAGTGCTACGAAAATTCTTCTGGTAGTCATTACTCTATACTCCTCCAAATACTTTTCGGTAAAACTTTCTTACAGATTACCGGTAAAGTATAGCTCTCTATGTCGGAATCCCGCAACAGGAACGAGAGTGACAGTTTTTGGCCGCAAACACAGCCCATGAAAAGCCGATTTAGACACTGACGTGGTTTTGTTGTTACAAAAATTATGCAGCTATTTAAAAATCAGTAACCATTGTACAGCAAGAGAAAGTTTAACCCCATGGCCTTTCCCATGGATTTTGCCTGTGCTGATGCGGGTTGATGGCGTCAGGCTCTGAAGCAGTTTTTTCAGGCGCTGCAGAGTGCTTTTAAAAGCACCAAAGTCGAATTCAGGATCAAATTCGCTTCCCCAGGCAGAACGGTACAATGTTTCCCTTTTGATGGGATGCGGCTGAGCCATAAATAGCTGCAACAAAACGCTGTGAGGAATCGAGCCCGGTTTGAGTCTTGCCTTGTTGCCGGAAAAATGGAGGAATCCTGCATAAGCATCAAAAATCAATTGTTCATCGGGGTAGGTATCGCGATACTTCAGGTATTCGTCAAAATGTATGGTTCTGGTCGTATCATTGCTGATGATGGTCAAAAATTCGCTGGACCTGTTATGTCCTGGCTGGAGCTGGTTGACCAGCTGAGCAAGGTGGGAAAAATTACTGCAAAGATGTTTCATCATGACCGGCGGTGTACGGTTAATATGGAATCGCAAATATTCAAGACCGGCTGCGCTCTGTTGTTCGGTAATTTTTTGCGAGATATGAGCCCAGAAAGGGTCAAAGCAACCGGAAGCCAGAAAACGCTTCAATTCTACATCGAGGTCCGAAGCAATTTCAGAACCGGGAAAATACAGTGAAGCCATTATTCTCAGCTGGGTGTGCTGAATTCTGACTGAATCGCTGCCAATATTACGACGCGCCTCGATCAGGCAATGATACGCTTCCTTTTCTTTTCCCTGAAAAAGCAGGGCTGAGGCGAGCCCATACTGAAGATCAGCTATCTGAACACCTGTTGAGCCTCGCGCTTTCCCTTCTATTTCCATCTTTCTGTAATGCTTTTCAGCTTCATTGAAACGATTATTGAAGATATGTGACATTGCCAGCAGGGTTTCGCCGACATGGCAGGCCCGCGGCTCAAGAGTGTTGGAATTCTTGATCATTTCGGCACTGCTGTTCCAGGTTCTCGCGGCTGCAGTTTTGCCGAGCAGTTCGCATATCCATGACAACAGCATTGAGGTTTCGTAAATTCCGCTGAAATTCTTCTTCTCTTCACGCATGATCAGGACTTCACGAAAAATTTTCATGGCTTTGAAGAGATACCCGAGTTTGAGAAACAGCTTGCCAAGGCCCATTCCGGCAACTGATGCGCTCCAGTGATTGTTCTGCAGCTTGTAAAGGCTGTAAGCGCGTGTAAGTTCGAGCCGGGCCCGGGAAAAGTTCCCGGTGTCGAATTCCACCAGACCAAGATTGTTCAGGAAGGATGGCAGCAGGGTCTGCATTTTATGCTGCCGGGCAAGGTGCAGTCCGGCATGATAATGAAATTTTGCCGCCTGCGGGTGACCGCGGGAAAAGTAAAGATTCCCGAGTGAATTCTCAGTTCTGGCGAGGCCCGGATGGTCTTTGGCTATTAAAAATGCTTCCCGGGCGAGAAAAAGTTCGGCCAGAGCTTCATCATCCCGATTGAGACGCTTTAAAACCAGGGAAGTCGCAAAACAGAGGTTTCCCATGGCGTTGCCGTCCTGATCCTCATAAAAGATTTTTGCCTCTTCGAGAAGAGTCACCGCTTCTTCAAAGCGTTCCTGAGCCGAAAAAGTTTTGGAAATATCTATATAGGCTGTATGCGCGAGCTTGACTCCCCGCGTCAGATAATGCGAAGCGATGAAGTTTATTATCTGGAAACGCCCGGCATAGAATAGCGCCTGACTGAGATTTTCGAATCTGGCAATGACTTCATTGTCGATTCCGAGCAGCGCCCCGATATAAATTGCCGCTTCAGCCTTTGCAAGGTCTGAACTGCCAAGGTTGTGATGCAGCCATTCGTTGATTTCCTCACGCCGGAGACTTAGAACATCTGTGCGACTGGTAATAAAAGAAACCAGCATTCGGGGGACCAGTTGCGGAAACTCGGAATAATCTGAATTGTTGAGAACATTGCTGAGCAGCCCGGCAAGTTTTTCATTACTGAGGCTCAGAAAAATTTCGATAAAGTAATTTTCAATAATTTCCTTTATTCGTGGTTCTGGAGATTCCCTTATGAAAATCAAGCCTGCAGCAGACTGCTTCTCGCAGAATTCGGGCAGGCGTTTCAATTCCATCCAAAGGCTTGTCTCCTGATCGACATCCTTGGGCGGCGGGGCAGGGGAATGCTGCAAAAGCTGCAGAGGCAAACGACAATTGAAAAGACCGTTCCAGATCAGGTTGATTTCTTCGCGCGGATCAAGTTTGATCGGAGTTCTGCGAAAAACTTTCAGGGGCAGCTCTGAATAAGAAGCTCTGCCGCTCCATGCAAGATATAAACAAACCCGCTTCAACACGCTGTCTGAAGTCTGTCTGGCGATGCTTGTCAGCAGCTTGAGGTTATATGAAACCCGGCAGAATAAATCGGCGGTTTCCAGCAGTGGCGGGGCATAGCTGCAGTCCTTGGTCAGATCGGCCAGGGTTTTTTCGATTGTCGATACACGCAAATGCCTGCCCATGAAGGCAATCGTCTGGGTATAGGAATTATCTTCGCTGCCATGGAAAACAAAAACCAGGTCGAAACAGCCGATCTTGCGGTTTCGCCTTCGCCGATCGGCGACAATGGTCAAAGTTGCGGGGGGGAATGCCTGCAAACCGAGCAGATAGAGAGCCGTCTGATGCGAAAAATATTCATTTTCGCTTTCGGTAAGACCCTCCAGCTGCTCGATTACATCAGAAAAATCCTGCCTGGTCTTCACGCAAACCTTCAAATCAGGGTTTTCACATGTTTTTCGATGGTCGAAGAATCGGGCGCTACTGGCTGGGGCAGTGTACATACAGAAATTGCCGATTCGATATCTTTCAGGCCGTTACCAGTTATCAGAACAACAACCTTTTCATCAGCTTTGATATTTTTGGTCATGGCATGCTTTTTAAATCCGGCAAAAGCTGTGACCCCGGCTGGTTCGCCAAAAACCCCCGTAGTTCTTGGCATTTCGAGCAAAGCTGATTTTATCTCGTCATCCGTGACCGAAATGCAATCGCCATTAGATTCTTTTAGAGCCCGCATTGCTTTCAGACGATTGCGCGGAATCCCGACCGCAATTGAATCTGCAATGGTATTGCCCTGCTGGGCGACGAATTCACCCGTTTTTAGTGCTACTTCGACCGGATTGCATCCGGCTGCCTGAACACCTATTATTCTCGGCATTCTATCGGCGAGGCCAAGCTGAATCAGGTCGTAAAAACCCTTATAAATTCCCGAAGTAATGCAGCCGTCGCCAATTGAAACATAAAGGCGGTCGGGAATGCTGAAACCCATCTGTTCCCAGATTTCAAAAGCAACGGTTTTCTTGCCTTCAACTAAAAATGGGTTGTAAGCGCAGTTGCGGTTGTAAAAACCAAATTTTTTGGTGATCTCTACCGAAAGTTCAAAAGCCCGGTCATAACTGTCATCGACGATGACTGTTTTGGCACCATAAACAAGAAGCTGAGCAACTTTCGCTCTTGGAGCTCTTTTTGGTACAAAAATTACTGTTTTCAGGCCTGCCGAAGCCGCGAAACCAGCCAAAGAACTGGCTGCATTGCCGGTAGAAGCGGCACAAATGGTAGTGGCACCGGCTTCGCGGGCTTTGGCAATGCCAACGGCACTGGCCCTATCTTTCAGTGATGCGGTTGGATTTCTACCATCATCCTTGATGTATACATGATTGAGACCGTGCATTTTTTCGACTGCGCCGGCTCTGTAAAGTGGTGTCCAGCCGACCTGCAATGGGGCAATCTGGGTACTGTCCGCAATCGGCAGCATTTTGCGATAACGCCAAAGCGAATAATCCTTCGAAGAAGCAATTTCGTCGCGGCTGATTTTTATTGATCCGTAGTCATAGACCACATCGAGAATGCCGTCTATACCACATTTGTCACAAACGTAACGATCGGGAGCATCAGGGTACTCTTTGCCACATGCCATGCATTTGAGAAGGTTTACTTTCATTCCATGACTCCTTGAAATATCTTTACCGGCTGATTATAAACCCGTAGCCGTCATTAGCCAACATCATTTTAAATTTTGCTTTCAGCCTGCCCTTGGCAGTTATGTAAACCGACGATCCGTCAACCATGTTGACTTTGTTTCTTTAGCGGCTATAATGGCGTTGTGTGCTCTGAACGATTTAACGTTAAGGAACTTACATGAAAACTCGTCTGTTAACGGCAGTTCTTTTTTGCGGCCTATTGCTTGGCAGCGCTTCTACCTCTGTTTATGCTGAAGCTGAAGCGCTTGAGCCTTCACAGATAAGACAGGAAATGATGCAGAACCCGGTTCCTGTAAATGAATTTCTTGAAAGCAATCTGGGCAAACTGCAGACCAAAGTTCAGGAAGCAAATCAGGCCGGTAAAATCAAAGGCCCCGAAGACATGAAGGCTCTGATCAGCGAAGATGCGAAGAACGTTTTTGCCAAAGCACCTGAATTCAGAAAAACTCTCACAGAACCAGAATACAGGCTCAAACTCGATGCCGAACTGATTCAAATCGGTGCAGCTGCCGGAATGGTTGCAGAAGTTGTCGAACTTCTCAACAACTGGAAAGCTGGAGAAATTAAGGACAGTCTGATAATAACCGCTGCACAGCTCTTTCAGCAGAGCAAAGCTGAATTTTCGCCTGCCTTTGACGAGCTGCTCAAGGAAACTGCCAAATCCAAAGACGAAAAAATTGCCAAATTCGCTGGAAACCTTCTCAATGAATTCTTTCGCAATCCAGTAGGCAAAGCATTTCCAGCTTTCCCGGCCGGCAAGAAAACAACCGATGGCCAGGATCTCACTCTGGAACGCTTCAAAGGCAAAGTTCTGCTCGTCGATTTCTGGGCCACCTGGTGCCCGCCATGTCGTGCCGAAGTGCCTGAAATTGTCAAAACCTACAAAGCTTACAAGGATAAAGGTTTTGAAGTAGTGGGAATTTCTTTTGACGAAGATAAGAGCGCCTTTGAAAGTTATCTGAAGGAAAACGAAATGCCCTGGCCGCAGTATTTTGACGGAAAAGGCTGGGAAAACGAAGTTGGGCCGACTTACGGTATTCAGTCCATTCCCGCCATGTATCTGCTGGATGGAGAAGGCAAGGTAGTGTCTACCGATTTGCGCAGCGGAAAACTCGAAGAAGAACTGAAAAAGCTTCTCAAGTAATCATTAAATTCAACAGAGAAGGGCAGGGAACTTTTTCTCTGCCCTTTTTTGTTGCAAGCCCAAATGCGGTTTCCCGAATGTACAGATTGAACGTCCGGAACCTCGAAAGAAGTCGCCAGGTCGCGTGAGCTATGAGAGCGAAATCGGCAGGTTCCCTTTTCCGGTCTTGCGTGCAGAATCAGCGGATGGAAGTTCGAATGTCGTAGCGCATGAGAGATGCAAGCACCGAAAAAGTTTCCTTTTGCCCTGCTTTTTTGCTCAAGGTCTTTACATATAGCAAATAAATTCTTATGATTAAAAAATCTGGAGGTGTTGATAATGAAATTTTCCCGCAATGTTGTTTTAGCAGCTGTGATTGCCTCTCTGGGTTTTTCCGTTACCCCGGCTGATGCCGCAAATGAAAAAGTAAAGGTGCTTGTCATTGATTCCGGTAGCGACTTCACCCATGAAGGCCTGAAGGCGCTCGCACTTCCCAAAGATCTTGAGCTCAATGGCAAAACTGGTGTTGACGATGACGCCAACGGCTATATAGACGACATTTTCGGCTGGAATTTCGTTGATAACAGCGCTACTCTCGTAAATCTTTCCGACACTCCTCCTGACTATGATACCGTTCTCCGTTGCATGGAACTCCTCGGGAAACTTCAGGCCTATGGCCAGGAAGGCTTATCTCAGGACGAATATAAATTTCTGGTCGATCATTACAAAGATAAAAAATTCTGGGCCTGGGTTGGCTTTACTGGCGGCTGGGCGCATGGTACCCACTGCGCCGGTATAGTTTCAACCAACAATAACGGCGTCAGCCTCAATGCCATCAAGCATATTCAGACCGGTGGCTCACCCAAAGAAGAAGTTGAACAGGCTTTTACTTCTTTAAAATATTCTCTCGCTCATCGTCGCCCCACCCGCAATTCAAGGGCCGAAAAAGTTTCCATGGACGACCTCGAGAAGTATTTTACTCAGCTGGGTGAAGAAAATGCCGCCAAAATAAAGGCAAAAGCAGAGTACATTGCAGCCTTAAAACCAAGATTGATAAACTGCTCCTTCGGAACAGAAAACAAGAACCTCTGCGCCATGATGAAACAAAACATGGTCCAGTGGGGTTTCCAGAATCCAACTGATGCCCAGGTTCAGGAAGTAGTGGATCTCTTTGTATCGAAAGCTTTTCTGCCGCGCGACAAGGAATTTTTCAGCGGCTGTTCCGATGCTCTTGTCTTCATTGCTGCCGGCAACTCGACCGAAGATCTCAACACCATGGTAACCTCACCAAATGACGTCGATATACCCAATAAACTGGTGATCGCCGCCACCGACGAAGACCAGAAAATTGCGCCATTCTCATGTTTCGGCGACAAAAAAGTCGACGTTGCAGTTCCTGGGGTAAATATCTATGCAACTTATCCCAACCAGAAAATGGGCTTTATGTCCGGCACTTCAATGGCGTGTCCGAATGCCTTGAGAATGGCATCGATGGTTCTGGCAGCCAAAGACGATCTAAAGCCGGTTGAACTTAAAAAGATTCTCATGGAAACAGTCGACAAGAAAGAATGGCTGAAAGATAAAGTTAAATCTGGCGGTGTCATCAATGTTAATCGAGCTGTGTTTGCGGCTCAGCAGATGGCCGAAGGCAAATCCCTCGAGGAAGCTTTGAAAATTGCCCGCGAAAAGGTTGCAGACAAAACCGCGCGCCCGGCCAAACGTACCCGTCCAAACCTCAAAGACCCGATGGTAAAAGAACTGTATTTCTCAGTAATCAAATAAGTTCTGATCAATAAGGAACCGGCTTCCAGAGCAACATTCTGAAGCCGGTTTTCCTTTTTTCAGATCCTTGTGGTTGCTTTTTGTTGCCACTTTCATGATTAAATATTTGAGGTAAAACCAATTTTATCAGAGGATAACTATGAAAACGTTTTACTTGACTAAGGGCGATTTAATACATTAACGGGCAAACGCAAAAAACAATGGTTTACATAACATCTGTATTCGTATTATGGTAATACTTCGTAATTTCTTAAGTATTCTTCTGTTTCAATTATTAGGTTTACATAATATTTATTATCAGACGTTGTTAATTTTAAGTAAGGGTAGCTCTGAACAGTCAATCTATTACTCTCTTAAAAAGTTCGGTAATTTCTTCTTCCCTAATGTCTATTGGAGAAAGCGCCTTTTTATTCAACTCTCTCTTTTTTTGAAGCAAAGCAGTTGAAGCAGCAAATTCAGCGACGCCGATAACTGACAGCCAGCTATATGAAACGACTTGCAGGACAATTTTATCAGGCCAGAGTCCTGATTATCAGCCTTGACTAATCAAGGTCAATAAGTTATTATAAATAATAATGTGGAAAATTTTTGAACATAAAAGCATCGCAAAAACCTGTAGAAAGCTTCCGGCTCAGGTGCTTAAAAAATATGAGTTATGGAAGAATCTTATCCACCGGCATGGGCCCGCCATTCTGAAAAATTTTCCCGGTTTCAACGATGAAAAATTGTCTGGAATTCGCGAAGGGCAAAGATCATCTCGGCTTAATCTTCAATTCAGAGTCATCTACGAAGTCGAAAATGAAAACATAATGATTTATGTCCTTGAGATCACTCCACACAAATATTAGGAGGAGTTATGAAAAAAAATGATTTTTTGCCGGCCAGCCCCAAAATTACCGTCACCACGGGCGAAGCAATTAAAATGTTAAGAGAACTCAAGTGCTGGACCCAGGAAGAATTGGCAAAAAGATCAGGGATCAATGCCAAAAACATCAGCTTACTTGAAAATGACAAAATTGAAATAGGAAAAAAACGCGCAGAAAGCCTGGCTCAGGCATTTGGGGTTCACCCGGCAATTATAATGTTTCCAGAATATGAAGCGCAATTTATGCAAAAAGTGGCATGATTTCTGCCCTTCAGATGCACAAACACAGCTTGCCGTGAAGTTGATTGATTTTGCATGTTTTGTGTGAATCGGTTGCAAAATATCTTGACTGCCTGTTGAGCCTGCCTTTATCATGGGCTCATGAATTTAATGGATCTTACTGCAGCGGAACTTTCACAAATCGACAAAGAAAACACCTTCGTTATTGTGCCACTTGGCTCAATCGAACAGCATGGGCCGCACCTGCCACTTGGCACCAAGTGTTTTATTGCCGAAACCATTGCCTTTGAAGCGGCATCGAGACTGAAAAGCGAAGAATATGGCTGCCTGATTGCGCCAACGATTCCGTTCATGCCTTGCCATACCAGCGCCGGATTCATGGGAAGCTACAACATGGGTGCCAGAACATTTTCTGACGCTCTCTACGATATAGGCAGTTCGCTGAGCCGTGATGGTTTCAAAAATCTGGTCTTTGTAAACCTGTCAATATCGCCTGAAGCTCTCAAGGCCGTCGCTGTGGCTGTAGAAGACCTCAACACCCTCAGAGAATTCAGAGCCATCGACCCGATCCCTCTCTGGACTTTCTCTCACAACGAACGTCTCGAGGCAGCGCTGCGCGAAATCGGCCTTGAGCCGGCCAGCGAGTTGCATGCCGACGTCAAAGAAACCAGTGCTCTGATGCACATTGCCCCAGAACTCTTGCGCGACCGGATAGCCCGACAACTGTCGGCATGCTGCGCCAACCCGGCCTGGGAAGTATTAAAGGGTAATTTTTCCTTTCAGGAAATGGGTTCGCGTGACGGGTATCTTGGTTCACCCGCACTCGCCACCCCTGAACTTGGTAAGCTTTTTATCGATGAGGCAGCCTTTGCTCTGGCTGAATCGATCAAGTTTGCCGCTGACGGCAACCCAATGCCGGAATTGCCAATACAGATCAGGATGCTGCTTAAAATGGTCGACCTCGACGAAATGTGACCATGACAATCTGAACCAGGCTTCAACTACCCTCACCCGAAGGAGAGGGAATAAGGCGCAAAATCGTCTTGTCGAATGAATTCGACTGTGACCGCGCCCAGGAAACAGTTGCAAAAAATGTTCATCTTCATTCTCAACCTGCTGCAAAGGACCGGCCTTTCGGCCTCCTGAAGGCTTCGCCTGAAGGCGAGCGGGTTCACCCATCCCAGAATGAGACCCTACGATCAGTTCCCAAACCTTTTCAGAGTTATGTAAACCACTTCGGTGTATCATGACGAAGAGAGCCAACTGACGTGTTATGCAAACTCAATCAATTTACTGTTGCTATTTCCAGGTTGGAGTTATGTAAACGCCCTTCCGGTGCCTCTCAATTTTAAAAATTTGTAAAGTTGAGAAGTCTTTTTTAATATTTTTCAGCAAAAAAGACGAATAGACCTTGACGCTTGAGAGTCATGACAGTATGATTCTTCTACCAAAACATCGATTTATGATGTTAACCCAGTTGTAATGGAGGCTTAGATGTCCCAGGTTCTCAATATTTTCGGTGAACTGACTTTCAATAAAGCGGTAATGCGTGAAAAACTCAGCAATAACGCCTATGAAAAACTTATTGCTACCATTCAGAGCGGCAGCCCGCTTGACCAGTCAATCGCCGAAGACGTCGCCCATGCCATGAAAGAATGGGCAATCAGTAAGGGCGCCACCCACTTTACCCACTGGTTCCAGCCCCAGCGTGGTGGTACTGCCGAAAAACACGATGCCTTTCTGACCTACTCCGACAACGGCGAGATGCTCGAAAGATTCTCAGCTAAACAGCTGATTCAGAGTGAGCCCGATGCCTCTTCCTTCCCTTCAGGTGGCATGCGTTCGACATTCGAAGCCCGTGGTTACACCGCGTGGGACCCCACTTCCCCAGCCTTTCTGATCGAAACCGGCAAAACCCGCACTCTGGTTGTCCCATCAGTTTTCCTCTCATGGACCGGCGATGTTCTCGACATGAAAACACCTTTTCTCAGGTCGATGCGCTCGCTCAACGACGCCGGAATCAGCCTTCAGAGGCTTCTTGGCAACCGCCTTGCCAAGAAAATCATCGTTAACTGCGGCCCTGAACAGGAATATTTTGTCGTTTCAAAAAGGCTCTACGAAACCCGCCAGGACCTGAGGACCTGTGGCAGAACTCTGTTTGGCGCGCCACCGGCCAAAGGGCAACAGATGGAAGACCATTACTTCGGCGCTATTGACGAAAAGATGATCGCTTTCATGGAAGATCTCGACCGCGAACTTTACCGCCGGGGAATTCCAGCCAAGACCCGCCACAACGAGGTTTCGCCGAATCAGTTCGAGCTTGCCCCGCTTTTCGAAGAAGCCAATCTGGCCATCGACCACAATCTGCAGACCATGAACGTCATGAAACATGTCGGCAACCGTCATGGCCTGGTTGTACTGCTGCATGAAAAACCCTTCGCCGGGGTCAACGGTTCGGGCAAGCATGTGAACTGGTCAGTCGGCGACAACACCGGGGCAAACTATCTCGAGCCTTCTGCCTCGCCGTTGAAAAATATCAATTTTCTGCTCACCCTCGGCGCCTTTATGCTCGGAGTCGACAAATTCGGCGGCCTGCTGCGTGCATGCGTTGCCGATGCCGGCAATGACCACCGCCTCGGCGCTAATGAAGCGCCACCGGCCATCATGTCGATCTACCTTGGTGAATATCTAACCAAGCTCATTAATGAAATCGAAAGTATGGGCAAGCCGACCGAGCAGGCCATGGCAAACATCAATATGGGCGTCAGAAATCTGCCGCGCATTTCCCGGGATTATTCAGACCGCAACCGCACTTCGCCGATCGCCTTCACCGGCAACAAATTCGAATTCCGCGCCGTCGGGTCGTCGCAGAACCCATCTGAAGCGGTTACTTTGCTCAATCAGCTGACAACTTACGGCTACTACACCATAGAACGCCGACTCAACGCTTACAAAGGCAAAGATATCCGCGAAAGCGCTCTGCTCGTTCTCAAAGATGTTTTCAAAGAAACCCGCCGCATTCGCTTTGAGGGAAATGGCTACGGAAGTGAGTGGCATAGCGAGGCCGAGAAACTTGGCCTGCCGAATGCCCGCAACACTCCGGCCGCTTTGCCAGTGTTTGAAGAAAAAGAAGCCATCGAACTGATGGAAAAAACACATGTTCTCAATGGTCGCGAAGTCAAGGCAAGGGTCGAAATAAAATTTGAAAACTATATCAAAACCAAAGAAATAGAATTCAAAACCGCGATAAATATGGCGAGAACCCAGATCCTGCCGGCGGTTACCCGCCAGATTTCTCTTTCGGCAAATGCTGCTGCTGCGCTTAAAACAGCGGGAGTAGCGGCGAAGGAAATGCTGGCCGATGTTAAAAAGCTTGAAGAATTTTATTCCAGCATTAAAATAAGTGCCGCTAATCTCGAAAAACAGCTTGAAAAGGCTGAATCACGCAAAAAGATCCACAGCCGGGCTGAATTTCTTGGCAATGAAGGCGAGAAAGCTCTTACTCAGCTGAGAAAAGATGTAGATGCAGCTGAAGAAATGATCGCCAATGAATTCTGGCCGATGGCCAAATACCAGGAACTTCTGACAACCCTTTAAATCAGGCGTTAAGAATGGGCTGCTTCATTCCGATTGAAGCAGCCCATTTTTTTGAAGAGAGGTAAATACACAAAAACCATCTGCGGTTTTGGCACTATCAATTTAGAATGACCGATCGGGCGCTTCTATTCCAGACTGGTCAGGAAATTCTCCCAATCATTCTTACAATATCCCGCTGCGTCCGGGTCAAAGCGTCTTAACAATTTTTCAAAGAGAAAGATCCACTGATCACCCTGTGGCCAGAGCAACATTCGTGGTTCTTCACGATAAAACGGATCAAACCGGGCGTAAGAAACCTGCTGGCGGGCGAGTTTGCGATAAAAAGCCGCATCTTCGGGTTTGCCCAATGCGGTATGGCAATTTGCCATCAGTCTGCTGATGAAAGGGCAGCCTGCGTCGAAGGCAGAGAGTTTCTGCAGCATATCGATCGACTGATTGTATTCACCGGCCTGAAAAGCGAAACGCGCGAACAAAAACTGCCCGGAAAGGTCTTCATAGTTTTTGCTGCGAAAATTATATCTCTGCAGCATCTGGTCGTAAGCAGCGATGAAACCACCATGGTCGGCCTGTTCCAGGCGAATCCAGGCCAGAGTGCGCAGACATGCCGAACCGTACTGCCGCAGTTCTTCGGCCAGATTGTCTATTTCGTTGCGGTCGGCCGGAGTGAGAAGGCGTGGCTTGAGACGGCCTGTTAAGGCATAGTCGACCTCAAGATATTTTCTGGCAATTTCTTCGGCCCTGGAAAGTCTGCAGGCACCGACCATTTCGTCGATCAACCAGGCAGGCAGGCTGAAATTTTCAAGCTTTTTCAATGATTCCTCAGGTACATTAATGATGTTGCCGGCAAGGTTTTTGATAATTCTGGCCTGTCTGACTGCAGAGAAGAAGTCGTCAATTACTGGTTTCAATGCCTGCGTTCGGGCGATTTCCCGAAATTTTTCGCCATAATCTGGGTGGTTGGCAAGCATTGCAGCTCCCCACTGCCCGCGGGCAAAAGTGTCGGCGGTCAAACGTTCAACCGCTGCATCGCCAAGCTGCATGGCCAGTATCGCGGCGCGCGCGCATCTGATACCGCTCAGGTCCGCACCCTCGAATTCAAGTGTCCGAAGGTATAACTGCAGTGCCATATGCCGGTCACCTGCAAGTTCGGCTTTTCTTGCTTCTATAAAGAGTGCCGGCCAGAATTCAGGAAACTTTATCCGCAGGTCGGCGAGTTGACTGGTGAAATCGGAATCCATCTTTTCGCGCGCCAGATGAAGAAGCAGTCGCTGCATGCGAATATCAGCGGAAAATGGCAGTCGGGCAACAGCAGTATTGATTTCTGCCTTCCAGTCCCCCCGCCCTGTCGTTAGATGGTTCATTGCCTGCCCATAAGCAGAAAAGCCGGAATGAATCGAGGTCAACCAGACTACGACCAATGCAGTTGCAACTGAAATCGAGGCTTTGAAGTAAAATGGCAATATCCGGCTTGCTCCTGCCGGTTGACGCGTTGGCAACAGATAGAATATTGCCATGAGAATCATCGCGGGGGTTCTCCAGGTGAAATCTGCAACAACTGTTGCGGTAACCGAGAGAATAGCAAGGCACAAGCCGGATGCATACCAGAAACGGCAGGCATGCAGCCACCCGGCAACAAAAATGATCAGCAGAGGTATTCCACCCCAGAGAAGCATTTCGAGTAAAATCTGATGGGTATGCGGGTAGTTCCAGTCATAAACCCAGGATGCGCCGGCAGAGTCTATCTGCTGGGGAAGCAGGGCAAATTGAAGCACCCCGTAACCGGTGAATGGCGACTGCGAAATCAGGCCAATTGCGGCTTTCCAGATGTAAATTCTTTCGTTATGCGCAAACTCGTTAAGATCGAATTTATAAAGAAAACGGGCGGCAAAAATGACAATTAAAAAACCTGAAATTGCATAGAGCAGATGACGCTGATTGAGATACCAGGGATTGGAGCTGGCTTTCTTCTCATTCTTTTCTGGTTTGCCGGCATAAAGAAGGTATTGCAGCGAAAGCCCGACGATGGTGATTGCCATAATCAAACGGGCACCGCTTACCAGAATCATCAGGAAGAACAGGGCAATGAAGAAAACCCGGCGTGCCAGGTGGTGTTCAGGATTTTTCCGGTTGCTGATAACCAGAGCCCAGATCATGGCGAGACACCAGGTGGCGATGTGGTTTGGATGCAGTGCTCCAGCCCAGGCGCGGCGCGAAAAAAACTCGCCGATGCTTGCTGATTCAAGTGCCTGGTTGGTCAATGCCGCTGCCACTATCAGGAAACCACCTGCCATGATGGCGTTGACATGCCGCGGTTGCTGCTGAGGGTCAGAAGATTCTGAGCAGATGGCGAAGAACAGGATCGCGGCTGCAGAAAAGGCGACGAATTGAGCGGTCAGGTCGGCAGCTATTCCGTGATAATGATTCATGGCCAGCCATGCTAACCCGCTTACAACAAGGAAATGCCCGGTATTGGCTGCGAAGTCAATGCGGTTGTTCCAGAGTTCGCGTACGAAAAAGGCAAGAAAAAGCACCGTGACCGGGGCGGCAGAAAGGCCGGCCTGCATACCGACTCCGAGGGTGACAGCTGAGCCGGGATCAAAACTGAGGCCCGCATGATAAATAACCAGGCTGCCGGCACGGTCTGGCTGGCGATAGAGAAGCCAGGCGCAAACAAGCCACGATGCAACATAAAATACCTGAAAATTCTCGACTCGCAAGGCTGCCTGCGCATGGATCTCATAAGAAAGCAGATAAAACGCCGGCAGGAATGGAGAAAAATTTCTTTTCACCAGGCCGGCAATGATAAATAACATCATGATCGGCAGATCGAGGTTGTCGGCGATAAAATTATGCTGCTGTCGAAAAATCTGCAATGCCCAGAAGCATATAAAAGACCAGCCAATGGCGAGGGGTACAGCTTTGGTAAAGGATGCAGGCAGGTTGTTTTGGTTCATGACAATAAAGTTAACATTTTTTTTGATTTCATAGTGGAAATTTTAAACATTTCATGCTAGTATGTAACTTCCCATGAAACGCTAGCCCTTAACTTTTACTTGGTTTAACCTCGCAAACCTTATTACACTCAAGACTGGGAGTAAATTAAATGTACGCCATTATCGAAATCGGTGGAAGACAGTACAACGTCGAAAAAGGCAGCAGACTGCGCTGCGAAAAGCTCGACCAGGCCGCAAACTCAACCATGGCAATTGACAAGGTTCTGTTTGTAAAGAACGGCGAAACCGTTCAGATCGGTGCCCCTTACGTGAAGGGTGCCCAGGTTAAAGCCAAGGTTGTTGGCCATGCCCGCGGTAAGAAGATCACTGTTCTTAAATACAAGAGCAAAGTCAACTATCGCCGCAAACTCGGTCATCGCCAGCACTACA
>CAYYUI010000004.1:0-74178 GCA_964474705.1 uncultured bacterium
TTCAAAGCCTCGATGGATGAAGAAACCGGCGAAACCATCATTGCCGGCATGGGTGAGCTGCATCTCGAAATCATCGTCGACCGTATCCTGCGCGAATTCAACGTTCAGGCAACCGTAGGCGCTCCACAGGTTGCCTATCGTGAAGGAATCAAAAGAGGTGTGCCGACTGAGGGCAAATGCGCCAAGCAGACCGGCGGCCGCGGCCAGTATGGCCACGTAATCATGGAAATCGAACCCTTGCCGCGCGGCGGCGGTTTCATTTTTGAAACCAACGTCAAGGGCGGCACCGTGCCATCAACATTTTTTCCTGCCGTTGAACAGGGCGTTCGTGCTGCGCTCACCGAAGGCCCGCTTGCCAAAAAACCGGTTACCGATGTTAAAGTCACCCTGCTCGACGGCTCATACCATGAAGTCGACAGCAGCATCATCGCTTTCAGAACCGCAGCCATTGAAGCCATGAAACTTGGTCTGGCCAAAGCTTCACCGATGATGCTCGAGCCATATACCCGTGTCGAAATCGAAACCCCAGAGCAGTATCTCGGCGATATCATCGGCAATATCAATTCACGCCGCGGCAAAGTCGTCAACATGGAAATGCGTGCCGATATGCGCACTATCGAATGCCATGTTCCCCTCGCCGAAATGTTCAACTACTCGACACACCTGCGCTCGCTTTCACAGGGTCGCGCCAGCTTCAGCATGGAAGTAATGCATTACGTCGAAGTGCCCGAAAGCGTCGCCACCAAAATTCTGCGCCCAGCCAAAGATAAATAAGATCTTTTTTGTGAAATGCCGGTCTGCCCTTGCAGACCAGCATTTTGTCATGCCGACAGCAGATTTATATTCGCTCTAAACTGTTGATGCAGAGCATTGTCACAGGCAACTATCACATTTAAAGACAACTCTACTAATAAAATCAGGTTTCCTGTTATTATGATGCCGTAGCAGATAAAAAATCGGGGGCTTAAAAGTGAGTATGAATCTCAGAATCAGATTTCTCAGAAGTGGCAGTTTTCGTCTGCTGCTTATTCTGCTGGTGGCCATTTCGATAACAGTATTCATGCAAAGAATGCGCTCGGTGCATCGGCAAAGCCGGGCTGAATTCAATGCAGTCTTTGTTGCTGAACGTGAATTTAAGCTCGATAATCTTGAACGACTTGGCGATGGAAAAGTGGACGAAGGCATTCAGAACATTCTGACCGGCCTTAAACTGCCAGAAAAGCTGCAATCTCAAATGAAAAGCACCTTTTTTTCGCCCTTTCAAATCCGAGAATCCTTTGTTGAAGACAGTTTTGCTACTACGCCGGTCAAAATTGACAACCTTAAAGCTATAGTTGCATCTTTTCCTGACTTCGATGGTTTCGTGTCGAGCCTGACGTTGCATCTGAACAAACCTGAACTGGCTTTTAACGGTAGTTTTCCGGCATCTGATACTATTTTTTTCAGTAAAGCGCCGATCAGTTTTGCTGAGTTATACGACGAAGCGCTTGTCTGGTATTTTGTCGGCAGACATCTCGCCGAACAGGGAAAAGGCCAGCAGACATTTCGAATTTTTCTCGGCATCATCGATCTGGCATTGGTATTCGAAAACAATCGTCTTTGCCACCCTGATAAAGAGCGGCGACTTCTCTCCTGTCAGATAAGAGAGATTGCGGCAGTCGGTCTGGTTGAATCAGCAGCGCTGCTGTTCAAAGATAAAGAAGAACTGCTGGCAGGCATGCAGGATCTGGAGCGCCGGTTGAGCGGTTTTATCGGCATCGAGCAGATTCTTGCTTTTGATAAAAAGCTGCCGGTTGAATTTGGGCAGCAACTTGCCCGCGAAGTTTCCGCCGGCATTGCCCAGACCAAGTACCATAACGGAATGACCAGGCTGGCTTCTATTTTTGGCAATAAAGCCGCGCTCCTGAAAACACTCGATACTCTCTATGATCCACTTATCAAAGTTGCATCCATGCCGTATTCGCTGGCACAAAAAGAATTCAACAGCTGGAACAGGAAATATGCCGAAGTTTTTGCAGAACATTCTGAAGACAGTGATATAGGGGTTCTTAAAGCTATCTTTTATGTCGACTCGTTTCTTGAACAGGGCATGCTCTATTCTTTTACCAGCAACCTGCCTTTTTATCTTCTGACTGATGTAAAAACCATGCAGATTCTTGAAGGTGCCAAAGCAGCAATTATCTTGAATGTATATTATAAAACCCAAAGAGAATGGCCTGACTCTCTCACTCGTCTCGAAGAATGGCTGCAAAAACCGCTGCCACAGGATATTATTAAAAACATTCCATTGCAGTTCAAGACTGGCAACCCGCCCCGGGTTGCCGGTACAGGTAGAGACGGGCGCCCAGATACCGCCGACGATCTGGTTTTTGTGCCTTTTGGCCAGAAGGCCAGAGAATAGCACTCCGAACCTGATGTGATGCTGTAATCGCTAATATCAATCAGAGCCACAGCTAAGATCATCAAATTGAAAACATTCGAAAGCTTCGCCAGCAAAATTCTTCCGTTGACCAGAAACAAATAAGGTTCAATTGTGAAAACGCCGGTCTGCAGCTGCAGACCGACGCCCGGCATTTAGGCCCCAGAGTTTTATTTTTTCAGAGGCGCGGTTGTCGATACGTTACCGCATGAACCATCGAGCAGGAAACTTTTCGTCTCGATAATCTGACGGGTGGGATTCTGGATTTTTCGCGCCCACCCGTCATCAGACTTTCTGAAATTGATATTGGTAAAGTAATTGACCAAACTCTCGCGCTCTTTCAAAGGCAGCATATAGACGAGGTCGTTGACTGCAACCAGTTTCTGACCTGAAAGATTCAGCGAATCTTAACACACAAGAACCCGTTTACAGCACAGCAAAAGCAGATGCCGGCTCTTACCCCGGTTCTGATAATTGCATCAGGCATTCTGGCCTTTATTCTTTCGGGCTGAAACGTCAGCTGCATTGCGCTACTGCGACAGTGGGCCGCCGAACCTGACGGCAAGGAAATTCACCCCGAAACCATGCGCGAAGGGCCGATGTCGCCAGGTCAAGCTTGCTGATATGGAATCGAAACAAAGACTTGGCGCTAACGCTTAAGTAACGCAAATAAAAATGTTTCGAACAGGATCGAGTTGCCGCCATTCAGAAAAGCATGTTCCAGAAGCCTACCAAAATAGCGAACATACCGAGTATATAGTGAGAAATACTTATTCCGATAATGTTTCTGTGCCTGAGAAACATGAAGCCCCATATAATTCCACTTACAAGGGATACCAGAGCAAGGGCAATGGAATAGTGAATGTGGGCTGTGCTGAAGAGTGTTGCTGCAACAATGACCGCCCAGAAGGCTGAACTTTTTCCGGGAACTATTCTTTCGATGGTAGACTGCAAAACGCCTCTTCCGATAAATTCCTGTACTGGTGCCACGATGGCATAGATATGAGAAGTCCAGTCGAGGTGCCCGAAGTCAATCAGGGGGAGCCTGGCCAGTTCAGGGTATCTGGGGTTTGCCCAAAGCCGGACTCCGACTATTGCAATCATTGTGACGGCAGTTACTGCGGCAGCCTCTCGAAGAGATTGCCCAAGGTTCATCGTGGTGATTCCAAACCTCTGAATGGGCAGTCTGCTTTTTCTGATCAGGCCCACCGAAATACCGACCATAAACAAGCTGAGAATCATGGTGGTAATGGTATAGCCGCTGTTATCCAGTTTTGCTTTCATTATGCCCAGAGCAAAGGTATAGACACAAAGAGTCATGACGATGGCAATAAAAATGAAGCTTGCCTGAGACTGAATATGTTTCAATCTTGAATTATGTATTCCAACCGCAGCCTGGCTGGCAATAGCGGTGACGATTTCGACCAGATCCTCCGGAAAGCCTGTGACTTTTCCATCAGGTGCGAGTTTGTTCATCAACTGGATAACCCCAATGATCGTGCCATCATTGAGCTTCATCGGAATTGCCAGAACAGATTTGGTTTTGTATCCGTTTCGGTCATCATATTGACTGTTGAAGCCATACTCGTTCCCTGAAGGAATGGAATACGCATCTTCTATGTTGAGAAGATTTCCGGTAAGGGCAACATAACCGGCGAGAGATTTCTTTGAAAGTTCAACAGGGGTCGCATCAAAATGCTTTTGAGGTCCAGCATTCCTTCTTTCAAGTGAAAGAGTTCTGGTTGCCTGAAAAACCAGCTGATCCGGTTCATATTCCCGCGCAAACAGAGAACAGGCATCGCAACCGGCAAGACTTATGGCTTCATCTATTATTATCTGGTAAAGCTTTTGAAGGTTCTTTTCAGAATTGATGGCGACCGCAATTCTACTCAGTGAAAGTGCATAATCTTTATATGAGGCTTCTGACAAAGAAGACATGAATCTATTCCGTATGATGCAGCATTAGACTTTCAGGCGCTAGAATACTACAGGCCTTTTTTTTGGGTGTCAAACAGGAGTTTCGTGGTATCGCGACTCCCGACAAGCAGCAAAACACTGACAAACACACATTGTTTAAGCCGGTTGTCTTTGCAAAATGTGCGATCATAGCCTTTATGGTAAGTTTTTCATAGTGTTTTTCAAAAGGTGGCTGTCTTATATTGAGAAAACCAGCATAAGTTCAGCGGTAATCAGCGCTTCACCAAAAATGAAACAAAAACGGGCACTCTTGAAGAAGCCGAGAAGAAAGCTCTTGTCGAAGTTCTCGCCAGATTCGATGGTAACCAGGTTCAGACAGCGGTGTATCCCGACGTGAGCCGCCACAACCTGATTCATAAATTAAAAAAGTAAGGCCTGCTAAACCGTTGCCTGCAACCAGTTTCTGACCTGAAAGATTCAACAGCTCTCTGAGCAGCCCTTAAGAAAACCTCTATCAGTCAGCTGTCACGCAGAAATTGCATATTCTCCGTCATTTCCGCGCAGGCGGAAATCTGATCAATAAGGCCTTAGATACCCGTTTCTACCCCTCCGGGGAACAAGCGAGGGGATGACGTGTAAATCATTGATTTTGCTTACGCAATGTCGACAGGCCACTAGCAGTTGAGAGAAGCAGGAGCGGTCTGCATGAATTTGGCTTCGGCACTGGCCAGCAGAGAGTCGCCGGAACGAAGTTCCGCCTTGAGACTATAAAGGGGTGGAAAAATCTTTTCCACCCAGGCTTTGAGCTGCAGCCTGGCGCGGCAGGGCACCGGATGGATGAACTTAACCTTCAGCTCGCCGGTAACCGCTTCGATTGAGCGGTTGAACAGGCAGTGAGTCATTGCCGCATCGAGCAGGGCACAGGTGACCCCGCCGTGAATGATGCCCCGGTAGCCCTGCAGCATGTCGTGCGCCTGAAAATCTGCATAGACGACATCGTTTCCGTCAGCCATAAATTTGAGATGCATCGACATGGGGTTTTGCGAACCGCAAAGAAGGCAGCCGGTATGAGAACCGGCTGCCTTGACTGGGGTCAACCAGTTTTGAGAGGTACTTCTGAAACTCTGCGGATCAAACGGCACTGCAGCACTCTGCCGTCGGTTTTTTATCATAAGCCTGCCTGATCTGGTCGACGACCTGAGCAAAGGCTTTGGCAACTGGCGTCTTCGAGTGCGAATAGACGAAGGGTTGACCGTTGTCGCAAGCCTGGCCGATCGCCGGATCAATCGGGATGTGACCAAGAAATCGGGTTCCAAAATCACGGGCGGTTCTTTCGCCGCCACCAGTGCTGAAGATATGAGTTTCATGATTGCATTTTGGGCAGATGAAGCCGCTCATATTTTCGAGAACACCGACAACTTCAACACCGAGCTGGTTGCAGAAATTGATCGACTTGCGAACATCGGCTGCCGCTACTTCCTGAGGTGTGGTGACAATCAGCGCCGAAAAATTGCCCTTGATCTGCTGGCAGACCGAAAGTGGCTCATCACCAGTGCCTGGAGGCGAATCGACAATAAGATAATCGAGATCACCCCATCTGACTTCAGTGAGAAACTGCCCAATCACGCCGGCCTTCATCGGGCCACGCCAGATGACGGCATCATTTGAATTATCGAGAAGCAGACCGATAGACATGACCTTCAAATCGCCAACTTCAGCCGGAATCAGCATTTTGCCATCAGAAAGAGCCCGCTGATCCTGAAGTTTGAGCATGGTCGGAATACTCGGGCCATGGATATCGACGTCAAGCAGGCCGGTCTTATAACCTTCAGAAGCCAGGGCCACCGCGAGATTGACCGCAACTGTGCTTTTGCCGACTCCGCCTTTGCCAGACATTACTACGATGGTGTGATTGATTCTGTTAAGATCCGAAGCGGTTTTCTCACTGCATGATGTGCTTGAGCAACCGCTGCAGGCCGTACCTTTATTGCTGCATCCTGATGTACTGTTCATGATAACTCCGTTTGTTTCTGTGGTTCCATAGCCACTGTAGTTCTGCCAACCTCGATTTTGATCAGCAGGTCTTCAACTTTGTAAAATTGCAGATTCATTGAATTGAACCGGCTGTTCAGTTCGAGACGTTCATCAGCTCTGGTCTTGATATTTACCGGTTCAGCAGGCCCAAATCCGTAGGCAGAGACATGCCTGCGCCGTCGATTTTTCACTTCCAGCGCTTGAGCCCGGCCAGGAGAGAGTTCAGCAAAACCAGACATTTCCAGCCCCTTAGGCTTCAAAATTGTTACCAATAAAATAAAATAACACGCTAAATAAAGCAATAATTATTTTTAGCATATGCTATTTATTCCATATTATCGGCAGCAGCTGACAAGGCCTGATAAACAATTGAAGCCCGGCATTGAAAACATGCCGGGCCTCGTTCACTCACTTAAAAAAGTGTCACTTTTCTCTCGGGAATGGCCAGGCCATGATCCCGCCTTCCATGACTTTTACGTTGGTATAGCCATGCCCTGCCAGCATTCTGGCGGCTTCATAACCACGCAATGAGATTTTGCAATAGCAGACGATCGGAGCATTACGGTCTTCGGGCAGTTCGTTGAGGCGTTTTCTCAAAGCTCCGAGCGGAATCAGCCTTTCCCCGATGCCAAGTCGCATGACTTCATATTCGTCAGCACCACGGGTATCGAGTATGAAAGGGCTGTTGCCTGAATCGACCAGCTGTTTGAGTTCGGCGGTTGAAATGCCTGACATCAAACCGTCGAGTTTATTCTGCATCAGGTGGGCAGTAGCAATTCCATGGTCAATTGCAAGAGAAAATGGAGGCGCATAGGGCAGATCGGCATTAACCATGTCTTCGACGGTCAGATCGCCTTGAATAGCCATAGCCCACTGGGCAATCTGTTTGGCAACATCGCCGGGGCCCACACACTGAGCACCAAGAATTTTGCGGGTTTTACGATCAGCCACCAGTTTAGTGACCAGCAACTGCCCTTTCATGAAACCAGGCTTATCAGGGCTCGCATTGATTACCGTTTCAAAATCAAAGCCGTTTGCTCTGGCTGATCGCTCTGAAAGCCCGGTTGAACCGGCCGCATATTCAAAAACTTTGCAGATACCCGTCTGAATGGTTCCCGGGAACTCTTTTACATTGCCAACTATGGCATTTTCACCGGCAACGCGACCCTGCAGATTGGCAAGATCTCCGTAAGGCGCAAGTACTTTGCGCCCGGTAATGCGCTGATAAGTTTCCACACAGTCCCCAACTGCATAAATATCAGGATCCGATGTCTGCATATGCTTATCAACGACGACGCCACCTGAAGAACCGATTTCCAGACCGCTGTGGCTCGCAAGATCACTGTTGGGAATAACGCCGATGGCGATAATTGCCAGCTGGCAATCGAGTTCGGCACCATTCTGCAGTTTGATTCCGGTCAATTGCCCATCTTTGCCGAGGAAGGCTTCAAGACCGTTGTTTGACATTACGTTAGCGCCTTTGCTGCGCACATGGTTTTCGACCAGCTTTGCCATTTCCATGTCAAGAAATGAAAGCAGCTGCGGCAGCATTTCGACTACGGTTATTTCAATGCCTGCAAGATGCAGAGCCTCGCAGGTTTCTATGCCGATAAGACCGCCGCCGATTACCACCGCTTTCCTGATCTTCTTCTCGTCAGCGATTTTGCGCAGAAAATCTGCATCCTGCATGGATTGAAGCGTTGTAATACCCTTAAGATCTATGCCAGGTACTTTTGGCATTCTTGGGCGGGCTCCAGTTGCCAGAATGACTTTGTCGTAAGGCAGTTCTTCGGTTTTACGAGTATTCAAATCTTCTACGACCACCACTTTTTTCTTGCGGTCAATCGAAATCGCTTCGGTAGAAGTTCTGGCAACGATTCCCTTGGCGGCCATAAAAAACTTCGGGTCACGCACCACCCCTGCCGGAGTGCAGAGAAGCTGGTTTCGATCGTTAAAAAAGCCGCCGACATAATAGGGATAACCGCATGAAGCCATCGAAAGATCAGGAGCCTTCTGTATTATGGTTATTTCGGCATCTTCATCAAGACGGCGCGCCCTGGCTGCTGCTTTAGGGCCTGCTGCCGAACCGCCGATTACAATAATTTTCTTCATAATTTTACCTTTCCGTATAGAACTACCCGGCTCCCCAAATATTGGAGAAGCCATAAGATATAATAATACTTTTTTTCTAGCAATTCTGCAATTAATGGCTTATGCTAATAATATATAGAAAAGCTGGAGGGAAAATTATGCCGGGCGGCGATAGAACAGGTCCATGTGGTCTTGGTGCAAAAACAGGTCGTGCCTGGGGCGACTGCAATTCAGCATCAGTCAGCATCCTGATGTTAATGGCAAGGTTTGCACTGGCAAACTGGAAGATAATCCTGGGTTTCCTGGTGACCCTAACCATCTCGTCGAAAGCAGGAAAGCTTTCTGACAAGCTTCTTCAAAGCAGAGCGACCAGAATTCTTTTGCCAGATAAGTCAGGTAGATAATGAGGTTATGTATCTTTGACCAGATATAAACACCTGTTCGGGCCAGTTCCATCAAGACGTTTCGGGCGTTCTCTCGGAATCGATCTTACACCTTTTAAAACTTGCTCTTTCGACTGCATTTTCTGCCAACTAGGTCGCACGACCAGGCTCACTACCGACCGCAGTCAGTATATTCCACTAAAGCAGGTGTTAGCTGAACTCGACGACTGGAAAAAGAGCGACGGGACGGCCGATATTATTACCCTGGCCGGTTCTGGTGAGCCAACACTGCATAGCGGCTTTGGGGAAATCATACAATATGCCCGGAGCCTCGGGTTTCCTGTTGCCTTGTTGACAAACGGTTCACTTCTGCATTTTCCGGAAGTCAGGGAAGCAGCGGCTAAAGCCGACATCGTCAAAGTTTCACTGAGTGCCTGGGATGACGAATCGTTAAAAACAATCAACAGACCGTCCACAGAAGTTGATTTTAAAAAACTTATTGCCGGTGAACGCCAGTTCAGAAATGAATTCAAAGGGCGCCTCTTTGTCGAAGTCTTTGTTCTGCATGGAATCAACTCTGCACCGGAACAAATCGCCGCTATTGCCAGAATAGCCGAAACTCTTTCAGCAGACAAAATCCAGCTCAACACCTGCGTCAGGCCTCCGGCCGAATCTCTGGCGCAGGCAGAATCACAACAGAATTTATTGCGTCTCTCAGGCTTGTTTAAGCCGACAGCAGAGGTGATCGCAGAATTTGGAACGGATAAACATGTAGAGATACAGGTTAACGAAGATGCGATACTTGAAATGCTGAATCGCCGACCCTGCACCTCGGTGCAGATTGCTGAAGTTTTTGGCATGCATCTGAATGAAGTGGCCAAATACGTTGGCAAACTTTTACGCAGCGGCAAAATAATGGCAGTTACAAGAAATGAGCAGACCTATTTCACCCGAGCGAATTGACCGGCCTGGCCGGCCGATTTTTTGGCAACAGTAAAGACAAATCCGGGAGCTGATATGACAGACGAAGAACTGCAACTATGGTATGAAAAAGCGGTCAATTTCCATAAAAAACAGGTTCCAGGGCTCTTCATAGCCATCGTGATGACAGACTTGTGCCGAACACGACTCGGCAATGTCAAAGATTGTCTCAATATCGTCTGTGAATCGGTCTCATGCCTGACCGATGTCATTCAACTCATGACCGGCTGCACAGTTGGCAATCGCTATCTGACCATTCACGCCAATCTGGGGCGATTTGCGTTAACCATGTTCGATCGAGCCGATGGAAGAGGCGTCAGAGCCTACATAGACCTCGACAAAATCATAGCAGCAGACACCCCTGAATTACACAGGTTTTTCTATCGAACCCGTTCCGCTGAAGTTAAAGCCGGTGGCCCTGCCCGGCTTGAATCAGGCAAGCAGATAATCAAAGAGTTCATGACTGTTCGTGAACAGATAATTGGTCTTCAAGAAGTACAACTTGAAAAGTTCGGAAAACCTTTGAAACCAGGGGCAGCAAGATGCCCTGTATGCCGTGAGTCATTTCTGCAGATTAACGGAGAGGAAAAGTGTTCTGTCTGCAGAGGCGATTTCAGATATTATCAAATCAAAAACTGATACTACTGCGGCACCCCATGCCTTATCATCAATTTCAAGCTGCCGCGGGATCAGCCTCGATAAAAAATTCAACGACCAGGATCACATATAATCAGGCAATTCATTATTAGCATAAGCCCATAATAAAATCTCGGATCAAAGACGCATCAACAGTGTTCAAGCACGAAGCAAAAGCATTATTTTTAGCATATGCCAAAAATAATGCTTGATATTCCAGAAGTATTACTTTATTTTAATATTATAAGTTCTATTTTTCATTTAAGGAGAAAATCTATGCCAGGTTTTGACAGAACGGGTCCGAATGGGCAGGGGCCGATGACCGGCCGCGGAATGGGAAATTGCCAGGCAGCTGGCTCAGGTCATATGCCTCGCGGTCGACGTGGCGGTTGCGGATTTGGCAATAGCTGGGGACGCGGGAGACGCCAGGGGTTTTACCGCAATGCTCCAGTAGGCATGCCTGTTGAAATGTCTGTTGATACTGACGACAACCAGAGGTATGAACTTCAAAACCAGATTGATGATCTGAAAACACAGCTGATTGAAATAAAAAAGCTTCTACTCAGCAAAAAAACTGAAGCGAAAAGCGAAAGCAGTGACAAATAAGGCTATCAACGGCTTATCACGCGCCTGAAAGGCAACACAGGCCCACAGAAATGTTTCTGAAGATAAACCAGAACCCGTAGACGACCTTCTATGGCGAGCAGGTTTCGGATAAAAAACAAAAACATTACTGATGGGCCTGTTTTTTCTCAAATGCCCCCCCCCAGGTTGCACCGATACAGTTTTTGGCAAATGCCAGTTCAAGATTGACAAACGAATCAATGTCAGGATATTTTATTTGCTATGAATTATTTCACCAGGAAAAGATCAAGCTTTTTCTCTGCTCTGCTGATAAGCATTTTTGCGATATGGGGCATGGCTTTTCCTTTTCATCTGAGCCTAGAACATCAGAACAAAGACTCAGACAGGCACAGTCAAAACAGCGTTGGGCACAGCTGCTGCAATAATCATGTTTTCACCCCTGACAGCAACAAATGCAGCTTTCAGAAATCTTCTCAAAATGAGTTCTGCCATATCTGCGATCTTGCCACCCAGTTTTTTACCAATGGGCTATTTTATAAAATTATTCCGGCCGGAATTCAGTCAGCTGAAAATTCTCCACTATTAGACACGGGGCTGACTTCGAGTTCCATCATTACCACCAGACTGGCAAGAGCACCACCCCTGAACTGATTGTTTACGCACTCAATTTAATACACGCCCGGTTTCTGGGCGTCAATATCAGCAATTCAGAGGTAACCCAGATGAAACGTATTTTGCTATTCCTTTTCACGTATCTTGCGATTCTGCCAACTGTGGCAGGAGCCGCATCTGCAACCATAGATGACAGGTTGACAGCCATAGAAGCCAGAATGGCCGCCATGCAGATTAATTACGAACAACAGATCGCCTCTCTGACCCAGCAATTGAATGCTTTAAAACTGGTGGCATCAGCAACCCCATTGTCATGTGAGACAGACGAACTGGCAGCCTTGAAAGCCGCCGCTGCCAGCGAAATGAAAACTGCTGAAACCAGCAGCTCGTCACAGCAGAATGATTCTGAAAGAACATTCATTGCCGGCGATCTGAGTCGCCAGGCAGAAAACCCGGAACTCAGTGTGGTAGGAGATTTTGTTTACCGCCTGCAAAGCATCGACAACGTGCGCAACAACTCAGACGCCATGATGCGCAATCTTGGAGTTCATTACGAAACGTATCTCGATCCTTATACCAAATTCAAAGGTGCTGTACCGGTCAAAGAAGATATTTCTAATCTTGGGGAAGCCTATATAACCAGATTTGGCGTCACCCGCAACCTGAATTTCACGATCGGTAAATTCCGACAGCAATTTGGCGTCGTACATCGCTGGCATCAGGCGGGTTTAGATCAGGTCGACTTCCCATTAGCCATGCGCCGGGTTCTTGGTGATGGTGGCATTGTCCAGAATGGTATCGCACTTGACTGGCAGCTTGGCGGTTCAGGCAGAACAACCCATGAACTGACCATGCAATTAACCGAATCGACCAACGCACGTCTTTTTTCCGGCAACACCAGAGGTATGCCTGCGATGCTGCTGCATTTCAAGGCATTCAAGGACGTAGATACCGATACTTACCATGAAATCGGGCTGACAACCATGGCCGGCATAAACGATCAATGGTCGATAAAAAATGGTGCCACCGTTGGCACCCGTGACCTGAATCGACCGGTTTTTGCTTTTGGCCTTGATTTCACCCACCTATGGGAACCGGCTGACAATATGCGCTATCGCAATTTCCTCTGGAGAAGCGAATTTTACGGCGTCAGAAAAGACATTCTTACCCCGGACACCGGCAACAAAGACAGCATTTTCGCATGGGGAGGCTATACCAACCTGCAATGGAAACTCGACCGTCAGCTTTCATCAGGTTTTCGTTTCGACTATTTCGAACCGGACAGCCAAAAATACGCTGCTGTGCCAGGCTTGTCGCTTTATCCCCTGGCAGTAGTCGCGCAAAGCCCCAGCGAGTGGCAATTGTGCCCTTATCTGACCTGGGAACAAAGCCCCTGGGTGAAGTATCGGCTTGAATTCAACTATAAATCAGGCAACAACATGGGTCCCGACGAACGCCGGGTTATGCTGCAATGCATCTGGTCTGCCGGCCCACATAAACATGACCGCTATTGAAATCAGGAGACAGTTATTTATGCTGAACGCTATATTTCCATTTCACTCAAGTTGTGACCAGGCAAACTGCTTCAGCAGAAGCAAACTCACATTTTTAAGAACGATTGCTCTGATCCTGCTTTTGGCCTGCAGTATCTCGCCGACCTGTTCCGCACCGTTAAGAGTGGTAACCACACTGCCCGATTACGCCTATCTGGCCAGCAGAATAGGCGGCCATCTCGTTGAAGTTAAAGCCATGGTCGATGGCAGCCAGGATGCTCATTTCATAAGACCCAAACCTTCATTCGTCGAAATTCTCAGAAACGCCGATCTATTGATAGCAACCGGCCTGGATCTTGAAATGTGGTTACCGGCAGCTGTTGACAAGTCCGGCAATCACCGCATAAGAAGCGGAGAACCTGGTTATGTCGCAACCGCTTCCGGAATGAATCTTAAAGACAAACCGGTCGCCCTGTCACACATTGAAGGCGGACTGCATCTGTATGGCAACCCTCATGTAACAGTCAGTGCAATCAACATCATTCAGGCAATCGACAATATAAGGGTCGGCCTGAGCCGCAATCTTGCAGTCAGCAAAGAAACCATAAATCAGAACGCCGCCAGACTGACGGCTGACATTTGCAGACAACTCTATGGTGAAGAATTAATAACCATGCTCGGTCAGGACACCCTGCTTGATCTGCATAAAAGCGGCAAACTGCTGAACTTTCTCGAGCAGAAACAATTCAAAGGCAAACCCCTCGCCGGGTATGCAGGGGGATGGCTAGGAAAACTCCTGCCGCTGCGCGGTACCCGCATCGTCAGCTATCATAAAAACTGGCTTTATCTTTTCAACGACTTCGGTCTACTCGAGGGAGGCTTCATCGAGCCCAAGCCAGGTATTCCACCCTCGCCCAGGCATCTCGCTGAGCTAAAAAAGAATATGAAGGAACAGAATGTCCGTCTGATCATATCAGCAGATTACTTTGACGAAAAAACGGTTCAGCAACTGGCTGCCGATACCGGAGCAATAGCGACCATGCTGCCATATTATGTCGGCGGCCGGCCAGAAATCGACACATGGGAAAAGCTCATGGATTTCTGGGTAAACAGCATTGCCGAAAGTGCCCGTCATGCGGGTATAACCGGCGCAAATTCTAAATGAACAGCGAACAGACAATTATCAAATGCACTGATCTGGCCGTAGGTTACGATGGCGAAGCGGTTCTTTCCGGCATCAATCTTGAGATACGGCGAGGTGACTTTCTGCCATTCTCAGGCCCGAACGGTTCTGGAAAAACCACTCTGTTGCGCACGATTCTTGGTTTATTACAACCGGTCCGCGGCGAATTGCATCACCCATTTGCCAAAAAACCGCCTGGTTATGTGCCGCAGATTTCAACTCTCGACAGGCTGTACCCGGTAACTGCCAGAGAAGTGGTCTGCATGGGCTTTTATCCAGAGCTTGGCCTGTGGAAACAGCCCACTTCTGAAATGCAGAAACTGGTAGACGGTTATCTAGAACGTTTCAATCTCTCCAGGCACTCATCACGACCACTTGACGAGCTTTCCGGAGGTATGCGTCAGAAAGTTCTTATCGCCAGAGCCCTGGTTAGCGGAGCCGAAGTTCTGATCATGGATGAACCGGCAGCCGGTCTCGACGAACAGTCAGAATTCGATCTGGTCAGGCTTCTATACCAGCTGGCGGAACATGACAACAAAACAGTTCTATTTGCTCAGCACAGTCTTGAACCGATCATTGGCCTGGCAGACGAAGTTATCAGCTTCGCAGCCGGGCAGACAAAAAGAACCAGTCTTAGTGAACTGCTGCAAAGAAGACATATTCATAACAGTCGGGATAAAACAGATGTTCAATCATGACAGCATCGCCTCGGTCATAAGCATTTATGGGGGAGCATTACCGGCCGCGTTTCTGATGGCAGTGACTTTTGCCATCTTCGGCATGTTTGTAGTTCTAAAAAAAATGGTATTCATCGGGGTGACCCTTTCAGAGGTGGCTGCCTGCGGGGTTGCTCTGGCGCTGATCTATGAATTGCCGCCGTTTGTCGGGGCTGCTCTTCTGTGTCTTTTCGTAGTCGCGATTCTGGCATACCCGTATGAGCACGCCAACCTTCCCCGCGATACCATTCTGGGAACGATATTCATTTTCGCTTCCGGAATGGGCATTCTGCTGGTGGCCCACAGTGGTTTCGGGCTTGAAAAGGTTAAAGCCATTCTGTATGGAAACCTTCTTTTTGCTTCATCAGCAGACCTCATAACCATTGCCGCCGTCATGCTGCCGTCTCTGCTGGCACTATTCGTCTTTTACAGGCCAATACTGTATTCGTTCCTTGATCGCGAATCTTCAATCACTCTCGGAATCAACGTCTGGCACTATGAACTGCTGTTTTTCATACTGCTTGGGCTTATTGTCGCCTCGGCATCACGTATTGCCGGAGTAATGCTTGTCTTCTGCTATCTTGTCATTCCGGCGGCAACAGCATTGCTTTTATCCCGGCACCTTCTAGCGGGCATGATTATTGCAACAATTATGGCTATCGTCTCTACCATTCTTGGAATAATGACTTCCTACCAGGCAGATTTGCCACCAAATCAGCTGATAGCTGTCATTTCAAGCTGCATGCTCGTCATTGCCATGTTCTATCGAAAATGTCGCAGCAGTTTTTCCAGGCCGGGCGCATTGGTAGTAGCCGGCACAATATTTCTGGCGCTGTTTTTGTTCCTCAACAGTCTGCATCCGGCAGCCGAAATTGCTTCAGCTGCCGATTTTTCGACCCTGCCTCTCCAGGAAAAACCCGCAGTAGAGATACAGCCTCAGACTGAATGTAATCTGCCACACGACTGGGCAACAATTACCGAAAACCTGGAAAAAGCGCTTATGAACGACAAAAAAGATGCAGTCAGGAACGCTGTCGAAACCCTCAAATCAAATCCACCGCCTTTTTTCTGCACTGCAATTGTCGAGATGATAAAACAAAAGACTGGCCGATCATTCGACTGGGACTACGATCTCCCCGCAAACTCGGAAAAGAATCTTCAGACATTGCATAAATTGGCTGAAGAACTGAAATTGTGATTTTTCACGCTAAAGTCTGCTTCCAGATTGTCTGCAAGCGGCCTGGCAGATCAGACAGCAAATTCTATAGTTCGTCCTGAAAATACCTCTTCGCATCTGAACCTTATATGAAAGAGACTGATGACCGAAGCATCGACGCAATGGCAGGGCATTAACAGACCAGGCTTAAGCTGTTCGAAAAAAGCAAATGTCTCATCGATGATCCCGCTGTCTTCCTTGATATGAAAACCGCCGATAACTGCAACCACCTTGTCGACACCGGTCACACGCCGGGCGTGCTCGATAATGTTGCATATGCCTGAATGCGCGCAACCAGAAATCACCAGTAAACCCTCAGATGTAGTAATTGCCAGGCCCGAATCATCAGAAACGAAGTCAGGCTGATCATTCTCGTTCTTGAAAGTGGTGGTTCTGGCTTCAAAGTCGTTCAATCTGGGTATCTGCCCCAGAAACACCACATTTTCACTGACTTTATAAGGCTCAGAGCTCAGAATCAGATCGAAGGCAGACTCAGCATGCTGCTGGTCATAATTCAGGCCAATATAAACCGAACCCTTTTCGCGATATCTTTTGATAAAACAACCAGGATGGCAGAGCAAAGGTCGTTTTGTCAGGTGGAAAAAGCCATTGCCATGATCGTAATGCCCATGACTAAGTATTGCAATAGGGGCAGAGTCAACATTTATACCAAGCAAGCCGGCATTTTCAAGAAAGAGGCGACTCTGACCAGAATCAAATAGAATATTCTGCCCGGCTTCAATAAACATTGAAAGGCCATGTTCGCCTCCACAGCCATTTCCTGGATTGTTATCAACGAGAAAAGTTATTCTGATTTTATTCTGAGCCGCGTTCATGCAAGCTTTTCCGACATCGTTCTACAGCAGTAACGATCATGCAGCTCAATAATGCGATTGTCGCAAAAGCCATTGCCAAGCGTGTCGACCAGCCTGCAGACGGCATACTGCGACGACTCCAGTTCGTATTCAGCGACCCATTCACGATACTCATCTTCACAGCCATCTGGAACCGGGCATCGATATTTTATCGTTTTTATTTTCATTCTAAAAGGCTTTGGGGTCAGCCGGGCGCGGTAGCATTTCTGATGGCGGCAAAGAAGAGCATAGAGGTTATCGGCGTTGATACGTTGACAAAAATCGCTGAACAGCGAAGATTCAGGCTCGATATACTGCCCGAGAACGATCAGGCGTATCCCCTTTGTGGTTTCATATACTCGCCAGGTGGTGCCGGGCAGAATCTGCTGAGAATGCAGTCGCCGCAAAAGATCTATGATGGCGGCCTTGTTATCGATTTTTTTGAAGGTCAGGGTCTCCCAGAAGGTTTTTTTATAGGAATCTATGTCGAAAATGCTCACAGAACCAGTATTGAGCACCAGCGCTCCATAGTAGTTTCTGGTGATGATATTTTCTGCATCTATCTCTTCGACAATATGCTCGCGGGTTGGGCGCTCATAACCGCTCTCGCGCTTTACCTGCCGATTGACAATCTGCTGAACCATTGTGGCTTTGAGACGACAGCAGTCTTCAGCATGGCGCTGAGATTCGTTCGATCCGGCAGAGCAATGAATTCGCCGCTTTTCGCCGTCGATTTCAACTTCGAAATCACCCGCCGCCCAGAAACGAAAAAGATGCAGCCGCTCAAGTAAGCATTTTTTTTCAGTCATCACTGCCGCAGTATCCGCCTTCGCAGCTGCTGCAGGAACCGCCTTCACAACCAGAACCAGCTTCGGAATTCAGATCCTGCATTGTCTGGTTGATGATCTCGTTACTGAGATCCTGGCCGCTTTTCAAACCGTCTTCAAGAGCCTGATCAGCTGTCTGACCGGCTTCCTGTAAAGCTTTTTCAGTGAGCTGTCTGCCCATATCCAGACCCTGTTTTGTGGCCTCATCAGCGACTTTCAGACTCTGCTCGACTACCTTGCCGGTGAATTCGCTGGTCTGCTTGAGAATATCGCCAACCTGAGCGTTGATATCTTTGAGAAGAACATCTATCATTTTGCCGCTGTCACCATGTGATTTTACAAGCAGGCTTTTTACCTGTTCATCAACTGCTTCGATGGCCTTTTTAACCTGTTCATCGTTACCGCCGAGCGATTTACCGATCACTCCTTCAAGGTGGCTTTTCATGGTATCCACAACCAATCGGGTGGCCTGATCGTTAGTGTCGTTGGTCAATTGCGCCAGTTTGGTCACATTCGCCAGAATCGGCGCCGCAACCTCATCTGCAGTTCCGGTAATTTCGGCCGAAAGTGGCGATACCAAAATTCCAAAAGCCATAACCATACCAGCAAAATTCCTGACTATTTTATTCATAGATTCCACCTTGTTCAGATTTCAACAGAACTCAGAAATCATACCTGTACAAATGCCAACCAGGCAAGCCCAACCCAGAATTTGTCAAATCATTGAATCTGTCAAAAGTTAAATAGAGTCTGTTCTACAACCCGTCTTCTCTCCGGGCCTGTTGATCGTTTTTTAGAGAGGGCTTAATTATTGATAAACAGAATTAAAACAGATTTTATTGCCCCTTTGCGAAGAATACTCCAGGCGTGGACAGAAGGCGGGGTTACTTTTTCGGAAGCTTGTTTTGCACAGTATGTGCACATGCAGAACCGCGCAGGACAGAGCGGTTCTGCTCAGCGAAACGTTTTGCCGAAGGCAAAGGCCAGGTCTGAGCAAATCGCTGTAGGCCTGACAGCATATTTTCTGATGGTATCGAGTATCGCTGACATCCTGTCAGCAAAAAAGTATTTAAGCAGGAAACTTTTTTGTCGCGTGAGCCAGAAGAGTGGCGAGCGACGCCCGACTGATAGTCGCGCTGGCCTTTATAACCGACACTTGTTTTACTGGACTCAATAATACAGTCATTAAAAAGCAGCTATCAACATGGTTCTGTTGCGGGCAAAATGCCTTATGAAGATAAAAACCCGCCCATAAAAAGATCAAATATCTCCGGGCGGGTATAAGTCAGAGTGCTATCAGAGTTTCTTGTAAACAAACCACCAGTCGTAGCTGTCTTTCTCGGCTTTACGCTTCATTGCAGTTTCCATGTCTTTGGCCGGCGGCACAATGACTTTGTCCTGAAGCAATTCGTTGTTTGGCCAGTTTTCTGGAAGAGCGACCTTGTTGGCATCAGCAACCTGCATGGCCTTGAGAGCACGCAGAACTTCGTCGACCTGACGTCCTATTTCCTGCGGATAATAAATGATCAGTCTGGTAATACCGTTGGGATCGATTATGAATACGGCACGAACGGTGTTAGCGCCTTTGCCCGGGTGAAGCATTCCCAGTTTTCTGGCGATAGAACCCTGATCGTCGGCGATGATCGGGAAAGGAATCTTTACCTGCAGCTTTTCTTCGATCCATTCGACCCATTTAATGTGCGAGAAAACCTGATCGATTGACAAACCTACCAGTTCGGCGTTGAGCTTCTTGAATTCCGCTTCACGTTTTGCAAAAGCAACGAATTCAGTGGTGCATACCGGGGTAAAATCGCCAGGATGACTGAAAAGAACTATCCATTTGCCGGCATAATCTTTGGGAAAGCTTTTCATACCATGAGTGGTCTGTACGGTAAATTCAGGCATTCTATCTCCGAGAAGTGGCATTACAAAATTCTGTACGTTTTCCATTATTTCCTCCAGTTAAATTTGAAACTACGCCGTTGTAAAAGCAACCGGTGTGCCAGATCCTTCATATCTTTTTCTGATGCTGATCAGCGCTGTTTCTAAAATGGAAATCCACCGAAATATCGTCAGACACCACAACGCTATTTCGTTATCACCAATATTTCGTTACTTTCTTTTGTTTAAGATACACCCACTGCAAATCACACTCAGAATAGCTTGCTGATCAGCGGTTTCAGCAGTTTTTCTTATCAAGGCCAATTTTTTTTATTTTGCTCTGCAGGGTTGTCGGCTTGAGATTCAGAAGAGCTGCCGCCCCGTCTTTACCGTAAATGCGGCCACCACACTGCTGCAGAGCGCGGGTTATAATCCGCCCGATTTCAGTCTCGAAATCAGATACAGCGGCATCATCGGTGGCAAATGCTGCCGTTCGCACTTTTATCTGTGTTTCAAAAAATATATGTTCAGGCTCGATCTGACCACCGCGACAGTTGATCAGAGCTCTCTCAACAGTATTCTGCAGCTCTCTGACATTTCCCGGCCAGGCATTTTCAAGCAGCTTGCGCATCGCCGGGCCCGAAATCACCACTTTGTCATAACCAAATCTGGCTCGCAATCGTTCAACAAAGTGATGCGCCAGCAAAACGACGTCACCTTGCCTGTCTCGAAGCGGTGGAACCATTATCGGAAAAACATTAAGGCGATAATACAGGTCTTCACGAAATCGGCCCAGCTTAATCTTCTCTTCAAGCCTGACGTTTGTAGCGCTGATGACACGCACATCGGCATGCAGCGTTTTTTCACCGCCCAGACGTTCGAAGGTGCCCTGCTGAATGGCACGCAACAGTTTCGGCTGGGTCTCGATCGGCAGATCACCCAGTTCATCGAGAAACAGAGTGCCGCCATCAGCGAGTTCAAATCGTCCCTTTCTGGTCGAAACCGCACCGGTAAAGGCACCTTTTTCATGGCCAAACAATTCACTTTCGGCCAGGTTATGATGCAAAGCCGAGCAATTCAGCGTTATAAAAGGCTGCTTTGCACGTCCGGAAAGGGCATGCACTGCTTTGGCAACCTGTTCTTTGCCGGCGCCAGTCTCGCCCAGAATCAGAACATGCGAGTCGGTAGGAGCGACGAGTCGTATTTTTTCAAGCACCTGCTGCCATTTAGTCGAGTTTCCGATCAGGCCTCCTGCTACCTGTGCCATTTCTGCGACAAACGAATTTCTCTCAAAAACCAGAGTCTCCTTCTCACTCATCAGGCGGTCATTCTGCAATGCCTGAGCCAGAGCTATCGCCAGAAGCTTTGCCAGGATGCCGGCAATTTTTACCCGTTCAGGCGTGAACAGGTCACATTGCCGATGATCGAGGGTCATCAACCCAATCGTTTCGCTGCCGGCCTTCAGGGGTGTCAACATGCATGAATGCACGGCCGGCAATTCTATCACTCCATCCCAGGTGTCGCGTTGTTGCGGATCACCACGGTCTTTGATCACTGAAACCTCGCCATGCCTGAGAACTGCACGGATATCTGGCCGGTCGTCAGCACAAATCATCTGATTTGCGAGTTTATCGTTATTGAGAACCCCGCTGCTAAAACGTACCTGAAGCATATCTCCCTTTTCCAGGCTCATTATTACAGCCAGTTCAAAAGGAATGACCTCTTGTATTGCCTCGAGGACAATACCCATGGCTTTTTCGGGGCTAAGAGCCAGCGATATTTCAGTTGTAAGCATCGATCACCTGCATGGCTGCACTATACCACCACGTTTTTGAAAAGCAGATGTTTCTTGAGCAGCATCGTGCCGCCGCCTTCTGAAACGATGCATTTAACGCGTTCAGCATCCGCCACATAAGAACCGCTCAGTTGGGTAATTCTCGTGCCGGCAAAGGCTTCCGGGCACATCGGCGTCGACGGCCCAAGCATCAGTGCGGCGCGGTTCCGTTTCAGAGACTGCAGCAGACCATCGCAGGTGCCGTTTATGATGCTGGTCGAAGTAATGATGGCGACATCACATTCTTCAAGAGCACGAAAACCCTGCTCGGGCGAAATGACATCAGGTTTGTCGGGGTTGAGTTCGACGACTTCGAAGCGGCAGCCGGTAGCCTTGATCGCAGGAACTACCGGAGCAAAGTAGCCTACCATGACCACATGATCTTCAGGCTGTATTTTCAGCAGCGATACCGCTTCACCACTGACAAAATTGCGGTTATTGGTCGCATTCAGAGCATTAAAAACCGTCAAACCGGCGGCGCGAGCCAGATCGTTGTCATGACCCAGCCAGGCCAGCACAGTTTCTGCAGCACTGCCGGCAATAGTGCCCGCAGCAGGTAAGTGAGTGCAGGAGCAGGCCCTGTCGTTGACCAGAGTGCATGCCAGGCCAATGTGCCCGTTATCTAGTTCAGCACAGGAATACCCGAGACCAAAACGCAGATCTTTAACGATACGGCCGGCGGCCCAGGGTTTCGCGATTTCAATCAGTTTTTCCGCAATTTTCATTCTCTCTCCTTTGTAATGCCGGAACATGCAAACATGCTCTTACGACATTCTATTTTTTATATTTTCAGGCTAACCTGTCTAAGTTATTATTGAAATCATACATATGTATGATAATTTATTACAAGATAATACCAGCCTGCAAGGAGTTTTATGAGCCAGAAAAAGGAACGCGTGGTAGTGCTTGGCGCCAGCCCAAACCCTGAACGTTATTCATACAAGGCCGTCTGCATGTTGCTTGAACATGGGCATGAAGTAGTTCCGGTACATCCGGTTGCCGATAAAATCGAGAATTTGCCGGTAGTCGCCAGGCTGCATCAGGTTACCGGCCATGTCGACACCCTGACTCTTTACCTTTCTGCCGATACTTTGACAGCGCTTGAAAATGACATCGTCAACCTCAAACCCGGCCGCGTCATTTTCAATCCAGGAACCGAAAACCCAACTCTGATGGAAAATCTGCGTAAGAGAGGGCTCAATGTGGTTCAGGCCTGTACTTTGGTATTACTGCGTACCGGCCAATACTGACGGATGACAGAAATTCCCGACGGACAGAACTCGCCACAGCAGGAACTTCCTGAGCAGGCTGTACCAGAGAAAAGTTACCGCCAGCCGCCGCCAATGGACCCTTTTCTGGTGGATATTTTTCAGGCGGGCCTGATATGTGGTGTCACAGCTGCCATATTGCTGATTTTCAATTATTTTGATGATCCCCGGGGCGGCAAGATTGATTTTGTGACCGGGGTCGGCTTCTCTATGGTCTCATGCTTTTTCGGCGCCATTATGATGTATTTCAGAGGAATAATGCGTGGGCGCAGATTCATAGACTCTGGCCGTCTGGTGAAAAGAACCGGCAAAAAGTCGCGAAAACGCTGAGCTACGCCGCTTTGCCGCTATAGCAAAGCGGCAACAGTTGCCAAAATAGTCGATTTTTAATAACGAAGCGATTGCTTCAGGGCTTAGCCCTTTGCGAAAACCAGCGGATAGCCAAGTGTCGCAGAATCACCGAAGTTCGAACGAACTGACCAGCGACATGTTACCAACCATCATTAAATTTTGGTCGAATTCGTAATCGTTGTCGATTTACTTGTTCGAAGATGACAACGGTTGCCGCAACGCTGCGCTCTGCGCAAACGCTTACCTAACTATCAAATGCCGGTTTCGGCAGGTCAGGGATTGCATGAGCGAGCTTGTTCTGCCAGAATGGCATTTTGCTGCGTAAGTCAGGGATGCAAAAGCGCCCCAGCATTCAATAGTTCTCTGCAAACGATGCCGCAAAGACCGGACGCTTTGCCTGGCAGGCAAACGCTGGTGATTGCCGCAGGATGCGGCTTTTTAACATGAGTCGTTATGTCGCGTAACCCAGGATAGCGGAAGTGGCGGCAATAACGGCCGCATCGCTTCACTCCTCGCAGTGAAGCAATCTTAATCCTGAAAAGCTTGACTTAGGAGAGCTGGCGTCATAAAATAGTTATTAGCTTATGCCAAAAAAAGGATTCTGATTTTTTATGGTAAGACCAAGACTGCAGCGCCGGGTAAGCGGCGAATTCTCGACCACCTACTTCAAACCGGCCGGCATACCCGTTCGCGACCTTGAAACCGTAAGTCTGACGTTTGACGAGCTCGAAGCCGTAAGGCTGACCGACCTTGAAGAGCTTTATCAGGCTGACGCGGCTGCCAAAATGAACATTTCGCGGCAGACTCTCGGCAACATCGTGGCCTCTGCCCACAAAAAGATTGCCGAGGCGTTGATAAAAGGCAAAGCAATCAAGATAGAGGGCGGAACGGTAGAATACATGCACAATCTTTATTACTGCCCGGCATGCGAAAATACTTTTCAAAAGAATGAAAACAAGGAAAACTGCCCTTCCTGCCACAGCGGGAAGATCGAGCCGGCAGAAAAACCAAAACCCTGAGATTACGGGCACACAAGGAGAACCGCTGATGAAATACGCTATTTCTTTAAGAGAACGGAGCCTCGATGCCATTGTCGACCCGAGATTCGGCAGAGCCCAGATGTTCGCTCTCTATGACAGTGTCAACGACAGCTGCACCTGGCATGGCAACACTCAAAACCTTCAGGCAGCCCAGGGAGCCGGCATTCAGAGTGCCCAGAACATTGTGAATCTGGGCGCGGAAGCCGTCATCACCGGTCATTGCGGACCAAAGGCTTTCAGGGTTCTCAATGCTGCCGGCGTCAAAATTTACAATGTCAGCGGTCAAATGAGTGCCAGGGAAGCCATAAAGCAGATAGAAAACGGCAACATCAAGCCGGCAGATAATGCAGATGTCGAAGGGCACTGGGTATAAGCGATGAAAATTGCAGTCTGCAGCGGCAAAGGCGGCACCGGAAAAACGACCGTTTCACTGAGTCTGGCCTGGGCACTCGGCCAGGCCGAAAGTTTCCGGCAATCGGTCTGCCTGCTCGACTGCGATGTAGAAGAGCCGAACTGTCACCTGTTTTTGCATTGCGATTATGATGCTTCTGAGACAGTATCTGCCGACAAACCTGAGTTCATTGCAGACAAATGCATTGGGTGCGGGCGCTGCGCCAACAAATGCCGGTATAATGCCATCGCCATGGTTAAAGGCACGCCGCTGGTCTTCAACGACATGTGCCACTCATGCGGCGTCTGCGCAGCCGTCTGCCCGCATCAGGCGATCAAAATGCAGCAGGTGCCGATCGGCGAAATTCTACGTGCGACCGAGAACCGCTATTTCAGGTTTGCTTACGGTCGACTGAAAATCGGCGAATCGCAAAGCCCGCTGGTAATAAGCCGGCTGATCAAATCAGCACCAGACAGCGCTCTCGTGATTCTCGACGGTCCGCCCGGCACGGCCTGCAGCGCTGTCAAAACTATTGGAACCGCAGACCGGGTAATTCTGGTAACCGAGCCCACGCCTTTTGGCGCCCATGACCTCAGTCTGGCCCTCAATCTGTGCAATGAGCTCGAAAAACCTGTGGGTATCGTCATCAACCGCTCAGACGAGAACGACCTTATCATCGAACAACTAGCAGACCGGCACGCAGTACCCATAGTTGGCCGCATTCCCTACAGCCGGGAATACGCCCGTACCTGCTGCGAAGGCAGAATCCTATCCGCAGAATTTCCAGTCCTTCGGCCGATCTTTACTGACTGTTACACAAGGTTTATCGCTGCAGCGAAAGTTCCAGTCAGGTTTAACATGACCAACAGTCCTGAATACGGCCAAAGTCCGGCAACTGCTGACACAAAGCCGGGCAATTACCAGGAAATCACCATTTTGAGCGGCAAGGGCGGCACCGGTAAAACTACAGTAACCGGCGCTTTTGCAGCTCTGGCAGAAAGCAGGGTTTTTGCCGACTGTGACGTTGACGCTGCCAATCTTGGCCTGCTTCTCAGGGGGCGAAACCTTTATAGAAGCAGCATCAGCCTAGGATCACAAGCGACAATCAACCCTCTAAAATGCACCAAATGCGGCAAATGCTACGAAGAGTGCCGTTTTGAAGCTATACAACCCGACCCAACCAATGGCAGTTACAGAGTGCATGAATCTCATTGTGAAGGCTGCGGTCTCTGCATCGAGATATGCCCCTCCAAAGCCATAAACGAAAAGCGCTGTGAAACAGGCAAACTGATGATGTCTGAAGGCCTTGGCAGCACCCTGATCCATGCCGACCTCAACACCGCCGCCGAGAATTCGGGCAAACTGGTTTCGATGGTTCGCGATCTGGCTTTTGCGGTAGTCGAACAGCAGAACAAAGAATGGCTGATCTGTGATGGCCCGCCGGGTACTGCCTGCCCGGCCATCGCTGCCGTAACCGGCTCAGACCGGGTCATTCTCATAACTGAGCCCTCAGTAGCCGCTCTGCACGATCTCGAACGCGTCATCAAACTGGTGAGACATTTTGGCCTGACTCCTGAAATCATCATCAACAAAGCCGATATCAATGCTCCGGGTACCAGACGCATTCACGATCTGGCAACTGCCGGCGGCTTCAGAGTCATTGGCGAAATTCCCTTTGACGACGCTGTTAAACAATCAATAAAAGCAGGAATTCCGATCGTCGAATACGACCGGAACAGCCCGGCTTCGCAATCTCTGGTCAACATCTGGAAGAAAATCAAGGAGACCCGTAATGAAAATCGCAATCCCCGTAACTGAAGGAACTCTCTGCACTCACTTTGGTCATTGCCAGCAGTTCTGTATTCTTACCATCAACGACAAAAAGCAGATCAGCAATAAAGAAATGCTGACCCCACCGCCGCATGAACCTGGTGTTCTGCCGCGCTGGCTTGCCGAACAGAAAGCCACTCTCATTCTTGCCGGCGGTATGGGTCATCGGGCTCAGGAACTGTTCGCTCAGAATGGCATTCAGGTAATTACCGGCGTTCAAGGCGGCCAGACTCCTGAAACCGCTGCTGAAGCATACCTGAATGGAACGCTTCAGACCGGTGCTAATGCCTGCTCTCATTAAAAGTCGAAAATCCGGGGGACTTTTTTGTCGTCCCCCGGATAATTAGATTGTATAATTGACTTAAAGTTGGCTAAGACCGACAAAGCAGACTCAAGCAATGAGATGGAGTGACAGATGAGCGAACTGCTTGTTGCAGACGAAATTACCAAAGTCGTCGGATGGGTAAAAAAAGAAAAGATTGTCGATCATGTTTCCCTGAGGCTGAACGAAGGTGAAATCACCGGCCTGCTCGGGCCAAACGGGGCCGGAAAAACTACCACCATGAAAATGCTTCTCGGCCTCACAAGCATAAGCACCGGGAAAGCCGAAATATTCGGCGCTCCCGTTCCAACAGCGGCATCGCGAGCAGGGGTCGGGTTTCTGCCTGAAGCAATTCAGCACCCTGATCATCTTTCGGTATACGAATACGTAAGATTTCATGCCCGACTCAGCGCAATAGAGAACGAAACCGCCAGAATCGAAGAACACCTGCGACAGGTCGAAATGTGGGAATATCGCGACCGCCTGCTCAATGCCTGTTCGAAAGGCATGCGACAGCGCACCGATATTGCCAGAATACTACTGCGCCAGGCCAGACTTATTTTTCTCGATGAACCGTTCAGCGGCCTTGACCCCTGTGGCCAGGTAATGCTCAAGGAACTGTTGATGACGCTGAAAAAGCAGAACATCAGCATTCTGGTAAATTCACACGCTGCCGGAATCCTGGCCGATGTCTGCGACACCGTATGTGTCATGAACCGTGGCCGTATCGTCATCAACGACCGCCTCGAAAAACTGCTGAAAACTTCACAGACAAAGGTAGTTGCCGCTTTTGCAGACAAAACCGCCGTTACAGGCTTTATATCAGGCAGAACCGCGCTCAAGTCAAGATTGATCGAACCAGCCATGGTTGAATTCATCGTCGAAGATTCTGCCGTGCTCAATGAATTGACCAGGGCCGTCATCGCAGCCGGCGGCAATCTGCTCGAACTTACTCCGATCATGCTCACCCTCGACCAGTTGTTCGTTAAAACCCTTGGCGATCGGCCGCCTGCACCGGAAGGAGGGCAGAAGTAACATGCTGGCACGCATCAAACTCATCATGTGGGATACCTTTCTCGATGTTGCCAGACATAAAATGCTGGCTGTCCACCTGGTTTTCGTCTGCATCGCCCTCGGCATGTTCAATCTTTTCGGGCATTTTTCGACGACCCCCAGTCTTGAATACCGCATGATCCAGGATGTCGGCCTGTCGATCATCTCGCTCTTCGGTTTTCTGATTGCATTGTTTATCGGGTCGACAACCCTGCGCGACGAGATACAGCGCAAAACCATCTACGCAGTTTTCACTCTGCCGATGGGTCGCTGGGAGCTGTATACCGGCAAATTTCTCGGAACTTTACTTGCAGCGGTTATCAACATGCTGATCATGCTTGGCATTCTGATCCTGCTGCTGTATATCAAATTTGGAGTTCTCTGGGCGGGTTTTCAATGGGTAGCACTGTTCATGATTCTGGAATTTGCGATCATGACCGGCATGGTGTTGCTGTTCTCTCTAACCGACTCGTTGATTGTCTGCTTTTCCCTGTCGATTTTCTGCGTACTGCTCGGCAGCATGGCCGAACATGTGCAGCACCTGGCATTCGAAGCCGATATTCCGCTGCTTTCCTATCTTACTGATGTTGTTTACTGGGTTATTCCCAATTTCGGCTATTTCAACATCAAATACAAAATTCTCAAAGACCTCGCTATTTCTCCGTCCTTTGCAATGTGGGCCATCGGCTATGCGGCATGTTACCTGTTTTTCCTGCTGGTTGCCGGTTCCTGGGCTTTACAGAAAAAGGATCTGTGATATGACCGAGCGCAGATATCTGCTGTTATTATTCTTCTCTCTGTTTTTAACAGCGGTTTCCAGGCACTTTTATCTGGAGCAGCACCGTCTCGAAATGAAAGGCAACAGCGCGCTCCAGAGCCTTGAACAGATTCAGAAGCGTTCGGGTGCTTTTTTTGAAAATGATGACTCAACAGACGGCGAAGAGGCTGACCATGATCATGCCGCTGCCAATGCATACGATCACCACGGTCCCGAACATGATGGTGAGGAAGCAGGGCATCAACCGGCTGTCGATACCGATCATGTTCACACGCACGATCATTCGGGTCATACACATGAACATGCAGCTTCAGAAGGCCAGTCAACTGCGACCGGCCATGCACATGACGATCTGCATGGAACCACAGCCATGACAACCTGTCAGCACACACATGGCGAGCATCATGACGGTCATGAGCACCACGAACATGGCAAAGCCAATGATCCGGCCGTTTCTCCCGGCATGGTTCTGTTGCTGCGCCAGCTTGGATTCGCCGAACTGGCAGCCAATCTATTATGGATTCAGATGGATGCAGACTCACACCGCGGTCTCTGGCATCGCGTCGAATTTGCCCTCGAGCTGATTCCGGCTCTCGACCCAACTTTTGTCGATGCTTATCTACTCCGGTCTTTTCTGCTCGACGAGTATCAGAAGCGCCATGAAGAAGCCCTGCAGATACTGGAAGACGCGGCTAAGCTTTTGCCGAATCGCATCGAACTCTGGCAACAGATCGGGCTTGTCTGCGTCAATCACACCGGCCGCCATGGCCCGAAAAGACGCCTGCAGAGGGCTCTGGAAGCCTTCCAGGCTATGGCTTCATTCCCGGATGCTCCTCCTCAATCGGCCAGGTTGATTGCCGTAACTCTCGCGGCCATGGAACGCCGGGATGAAGCTATCAGGCTGCTTCAGGAAAGTTCCAGAGACCCAGACAGGTCAATTGATCAGCAGCACATTGATAAAAGTATGATCGAGCGCATTCAAAAAGGCGAAAAGTTCTGACGCCTGCGCAGCAAGCCCATTATTTGATTGCCTTTGTTTCAGATAAACTGTTAAACTTCGGTACTGACAGAAGATTTTTGTAACATTGTGAGCGTAGCTTCCGTAATTATTGATGAGGGAAACCCTGATTCTCGTTGCAGAATTGCAGGTTAAGCGCATGAGCTGATGCAGAACGGCCAAAATGACTGTAATGCCTTGATCGAGCTGGCCAGGAAAGGGCAGAAAAGCGCCTTTACCCAGCTGGTTAAAATGTATTACGGCACCGTGATGTATTACCTTCTGGGCATGAACATCAAGCATGCCGATGCAGAAGATGTCGCCCAGGAAGCGTTTATTAATGCTTTCCGCAAGATCGATCAGGTCAATACCTCGGGCAGTTTCATCGGCTGGCTGCTGAGAATTGCCCGCAATCAGTTCATTGATAAACTTAGACGCGAAAAGAAAATCGACACAACCGGCAGTCAATACGAGCTCGAAGAAGTTCCTGACGGGCGCACCCCTGAAGCGCATGTCGTTTCGGCAGCCGGAGTCGAGTCGATCTTCTCTGATCTGAAGCCCCGCGAACGCGTCATTCTTGAACTGCGGGTGTTCCAGACCATGCCTTTTGCAGAAATTGCCGAAGTCATGGAGATGAGCGAAGGCAATGTGCGCCTGGTTTTTCACCGATTGATCGCCAGGCTGCGTGCCAGATTTGAAGGTAAGGCAGACTGATATGTCCACAGGTGAATGCGAAAAAATTATCGACCAGGTCACAGACCCGCGAAATCTGAATGACCAGTGCCGGCAGCACATCAAAACCTGCAAGGAATGTGCCGCCGTAGTCGCCTGCATGACCTGGGCCAGAGCCAAAGGTTCGCCCACTGCCGACCTGAAACCTTCGCAGGCCTTTCTCAACCGAATCGATCAGGCTCTTGACTCTGGGCCTGCCGGCGGCGGTGCAGCCGGTGCCACCGGGAACAACCTGCTGGCATGGGTGCTCGGCATCGGGTTGTCTGCTGCTCTGCTTTTCGGAGTAGTTTCAACTTTCGACCGCCAGCCGGCAAATACTACCACTAACAGTTTTACCAGTTCCAACGGCACTTCAACCTCAGTTTCGCCTGCCGAATCCGAAAGCCGGATTCTGAAAACCCAGCAGACAGCTCCAGTCTTGAAGTTTCCATCGCCCGCCGATGATGTCGAATAACTGCCGAAAAGGCTCGGCGCTGCTGATGGTAATGGTTCTGGCAGCCTGCCTGGGCATGTTGTCACTCAGCTATTTCAGAGTAGCACGCGAAAGCCGTCACAGCGGCAAATGGCACGAACTTAAATATACTGCCGGCGAAGCCGCCAGATCACTCCAGGAAGAAGCATACGCCACCCTGGTAAAAGATCTTAAAAATCAGAAATCGCAGGCATTCTGGTTTATGCTTGGGGCTGTTTCTGGTGCCCGCAATGAAATGCGCCTGCCATTTGCCCGACAAAACCTTGAAAAAATGCTTCCAGAGGGGTATGGCTGTGACTTCAGCTGTGAGCTGAAAATCGTCAGCTTCAAAGCGGTTGCGTCGGATGGGCGGCCATATTTCGGCCGTCATGAAGGACACGGCATACTCGGGATCATTACCCGGGTAGAAATTTTCGCCCGCAGCGATAACCAGCGCAAACCCGTTGGACGGCACCAGATTGAAACACATCATGACTACCTGGTTGCCTCGATGCTGAGTCCTGACAGTAGTGGTCTACCTCTCAAGAATGCTCTGATCGTGAGAAAACAACGAGACTTCGACTCAAAAAACACAATTGAATCAGAAGCTGTTCAGCTGCTGACCTATCAGAACGACCCACCAGGGCCGCCAGAACACCCCGAAGACCTTAAGGTTTTCGATCGCTATTCTCTCTGGGCCAGGCGCGACCTGTCTATCGAAGACCTGCAAAGGCTGCGTATTCTCGACACAACAACAAGAACCCTCAACCTCAATGGCATCAATCATTGCCGTGGCACCATCACCCTTGACGGCCAATGGCAGATTCGTGGCCAGGGAGTGCTTATCGCCGACAGTTTCGTCATCAGTGCTTCTCTGAAAAAATCTGACCCGACAGCCCTGGCGGTTTTTTATGCCCGGCACGGAAATATCTGTGTTAACACCACCGGCGAGATACATGCAGCCCTGATTGCAATAAATCGCAATGGTTCAGGGCAGGTCGAAGCAAGACAACCCCTGAATTTGAACGGCATGCTGCTTGCCGATAACCTGAATCTGCAGAACTGGAGCGTTGGCAAACATACGATTGTCTATGACCGCATGCTCTCAGAACCAGAAAAAACATTTCAGATAAGTGTTTCTCGCTGGGTAAACTACCTTGGTAGCGGGGAAAAATCATGAAAGCTGCACAAAAGGGCATTCTGCTGCCAGAAATTCTGCTGGCCATACTGATTCTCGGGCTGGTCAGCGGTTCGGTTTTTTTCATGATTTCAGCATCAAATCGAAACAGCATGAATGCCTGGCACAAACTGCTCGGTGAGCAGATGTGCACCGAAGTGATCGAAGTGTTTCGCAGTATCGGCTATAACCGCCTTTCTGAGTGTCACGAACAGTCTATTGCCGATTACCGGCTCAACGAATGGCAGCCGGTAACAGGCTCGAGTCAGGTGACCGGCATTGCGAGACCTGATGCCTGTGCAATGTTCGAACGAAAAATAACCATGCAGCTCCTCGAAAAAGACGGAATCAACGGGATTCTGCTCAAAGTCTCCTCAAGACTGCAGAAAAACGGCAATGCCGATGACAACGAGGTCAGCTGTTCAGCCCTGCTGATGGAACAGCCATGAAAAAAGCCTTTACACTTCTTGAAGTGCTGATAACCCTGGCATTATCAGCGGTTATCGGCATTGCGGCCTTTACCCTGTATCGTGGCGGAGTTCAATCATCATTGTCCGGAGTGGTGAATTTTGACATGCTCGCCGAAGGCCGCAAAGTCATTGCTCAGATACGCGATGATCTCAAGCATGCCTGTATTCCATATCATGGCGCTTTTTCGCTGTCTTTCAACGATCTGCTGCAGATAGATTTTTCGCAGACACGCGGGCTTGAAGGCGCTGAATTCAATCTGTTGCGCTTCAGATATGAAGCTGATTTCGCCCGCAGCGACCTGCCGGCGCCGGAATATCTTCTCAGGCCTCTGTTGAGTGTCAAATACCGTCTTGAAGCCGTAAAAGAATCTGGTCTGCTCAAACTGATACGCGAAATCAGCCCCGGGTCTGATCAGGCAAAAATTGAGATTCTCAGCGAACGGGTGAGTTTTTTCCGCATCAACCCGGTAAAAGTGACCGGCCCCGATGGCCGCGACAGCTGGTTCTGGAACATTTCCCTGCAGCTGAGTCAGCAGACCGGCAGGTCAGGCAGCACCAGACCCGACAGCGACAAAACCCGGGGGGCCGGTTCCATGGAATTCTATGACGTCGTCTGCTCGGAATTCTTCAATGCGATAAACAATTATCGCCATTCGCCACGCAACTGGAATACCGGCCTCAAATACACCCCTGACTGACAGCGGATCAGGCTACCAACTTTACACTTCTTAACGCTCATTAAGACTCCTTAATGTGATAAATGCAGCATTTCAGCCGAAATTTTTACTAAGGAGGAAAAACTACCCATCGGGTGCAGTCAGGGATTGAAATGCAGCAATCAGGAGGCTTTATGAGCATCAGCAGTGTATCCGGAACATCTGTGTGGACGCAGATGCAGCAATTTCGCTCCGGAAAAGTCAATCTGCAGAAGACCGACCTGCAGTCCATGCAGCAGGAAGCCGCAAAGGCTAACGAACAGACACAGTCAACCAACCCGTTCGACACGCTTCTAGCCGCGTTCGATGAAATCGACACCAACCAGGATGGCATCAGCATCGACGAGCTTGCAAGCTACGCCAGCGAAAACGGCCCTCCTGAAGGTGGCCCACAACGGGGCGGCAGACCGGCCGGCCCACCTCCAGGCCCGCCCCCCGGGCCGCCGCCAAGTATGGCCGGCGAACTCGGCCAGACTTCAATGAACAGTGCGGGCGGAATGCCGGAAAGCATCAGTAAGGACGAACTGCTTCAGATACAGAGCGACATGGAATCAGAAGGAATCGAAGTTCCTGAGCAGCTCAGCGACATGATTTCCAACTTCGAATCTCTTGACACCGACCAGGATGGGAAAGTTTCGATCGATGAGATGATGGCCGCCCAGAAAAAGGAAGAAACGACAGCAACATCGACAGATAGCGGTGAAAGCCAGAAACTCGACTTCCTGAAGTTGATCGAACAGTATGCGAATGACTATTCTGAAGAATCATCTTCTGAAGTTTCTTCGGATGCGGGCAACGATATGGCGATCAAGTTCATGCGGGCGATGAACCAGTATGCCAACTTTGCATCGTATTCGAACCAGAGGTCTTCTTCGCTGTTCGACCTCGAAGCCTGATTATCGGTTTTTCCTTCCAGACCCTGGCTCTGCCTTGAAAAAGGCAGAGCCTTTTCTTTTGGCCAGTGATTTCAATCTACAGGCTAAAAAAAAGTGCTGCTCCGGCGATGGAGCAGCCAATCTGAGGTTAGTTGTGAGTTGTATGAATCAGGATCTGGTTAGACGTGATTCATGGATTTGGTCTACCTTTCATTTTCTGAGTCGTCTTCAGCATTTTCAAAACGATCACCCGTGAAGCTACGCCGATGGTCAGGGGGCTGAGGCCTTTCGTGCAGCTTTTTAAACTGATCTTCAGACAAAATTTTGCGCAGTTCCTGCATCTGCTGGAAATGGCTGATGATCGATTCTTCTACCGCCTTACCTTCTTCTGCCGCGATTTTTTTGGCATCCTCCAGAGAAAGGGTCGGGTCAGAAAGCTTTTTATAAATCAGATGGCGTTTATGGCCGGCTTTCATGATCTGGGTATTTTTTTGAAACCAGATGCGCAACTGCAATAACTGTGGATTTGAAATATCCAGATCATCGATCAGCTTAAAAAAACCGATGCTGTTGAACATCATTGGATGACCCGGCCCACCAGGCCCATGCTGCGATGGTGGGCCCATCGGGGCAAACATCGGCCCTGCGCCTGCCTGATTATTCATCTCAGCAGAATAGAGAACCAGAGTAACGGCAATTAGAGACACTGAGAGAATGAAGAGTGACAACTGCTTTTTCATTTCGCACCTCCGAATTTCTTCGTTAGCCTAACTATAATGAAAGTTACGTTCAGATGCTGTTAAGACAATGCAAAGAAGCGTTAAGTAACCGACAGCTATCTTTACATTTCTTTACCCGGAGCTAAGAGAGCCCGGGTTGCAAAACCAGCAAGGATTGGACAGAATTAAGAGTGAGTCATACACGAGGTGAAACAAGTGAAACGCATTCTGATAATCGATGACGATACCGAACTATGTGAACTCCTGCAGGAATACCTTTCAGCCGAAAAATTCGACACTTTCTGCGCCCATACCGGGGTTACAGGACTCGAAAAAACCAGGAGCGAAAATTTTGACCTCGTCATTCTTGACGTCATGCTGCCTGAATTAAACGGTCTTGAAGTGCTCAAGAGCATCAGATCGTTTTCGAAAATTCCGGTGATCATGCTGACAGCCAAGGGCGATGAGGTTGACCGCATTCTCGGTCTCGAACTCGGCGCTGATGATTACCTGCCCAAACCTTTCAGTCCCCGCGAACTGGTAGCACGCATCAAAGCGGTGTTCAGAAGGCTTTCGCCCGAAGGCGGTGACCTGGCAAAAGAGCCGTTTCATGTCGAAATTTCCGATATCTACATTGAAAGCAACACTCGCACGGCCACCAGAGCGGGAGAAGATCTCGAGCTGACCGAAGTTGAATTCAGCATTCTCGAAAACCTCATGCGTTCTGCCGGTAGTGTCGTTGAACGCCAGGATCTCGCGGTAAAGGTTCTTGGGCGCCGTCTATCCTATGATGACCGCAGTCTGGACGTTCACATGAGCAATCTGCGCCGAAAGCTTGGCCCGACAGTCCAGAACAAAGATCGGATCAAGACGATCAGAGGTGTTGGATATCTTTATGTCAAGCCAGAGTAGTGCACAGATGCAGCCTCCCAAATTTTACGGTTCAAAACTCTTTCTGAAGTTTTTTTTCTGGGTGTGGCTGACACTGATTATTACCGGCATAATGGCCGGCCTGTATGCCTATTTTTACCATTTCGAGCCCGAAAGACAGAGATTTTTTGCCATGGGCAGGCAGATTATCGAAGAAAATGGCAGAATTCTTGTCAACGCCTATGAAAAACTGGGGCCAGAAAGCGCATCATATCTCAGGCTCCCTGGCAGCTTCTGGTTGTATGATGCCGATCTAAAAAACATACTGGCAAAAATCGCCCGCAAGCATGGCGGGCCCAAAATGGGGCCAGGCATGCCTGGCGAACCACCAGGAGATTTCGATCGCCCACCCCGGCGACCGGACAACGAGTTTTTTCAGGGAAAACACATGTCACCGGGAATGCCGGAACCTCCAGATAACACAGAATCAAACGAAAACGCGCCCCCAAACACGCAGAATCCTGAACCTCCACCATGGGAACGCGATTTCGACCGCCTGTTCAAAGAAAACGAGAAGGAAATCAGACAGCTGGCAACCCGCCTGCTGGCAGGGCATACAATTCTCTCAGAGACAATCGGAGGCGAAATCCTTCTCGGAGCCGCGATCAAATCAGATTCCGGAAAGAACTACGCGATTGTCTGCCATCTTCCCAACCCGGTGCCAATGCGGGCCAGATTCATTATTTCCAGAATCATCGAAAATCTGCCGGTATTTCTACTTACTACCGGATTGCTCTGCTTCATGCTGGCACGTTACATCATAAAACCTCTTATCGACCTGCGAACTGCGAGCAAAAGTTTCGCGATGGGCGATCTAAAAACCAGAATCACCGGCCCAACCCTGGACCGGTTCGACGAGATCAGCGATCTGGCCGGCGACTTCAATGAAATGGCCGAGAAAATAGAAAAGCTTGTCAGCGGCCAGCGACGCCTTTTCAATGATATTTCACACGAGCTTCGCTCGCCCCTTGCCCGCCTTCAGGTAAGCATAGAGCTCCTGCAGCGTAAATCACCAGACGCCGATCAGAGCATGCTTACACGTATCGGCACGGAAATTTCCCGGATGAATGCCCTGATCGAAGAGTTGCTGCAGTTCTCAAAGCTTGAAAACAACGAAATCAGCAGCACGCCAGAAAGATTTCAACTGCCTGAGGTTCTGGCACAAATATGTAACGATGCCAACTTTGAAGGCAGGGCAAGAAACTGCCTGGTGAAACTGTCTGCGCCTGAACACCTCGAATTTTCGGGTATTCCACAGCTTATTGAACGTGCAGTAGAAAACATTCTGCGCAATGCGCTCAAACACAGTCCTGACAACTCTGAAATAAAGGTTCAACTGCAGCTGCTCGACAATGCTGCAATTATAACAGTTGCCGACCAGGGTCCCGGAATTCCAGAAGCAGAACTACAGAGAGTCTTCACGCCATTTTACTCACTTTCTGAAGAACGCAACCCACAGAAAGGCGGCATTGGTCTTGGCCTGGCCATTGCGCAGCGCGCCATAAAGCTGCATCAGGGGCAGATAACTTTGAAAAACAACCTCGAAGGCGGTCTTACTGCCACGATAGCCCTGCCTCTCGTCACAAAAGCCTGAAAGTTTTAATTATGCAGTTATCAATAATTCAGAAATTCAAACGGGTCTGAGCGAGCAATAAAATATCCTGGCGGCAACACTCTTGCGTTAGATGCGCGGTTGCGCTACACTTGCAGGGCAAAATCACCCCAAAGGAATACCCTCATGAACAATTACCGGACTCACACCTGTGGCGAACTTCGTGGCAGTGACTGCGGCAAGCAGGTTCGGCTTTCTGGCTGGATACATCGCAAACGTGATCTTGGCGGCGTGCTCTTTGTCACCCTGCGCGACAACTATGGCATTACCCAGGTTCTCGCTGCTCCAGGTTCCCAGGCATACAGCGATTTCAACAATCTGAGGGTTGAATCGGTCGTAACCATCGAAGGCAAGGTCATCAGTCGCGGTGCCAACGTCAATAAAGACATGCCGACCGGCGAAATCGAAGTCGAAGTCAGTTCTGTGACCCTGCAGAGCGCCGCTGATGTGCTGCCTTTCCAGGTTGCTGACGAAGACAACGCGCCGGAAACCACGCGCCTGACCTACCGTTTTCTCGATCTGCGCCGCGAAAAGCTGCACAAGAACATTCTGCTGCGCTCGAAGGTCATCGCCAGTATTCGCCGCCGCATGATCGAAATGGGATTCACCGAATTTCAGACTCCCATTCTCACCAGCAGCTCCCCGGAAGGGGCCCGCGATTATCTCGTACCCAGCCGCCTCTATCCGGGCAAATTTTACGCTCTGCCCCAGGCACCGCAGCAGTTCAAGCAGCTGCTGATGGTATCCGGCTTCGACCGCTATTTCCAGATTGCGCCGTGCTTCAGAGACGAAGATGCCCGCGCTGACCGCTCACCCGGTGAATTTTACCAGCTTGACGTCGAAATGTCGTTTGTAACTCAGGATGACGTTTTCGCTTATCTTGAAAAGATGTTCTACGGCCTGTTCACAGAATTCTCAGACTGGAAAGTGACTACACCGGCTTTTCCGCGCATTACCTATGAAGACGCCATGATGCGCTACGGCGTCGATAAGCCCGACCTGCGCTACGGCCTCGAAATTTCTGACGTTTCTGACATCTTCGCCGCCTCTGATTTCAACGCTTTTAAAACGGTCGTCGAGGCCGGCGGTTGTGTCAGAGCCATCTGCGTCGACAACATCGCCGACAAATCACGCAAGTTCTTCAAGGATCTCGAAGATTACGCAAAGGAACTCGGCGCCAAGGGTCTCGCTTCACTGGTTTACACCGACAGCGAAATCAAGGGCAGCCTGGCAAAACCGCTTTCTGACGCCAGCAAAAATGCCCTGCGCGAACGCATGGGCGCCAAAAACGGTTCAGGCCTGCTGATCGTCGCCGATGACAAGAACAAAGCCTCGATCATTCTCGGCAAAGTCAGAATCAAACTTGCTGACGAACTCGATCTGCGCGAAAAGAACAGCTACCGCTTCTGCTGGATCGTAGATTTTCCGATGTTCGAAAAAGACGAAGAAACCGGCCAGACCATTTTCAGCCACAACCCGTTCTCGATGCCACAGGGCGGCATGGAAGCCCTGCTGACCAGAGACCCGCTGACCATCAAAGCCTATCAGTATGACATCGTCTGCAACGGCATCGAACTCAGCTCGGGCGCCATCAGAAACCACCTGCCCGAAATCATGTATAAAGCCTTTGAAATCGCCGGTTACGACAGCAGCGTCGTCGACAACAAATTCGGCGGCATGATCAAAGCCTTCAAATTCGGCGCCCCGCCGCACGGCGGCATCGCACCCGGCGTCGACCGCATCGTCATGTTGCTCGCCAATGAACCCAACATTCGCGAAGTCATCGCTTTCCCGATGGCCCAGAACGCCCAGGATCTGCTGATGCAGGCTCCGAACGAAGCCACCGAAAAACAGCTCAAAGAACTGCATCTTAAAATCGTCGACTGATTTTACCAGCAACAACCCGATGGGCGGCCTCACAATTCTGTGAAGCCGCCCGTTCTCTTTAAGCACAAAGCCGACGAAATCTTGCCGGGGTGAGAATGAACGGGTATACTGTCCTAAGATTTTGCAATCCTGGAGAATAAATGAGAGCTTCGACAAAAAAGACGGTTTCAGAGCACTTTACCTGGGCAGATTATCAGCAGTGGCCTGACGAACATCGCTGCGAGATCATCGACGGGCAGATATATGATATGACTCCAGCACCGGGAACAGCGCATCAGGAAGTATCAGCAAATCTGATGTATGAATTTTGCGGCTTCTTCAAAGATAAACCTTGCAAAGTCTTTGCTGCGCCATTCGATGTCAGGCTTGCCGAGAAGAAAGAAACCGGCAACAGCTGCTCAAACGTCGTTCAGCCAGATATTTCGATTATCTGTGACCAGAAGAAGATCGATGAAAAGGGTTGCGCCGGTGCGCCTGACCTGGTGGTCGAAATTCTTTCGTCATCGACGGCCTCGAAAGATCAGGTCAAAAAGCGCCGCCTGTATGAACGACACGGTGTCAAAGAATACTGGCTCATTCACCCGATCGAACGCTACGCGCACATTTATGCCCTCAAAGATGCCAGATACGAATTCATCGGCGTTTTTGACGATGAAGCGACCCTCGAATCACAGATATTTACCGGGCTTGCCGTAAAAATGGCCGAAATTCTCCCGGCTCTGAAAGCCGTTAAAGAAAAAGCCGCACGCTACAAAGCCCGAAAATAAGGTTTTATTCCCCCAGAATCGTCGACTGATCGACAAGAAAAACCGCTCTTCAGCACAAAAGCCGCCATTTCGGCGGCTTTTGTATTTTAAGCTCGGTATTTTTCTAATTTTTGCCCTTATTGTCGGTAACAAATACCGAACCGATTTCAAGCATGTGCGACCAGACGCGGTTGAATCGTGACTCAAACTCGACTGAACCGGGCAGCATTCCGGCCAATTCCTTTTCAGAAACAGGAGAGATGGCTGTGTAATCAGACAATTTCACCAGAAGGAGGCCGGACAAAAATACTTTTTCGGCATTCTGTGGCATAGGCAATTCACGATAGTTGGCAAATACGAGAGGTTTAAGCGGAACTTCATAGATTCTCACGGCAGAAATCAGGCCTGCATCGTTGTTAACGCCACGCAGATCGGCATAGTATTTCTTTTCGCCGTCAGCAGCCAGAAGACGAAGTGACCTGGAATACACTTTTTCCAGATCGGCATGAAAAGCAATGACCCCTCTGGCACTGGCCTGGGCCCGGTCACTTTCAGTCCCTGAATATGCAACCTTTTCCGGGGTGACGTAGATTGACGAAAATGGCAGATTTGCATCAAATTCCCATTGAGTCGGTACTGCCGGAGCGACAAAGGGCGATTCGTCGGAAAAACTTCTTTCAGCGGCATCCACCAGAGCGTATTTTACATAAACGTCGGCAGCATTTCGGGCAGAAGCGTATAATCTTCTACCACCCCTGATTTTATCAAGAAGAAATGCATCAAATATACGACAGGCCGACCTGGCCGAGTTCAACTTCGCGGGCCAGGCATACATTTTCAGGTATAGTTTCAGAGAATCGGCATTCCTGATCTCTGGAAGCGGGAAACCCATAGAGAGAAGATTGCTGTAGACAATGTTGTCGATATCAGGTCTGGATGCAGAAATATTCTTCAGAAGCGGTTCCATATGCTCTGCGTCAACCGATGTGCCGACAATCTGATGCTGCGGAAAATAAACCAGCTGCAATTTCAGCATTTGATCTATATTCCAGCCTTCACCTCGTGCATAAACAGAACTGTTAAAAAGCACACTCGCCAGAAGAACCACAAAAATTATCTTTTTCATTGAACTCCACCCTGCTGCATTTTCATAATACGAAGCAACGTCATCAGAACTGAATTATAGCACTTCAATCCATCCTTTTTCCATAAACTATGGCCACCAGAGGTCAGCATTGCTGTTTTGCGACAAAACTGTTGTCTTGGCATTCTCAAAATGACATACTTGGCAGAATATCAGGTTCTTCGGGCAAGGGAACTCATGACAAGAGCGCTTTTTTCGCTGACAATCTTTACCGGCTCATTTCTGCTGTTCATGATACAGCCAATGGTCGGCAAGATTCTACTGCCGGCGCTTGGCGGTGTGCCTGCAGTCTGGACTACCTGCATGCTGTTTTTTCAGGCGGCACTGCTGGCCGGTTACATCTATGCCGAAAGAGGCATACGCCTGCTCGGCTGCGCCAGACAGTCGATGCTGCACCTGATGCTGATGATCGGAGCCTGGCTGCTGCTACCGGTCAATATTGATCTTACCGGTGCCGAAACTGCCTACGCAACGCCGGTTATCTGGCTGGTCAGCCGGTTGAGCGCCTCGATCGGCATTCTGTTCTTTCTGCTCGCCGCCAATGCCCCGCTGGTGCAGCGTTATTATTCACAGACCGCACAGCCTGATGCCGACGACCCATATTTTCTCTATTCAGCCAGCAATACCGGAAGTCTGCTGGCACTCCTGCTGTTTCCGCTCATGCTCGAACCATTCCTGGGAGCGGCACAGATAAGATGGCTCTGGTCGATCGGCTATCTGCTGCTGACCATACTTCTCAGTTTCTGCGCTTTCATTACCTGGAATCCGGAGCCCCTCACAAAACGCGGCAGCGAACAGTCCGGCCGAAAAAATGCCGAGGCTGACGACTGCAAACAAATCACAGCTTCCAGTAAAAAGGGCGATAATCAGGCGACCGTTGTAATGACAGAACCCGGTTTTAAGAACGTCAACTGGCACCAGGCCATAACCTGGGCATTTCTGGGTTTCATGCCCTGCGGTGCCATGCTGGCGGTCACTACCCATATCACTACCGATATTTCTTCAGCGCCACTGCTCTGGATTGTGCCTCTGGCCGGGTATCTGGTCTCGTTCATTCTGGTATTTGCCAGATCGCCATTCTGGCGGCAGATAAAATGGGAACGTTTTCTGTTTCCATCAACGCTGCTGGGGCTGCTGATGTATTACTACGTGCTCACCGAACGCGCCTGGCTGGCGATTGGCATGCACTTTCTCTTCATGATGCTCGCCTGTATGTTCTTTCACAGCCGACTGGCGCAAGCAAGGCCGGCTGTCGAACAACTCAATTCATTCTACGTGTGGATGTCAGCCGGAGGGGTTGCCGCCGGAATTTTCACGAGCGTCATTGCTCCGCTTGTCTTCGTAACCCAGGCAGAATACCTTCTGATCATGCTGATTACCGCCCTGGCTGCCGCTTTCTGTTCTGGCTCGACACCCCGCACCAGTCTGGTAATACGGCAGGAAACATTGATTTCCGGCTTCTTTTCGCTGGCATTCTGTCTTCTGATCTATTACAGCCGTAAAGGCGCCGAAGACTTACTTTCTCTGGAAACTGCCAGACAACTCGCCTTTTCGCTTTTTCTCATTTTCATGTTTTTTCGGCGGCCGATCAGCACCGGCTTCGTGCTGCTGCTGACTTTTGCAGCGCTGCAGATAGCCGGCAAACCATCAGACGCGCGCATTCTTCACCAGGAACGCAGTTTTTACGGGATTCTCAAAGTATCGCGGCTGGCTACCGATGGCCAGACCCGCGACCCCGACCTTAAAATCGCCGGAATCGCCGACATTTTTCATCGTCTGCATCATGGCTATACGTTGCATGGCGTCGAACGGCGCGTCAAAGTCAGATATCAGCTGCCGCTTTCATATTATTCCCGCGAAGGCCCAATCGGCGCGCTTTTTAAAGCCGCCATCATCAACCGCAACTGTCGCAATATCGGGGTGGTTGGCCTTGGCTGCGGCACAATCGCCTGGTATGGGCGCGCCTGGCAGAACATCGATTTTTTCGAAATTGACCCGGCAGTGATAAGAATTGCCCGAAACCCAGACTATTTCACCTTTTTGAGCAACTGCCGGTCAAGCCTGCGCATCATTGCGGGTGATGCCAGGGTGCAGCTGCGGCATGTCCCTGACCGGCATTATGATCTTCTGGTTCTCGATGCTTATTCATCAGGCTCAGTGCCAACCCATCTTCTGACACTCGAAGCCTTTGAACTATATCAACGCAAACTTCAGCAGAATGGGCTTATCGTTTTTCATATTTCGAACCGCTACCTCAAACTGTCACCAGTCATAGAGCGCATCTGCAAAAAACTTGGCATGAACTGCCTTGAAGCTTTTTATGAACCCGAGCGTGACTCGATACGCTACGACTGGTATGATTATGACCAGATGGCGAGTTCACACTGGGTTGCCGCCTCGATGCGCCCCGAAAAACTCGAAATGCTTAAAAACACCGGCATCTGGACCCAGGTGCCCGCTTATGACAATTACAACCTCTGGACCGACGACTATGCCAACCTCTTTCAAGTCTACAACTGGCGCTGAAGCGCGGCGCTTTCCGATAGAAGACAGCCTGCCTGCAATAAAAATTGCACTGCAGGCCGGTAAAGATGTCATTCTCACTGCTGAACCAGGGGCCGGCAAGTCGACGATCGTGCCATTGGCCCTCAAAAGCGAAGCCTGGCTTGGAAAATCACGCATTCTGATGCTGCAGCCACGCCGGGTCGCTGCCGTAGCCATTGCCCGCCGCATGGCCAGCCTCGACAATTCGGTGCCGGGGCGGGTAATCGGCCATAACGTGCGTTTCAGCAGTAATATCGGCCGCGACACCCGCATTGAAGTGCTTACCGAAGGCATTCTAACGCGGCGACTTCAGAAAGACCCGCTGCTCGAAAATGTCGGGCTCGTCATCTTCGATGAGTTTCATGAACGCAGCGTGCACGCCGATCTCTGCCTCGCCCTGTGCCGCGAGATCAAGCGTGAAGTTCGCCCCGATCTGCGCATCATTGTCATGTCGGCCACCATCGACACCGAACTGATCGAAAACTATCTCGATGAAGCCCTCACCATTGCCGGCAAGGGTTTTCTCTACCCGGTCGACGTGCAGTGGCGCCCGGTCGCCGGCGGCCGCGACCAGTTCTCTGCCGCGGCCGAAACAATCGCTGAGATCGTTTCGGCTTCAGATGCGAAAGAAGAATACCTGGTCTTTCTGCCCGGAGCCGGCGAAATAAAAACCGTACAGCAGATTCTTGAGGGCAGATCAGCGACCGCCAGGCACAGGGTTCTCGCATTGCATGGCTCGATGAGCATCGAAGACCAGGAAGCCGCTCTGCAGCCAGCCAGCGTGCCGCGCATCATTCTCAGCACCAATATTGCTGAAACTTCACTGACTATAGATGGCATCACCACCGTGATCGATACCGGCTGGTGCCGCCGCCAGAATTTCGATGCCCAGACCGGCCTCGAAAAACTCGAAATGCAGCGCATCAGCAAAGCTTCGGCGAAACAGCGTGCCGGCCGCGCCGGGCGCCTGCGCCCTGGCCGCGCCATCAGATTCTGGAGCAAAGCTGAACACGAACAGCTTGCTGAAAATGAAGAACCGGAAATTGTCAGAACCGACCCGACCCCGACGATTCTCGAACTTTTCACCTGGGGCTGCTCTGACCCGCATGCCTTCAAATGGCTGCAGAGCCCCGGCGAAGACAAAATCAGCCGGGCCATCGACCTGCTCCAGATGCTGCACGCCGTCGATTCAGGGCTGCATGTCACCCCGCTCGGCAGGCAGATATGCGAATTGCCGGTCGAACCCAGACTGGCGCGCATGCTTTTAACTGCCGCCGAAATGGGAGTTGCCCGGGCAGCAGCCATGGCCGTGGCATTGATCGCTGAAAAAGATATAATTCTCAGTGATTTTTCTGTTAATGATGGTCCGTCTGGCGGCAATGCCGCTGACCCCGACCTGGATCTTCGCCTGGAACTGCTTGAACCTGGCAATCGAAGCAGCAGTTACCGCATCGACCGTAACGCCGTCTGGCGAATCGAAAAGGCACAGAAGCAGCTTCTCGATCTGTTGAAACCTGAACAGCTCAAAGCCATTCCGGCAACGAAGGCAAACCCGCGCGACCTGCTGCACCGGGCGCTGCTGAGCGCTTTTCCCGACCGGGTCTGTATGCGGCGCGGCAGCCAGGGATCGACTGCCTATACAATCTGCAGCGGCCAGGGTCTGAGTCTAAGTTCGAACGGGCTGCTGAAAAATCACGAATTCATTCTCGCTCTCAGAGTCGATGCGCGGCTGCGGGCCGCCACCAACGACGGGCGCATCTTTCTCGGCTGCGCCATCAACCCCGAATGGCTGAAAAATGGTGATGGCGCACCCTGCCAGTCGGCCCGCGAAATCTTTTTCAACACGCAGAATCAGAAACTGGCCGCCCGCGAACGCCTCTGGTATGGCAAACTGCTGCTTGCCGACCACGAAACGCAGATCAGGCCAGGCGACGCCGCCGAGGCCGGAAAAATACTTCTTCAGGCCGCTGCCAATGATCTGAGCCGGGCAATGAATCTCGAAGACCCTGCCAACGCCGAATTTATGGGGCGCATCGCCCTGCTCAAACGCAGTGCCGCCGGCCGTGATTTCCCGGCTCTCGACCGTGACTGGCTGCTGCTGCAGATTGAAGAGATGGCCGAACATTGTCGCAGTTTCGCTGATCTGCAGAAACAGTCACTGGCGCAGCTGTATCTGCAGCAACTCCCCTGGAACCGCCGCGAACAGTTCGAAAAGCTGGTTCCGGAAAGATACGAAGTTCCTTCGGGCAGCAGCGTCAGAATTCAATACCAGGCCGATGGTCCGCCGGTTCTGGCGGTAAAGATACAGGAACTCTTCGGTCTCGCCACCACCCCGGCCGTCTGCAACGGCGAACAGCCGATGCTGGTTCACCTGCTCTCGCCGGCCGGCCGGCCGGTGCAGATCACCGCCGACCTCGCCTCATTCTGGAAAACCGGCTACCGCCAGGTTGTCGGCGAGCTCAAAGGCCGTTACCCCAGGCACCCATGGCCCGACGAACCCGATAAAGCCACCCCTTTCAAAGGCACCAAAAAACAGCTCGAACGCCACCTGAAACAGTAGCCGTTCTGCAGCGTATCATTTATCTTGATCGTGTTCGTAATCGTAGTCTTGCAGCGTGCGATCAGCTCAGAACTGGCTTATGTATTCGAAATACGACTTCAGGGCGTTACCCTTCGCAATGACAGCGCCAAACCCGTCAGCCTTTTATGACGCCGAGCGGGCGCAATTTTACGACCGGTTCGACAAGGTCTCGCTGGCTGGCCATGACGGTATCGATATCTTTGTAGGCCTGTGGCGCCTCACCGAAGTCGAAAGTTTCGCCCTTCTTTTTGCCGTACCCGCGAGCTTTTTGCCAGCGATCGAAGACGATGCCTTCCATAGCGCGATTACATTCTTCGAGCGTCAGGTTGCGACTGGCCTCTTTGCGGCCCATACGGCGCCCGGCGCCATGCGAACAGGAAGTGAACGACTCAGGGTTACCGAGTCCACGCACGATATAAGAGAAAGCGCCCATGCTTCCCGGAATGATGCCAAGCTGGTCTTTGCGCGCCGAGGTCGCCCCTTTGCGATGTACCCAGAAGTTGCGGCCAAAATGATTCTCGAGGGCCGCGTAGTTGTGATGAATGTTGATCTCTTCGATAAATCCGATTCCAGGAAACAGCTCCAGCATCACTTTCTTGAAGGCGGCCATCATGCGGGCACGGTTTTCAAGAGCATAGCGCAGGGCAAAATTCATGTCGCGAATGTAATTGCGGCCTTCATCGGCATCAGAAGGCAGAAATGCCAGATCGCGGTTCGGTATGCCGGCGTGCCATTTCTCGTTGAGCGCGAAAGCCAGTTTGTGATAATGGGCGGCGATGCGATAACCCAGATTGCGCGAACCTGAATGCAGCATCATCCAGACCAGGCCATCTTCGTCGGCCTGCAGTTCGATAAAGTGGTTGCCACCACCCAGGGTGCCCAGATTTTTGCGGTCATGGTTCAGATGATCGCGGTCGAACCAGTCTGGCATTTTGTCGCCAAGCTCGGCTTCGTAGGCGGCAAAGCCTTCCCATTCCTGGGCAAAACGATGGCTGTTGCCTTCGCCAACCGGAACCAGCTTTTTCACCCCGGCAAGAATTGCCCTGATCTGCTCTTTATCGCCAAGCTCGTCGACCATGATGCTGGTTTTCACCGCACCCATGCCGCATCCGATATCGACGCCAACCGCATTCGGAATAACCGATTCACGGCAGGCAATTACCCCGCCGATCGGCATGCCGTAACCGACATGGCAGTCTGGCATAAGAGCCACATGCAGATCGACTGACGGGTGCGAAGCCAGATCGGCTGCCTGTTTCAGAGCATCCGGCTCCAGTTCGGCACACCATGATTTGATCGCTATACGCGCATCTGGTGAGATGCTTTTTTTATCTTTTATCCATTCCATAACAAGCCTCCCGGCTCTGTTTTTTTGAAGCAGGCCTGCATCGAATGCTGCAGCCCGCGCGTTTTTGGCAATTGTCGGTCACTCTCCTGCCGACAAGGCAATATTTGAACCCTGCCAATACAAAATAGAATCGATTCGACAACCCTTCGTCTCTCCGGGTGCAGTTATCAATAACCGTTGATCGCTCTACAAGCAGTTTTTGTCAGCCCTGCAAAGAAGACAGTTCGATTTTCCAGAGCTGTTCATCCAGTCTGGTGATTGAAAAATCGACCGGCAGAAAAAGTTTGATTACCTGCAGATTGGTCTTGGTATGCAGTGAAGGTTCGGTTGTCGTGAAACTGCCACCTCCGGCAAGTGCCATCGGAATCAGTATCTGGTCAGCAAGATACTCATCCACCGCCGCCTGCGATTTTACGAAGCGGTTGGCGCCAACACTGGCAATATGAGCCACCTTGCGGCGCGACACGCCCAGTTCGCCAAAGCCGGTGAACATGACCGAACCGTGCTGAAAGTCAACTCTGACCATCGCCACATTTCCCGGCCCGACGGAATCGACGGTAATCGCCCGCCTCCTGCTGACCGGAAACCTTACCGACTTCACGATCGCCAGGCTTTCGTCTTCGGCGATTTCCCAGGGAATCTTCGACACGGCCGCCAGAACTTCGGCTCCGAGCATGTCTCCTGATCGGCACAGGTCGAGGCGGTTCGGTTTGCCGAAAGGCACTACTTTGACCTCGACCCGGCCGCCACCGGCCGGATAAAAGCCCCAGGTTTTCAATTCAGCAGAACATTGGCCGCCAAATCTGTTAACCATAGGCAGAAAAACTTCGGAAATATAATGAAAGGTCGGCGACAGAGGGTTATGAGTGCCACCTTCAAGAACTACAGTCGAAGAAGCAGGTGCCATCAGCAGCGGCGGCAGAACCGTCTGCAGCACCAGCATGGCGCTGCCGGCACTGCCAACCGCGAAATGGTAGTCATCGTCTTGAACGAAGCCAGGCTTGAATACCAGATGTTGCGAAGAGATATCATCGCCACTGATCTCTGCCGAGCAGATTTCACGGGCAGCATGCACACAAGTGAGATGCTGCCGCATCAACCCTGGTTTCCTGCGTTTCGATCTGATGTTTTCGATGGTAAATGCCTTGCCGGTGCAGACAGACAATGCCAGTGCCGTGCGCAATACCTGGCCGCCACCTTCCCCCATCGACCCGTCGATTCTGATCATTTTAATGCTCCATTATTCTCTATTTGAATTTTACCTTGCCTCAGCATTCTTGAACACTGGCAAAACAGATCCTGATCAGAGCATGTTGACAAGCTTTTCAGTCAGGCCCTTTTCGCCGAGAACCAGTTTGAGGGTAGATTTTTCGGCAACTTTTTCAATGAGTTCAAGTTCACGCAGGCGCATCAAAGTCGGGTTGCCTTCGAGCATTCTGGCGGTATTGCACTGACTTCTGGTCGCGGCGGTTTCTTCACGTCTGATGATCTGGTTTGCTTCGGCTTCTTTCTGCGCAGCGACGACCCGGTTCATGATTTCTCGCATCTTGCCAGGCAGAATAATATCTTTGATACCGAAACCGCATACTTCGATGCCGTAGTTTTGTGCCTTAGCTTTCAGAGCAGCCGAAATTTCTTCAGCGAGCTGATCCTTGGCAGCCAACATTTCATCGATCTTGCGGGCCCCGACAACGGTGCGCATGATCAACTGACATTCGCGATACAGAGCTGTTTCTGCCGCTTCACAGACTGAGACTGATTTCAGAGCATCGACGATCCTGAAATTAGCAACCGCATTCAGGCGCAGGCTGACTTTGTCGGCAGTGATGATTTCCTGGCCCGAAAGATCGAGAACCTTCTCCTTTTTACTGACGGTAACGAACTTCAGAGCCGAAATATTTTTCCAGAAAGCATAGAACCCGGGCTGTAATTCTTCGACGAATCTGCCGTCTCTGAAATACACACAGGTTTCACCCTGTTCGACCTGAACGGCTTCGAGAAGCTCTTTGGCAATCGGCGCTTTGCCGATCCTGAAGAGCTGGCGGTGTTCAAAACGCGGGTCTTCGACAGTCAATTCTTCGACACGCACATTTTTCTGAGTCTTCCAGATCAGCTGCCGGCCGACCCCAAGAAGAGTGTAGAAACGATCGTCGAGCCAGACAATCGCGCGCTGGCTGTCTTTAAGATCGACAACGACGACACGGTCGTTCAGCAGGCCGGAACTGGCAATCTGGTCGATTTCTTCATGCCAGACGAACAGGTCTTTCTCACGCAGAACATCGATGGTTTCGCCGACAATGGTTCTGGCGAGATACCAGCCGGGTTTGAGAACTTCGATGAGCTTGCCGTTTCTGAAGCGCAAACCGGTTTCTGCATTCTTAACCCTGACGATTCTGATCATATTTATCTCCTTTTCAACCGCTGCGCGGCTGCTGAATTTCAGTGCCCTCGGAACATCCGGTTCATCTGCCAGTCGGGCAACGATGGAGTCAGCTTGAGTCAGATGCGTTCCCCGTTGCCTTCTCTCCTGCATCTGCTGGAAAGATGCCTGCGGGGCCCGGCAATCTGACGGTATCTGCTGCCTGCATGATCGCTGCTGCGACTACCCGATTCAACCGATCATTCAATGTCTCCGCCGGCCCGGAATCCCCTGGATTCCTGCTGCTGCGGCTGCGTCGTCTCTACGGACCGGCCGGCTCAGGCCCGGCACCTTACCCGGTGTTCTTCAGGCTAAGACTGCTTTGTTAAGCAGTGAGGCTGGAACAGGATTCGAACCTGCTACTCATGGCTGACAAGGCCATTGCTCTACCATATGAGCTATCCAGGTGTCTGTATCGCCTTCAAAGCAGGCCCGGCATACCCTTTGCCCACGGGCGGGCACCGACCTGGTCGAATCAACAGACATCTATGTATATTGCAACGACCATGCCAACCTTGAAAAAACAGCAAAAACTGCATCAGCAAACGATCACAGCCCAACCTCTCGAAATTTTTGCCCGAATAATTTATATTGTTTATTATATTTTATATACTATAATATACTTTAGTGACGACTGCCGCGTCGTTCCGCTTCGCTGACGCTACGCAGAACTCCTCGCAGTGACAGGGGTGGCAGATACTTATCTATCTCGCTCGTGGTCATGCTATTTGTGGTAGTGGTAATCGCGGTCGTGGTCGTGGTCGTGGTCGTGGTCGTTGTCGAACCCTGAACCGACAACGACTATCACCATGCTACGCCTGGCTGAAAACGAAAGTATGCATGAATCAGATGGTGTCTGATACGAAATATTTGTCATAGCGACTGCCACGTCGTTCCGCTTCGCTGACGCTACGCAGAACTCCCCGCAGTGACAGGACTGGCATGTCGTCTGAGCAAATGGCTATTCTCAGCAGCGTTTAATCATCTCGCACAGGCTGGCAGATTCGAGCGAGGTGAGACTGACAGGAGACAGGCATATGAGAAAAAAGAATGTAGTAATTGGCTTTCTCGGCACCGTTCTCGACCGGCGTGGCAAACAGAATCGCTGGGAAAACTGGCGCCCTTCGGTTGCCGTCTGCCAGCACGAAGACCTGCTGATCGACAGATTTCATCTGCTGTGCAGTCACCGCGACGTTTCACTCGCTGATCAGGTAAAAGCCGATATTGCTGCCATTTCGCCTGAAACAGAAGTAAAGATTGAATTCGTCGAGTTTAAAAACCCCTGGGATTTCGAGGAAGTCTTTTCCGGGATGCTCGACTATTCACACCAGTACAAGTTCAAAGAGAATGAAGAATATCTGATGCATATCACCACCGGCACCCACGTCACCCAGATATGCACCTTTCTCCTCACCGAAGCCGGCTTTTTTCCGGGCAAACTGTTGCAGACCGGCCCGGGCCGACACAATTCCCCACCCGGCAGTTACGAAATCATCGATCTCGACCTGTCGAGATACGACAGCATCGCCCGTCGGTTCGCCCAGCAGACGGTAGACGATATTTCATTTCTCAAATCCGGCATAAAAACCCGCAACCCGCATTTCAACGCCCTGATCGCCGAAGTCGAAAAAGTCACCCTGCGCAGCGACATGCCGATTATGCTTTCAGGGCCAACTGGTGCCGGGAAATCCAGGCTGGCGCGACAGATATTCGAACTGCGGCGGCAGCACAACAGAATCAAAGGCAGGTTTATCGAAGTTAACTGCGCCACTCTGCGTGGTGATATGGCAATGTCGGTGCTGTTCGGCCACAAAAAGGGTGCCTTCACCGGTGCAACCGAGAATCGCGATGGTCTGCTCAAGACAGCCAACGGCGGCATTCTCTTTCTCGATGAGATCGGCGAACTTGGTCTCGACGAACAGGCGATGCTGCTGCGCGCTATCGAAGAAAAAGTTTATCTGCCGGTAGGCTCTGACAAAGAAGTTAACAGCGACTTTCAGCTGATAACCGGCACCAACCGAAATCTTCGTGATGAATGCCGTGCCGGTCGTTTCAGACAAGACCTGCTGGCCCGCATAAAATTCTGGGAATTCACCATTCCGGGTCTCAAAGACAGGCCCGAAGATATCGAACCGAACATCGACTTTGAACTGCAGCAGCACTCAAAACGGCTTGGCGAACCGGTCGGCTTCAGCAGTGAAGCTCGTCAGCGGTTCACAAGCTTCGCGACATCGGCAGAAGCACTCTGGACCGCGAATTTTCGCGACCTCAACAGCTCACTGACCCGCATGATCACCTTATCTGAAGGGCACCGAATCGGCACAACCGAAGTCGAACAGGAAATACGTAAACTTCAGAACGGCTGGGGCCAGGAAAGTAACGGCGAGAACGGGCAATCTAGATTGATTGCTGCGCTTCTGTCGCCAGAAACTCTTGCCGGTCTCGATCTTTTCGATCGCATACAACTTGAAAAGGTTCTGGAAATCTGCCTTGTCTGTGACAGTATGGCCGAGGCCGGCCGCCGCCTGTTCGGCAATTCGATACGCAACAAGCAGTCGAGCAACGATTCAGACCGGCTGCGAAAATATCTGCAGCGCTTCGGCATCAGCTGGAAAAACATTGCCGGCGCTGCAAACACAGCTTCAGCTGACCTCTGACCGGCCTATAAAGGTTCTCTAAAAGCAGCACAGCGCCACAGAATGGCGCTGTGCAAACAAACAGATTAACGATCGATCGAATCAGTTCGAGAATTCCTTGCCGAGCATGACCACGGTTTTAACGAAGTTGTAGCGGGCCGGGTTGATCTCTTTCAGATAGGCCGGGGTAGCGTAATACATCACTGCTGCCTGAGTCATATCGACATAGGCATCGTAGGTCGTCATGTTCTTGTCGAAAGTGGTTTTCCATTTGGTGGTGACTTCAGGGTGAAAATACAGAAACCGCAGGGTCATCTCGCGGATGAGGGTCTGTTTGAAACGCTTGCCCCTGGCGGCATCATCGAGAGTCGAAAACGATGGCATGAACCAGGAATTCTGGGTAATGAAAACGAAACCCTCTGATGAAAAGGCCGTTTCGGTATCAGTAGTCGGCACGTAAGCGATCGCTTCGGTACAGGTCGAGAAAAACTTCGGCAGTTCGGCAAACAGTTCGGCAATGGCGCTGCGCAACAGTTCAGGTGCTTCTTTATAGCTGGCCGGCAGATTAGCTGAAGCGGTTCCAACATCGACCTGAGTGACGATCGGCATATAATCACCGTCAGGAATCGCAGGCGGCGGGCGGGTTGCCGGAATTTCGACATTGCCGCCGGGATTGTCGTTGCCGCCGGTTGTCGTGGTATCACTGGCGACCGAAGGGTTTGTCCAGCCGGTTACCGTCTGGTTATTCATCACCATCGTTTTGACAAAATCATAGCGGCTCTTGTATTTGCTCTGCAGGTTGGAGGCTTCTGTGCAGTACATCGAAACAGCGAACGCCAGATCAACCCAGGCAGCGGTTTTGCCTGGAGCCGTAACCATGTTGATTTCGGCCGCCGGGCCGTAAACCTTGACCGGCAGCTTAGACTGGGCGGCAATACTGGCATACTTCTTCGCAATTTCGGGGTGTTCCTGGAGGAAGCCGTAAGTCATACCTCTGACCAGAATGGTTTTAAAACGATTGACCAGCTGGGTATCGGTTGGGGTGGTTTTATAAACCTCTTTGAAGCGTCTGATGAAGATGACCGACGGTGTCATGACCCCGGCTCCGATCTGAACGATACCATGTTGATCATTGAAGCCGACATATTTTACTTCATATTGAACCGGTGACGGATCAAGGAAAACCATACGTGTCGAAGCCGTAAAACTGGCAGGGAGAGCGGCAAGAACATCCTTGATCGCCTGAACGTAACTCAGGCTCCACTGGTTCTGGTTTTCGGCCTGATCTTCGGCGACGACTACGTCATATTTTGCACTGATCGAGTCTTTCAGAGCAGTCAGAGCATCGGTGCCGGTAGCTACTTCGAGAGTCTGGTAAACTGAATCGAGATAACTGGCATTCTGTGCCCTGACGGGAACAACCAGCAGCGTTGCGCACAGAACGAACAGAGCGATCAGCTTTTTCATAGACTGATTCCTTTACTGCAGATATTCTTTGCCATCCATTACATACTGCTTGATGAAGTTGTAGCGGTTGAGATCCATGGTGGCGCCGCTTCTGGAAACGAACATGCCGTTTCTGATCGAGCCGCCGGTGTAATAGGTGGCTACTGATTCTGCCATGTCTTCAGCGGGCTGCGTACGGCCGTAGCCGGTCGGGCTGGTGCCGGACAGACGACCACCCGGCCAGAATCTGCCTGCCCAGGCCTGGTAGACCTGCGGGTAGGTATTCTGAAAACAATGAGTCATTTCATGCACGAGAGTGCGTTTGAAATTATGCTTCAGATATGCCATCTGTTCAGCCTGAGTGGGTGCGCGCCCGTAAGCTGCCACCATGGAATTGTAGGCATTCTGGGTCATCGACACGCTGAGGTCGAGCATGTGAACCTTGCGCTGCGGCACCATAACATAGGCTGAAGCACTTGGCGGAATAAAGGAAGCGTTCGGCTGCCCGTCACGATAAACGACATCGGTGCATTTTCTGAAGAATGAGGGCAGCTCGCTAAATGTTTCATTGGCGGCATTCAGCTGGTTGATGCTCCAGGAGCAGTTATTGGCACCATCGGTCAGACTGATGCCGTATTTGGCCAGAACCGCCGCCCGCACCGCTTCTTTATCTGTTGCAGTACCGGTAGAAGTGGCGGTGGCAGTAGAGGTCGAAGTAGAGGTAGCCGTTGCCGTCGAAGTCGAAGTGGCGGTCGAGGTCGAGGTCGAAGTCGAAGTCGAAGTTGCGGTGGATGTAGACGTAGATGTGGCCGTGGATGTGGACGTAGAAGTTGCAGTGGCGGTAGATGTAGAGGTCCTGGTGACTGTAGATGTAGAGGTTGTGGTTCTGGTAGCGGTAGAGGTCGAAGTGGCGGTGGCTGTCGGCTTGGGGAAAATGCGTTCGCAGGGGATGACGACAATGACGATGCGGGTGCCGCACATTCGGCCGGCAATGACGCGCATGATGCTGTTGATCACCGACTGCAGCTTTTCCATGGCTTTCTGCTGCGCCGGATCGCCGACCGGGTCAGGAACATCGACAACTTCCGGATTGTCGTCGGTGCCGGCATAGGAGGCTTCGGGCCTGTCGGTGATTACTGAAGTGCCGGAGTTGCCGGCGCGATAAATGGTGTCAAGATAACTTTCGCCTTGCGCCGTAACCGGCACTGCACCGGCCACGACAAACAAAACCGTGGCCAACAGCGCGATCATCAGTCGTCTGTTCATTTTCAGCCTCCCCGCCCGTACATGATGTTCATCTAATTATACGCATTTTTTCTGGAGTTCGTTGCAAAAAATCTTCAGGGATTGTTAAGTTGACGATTGAGGCGGGAAGGAAAAATTGCGGTTTTGATGGCAAATGGCTTTTCACGGCCGGTCGCAGTTTTCAGCTGCAGATCGATGGCGACGCTGAGCCGGAATGTTCCTGAACCTGGCGTGGCAAATCTTTCGAGCTGCAGCTGCCAGGTCAAAGATGCCACATGGCTCTTTATCAAAACCTTTTCGCCGCCGTGATCTTCGCGCCGGCTTATGCTGCCGCCACCCGGGATAGGATCATACTGATAAACAACCGGCAGAATTTTGCCACGGGCGCTGCTGTAGATGTTGAAGGTCAGCTGAGCCGGCGCTGCCTGTATCTGTTTGTCAATGCCACCTGCCGGGCCGCTGAGAACGGCATTGTTAAGATCGGTACGCAGGCGGGCGAGAAAAAGCGCGCTCTCCTGCATCAGAACTGCTACATTCTCACTGCGCGAATAGCCCTGACGAAAATTGATGAAAAGCATGATGGCTATACCGAGAAAAACTCCTGAAATCCCGCAGACAACGAGTATTTCGGCAAGGGTGAAGCCGCGTTTATAGATTTTCATTGGCCACCAGCGTTTTCAAAGTGAATTCACGCATTCTGTCAGAAGCCCTGGCAGATGGAAAAGCGATTTTGACAGTAATTTTCTTGAATACAACCCGATTATTACGCCTGATTTCCTCGATCGCCAGCGACGGTTTGAGTTCAGACGACGCGGTGAGCCTGAACACTGCCGGACCGCCGGCAAAGGCCCTGCCGTCAGCAATCAGGCTGGAATCATAATTTCCTGGCCGGATAAGATTGAAAGGCAGCGAGATAATCTGTTCCATCAGTTCGAGAGCTGCAGTGTGCGCCCGAAACTCGCCTTCAGTGACCTGAATGTTAACGTTGCCTGAAGAAAAGGTCATAAAAACCGGCAGCATGATCATCGACAGAATGCCCATCGACAGCACGATTTCAACCAGCGAAATACCCAGACGTCGATTATTCATTCCAATATGAATCCCTCGGGTCGACAAACACCTTGTAAAATCGGTCATAACCGGAATAAGTCGGATCCTGGCCGGCTCTGAAGCGCACCATGCCGCCCTGAAAGCGATGATCGGCGTATATGGAACCCACACACAGAGTGCCGAACAGATCGAACTTTGAACCATAGGCCAGTTCGGCATCTGGAGCAATCAGGTTCACGTGGTTCGGCTGCGTCGAGGCAAATGAAACCGAGCCGCTGCCCCGCAGAACGACGGTCAGGGCCTGGTCGGCGGCCGCACATGAAATACCACGCAAAACCAGGTTGCCTGACTCGATAACGATGATACCACCGCCTTTTACTACCATCGGCTGAGGCTTTCCGGCTGCAGGAATCTGCATATCGAGACCGCGCGGGTTTCTGATTCTGACTACGGCGTTCAGCTCGAGCTCACCCTGCTGGTTGAGGTAGCGGTCCCAGAATTCACTTATTGTTTCGACCTCGACCTGAACCCGACCGGCCAGCTGCTGCGCCACGCTTTCCGCTGATGGTCTCCCTTTGAAAAAAACGTGCTGATCACGCTGCAAAGTCAGCTGATCAGATGCTTCGGCAGTGAAAGCACGCGTCGACGAGGGAAAAGTGCGACCAGGCCGCGCATCGAGAACATCCTGCATGCTGTTGTAGGAATCCATGTAGGGGAGTTCCACCACCCGGCTCATCAGAGAGGCATATTCCTCGTATGATTTGAAAAGCATGCCGGTCTTCAGCAGCGGACCGCCAACGCTGCGGCGACCGACCTCATCTATATCGACCGAGTTGTTATAATCATCGCCTGAGATGGAGCGCAGCAGATACAGAGGCGGGGGGCTGGCCGCCGTAAAAAGTGATGCAACATCGGCTTCTTCAGGTTTGATTTCAAGATTGGCAAACCTGATGAATGCAGCCATGACCGGCCCAAAAATTCTGGTGCGCGACTGATAGCCCTTTCGGGCATCCCCATAGAGATGCAGAAGCGAGGATTTTGAACTGTAATGATTCTTTTCGCCGGTAGAAAGGATATTGCCTTCGTACATCGCTTCTGATTCTTTTCGACTGCTGCGATCATGGAAACCGTCGAGCACAAAACTGTGCCCGAAGCTGTAACTGACCTGTCTGATCGATTCGTTGCTTTTATCCCAGGGGAGCTGCAATGGCCCCGGAAAAGTTTCCGGCAGAGAGTTGGCCGGGGTAGTGAACTTGACCGGAGAAAAAACATTTGGATTGCTGACATCATAAAAGTGAAAGATTTCGCCCAGATCACCAGCCCCGGAACATAGATTCAGCCTGATGCCACGGCCCCCGAGCCACAGCCAGCCACGGCGCTGCCAGACATCAGCCAGCTTCTCTTCTTTGAAAACATCAGCAATATTGCCGGGCTCAAGAGGAGTGTCGGGTGTCGCGTGGTTGTAACAGACCAGAGGGCGCGGGCCATCGGTGATCATACCGCGGTAATCGTTGCGGATAAGATTGAAGGCATCTTCACTGCGCCGGGCTGCATCACCTACATACATGGTGAACTTGCCCAGCACTCCTGGAACTGAGCTGGTCACCCGTACCTGGCGCCTGATCGAGATTTTCCGTTGTGAGGCCTTGTAGACACCCGTAGCCTCGATGACCAGAAAACCATTTCGGGCAACCGGATCAGCCCATACCGACGGGTCGGTTTCACTGGCTTCAAAATCACGCAGCCAGACATCGACACGAATCGACGCGTCCTTGTCGACCTCACGGGCGAAACCTTCAAGATCACGATTCCAGCTGGCATCAAGAAGGTCATTGATACAGGTATCGTTGAATTCACCAGGTTTAAACAGTAATTTTGCCAGTTCTTTGGCCCCGGAGCCGCTTTCAAGATTACGGGTAATACTGGCACGTACAGCCCCTATACTGCTGTTTATACCGGCTTCCGCGAGAAAATGTGCCACTTCGCCGTTGACAATCGTCTGCATGCCACTGTGCTGGTGACCGACGAATGTATATAGAGACACAGCCAGAATCAGCAGAACTGTGCCGATGATCAGAGCGATCATGATGGCGAACCCACGTGTTCCCGCGGTAATCTTAACTGACTGGAAATCTGCTGGCATAGTAAAATAATCTCAACCCAACCGACTATTGTCAACCGCATTGACAAAACTCTGGGCAAAATGAATTATAATGAATACCAAATACGGAGGAATCCATGAAAGCTGTAATGATTGTCTGCATGTTACTGATCGGAATCGGAGGCTTTGCCATGATTGAAACCTATAGTCTCGAGCAGCTTACCGGCGGCGCCGACTGTATTGTCAAAGGCAAAATCACCGCGATCAAAGAAACCGGCCGATTGCCGGAAGGGCCTGAGATTCTTGCCTGTCTCTTCGAAATCGATGAAACCCTCAAGGGTGAGCCAAAAGCAGGTGAAAGCATCAAAATCAAAAACTACCGGGGCATCGAAGATTACCCCGAATTCAAAAATGGCGCGACCTATCTGTTGTTTCTAAAAAAGGCCGAGGGGCATTTCGAGTTGTTCAACGGCGTACAGGGCAGCTGGCCGGTCGACACCGAAGGCCGCTTCCAGGGGATGGGCTACGGAAAAACTCTTGAACAGGTCAAAGCGGTTCTTGAATCCATTCCGCTCAAACAACCGAAGTTTCAGCCTCTAACCTTTTAATTACCCTGTTTTCTGATGAAAAAAAACTCCCGGGAGCAGAGCCACCGGGAGTTTTTGTGTAATTCTTATTCGCCGAGGAGATTCAGAATACTCTGACGATTTTCATCCTGGATCTTGAAAGCCTTGATGGCAAACTTTGACTGGAGCTCTGAGAGACTGAGATTGATAAGCTCTGCCGCCATATCGACATCTTCAATTCTGGACTGCGCTGCAGTGACGTTCACCAGTTCATTCTGCAGGCTGGCAACCTGACCAGAAACGGCGTTTACCGCGGCACCGATCGAGCCACGCTGTGAAGTCAAGCCGTTAAGAGCCTGGGCAATCTGAGCAACCGCATTGCTGGCCGCCTGAGTGGAGGCGACAGACATGGTTTCGATGCCGAGGGAGGCACTGCTGACCGGTGGTTGCGAAAAAGCTTCACCACCCTGCATTTTGAGCTGCAGAGAACCGTCAAGCAGATTCTGACCATTGAAGACTGTGCTGCCTGCGGTCTGATCGATCTGAGCAACCAGCTGATCTACCTCGAGCTGCATATTGGCGCGGTCAGAATCGGTCAAAGTGCCGTTGGATGCCTGAACTGCCAGTTCATTGAGACGCTGCAGCTGTTCGCCAAGCGAGCTGAGCGCCCCATCAGCGGTTTGCAACATCGATACTTCATTTTGGCGGCTGCCGATCTGCTTGATCAGACCTCTGGTCTGAGACTCAAGACCCATGGCCATGGCCATGCCGGTAGCATCATCGCTTGCCTTGATTATTTTTTTGCCGCTTGCGAGGCGTTCTAAAGATTTCCCGCGGGCCTCGTCGGTCCGGAGAAGGTTACCGTGTACCCTGTCTGAATTTGTTCTGCTGACCACGGTAGAGACCTCCTTGTCTGCTATTTTATCCGTACTCTAAATATATACTATTTGACGCGATTAGTCCAGTGTGGGGTGTAACCCGCTTCAGCCACCCATTGCCTCGACTGCTTCCTGTTCGGTGGGGTAAGCTTCGCCCATCTGAAGAAGGCCAACCATTTTAAATACACCGCTGGCAAGTTCACTGAGACCGGTATAAGCCAGTTCGCCATTCTTCTCATCGACAATGATCTCTGCCAGCTCGATAATCTGGGCAATCCCTTGAGAGTTGATAACCGGGGAGGCGGCAAGATTGAGAATGAACTTCCGATGGCCCTCTGGCAGAGCCTTCTGAACCGTGGCAAAAATTACCGCGCCGCCGTTTTCATCAACGTACCCACATGGCCGAAGAATGAACACACCTTTGACATTCGCCGTTGTAATAGTGAAATTACTCATGCCCTGATCTTATAGTTTCCTGAGAAGTATGTCAATTTTTAAAAGGCGGTTTTCAATTCACCCTGAATGACACTCCGGTTATCACCTGTAACCTTGACCTGGCCATGGAACTGGCTGCCGACTGCCGGCAATTCACCGAAACTTTCCGGGAAAACGATTTCGTAGCGTTTTTCAGTGGCGTTTTCGGTAATGATTACCAGACGCTTGTCTTTGTCAGATTCGTTGACCAGACCCTTCAGGGTTCTGGTAGAATTTTTTGCCGCCAGACCTGCCTTTTTTGCCGGGCTCTGCCTGGGAGATGTCGAAGGTGCAAGAAAACCGAACCATATTACTGCAGTCAGAACCGCTCCTACCGCATATGCAGCCACAGTAAAACGAATCAGTTCCGGTTCGACATCTGCCTTTTTTTCAGAATCCTGGCGGATTTTCTGTATTTTTTCAAGCTGATAGGCTGAACGCTGCGAACGATTGCGGTTCTCTTCTTCCAGGCGTTCCTCTGCGGCTGCAAAAAGTGCAGCTTCGGTTTTGCCGGGGTCGGCGGCCACAATCTGCCTGGCGAGTTCAGCATAGAGTTCTTTATAGAGACCTGCTTTCGCTGATCGGCCGGTTCGCGCCTCTATATAGAACCAGATGAAAATCTCCTCGTCAGGGTTGGATCTGAAAATTGAGATTATCTGCTGCAGGTTCTCTTCATCGCCTTCGTTTTTGATGGCGGCAAGCAGAGTCTGACTGACTGAAGCGAAATCAAAATGAGCCAGGCAGAAGATCGCATTTCGCCTCTGGGAAGGTTTGATCGAATGCAGCATCTGTTCAACCAGAGAAATTGCCTGCTTCTTGTCGAACAGTGCAAAAACCTTGATCGCCGCAACCTTGACTTCATCGAAACGATGTTTTATCAGCTGAGGCAGCAGCGGATGCAGAGCTTCCGGATTAATGGCACACAGCGCATCGATTGCGGCAGTAAGAAGTTCAGAGTTGTCACTTTCGAGAAAGCGTGCGACAAATTCTGAATCGCGGCGACTGCCGCAACGTTCGACCGCTGCAAGTATCGCCACCTGTTCTTCAACCGGCAGTTGAGCAGTCTGCGACTGAACACCGGCCATGAATCTGGCAAAATTCTCTTTATTGAGCGTGTCATAGAGGCGCATGCGCTGTTCAGGCGGGTAATCGAGCAGGCTCTTCGGCCTGGCCTGTTCCGGCTGGGAAACCTCAGGCTCGAGCCGGCCAGATTCAAGAAACTGCCTGACCTGCAGCCGGATTTTCTCATCGCGCTCTTTTTCCAGGTAGCTTTCTATGAGGGTGCGCGGCTCTTCAATACCGTGCCTGATCAGCTCACAAAGTTTCAGAGCCGATTTCAGGCGGGTTTCGGCTTCGCCGGACTTCAGACCAAGACTGAAACGATCGATGAACAGTCGAACGCGCTTTTCCTGAAAATGACTTTCGAGAACCTGCAGCATCTGAGCCGGTTCGGCATTGACAATCCCGGCCATGAAAAGCGACTGCAGCACTCCCTTGAGAATCGCATCGATCAGCTGAAATTTTTCGCCGACGCAGGCCTGCCTGGCCTCCAGCAACCGCATCGGAATCTGCCGGTCGGGATTGGCCATGAACACCAGGCCGGCCTTTCTGATGAGACCCGCATCGGTTTCAACGCTGATATAGCGCAACATCAGCGATTCAATCTGCTTGAAGGGAAAAAAGAACGAATGAATCAGAGCCGCCTGCTTTTCGGCATCGCTGCTGGCAAAAAGCATCGATTCGAAGTGCCGCAGAGCTTCACTGGGATCATAGCGATACAGAATTCTTACCGCCCTGGATCTGATGCCGAAATGACTATTGAGAAGCAGCGGCACGATATGTTCACGCAGACGGTCGGGGCACAGTCGCTCAAGAGCTTCGATAGCAGCGCTCAACACTCTCGGATCGCTATGGCTGCACAGCCCGGCCACTGCTTCGACATCTTCCGCCGCACCGTACTTTTTCAGAAACTTGAGGGCTGAAGGCAGCAGCTGCAAAGAAAATGCGGGCCAGCCCGCCTGCCGCAAGCCTGTTGCTACTGCGGCAGCATCTGCCTTCTTAACCGATTCAAGCATCAATGCAATAGCCATTTCGTCACGATCAGGCTTTTGCAGAAGTTCAACGAGCTCGGCAGCACCGCCTCTTACTTTTTCACGGCTTTCACAGCGGGCCAGAACCTTCTGTATCTGAAAACGGATGCCCGGATCATTTTCAACGGCAAGAAACTCGCGGAGTCTTACCAGCTGCTCATCGGTAAATGAAAGGTCTTCAAGACGCGACAGAACTGAAAAACGGATCGACGGATCCGGAGAACGGAGATCAGCGAAAAAATCTTTTACCTGATCCATCGGCCCTGCTTAATCAGTTTTTGCGCAACAGCTGCGCTTCTTTTTCCAGCAGAGTGAACCCCTGCTTCAACGGCAATGCCAGACTGAACATCTGAGCGGCAGTGTCGCGGTCTTTGTTGGCAAGCATCAGCAGGCCGATGTTCCGCAGAACATAGCGCTGCAATGGATGTTTGCGGTTCGCGTAAAACGCTTTTTTGAAGGCATCTTCAGCCAGCCTTTTCTGACCCTGTGACCAGAATGAAATACCCTTGAGACTGCCAACCGCAATCCTGAGATTTTCGAAATTTCCTGACTTCTCTACTTCGAGAAGCTTTTCGAGTTGTTCGATGAAACCGGCAGCTTCCGGGTAATTTTTCGCCTGCCAGGCTTTTACTGCCAATACATACAGGCCGTTGAGCATATCCTGGCGCTTTTTCACAATGTCGATTCCGGATTCAGCAAGTTTGCCGGCAAAATCAGGGTCGGCCCGGAGAACGTTCTGCAGTTTGTCATACATTTCGACATCGGTCTGCGCCTGATGTGCCGAAATGAGTGTATCCTCGTAATACGCCGGACCTCTGAAACCGGCTTCTGGTGAGAGACTGTCTTCGTATGCCAGCCACATGTCGCCGGTGAGGGGGTAGAACGATTCATCGGCAAAGAGTGCGAAAGCGATATCGGCATAGCGTTTCGTTTCTGCCGGCCAGGCTTTGACCGAAGCGATCATGCCTTCGGCGCTCTCAGGAAAATCCAGACCAATTCTGGTAATCAGGGCGTCGACAGGCGGTTTCATCGCCACCTCGACTACAATCGAACCTTGATTTAAACAACTGCCGGGAGTGACGATAAAAGTGAACTCGGCACTGTTGCCCTCACTTACCAGACCCGAGGTATGAGTGGCCGGATCTGATTTCCAGCTTTCCGGCAGAATGAGCCTGAGTTCAGCCTTATCTACGTTGCCGATAAGCATCTGAAGCTTTACATTAACCGTTACCGGTTTGCCCAGTTCAGGGGGAGCCGCCAGCCCGGCACTCAGGTTGAACCACTCTGGAATCTGCACTGTTTCAGCAGCGGCAGCAGCTGATATAAGAAGCATCACCAGCATGATCACTGAAAAAATAACCGGGTGGTGCTGTTTCATAAAAGTTTGGCTCCTTTAGTTTATTTTCCGGGGTTTTTCGTCGTCAGAAACCGGAGCAAAATCGTCGCTTTCAGAAACTTCGTCAGAGTCATCACTCGCGGTCTTGCTTTCTGAAAAGCTGTTGTCATCCTGCTGCCCAGTTTCTTCGTGGCCTTCCTTGCGGCCGTAGATGATCTCCATGAATCGCGGAAAGGTATCGTCGACCATATGAACCAGAACCATCATCGCCAGATCGAACTGTTTACGGGTCAGCCAGCCATCTTCGAGAATATGCTGGCAGCAGGCCGAGAGTGAACGACCGTCTTTGCCAAGTTCGAATCTGATATCGAGAATCTCGTTGGTGACCTGCATGATGAACTGAAGAACGTCTTTGCGGTTCAAATCGACATTGCGGATAAAGTTGGGCACCCTGAAGATCAGGTGACTGTTATGCAGATAAATGACCAGATGCATGGTCAGGTTATGCCCCTGCATGTAAAGCTCGAGCGCCTCTTCATCGAGCTGACTGAACCGCATATTATCGGCTTCAAGGTAACCTTTTACCGCTTCGATCACCTGGCGGCCGCTGTCGTTAACGTTTTCTTCCGCACTCATCGTGGCACCTCGGCAATTATACGTTTGAATTCTTCGCCTGAAATATCAAAGGCTTTGCAGGCAAAACCGAGAATCTTTTTTTCAGAATCTTCGACGATGCCATCGCGGAAAGCAGCCTGACAAAGGTTTTTAAACAGACGCTGATGACTGAATTTTTCACGCAGCCCGCCTGAAACCTCGATACCAGCCAGCTGACGGCGGACGTTGTTGAACATGGTTATATATGCATCTTCAGAAACGTTGAGAGCATTACGAAGCTTCTGCAGCAGATCGCGCTCTGCAGGCTCTATCTGGCCGTCACGCATCACTTCAAGCAGGACCAGTGAAAAGAATTCTGCGACGTTCAACGGCGATTTCCTGAGTTCAGGTGGCTTTTCTGCAGAGTCATGTGTCAAAAATGGCTTGAGAAGCCGATAAAAATCAAACTGTTCGAGCCGCCGGCCAAACCGGTTCAAAATTCGCCAGGCGCGGTTACGGCACCAGGCATCGACCCTTTTCTCGGCCTGGGTTTGCGGAGTCATCTCACAGAGCAGCTGCATGTTGCCGGCAGCAACCCCGGCTGCACCATTGAGAATCTGGCTTTCGATGAGCTTTTGCAGTTTCTGAATACGGGAATTGGCCATCGCGCCATTTTCGTTATGCAGACGTTCGCAATATTCTTCAATCGCCTGGTCGCAGCGCTCAGCGGCTTTCAGCAGATGGCGCTGCACTGCACCGATTTCTGAGTAATGCATAAGCAGACGCAGATTGAGCTCAGAAAACTCAGGGTTACTTATCTGACCTGCTTCAAGCAACCAGGAGGCGCGGTGTAGAAGAGCATTAAAATAGAATTGATCGTTTTCGATGGCCGTGACGAACAGCTTCTGCGCTTCATCATCGCGACCGGCCTTTTCACAGAGAATGGCGAGGTTGCAGAAAGCTTCCGGAGCGTTGGGTATTGCATCCATCGCTTTCCTGTAGCTGGCCTCAGCGGCAGCAACGTCACCGGAAAGCCTCTGGCACATGCCGAGAAGGTTCCATACCCGGGCCAGCGTCGAATCGGCAGTCAGAGTTGCCTGATAATGCTCTGTCGCACCGGCTATGTCACCGTTGGCCTGGCATCTGATGCCGGCAGCAAAACTGCCGGTCGTATCGAAGTGTTCGGTCTTGAAAATACAGTTTTCCGAGAAAGCTGCCCCTGACTCTGCGCCGGATCTGGTAAAAGCTACCAGTGATGCATTGTTGAGACGGCGGAGCATATCAGCAGAGACTTCGCCCCTGGCAAGCTCAGCACCGGTAGAAAACGAAAAAAGCGTTGCCTGGCCATCGAGTTCGGCCATCAGGGTGATGTTGTCGTTGATGAGTTCTGACCAGGCAGCAGAAGAGATGCCAAAAGTCAGACTGCTGAGTTCTCCTGCGTCAGACAGCTTCACTTCCATGTAAATTCCTCTTTTTTCAGATTTCTACGGCTCCGGTGGAAACGCGGAACCCTTCTGACTGTAGACCCCAAATTCAAGAATGCCCCAGACCCCGCCGGTTCTGGCAAAAACCAGCTCGATGTTCTCGGAAACAGGGGTCTGATCAACCGCGCTGTTATCTGACCATGAAAGACTGAGATTCGCCCGGCCGACCGCCTGGTCATCGGCAACCTGAATACCGATTTCAGTAATCTGAAAATCCTTGACGACTGCACCGGCAAAAAATTTGTTCAATCTGGCTACGAATTTATCAGCGCCTTTTTCTGTTATATTGCCAACTCGACGGTATTGGAGATTGGTATCGAGACAGGCATTGGCGGCAGCAGAGTCTTCAGCCCGCACTGCGGCGGCAAAACTGTCAAGAACCGCGGCCACTTCGAGCTGTTCTGGGTCGAGGGTCGAGGCCGTATCGCCACCGCCGCCGCCACCACAGCCGATCAGCAGAATACTGAAGCTTATCAGCAGCACCAGACAAATTCCTGTAATTTTCAAACGATTTCTCCATCTGATCGAGGTTTCGGCATTCTGCCGCCAGATTCAGCATCCGGCGGCAGAAAACCAGAAATCTTCATTTCATGACAGAACCGGGCAGTTCAGGCCTTGCCGGAGCAGCCCATGATGCGCATTTTGCGCTGAACTACTTCTTTGATCGCCTGGCGGGCGGGGCCCATGTATTTGCGCGGGTCAAATTCAGCGGGATTTTCGAAGAATACTTTGCGGATCTGGCCGGTCATGGCAAGACGCAGATCGGTATCGACGTTAATCTTGCAGACGCCGGTTTTCGAGGCCTGACCGATCATGTCTTCAGGAACGCCGCGGGAACCAGGAATCTTGGCACCGTATTTATTGCAGATGTCGGTCAGATCCTGGGGGACTGAGCTGGCGCCATGCAGAACCAGTGGGAAACCGGGCAATTTTTCCTGGATTTTCGCGAGGCGATCGAAAGCCAGCTTCGGTTCGCCTTTGAATTTATAGGCGCCGTGACTGGTACCAATAGCGATTGCCAGAGAATCACAACCTGACTTTTTCACGAATTCAAGAGCTTCATCGGGGTCGGTATAGGTAGCGTCTTTTGAATCGACCTTGACTTCATCTTCGACACCGGCCAGTTTGCCGAGTTCGGCTTCGACGGTGACGCCGCGGGCATGAGCGTATTCGACAACCTCTCTGGTGATGCGGATGTTTTCAGCGAGCGGATGCTTGGAAGCATCGATCATTACCGATGTAAAACCGCCGTCGATACACTTTTTGCAGATATCGAAATCATCGCCATGATCGAGGTGCAGAACAACCGGAATCGAAACGCCTGAAGCTTCAGCCATTTCCATTGAAGCCTGGATAAGGTGAATGAGATATTCATGGCGGGCATACTTGCGGGCGCCAGCCGAAACCTGAATGATCAAAGGCGCCTTTTCTTCGATAGCCGCCTCGAAAATACCCTGAACGATTTCCATATTATTGACGTTGAAAGCGCCAATCGCATATCCGCCCTTGTAGGCCTTTTCAAAAAGAGCCTTCGAACTTACCAGTGGCATTGATGTCCTCCTGTGCCTGACTTTGTGCCGATGCGTCGCGGCAAAATCATCTGCAACGTCATCTTCCTCATACGAGAGGATTCTAGCAATTTAAAGTTTAAAAGTCAAAAAAACCCTGAATCCTGACGTAATTACCTGAGCTGAGTGTACACAATCGGTCGGTTGGTATGATATAATATATAAGGGGTATTGAGTGGTTAAAACCGGAAAACTTCTGGCCCTGCTTGGCGTGCTTCTGCTGGCTGCGGCTGTTACAGTTCCTGTTGCAGCCATATCGCCGCAGGGCAGCGAATACCTGCGCAAAGCCCGGGTGTTTTTCTCATCCAACGATTATCGCATGGCTCTCGATTATCTGCAACGCGCCCGACAACTCGATCCTGACGCACCGGAAATCCTCGAATTCGCACCCCAGCTGCAAAAAGTGGTCGACGAGCGTGTCAAAGAACTGCGTCAAAGAGCCAGTTTCTTTCTCGAGTCCAAAAATCTTCCTGAAGCCGAAAAACTTTTCAGCGAAGTTCTTACCCTGGCCGCCGATGACGAATATTCGCTTCTCAAGCTCAAGGAAATCACTTCGACCTACAAGCAGATTGAAGAATTCAAGAACCAGGGAATCGACATCCAGGCGTCGAGCGGTAGAAGCCACGATCTCGATATGTATTCGGCCGTTTCCTACATGAACCGGGCCAGAGGCTTTTTCGCTCAGGGCGACAGGGTTAACGCCCTCGATATGGTCGAAAAAGTTTTGAAACGTGAACCCGGTTATAAGCCGGCGCTCGAACTGAAAGACCGCATTCTGCACATCAACCGCCTCGAATCTTTTGTCGAAAAAGCCGAGACAGCCTTTCTTGAAGGGCGCATGCGTGAGACCATAGAATCGTTGAATGCCCTGATCCTTGAGATGCCTGACCGGCATGAGTTCGTTCTCATGCGAGCCAAGGCTTTTCTCAAACTCAAAAATTTCCGCAGCGCCGAGAAAGATCTCTGGAAATACCATCATGCCAAACCCGACACGGCAACAATTTTTCCGCTGCTTTCCGAAGCTTATCTCGGCCAGGAAAACTACCTGAACGCCTATGCCTTCGCCCATGCTCCCGAAACCGGTGCGCCGATTAAATCCTTCGGCTACCGTTTCCGTTGCCATTTTTTCGCCTTTCCGCTGCCATATTGCCTGCTCGGACTCCTGATCGGCCTGATGCCACTGGCTATTTATTTCACCTGGCATGCCGCTGAAGCCCTGTTTTTTGAGCGATTTTCAGTCAGTTCACTGGGTCTGGCAATCTCCTGTATTATCACCATCATTTTTAAATCCCCCGAACATTGCCTCGGGAACCTTATCGTCGTCGCCAGAGATCTGAACATCGCCTGGGTGAATTACCTTACCGGTATCACCCTGCTGAAAATCGGCCAGATAGAAGGTGCTCAACGTTTTCTCGCTTTCAGTTTCACCAACGAAACTATACGACCTCGGGCTTACTATTTTTACGGAATAACCCGCAAACTTCTTAAAAACCATCTCTGCGAGCTTGATTTTGAAGAATCGTTACTTTGCGGTCTCAGCCGACATCGAAGTGGCTGGCACCCGAATTTTGTCAAACAGATTGAGCGCGAACTGTTAATAAGTTATAGTAAAGACAAGTCAGACGAAACTTTTGAAGGAATGGCTTTCAAACTCGTCGAGGATGTAACAGGGGGCTGACTATGCTGAAAAGTTCTCGTTTTTTATGGTTGGGAATCATTTTCATTCTTCTTTCTGACGCTGCTTATGCAGCCGATGCTCTCGGTTTTGCCAAAAAAATACTGAGTCTTGCCGATTTAAAGTGTGAATACGGCTGGGGCGTCGACACCTACGAGGACGTAATACCAATCAAACAGATAAGACCGATGGTTTCGGGGATTGAACCGATGCTCGATCCAGGCAAACTTGACAATGGCGGCGACCTCACAAAAATGGTCAAGGAATCTGATGGCAAAAAGGTTCTCAACGAGATAAACAAGAACGGCGGCGTCATCTGCCGCAACGAAAACTTCATCAATTTCCTCAACAAACATTTTTATCTTGATTCGGGCAGTTACGGCGACGAAGAAGTTCCTGTCTGGCACGATCAGAAAATCGAAAAATTCCCTTATCCCTACGACCCGGGAAAGAAACCCCATACCAAGCGCTTCTTCCTGTGCCTTAAAAAAGAACCGACCTGGCATTTCATTCCGCCTGCAGGCGATGTAAAGCCTGATGCAATTTCGTGTGAGGTCAACAAAAGCCTGTGCGACTATAATAACACCTGTAAAAAAGAAGAAATCAAGGAAGACAAAAACCTTGACGGTGACACCGATGACGAAGGTGAAAAAGAAACCAAAGAAGAACACCATCAGACGACTCCCAACGTCTACACCAAACTGGGCGACTATCTTAAAAGCCTCAAAACCGAATGTCCGGGCGTCGAAATGGATCAGAGTGGCGTCGAATTCAAACTGATTTTTAAAGACCGCACTCCGCCGACAATTGAAGGTTGCGCCGAAGACAAATTTCCCGAACTTGGCACCAACAGGCCTGCCACCACCGGTGACTGGTACAAAATCGAAGGGCTGAAAATCAGCGACAACTCGTCAAAATACATCGGCACCTGTCTTGCTCTCGGCAAAATCGACAAAATTCCCGCCCTCGACTGGACATCCGAAGAAAACTGGGTGACAGAGCCCCCGAGGGCTCTTAAATCAGGTGACGACAGCGACTATATCATCATGCCGAACGCCTGCCACGGTGTAATGCGTTACAGCGTCTTTGCCTGGGACCAGTCAGGAAACGTCAATCCGGGTGAACCGAACATCAGGCAGGATGACCCAGGTAACTGTTACGGCCTGCGCAACCCGCCCGACGGCAACGCAGATCTCGGCGACATTCCAAACAAGGCTCTGCCCTGGCCGATTGTCGCTTCCTGGCCCGCAGGAACCGGCGATATCGACGAAACAAACATTGAAAAAATCGATATGACTACTGTCAAGCCTGGCGATCGTCGCAGTGAAGGCTACGTTCACATTCGCGACAATGACCTGCCGAACGTTCTCGTTCGCATCGAGTCGGTAAAAGACGGTTCAAAAATGTTTTTCCCACCGGTAATGCCCCCTGGCAGCCTGCCAATCTTCAACTCCACTGAGTTCGACAAAGCTGCTGCCGATCCTGACGGCAACGCCAAGGTTTATCGCAATTTTGTCGGCATCACTCCGGAAGTGAAATTTGATACCACCAAACTCGCCGATGCAAATCTGAAACTGCCGATCTATTTCAAAGTTCTGGCCGCGGCACCCCGCAAAATCTTGAGTAGTGGTGATATTGGCATTCATGACGACGACAGGACCAGAGTTGAATTTTTCAAAGATACAGCAAAACTTGAGTTCACCAAAACGCACGTCAGGCTTGAAGACTACAACCAGTCAGATACCAGACCAGACGGCTCGCTTGAAAACAACGAAGGCACCTTCGGGGCCCGCAACGGCTTTGGCGGTGAAATCTGCGCTCTGCTTACCGAACCTCTTCAGGAAGACGTCGAATACAAAATCAGCATCTGGGTAGACGACAACGTCAAATGGGCGACCGTCGACGAAGCAAACAAGGTTCTTGAAAAGATTATTGCAGTTCCAACCGGAGTTGTAGCCGGCGAAGTCAAAGTTGAAGTGCCGAATCAGTATCCAACCGCCTCGTATCGCACCGCCCTGACCAAAGACAAAGCCGTATCAGAGCCTTTAACCGTCGTCTTCCGTGAACCAACGCCTGATTTTAAAGGCGAACCGTCCGAAAAGGCTCTTGACTCGCAAAAATTCCCATACATCATGGCTACAGCAACCGATTACGCCGGACTCACCCGAAAGATCAAGCTCTACGTCGCGGTTTCCAACGAAAACCCCGAAATCCGCGTGCTTGAACGCACCCACGAAAAGAATAAAGACTGACCGGAGTCAGGCTGATGAACAATGCCTTTAAAATAAGCAGGAAGGCATGCCCGGCACGCGCGGGCATGTCTCTTGTTGAAATTCTCATGGCCCTGTTCATTCTGACCATCGCAGTTCTGCCTGCTATCGGCACTTTCTCAGGCTACTATGGCGTTGCAACCCGGCAGATGGACCAGGAAATGGCCCTGAAGCTCGGCGAAGGTGTCATCAATGTGCTGATGACCACGACCTATTCTGATCTGGTTCTCCACAAACTGACGAGTCTGCCTCTCAACATTCAGACACCTTCTGGAACCTTTGTCGGAACCCTGAATTTCTCCGGAGACTCAGCAACCAGCTCCGCCATTGTCATCGGCAAAACCAGTTATACGGTTGGTGCCGAAATAAAGAGGGTTTTCGAAGCCCAAAACATCGATACCCCTCACAAAAACGCCATGGAGTTTTCCTGGCAGCTGCCTGATTCAGTCAGCGCCTCTGGGGCGGTTATCGCAACTTATTCCTGCCGCGACGACCTGCTGTGCATTAAAGTATCGGTCAGCTACGGCGGGCAGAATCAGTTCAAGCTCGCAACCTTCAGAGCGGACATGACCAGATGAGTATCAGAAACAGAAAAGGCGTCGCCATTGCGGTAGTGCTGCTCTTCTGCACTGCCATTCTCGGTCTGGTAACCGTTCTGGTCTTCAACACCCGATCTCACCGCGGCTCAAACATTTACCAGTATGATACTTCCCGTGCTCTGATGGCAGCTACCGCAGCGATGCAGCTGGCCATCTACAAATACCGGGTTCTACCTTCAGATTACTACAAAATCCACACCATCGAAGTCGCCGTCCGCAAAACGCCCGGCGATGCAGCTGCGGCCGCGACCCTCGCAACATTAAAAGCTGCCTGGACAGCAGACTTTCAGTCAGACACAAAAGATTCGCCGGCCGAAAAAATAAAATTACACCTTGACAATACTACAGGCATAAGTCATTCCTTCGGGGTGGAAGAATTCAGCATCGTTTCAAAAGCCGGTACCGGCTATGCAAAAGATTACCTGAAAATACGTGCCTGGGGAAAGGCAGGCGATTCCCGCAAGGTTCTGGAGGAACTTATTGAAGTCAGAATCTCAAAATAGAGACCGGCAAGGCTTCACGATGGCTGAAACCCTCGTGGCGATTCTGATTTTCTCGACTTTTGTGCTGACGATGATGTTTCTCTACCGCCGCAGCACCGATACCTTCAAGATTACGGTCTGGAAACAGGAACGCACCGCTCAGGCCGAAATATTCTGGACTTTTCTGCGCAAGCATCTCGAAGAAGCCACAAATTACCTTGACCTTGCAGGTCAGGCCGGTAATGCCAACCCGGTAATCCCTGACGACCCGCGACCGTTCAAATTTCACCCAACTCCTGCAGGGGCCGGTGACGGAAACATCGCCGCCTGGAACGTCTCAAACACCACCTTCGACTTTGCACCGCCTTACGCGCATTCCAGCCGGCATACCAACTATTTTCTCGTCAAGAACAAACGACGCATCGAACTGCGCAGTTCATCTTCAGCCAAGCCTCTGGCGTCACTCGATGACGTTGATGACATCGCCTTCACCGTCTCTTCGGTAATCAGGAATTCCACCAACGAAGACACAATTGTGGCCGGTGTTGCCCCTAACGCTATCGGCACAATGTTTGAGGTGGCACTCACTCTGAAACCGCCGGCCGGCTATCTCGCCGGCGAAGTAAAAATTCCTCAGAATCACAAGTTCCGCGTCAATGTCGTTCCGCATTCAGATTCGGCACCGTCATACTGAGCATGAAGAAATCCGCAAACCTGATCACATTGGTGGTTGCAGCGCTGACCATGCTGAAAGTTCCGCTGCATGCCCAGGAAAACATGACCCTGATCGTTGCGCCTGCGCCGATCGGCTGGGCAGTTGCTGCCTTTCTCGCTCTTATCCTGATAGTTCTTACAGGTGTTCTGCTGACCGTTCTGAAAAAGTCGATCGGTGAAGAAGTCAAACTGCAGCAGGCTCTGAAAAAATCGGTCGAAGATTCTTACGCCCGCAAAGTCAGGCTTGAATACCAGGCCAAACAGGCACTGCTCGACAAAAAACTCGATCAGGTGCGACAACGCTTCTCGATGGTAATGATGAAAGTGAAGAACCTGCTCGACACTCTTGATCCGGAGCATCTTTTCAAAGCCATCTCCGATCTTGTCGAAAACGATATCGGAGCTAACCGCTATATCGTCTTTCTCGTCGATCCGATCAAGAACGAGCTCTATCCTTTCCGCTGGCTCGGCTATTCGAACGAAATCCAGAAAGTTCTTTTCATGCCGCTCGAAAACGCCCACATACTTACCTACTGCATCAAAAAGCGTCAGGCAGTATTCCGTGCCAGCGCCGTCACCGATATAGAAGTGCGCAAATTGCTCGATCGAAAACCGGTCTCCAATACTCTTGTAGCCATTCCGCTCATCAGCCGTGACAAAGCCTATGGAGTCGTTCATATCGAATCATTCACCGACGGGCACAGTGAGCTTGACGACAGCGAAACGCGCTTTCTCGCGGCTCTACCGACCTTTATCGGCGGTGCCCTCGCCAATGCCGACATTTTCGTGCAGACCCGCGAGGAGCTCACTTCCGCTAAAAAGATTACCGAACAGGAAATCGCCGAAAAACGGAGACTGCACGACATTTTCTCTCGCTACACTTCAGCCGCACTGGTTGAAAACCTCATGAAAAGCCCTGATAAAATC
>CAYYUI010000004.1:74188-121718 GCA_964474705.1 uncultured bacterium
ATCGATCTCGGTGGCGTCAGTAAAACGGCCGCCATCCTTTTTTCCGATATTGCCGGATTCACCGCATTCAGCGCCAAATTTACCCCGAAAGAAGTCGTAAACCTGATGAACGAGTACCTTTCGAGAATGACCGAAGTTGTTCTCGATCATCAGGGTGAAATTGACAAATTCATCGGAGATGCCATCATGGCAAGGTTTGGCGTGCTCAGCGAATTGCCATACCCGGCGCGAAATGCTGTTGAAGCCGCCTGCGCCATGCTTGAAGAACTCGATCAGCTGAGAAATGAATGGGCAGCCCGCGGGCTCGACAATTTCAACATCCGCATCGGCATCGCGACCGGCCCGGTTCTGGCTGGTAACATCGGTTCAACCCGCCGCCAGGAATTCACGGTCATGGGCACAACCGTCAACCTGGCGTCGCGTCTTGAAGCTCTGAACAAAGAGACCGGCAGCCGCATTCTTGTCGACGAAGAGACTTTCAGTCATCTGCCCAGAGGGATCAAGTTCGTCAAACGCGAAGGGCAGCGCATTCGCGGTCTTGAAGAGCCAATCAATGTTTACGAAATCATCGAACTGGCCAAAGGCCCGAAAGTAATCTCACTGCAGTCGAAAATCGACCAGAACAATGCCCGTCCGACGGTCACCACCGACCAGGCCCGACCCGGCATCATCGAAAAGAAGCCCCAGTAATTCTGCCAGACTTCCATTGCCAGCAGACAAAAGCAGGCTTCGCCGGTTGAATCTGACCGGTTCACCTGTTGATTTTTTCTATTGTTGCCGGAAAATAAAACAAGGCAATCTCTGCCGAAGCAGGGATTGCCTTGCGGGGCATTCAACGGTTCAGGAATTCTGGGTGAGAAACAGAAACATGTTGCCGCTTTTGTGGGCTTTCAGCAGAGCCATTGGCGATGGTTCAGACTTTTTCTTTTCACGCAGAAGGTTTACCAGAATCGGGTTTCTGGAGTTTTCAACATTGAATGGTTTTCTGGAGATTGCCTGCCGTGACAGATTCGGTTCGGCTGCGGCCCAGAAAGTGGCAGAACTGCTGTCGAGCCGGTCGATCGAAGTCATCCGGTAATTGCCGGCCGCCAGACGGTCAAGCATCGGGCCAAGTGCTCTGACCGTCGACGGATAAATGTCGTGCATAAGAATGGCTCCGCCGCGCATTTCGCCGCCGGCCAGACCCATCTGTCTGTCAATCTGGCGGAGAACCGCTGTTTCATTTTTGCTGTGCCAGTCTTTGGGGTCGATTGTCCAGAGAACGATATCCATGCCTTCATTCTTGGCTACCCGCAGGACATTGCGGTTCATCGCACCATAAGGCGGCCTGAGAAAAGCTGGTCGGCTGCCGGTGATGTTTTCAATCAGCATGCTGGTGCGGTTGATTTCTTCGCGCATTTTTTCTTCGCCGATCTGGGCGAGGTTTTTGTGACTGTATGAATGATTTCCTATCAGATGACCCTCATCGTGAATCTGTTTGACAAGTTCGGGAAATTTCTGCGCCTGAACGCCGAGAATGAAAAAAATCGCCTTGAGGTTGCGCCGGCGCAGGATTTCAAGAATCTGCGGCGTAGTGCGGGGATGGGGGCCGTCATCGAAAGTCAGAACCACACGCCGGCTGCCACCAAGAAGTTTCAACAGTCTGGGCCGGCTGAAATACCCGCCGATCTGAGCCAGATTGTCGTTAATAATGGTTTCTTCAGGGTCTGTGTATCTCATAACCTCCGATTTCGCGGCCGGAAACTGCTCACCAGTCGTAGCGACAGTATCCATGGTAACACCCGTACCGGCCATTGCTGCAGGCGACAGAACCACAGTCAGAAACACACCTAGAAAAAGACAGCGTAAATAATTAAGTTTATGCATAATACTCAGCCTATCGGCAGAAATATCCTCATCATTTAATTAAAGCAAAATATGCTTTGGAGGGCTTAATCTTGCCTCGAGGCTGTGATATGCTGGCAGGCATGATGCAGAAAACCATCCTCTTCAATTGCATAGCGTGCATAACGGCCTGCCTGCTGGCAATGGTCTTCATACCGGTAACCGGCCATACGGAGTCATTTGCCGACGTCAGACTGATTTCACGCCTTGATTTTGCACCGACACTGCTTGAAATGATCAACCACGAACTTCAGCACCAGACCGGCCGGCATTTTTCCCTGACCGTTCAGCCGTTGAACGCATCTTTCACGACCGACCTCAAAAGTTTTCTGCTCATCGAAAGCGGAGTGCCCATGCCCCCACCGGGTTTTGAACCAACGGGGGTGAGTATAAGACTCGTCTGGGGTCTGGCGGTCAGAAAAAGCATCGCCCATCTGCTCGAAAACAGACAACCCGATCTCGAAGCATTCAGTAATATTCTTCAGGAGCTGAAAAAGAACGATCCGACGAGGTTTCCCTGGTTCGAGAGCCTGCTTTCCAACAATACCCTGCGCAATTTCTGTCTGCTGTTCGGCGAAAAAAGCAGGCCAGGCAGCCCGTCGCAGCCATTCTGGAAACAGCCATGCGCTCCTTCCATGTTATTCAAGGCCATCGAAGCAGAGCTTCTCAACCCTCTTTCGGTTGAAGCCGACCTCGCCCTGGCAATGGAAGTCTTTGAAGCCGGGGATGCGATGTTCGTCTCACAATGGGTTCCTGAATGTGCTTTTACCGACACCGTTGCAGATCTTCCGGCCCTGAAAGACGGAATAATGATTCCTTTTCCACTGCCAAAAGGTGAAGTGCTGCTGCCGGCAATCACTCTGAATCTCATGAAACCGGCAGGTCTTGAATTTGTCCCCAGACATGATGATGACGGACACAAGAAAGTTCATCAGCCTGCTCTGCTGGCTCTAGATTATGCCTCAGAAACCGCCTGGATCGAAAAACACGGGGCGGAAAACTACGATGCTCTGATTGTGGGTGACCTGTGAAAAACATTTATATTTCGCTGCGCTTCAAAGTAATTGTTCTGCTGTTCATACTCATTTCCAGTCTTGCCATGGTTATCAACGAGAGTTCGACCTCTCTGATTCACGAGAAGACACGGGAAATATTTCAACAGCGGCTCGATCTGCTGCGTGAATCAATCAAATCCTACTGGGAATCAGAGAAAAACATGCTGCTCAATAACGCACTGCTTTACGCTGAATCCGAGAAAATCATGAACTATTCAAGCTATGGCCTGAATAATCTTCTGCAGAAAGAGATAGCCAGGCTGATTTCTAAAACAGGTTTTTCTGATCTGCGGGTCGTTCTGCGCAATGGCACGGTCATTACCAGCAATAACCCTGAGTCGACGAGAGTCGCCCCACTCGATATGCGCGATTCCAGTCAGCATCTTGCCGGCGTCGAAGTGCAATACCATGAAGATGGGCTTTATCTGAGCGCCGAAGTGCCGGTACTCAAACTGGGAGATCTCATTGGTCGACTGTCGTTGCGCCGCCGTCTCGACGATACCCGCATGAAAAGAACGGCACGCAACCTGCAGGCCGAAACGGCGGTCGCAGTCAAAGAAACTCTCGTCGCTTCTTCCCTGCCGGAATCATATCGCCAGGAACTCGCCAGAGAGCACCTGCGCAACGGCATCCGCAAAGAAGACGTTTTCAACATCAGGTTTGGCAAAAGCACCTGGTCGGTCGGGCGTGAAAATATCGCCAAAACTGCCGATGGCGATCAGGTTACCATCTATCTGGCCGTTTCACAGGAGAAAATGCTGTCGCTGGTTGAAGACGCCAGAACCCGTAACCTCAGTGTTACCGGCTGGATTCTGATAGTTGCTCTGATCATTTCGGTAATTTTTTCGGAAAAGGTTCTTCTGTCACGCATCAGACAGATCAAAGACGGTGCCAACATCATTGCCGAAGGTAACCTGGGCTTTCAGATCGAAACCGAGCAGGGCGACGAACTCGGCAATCTGGCCCGATCTTTCAATCGCATGGCTACAAGCCTGAAACTCAATCGTGATCATCTGCAGCACTATGTCGAACACATCGAGAAACTTGCCAATTACATTCAGAACATCCTCGGCAGCCTCAAAACGAGCGTCATAACCTGGAACCTTTCGGGTCATATTGAAACGGCCAACCAGGCGGCAAATCATGAGTTCGGCGAGCTTTTTCCGAGCCTCGAGGGCCTGTCTCTGAAGACCTTTTTGAAAAAACTGCCGAAAACCTCGCGGCGCGAAATTATCTCAGGCTGGCGTCACATAAATGATGCCGGCGAGCGCCAGTTCGAAATTGAGATCGACGCCGGCAGCAGTTCCGGGCTGAAAGTGCTGCAGGGCAGCTTTTCGCCGCTGCTCGACAATGAGCGTCATCCTTACGGCCTGATTTTGACCTTGAGCAATATCACCCAGCGCAAAATCATCGAACAACAGCTCTATCACGCCGATAAACTCAGCTCTATCGGCCAGATGGCCGCCAGTATAGCCCATGAAATCAAGAATCCGCTTGCCTCGATCAAGACCCTCGGCCAGCTGCTCCAGGAAGAAACTGAAACAAACGACAGCCGGCGCGAATATATCGACGTCATCGTCAGCGAAGTCAACCGCCTGAACTCGGTTGTCGAGCAGCTGCTCAAATACGCCAAACCCGAAGGTTCAAGCTTCCGTGAAGTTGCTTTCTCTGAAGTAATTCAGCCGGTATTGTCGCTGGTGCACCATGAATCGGAGCGCCGGCGCATCAGCCTGCAGGCCGACTACTCTGAAGACCTGAAAGTATTCGTTGACTCTGAAAAGCTTAAGCAGGTATTCTTGAACCTGATCTTCAATGCTGTTCAGGCTATGAATGATGGCGGCAGAATCAATATCAAAGCCTTCAAAGAAATCGACAGCCCCTGGGCAACCTTTGAAGTTCAGGATAACGGCGCCGGTATGCCGCAGGAAACCGTCGCCAGGGTCTTCGAGCCTTTCTTCACGACTAAACAGCGAGGCACCGGTCTCGGTCTGGCTATCGTTAAAAAGATCGTCGACCTGCATGGCGGCAAAATAGAGGTCAGCAGCGAACCCGGCAAAGGCACCCGCTTCAGAATATATCTGCCGGTGAAACAGGAAGGATAAAAAAAGATGATTTTCAAATCCCACAGCATTCTTATCGTTGACGACGAGAAATCTATCCTGTTCAGCCTCAAGGCGGCGCTCACCAAAGAAGGTTACACGGTCAGAACCGCAGAAAACCCCGGCGAAGCGCTCAAACTGTTTGAACCAGGCGCTTTCCAGGTGGTCATTTCCGATTACAATATGCCCGGCATGACAGGCATGGACCTGCTCAGCAGTGTCAAACAGATCGACCCCGAAATCGTATTCATTCTCATGACCGCTTACGGTTCTGAAAAACTCGCTATTGAAGCGATGAAACAGGGTGCCTACGACTATTTTTCGAAACCCTTCGACATCGAGGAAATGCGCGTCATCGTCGCCAAAGCCTGCGAACGTTTCAGCCTTGCCTATGAAAAGAAAAGTCTTGAAGAACGCTTTCTCGTCGAGCCTGAAACCGACCGCTTCATTGGCGATTCTGCTGCCACCCGTCTGGTCAAAGAAAAAATCGAGCAGGTCGCCAAAAGTGACATCACCGTTCTCATTCAGGGCGAATCCGGCACCGGCAAAGAACTCGTTGCTCAGGCCATACAGCGCAAAAGCAACCGCGCCAGCGGCCCGTTTGTAACCCTCAACTGTGCCGCACTACCCGAAAACCTCATCGAAAGTGAACTTTTCGGTTATGAAAAAGGCGCTTTTACCGGTGCCGCGGCCCGCAAACGCGGCAAGTTCGAAATAGCCAACGGCGGCACGATTTTTCTCGACGAAATCGGCGATATGGCGCTGAATACTCAGGCAAAGGTGCTGCGCGTCCTTCAGGAACGCGAAGTTGAACGCCTCGGTGGCGTGAAACCGATGAAAGTCGATGTGCGCATCATCGCCGCCACCCACAAGGATCTCAAAGAACTGATCGATAAAAAGCAGTTCAGAGAAGACCTTTTTTACCGCATCAATGTTGTAAACATTCAGCTGGCACCGCTGCGCGAGCGCCAGGAAGACATTCAGCCGCTCGTCGAGCACTTTGTTAAGTCAGCGGCTGTCAAAGCGGGCCGCGAAATCAAGGGTGTCACTCCCAAAGCCATGACCGCGCTGAAAAATTTCAAGTGGCCCGGAAACGTCAGACAACTGCAGAACATCATCGAAGGTGCTGCAGTTTTCATGCGCAACAACATGATCGATATCGACAATCTGCCTGAAGAAATACGGCTGGGGTTCGCACCCGAAGCGACCACCGGCATGTTCGACTGGATCGCCGAGCAGATTCAGCAGGGCCGCACCCTCGATGACATGGTCGCCCAGATCGAAAAGGAAATGATCAGCCGCACCCTGCGCGAAGTCGAAGGCAACCAGTCGAAAGCCGCTCAGGTTCTCGGCATAAAACGGGGCACGCTGCAATACAAGATCAAGGCCTACAACCTCGGCTGAAGATGCACTCGGATTTTGCCGGGCCAATCCATATTTATCGGTATTACTGCCATCGCCTTTTTTCGCTATTACGATCTCAGGCGCAGAACTGATTCCCGACAAGACCGACAATGACCCGTGGGCTACTTGCCTTGCGAGTTTGCAACACAGCATTGCCAATAGCCAAACAAGCATTTTGCAGAAACAACATTTTTGCATAATGAACCTTGACGACCTCTCTATATTTTGTTAAATTTACAGTAACGGCATTTTTGAATATCGGGAACAGCCCTATGAAGGTCAAACTAAAAAATCTGGCGACAGTTCAGACCGGTTACTCTTTCCGTTCCAGACTCGATGCCAGCGAAAACGGCGAGCTTTCGGTCATTCAAATGAAAGACCTGCTCGCAGATAATACCGTTTCTTGTAACGACCTTCTCAAGATTGCAATGTCAGAGGTCAAATCGCACCATCTCGTTCGCATGGGCGATCTCGTGTTCAGGTCAAGAGGCCTGATAACCTCTTCCGCCATAATGTGCGACGATCCCGGCCCGGCTGTGGTAGCTGCGCCCCTTCTCAGAATCAGAGTTAAAGACACCGGCAGGGTTTTACCTGAATATCTCAACTGGTTTTTGTCACAAAGAGACGCGCAGGCCTTTTTCGCCAGCCAGGCTACGGGCACCGCCCAGAAAATGGTGGGCAAAGAAGTAATCGAAGACCTTGAGATTTTTCTTCCGCCCTTAGCGAAGCAAAAGGCAATTATCGAGCTGGCCGCCCTTTCAGACCGTGAGGCGGGTCTGCTCAGAACTATCGCAGAAAAAAAAGCGCAATACGTTTCCAACCTGCTTATGCAGGCAGCAAAAGGAGAATTAAAATGAACAGCAGAATCGACCAGAAAGATGTCAACAACGCCGCCTGGGCTGCCTGCGACACCTTCCGCGGAGTTGTCGACCCGGCGCAGTACAAAGACTATATTCTCGTAATGCTTTTTCTGAAATACATTTCAGATGTCTGGCAGGACCATTACGACACTTACAAAAAGCAATACGGTGACGACGACGTCAGAATCCGGCGTAAGCTCGAGCGCGAGCGCTTTGTGCTGCCCTGGGTCAAACTGACCGAGAAAAATGAAAAAACCGGCCAGGAAACCGTCATCGATGAGTTTCCCGCAACCTACTACAGCCTTTATGAGCGCCGGGCCGAAAGCAACATTGGCGAGCTGATCAACATAGTTCTCGATCACATCGAAGAAGCCAACAAAAGCAAGCTCGAGGGCGTTTTCAGAAACATCGACTTTAACAGCGAAGGCAATCTTGGCAAGACAAAAGACCGCAACCGGCGCCTCAAAGACCTGCTCGAAGATTTTCACAAGCCGCAGCTCAACATGAGCCCGGGCCTGGTAGCTGAAGACGTAATCGGCAATACCTATATCTATCTTATCGAAAGATTTGCCTCCGACTCCGGGAAAAAAGCCGGCGAATTTTTTACGCCGCTCAAGGTTACCGAGCTCGTTGCGCTACTTGCTGCGCCGAAGCCTGGCGACAGAATCTGTGACCCGGCCTGCGGCTCGGGCGGTCTTTTAATTCAGGCGGCCAGACAGGTTAACGACCGCAACTTCGCCCTTTTCGGCCAGGAATCAAACGGCAGCACCTGGGCGCTCTGCCGCATGAATATGTTTCTGCACAGCTTTGACAGCGCGCGCATCGAGTGGTGTGACACATTGAACAGCCCGCTGCTCGTAGAAAATGATCGCCTGATGAAATTCAACTGTGTCGTTGCCAATCCGCCATTTTCTCTTGATAAATGGGGTGCAGAAAACGCCGAGAGTGACCAGTTCAACCGATTCTGGCGCGGTGTTCCGCCAAAAAGCAAGGGTGACTGGGCGTTCATAAGCCACATGATCGAGGTCGCCATAGAAAAGGCCGGGCGTGTCGCTGTGGTGGTTCCGCATGGCGTTCTTTTCAGGGGCGCATCCGAAGGCCGTATCCGCCGCAAACTGGTCGAAGAAAACCTGCTCGATGCGGTCATCGGTCTGCCCGGAAACCTTTTTCCGACCACCAATATTCCGGTAGCCATACTGGTTTTTGACCTGGCCCGCGAAAAGGGCGGCGAACGTGAATCCTGCAAAGATGTGGTCTTCATAGATGCCAGCCGTGAATACACTTCCGGCAAAAATCAGAACACCCTTTCCGACGAGCATCTTGAAAAGATCATGACTACCTTCAAGGCCCGCCGGGAAGTCGAAAAATATGCGCATCTGGCGGCATTCGAAGAGATTAAAGAAAACGACTTCAATCTCAATATCCCGCGCTACGTCGACACTTTCGAAGAAGAAGAAGAAATCGATATCGACGCGGTTCAGGTTGAGATCGACCGGCTCGAAAAAGAGCTTGTCGAAGTGCGCCGGCAGATGGCCGAAAAAATTGCGCAGATTCAGAGGTAATGAAAATGAGCAATGATTTTCAGTTCCGCAATAAACCAGCAGGAGGTGCGCAGTGAACAAGAATCTTGAGCATATTCACCACCAGACATTTGAGGGCATAAAGCAGACCAATAGCGCCGGTGAAGAGTTCTGGCTGGCCAGACAACTGGGTAAGATTCTGGACTATTCTGAATATCGGAACTTCTTACCGGTCATCGAAAAGGCCAGGAAGGCTTGTGCCAACAGCGGTCAGCCGGTGTCAGATCATTTCGTGGAGATACACGAGATGATCGAAATAGGCAAGGGCGGCCAAAGAGAGATGCCATCATACGCGCTTTCCCGATATGCCTGCTATCTGATCGTTCAGAATGGTGATCCCGCCAAGCCTGTCATTGCCAACGGCCAGACATATTTTGCTATCCAGACCCGGCGACAGGAACTAGCTGATAATGAGGCGTTTCAACGCCTCAAAGAAGATGAAAAGCGGCTTTATCTGCGCAACGAAATGCGCGAGCACAACAAACAGCTGGTCGAAGCCGCGCAACAAGCCGGTGTAGAAAGCAATCTCGATTTTGCCGTTTTCCAGAATCATGGCTATAAAGGCCTTTATGGCGGGCTAGATGCCAAGGGCATTCATGCAAAAAAAGGGCTTCAAAAGAGCCAGAACATTCTTGATAACATGGGCAGCACCGAGCTGGCGGCCAATCTTTTCCGCGCCACGCAAACCGAAGAAAAACTGCGCCGCGAAAATATCCAGGGCAAAGCCAAAGCCAACCAGACTCACTACGAAGTCGGCAAAAAAGTCCGCCAGACCATCGAAGAGCTGGGCGGCACCATGCCCGAAGACCTGCCAACCCCCGAAGAAGATCTTAAAAAGCTCGAAAAACGAGTTAAATCCTCTGAAAAAAAGCTGATCAAAAACAGCAAACTCCCCCAAAAGCCGGAGGACAAAGGATGAGTAAAAACTCATGGAGATAATTCAATGAGCAAGAGATATAAATGTGTAACACTTGGTGAAATTTCGAATTCAAATGGGATTCAAACAGGCCCCTTTGGCAGCCAATTAAAGGCCGAAGAATACACCGAACAGGGCATTCCAGTAGTGATGCCAAAAGACATTTTACATGGTCGTCTTGTTTTAGACACAATATCCCAAATCTCTAATGAAAAAGCAAAAACACTTAAAAAACACCAAATTCAAGAAGGAGACATCATATTTCCCAGGCGTGGTGATTTGCGCCGAATTGGTGTTGCATTGAAGGAAAATGTGGGCTGGATTTGTGGAACTGGTTGTCTCAGGGCTAGATTGAACGACAATTGTTACCCGGCTTTTTTACACCAATATTTCCAATTAGACGTTGTTGGTAAATGGTTGGAAAGAAATGCACTTGGGCAAACAATGTTGAATCTAAATACTGAAATAATCTCAAATCTGCCAATAAACCTTCCTCCTTTCCCTGAACAAAAAGCCATTGCCGATCTTCTTGCAACCTGGGATGAAGCCATCGATAAAACCGAACGCCTGATTCAGGCAAAGGAACGGCAGCAAACAGGTGTTATCCAGGAGCTGATTAATAGTTGTTGCTCTAGTTGGCCCCATACAAAGCCTTCAAAGATGTTCGATTTGATTTCAGAAAAAAATTCCCCTGGCGAAGAACTGCTTTCTGTTACTCAAGATCGCGGTGTTATCCCGAGGAGCATGCTGGAAGGCCGGGTAATGTCACCGGAAGGCACAACCGAAAGCTATAAGTTGGTTCAATCAGGAGATTTTGTCATAAGCCTTCGCTCTTTTCAGGGCGGTATAGAGTATTCAAATTATCGAGGTTTGATTAGTCCGGCTTACACGGTTTTAAGACCCAAAATTGATTTGGATAGAGACTTTTATCGCCTGTTTTTCAAAACAACAATTTTCATCGAAAAGTATTTGAACCTTGCGGTAATAGGCATTAGAGACGGAAAACAAATCAGCATTCCTGATTTTATGACGATTCCACTACCTTTCCCTGAAATGTCTGACCAGAAAAAAATTGCTGGAACAATGCTAATCAAACAAAGAGAAATAGATCTTCTCAAGCAGCTGGCAGAAAAATACAAATCCCAGAAGCGCGGCCTGATGCAGAAACTGTTAACCGGCCAGTGGCGGGTAAAACACGAGGTGGTGAAAACATTTGAATAAGAATTTTCCAAACAGACGGTCAATTCGTTTGAAAAATTATGATTATTCACAGCCTGGACATTATTTCATTACAATCTGTTGCCAGCATCGCCTGCCATTATTCGGAAAAATTCATAACGCCCGGATGCAATTGAATCATGCCGGTGAAATGATCAACGCCATCTGGCACAAAATCCCGGAAATTTACGCCAATATCAAGATCGACGCATTTGTAATCATGCCCGACCACATCCACGGTATCATCCAAATCCCCGTAGGGGCCGATTCCATATCGGCCCCTACGCGGGCGGAAATAGATTCCGCCCCGACGTTGTCGGCGATTGTGCAAATGTTTAAACGTTATACGACGATCGAATATATTAAAATGGTTAAACAAAACATTGTTCCACCATTCAATAAACGGTTATGGCAACGAAATTATTGGGAACGCATCGTTCGCAACGAAACCGAATTGGACCGCATTCGCAATTATATCCACCAAAACGTAGCGGCCGATTCCATATCGGCCGCTACGCGGGCGGAAATGGATTCCGCCCCCACGGCGGAAATGGATTCCCTCGGAATAAAGCCATGACTCATTTTGAAATTAACGAGAAATATCTGTCGCAGGTTCCGGCGGTGCAGTTGCTGATCAATCTGGGGTTTGAGTTCATATCGCCGGCAGAGGCATTAAAAGAGAGACAGGGCCGGGCTTCTAACGTTCTGCTTGAGAATATTCTGCGCGGGCAGCTCAAAGAAATCAACCGGATCAGATATAAGGGCGGCGAATACCTGTTCAGCGAAGAAAATATACAGACCGCCATTCAGAAACTTAAAAACATCAGGTATGACGGCCTGTTAAAGACCAACGAGGCGGTTTATGACCTGCTTACCCTTGGCACTGCCCTTGAACAGACAATCGAGGGCGATTCGAAAAGCTTTAACCTTAATTACATCGACTGGCGCAATACCGGGCGCAATAAATTTCATGCCGCCGTCGAATTCAGCGTTGAAAAATCAAGAAGCACAGAGACTGTCAGACCTGATATCGTTCTTTTCGTTAATGGAATTCCATTCGGCGTGATTGAATGCAAAGCCCCGCAGATTGGCCTTGAGCAGGCTATTTCACAGGCAATTCGCAACCAGAACGATGAGCACATTCCCAGGCTTTTTGTTTATGTTCAGTCAATTCTTGCAGTTAATAAAAATGCTGCAATGTATGCCACCGCCGGAACAGCAGCCAAATTCTGGGCCGTCTGGAAAGAAGCGAATCTCGAAGACGGCAGTCGCGAGCACACAGCCCTGCAAAAGACTGTTAACGAACCATTACCCAAAGATACGGCCGAAAAATTAAAAGAGACTTTCAGTCTGTCTGACGAGTGCTTTAACAGTAACAGACTCGTTACCGAGCAGGATAAGGCTCTATATTCACTTTGCCGCCCGGAAAGACTGCTCGAACTGGCCTGGAAATTCACCCTGTTCGACGGCGGCATAAAAAAGATCGCCAGATACCAGCAGTATTTCGTCATAAAATCAACGCTGCAGCGGGTTAAACAGTTTGAAAACCAGAATTCCCGCAAAGGCGGCATTATCTGGCAAACCCAGGGTTCAGGCAAGTCTCTGACCATGGTGCTGCTGGCAAGAAACCTTGCACTCGACCCCGATCTGCCTAACCCGAGAATCGTTCTGGTTACCGACCGCGATGACCTTGACCGGCAACTGGGCAATACCTTTGCGGCCTGCGGTCTCGATGCCAGCCGGGCCACTTCAGGCCGAAATCTGCTCGAGCTGGTTGCCGAAAAAAAAGCCGGCATCATTACCACCCTGATTCACAAATTCGACAAAGCCTATACCGCCAGAAAATATCAGGATGAATCGCCAGATATCTTCGTTCTGGTCGACGAGGGGCACCGCACGCAATTCGGCTCATTCTCTGCGCGCATGCGGCAGATGTTTCCGAATGCCTGCTATCTGGGCTTTACCGGCACACCACTCTTGAAAAAAGAGAAAAACAACTTCCAGAAATTCGGTGAACTGCTCGAACCGCATTATTCGATTACCCAGGCCGTTGCCGACGGTGCTGTCGTGCCATTGCTTTACGAAGGCCGGCATGTGGAAATGACCCAGAATCAGTCGGCAGTCGATCTCTGGTTTGAGCGCCATACCCAGGGTCTCAGCAAAGAGCAGCAGGCAGATCTCAAAAGAAAGTATGCCAGAGCGGAAATGCTGAATAAAGCCGAGCAGGTGATCTACATGCGGGCCTTTGACATCAGCGAACATTACCGTGCGAACTGGCAGGGAACCGGCTTTAAGGCCCAGCTGGTTGCGCCGAACAAGGCAGCGGCGCTCAAATACCATGAATTCCTCAATGAAATCGGTCACGTTTCATCAGAAGTGATGATTTCGCCCCCTGATGATCGCGAAGGCTTCGAAGAAACCGATGAAGAAACGAATGACGAAGTCGTTAAATTCTGGACAAAGATGATAAAGCGCTACGGCAGCGAAGAAGAATACAACAAGCAATTGATCAATCAGTTCAAATACGGTGATGATCTCGAAATAATCATTGTTGTAGACAAGCTTCTTACCGGGTTTGATGCGCCGCGCAATGTGGTTCTGTATTTATGCCGGATTTTGCGTGAGCATACCCTGCTGCAGGCCATTGCAAGGGTTAATCGCCTTTACGACGGCAAAGAATACGGCTATATTGTTGATTACGCCAGCGTCCTCGGCGAGCTCGACCGGGCACTTACCATGTATAGCGCCTTTGAGGGCTTTGATGAAGGTGAAATTTCCGGCACTCTTACTTCGATTAAATCTGAACTCGAACAGTTGCCGGGTCGGTACAGCGCATTATGGGACATTTTCAAAACCGTCAAGCATTCTTATGACGAAGAAGAGTATGAAAAGCTGCTGGCTGACGATGAATTAAGAGCCGATTTTTATGCGCGCCTTTCTGATTATGCCAAAAACCTCGCACTGGCTCTTTCGTCTGAGTATTTCCTTTCAGAGGTTGATGATCAGACGTTACAGCGCTACAAAAAGGATCTGCGCAAGTTCCAGCTGCTTCGAGCCGCAGTCAAGCTGCGCTATGCCGAAGCTGTCGATTACCGCGAATACGAGCCCAGAATAAAGAAGCTTCTCGATACTCACATTATGGCCAGTGAAGTGGTTCAATTGAACGAGCCGGTCAATATCTTCGACGACAAAATGTTCAATCAGATCAAAGACGAGCAGGGTGTCGGCAAAAATGCCCGATCAACGGCTTCAAAAGCCGATATTATTGCGCACGCGACCAAAAAGGTTATCTGTGAAAAAATGGAAGAGGACCCGGCCTTCTACAATAAGTTTTCAAAGCTTATTCAGCAGGCAATAGATGATTTCAGGGCAAAGCGAATTTCTGACCTGGATTATCTGAAAAAGGTTTCAGAGATACGAACAAAAGTTGTTGGCAGGGTTCACGAAGATGTGCCCGAAAAGCTTGCCGGCAATGATGACGCCCTGGCCTATTTTGGGGTTTTAAAAACATTTTTCACACAAGAGAATGTTCCTGAAAAAGAGCTCGAACAGATCGCCGCCGACACTGCAACCGCGATTCACGAAATTTTGTCGGCCCACAGAAAAGTTCACTTCTGGGATGACGAAGATGCGCAAAAGCAGGTGATTAACGCAATTGACGACTATCTTTTTGATGAAGTGAAAAGCAGCAGAGGGCTCGATCTTTCGCTCGATCAGATGGATGACATTATTGAAAAGGTTCTGCTGGTGGCCAGACACAGGAGCTTTAAATGATGCAGACAGCAAAAAATGACCTGCGGTCTTTCAAATTCGGCGGGAAGGTTATTGATTATGACCTGCTGTTTTCTCACCGGAAAACTCTGGAAATAGCCGTTCACCCCGATCGAACTGTTGTTGTAAAAGCGCCGGTCAGTGCAGAAATTTCTGCTGTCGAGAAAAAGCTGCAGAAAAGAGCCGGCTGGATCTGCAGACAGCTTGAATATTTCAGGCAATTTGAACCCAGACAGCAGCCCAGGAATTTTATCGGCGGCGAGACCCATTTATATCTAGGCAGACAGTACCGTCTGAAAACAGTCCGGGATGATGAAGACAGCGTCAAACTGATCAGAGGCCGGTTTCTGGTCTCCTGTCGTGAAGATATTGAGCCAGAAGGCGTTAAAAAGCTGTTGAAAGGCTGGTATGCCGCGAAAGCACCGGTTCAGTTCAATTGCAGTCTGAACCGGTGCTGGCAGAAGTTGCGCTTTTCTGGTCTGAAAAAGCCTGTAATTAAAATCAGGCAAATGCCGAAAAGATGGGGCAGCCTGTCAGCAAAGGGGATAATCAGCTTGAACCCTGAATTGATAAAGGCCCCGAAAGATTGCATTGACTACGTGGTCATGCATGAGCTGTGTCATCTGAAGCATCACGACCACAGCCCGGCGTTTTACAGCCTTCTGACTTCACTGGTGCCTGGCTGGCAAAAGATAAAAGCAAAGCTGGAAATCGGGCTGATTTAACTCTCTATTATTCAATTGATTGTGACTGCTTGGTTCATCTGTGGCTCAGGTGCCGCTGGCGATCTGTTCGGCCGAATAATAAATGACCCAGGTCTTGAAACTGCCCTCGGAAGGAGTTTGCCCGATGGTGACTTCAAGATCGCCCCAGTTGCCCTGCCCGTAAGTCATCAGACGGCAACCAAAACCTTTAAGCGACATCACCCGCATACTGGTCGGGTTCTCATTGAGGCCGGTGCCACGCAGCCCTCTGATGCCGGTATTTTTGCCACGCAGTTTCAGGCCGCTGAACTGATGCCTTGCAGGCACATAGTTGGCAAAACCTGAAGGCAGGTTCAGGTCATCGCAGTAGAGGGCGAGGCAGAAATCATTGAAAAACTCGTTCAGGCCGGCAGTGGTCGGCGATGACTGTGGCAGAAGCGTCTGTTCGACATCGATGAGCCCCTTCTTGAGATTGGTGCCGCGCTCAAGCATCTTGACCGCGTTGTAGCCCCCGCAGCGGTCAAAAAGATACTGGGTGAAAAGAAACTGCATGCCGTAATGATAGGGGGCCGGGGTTTCAGGCCAATGGTTGAGCGACACTTCTTCCGCGTAGAGCAGATACTGCTCGACCCGGCTCAGGTCAAGAGGCTGATTCTGGTTGAAACCCGTGCCAACCGTCTGGCGGGCCAGAGCAGATAAACCGGCATTCTGCCAGGGGGTGCCGTAATCGATGGTATTGGCGCGTTTCTGGTTAAAATAGCACATGCGTTGCAGGCTTTCGACCAGACCGTTATAAAATTCCTTACTGTCGGAAACGAAGCCGGCCGGGTTGGCAAAAATCACCTCGGTGCCTGCAGAACCGGTCGCGGTCGCGTCTTTGTCGCGCGGGTCGAAATAAGCCATGCGCAGCGGGTTCGTCTGAGCCTGGTCGAGCAGCGGGGTCATGAACAGCACAATACGCGACTGCGCGTCGATATTGCCTTCTGGGGGGTCGAGCACCCCGAAAGCTGTGGCAATGGTGGCATAATAGTTGTCGAAAGTTTTGGCAATCGCCTGAGCATCAGTGGTGCTAATCACGTTTGAAGTTATGTCGAGATATACCAGGCTATGGGTTCCGGTGGCCTTCAGAGTTGCAGTCGCCAGAATGTCATTTTCGAAATTCCAGGGCTCGGCATCGGTGAAATCTCTGACATGGAATTCAATGGTATTTGAAGCCGGCTCTGAAAGGGCTGCCTGAAGGTTTTTCCGCAATACTCTGCTCGGTGCTTCAGGAACTGGGGCGGCCATGCCGGCTGCCAATCTCGGTCTGCCTGCCGGTTCTGACAGTCTGATGTTGCCGGGCAGGCTTGGGATCAGTGAATAGTTGCCTCCAAGATAACCGGCGAAACTGTAAAAATAAGTATCAGGCAGATCTAAGCCGCTGTTGCCGGCCATGACGCTCAAAAATGCAATACCTTCGTCTGGTCTGAACTTTGCGATGCGCAGGGTGCCACCGCTCGAAACCGTTGAAAAATCGTAGATACCATAGCCTGGCATCGTTTCATCAAGGCTGTTGAAAGCTGTATAGGTCATGGCGTTACTCTGCGATTCGTTGACCTGCACCTTGACTTCAGTGCTGCGACCGGGGGCCAGAACACTGGAAGGCGGCACCTTGAAGGTAATGCGGTTGTCAGAGAAACTGGTGAAGCTCGAAGAAGGAATTACATAGCTGCCGAACAGCACCTTGACGATACTTTTGTCAGAGCCGAAGTTGTAACCATAGAGAGTTAAGGGCACATCCGGAACCGAGCGTTTCGGCGACATGTGCACCAGTTGAGGCGCAATAGTTATGTGAACGGCAGAAATACCTTCGAGGGTATATTCATCACTTTCGATGGTGACGGTCAGCAGACCGGTTCTGGCGTTTACCGGCAGGGTAACCAGCATTGTCGAAGTATTCGGTGCATCGACGGTAGCACAGGCATCACCATCGAGTCTGACCCGGTTGAAACGGTAAATCTGGTTGAAATTGCGCCCATAAACTTTGATCGTCTGGCCGCCAACCGCAACCGCAGGTTCGGCCCGCAGAATCACCGGCTTACCGATGAAAAGAAGCGGCTGGGTTTCCTTTGAAGTTTCGTTGTTGATGATGACGCGTACCGGGCCGCTCTCGACCTCGGCCGGCGCTCTGACCACGATGCGATCGTCGCGGGTGCCGTTCCAGTTGATGATGGCCGCGTCTTTGCCATTGAAGGTTACCCGCCCGGCAACCGTGCCGCAGCCTTTGCAGTAAACCGTGACTTCATCGCCATCGGTGCCCATGAACGGATTTACCGCCAGCACGGCAAAATCAGGTGAATACGAGGCCGTCTGCGACCCCAGCTGAAAATTAACCCCTTCGGTGATCTGGCCGCTCATAACCCTGACGGCCTCTTTAACTACGGGACTGTAACCCGTCGCTCTGGCAATGACCCGATAATCTCCGGCCGCCATCGGGCCCAGGATATAGGTGCCGTCATCGCCGGCAGTCGCCTGGTTCTGGAAGGTCTCGACGATGGCACCCTTGATTACGGTTTCGGTGTCGGCGGAGGTGACGGTGCCCTGAACGCGACCGGCTTCGAGATCATCGACGATCGGGTTTGGCCCGCTGCTGAGTTTCTTGCTGGACGAAGTGCCCCCACAACCGGAAACGAAAAAAACTGCTGTCAGAAAAAAAATGACCGTCAGAAAACCGGCCCGGCGAAATATATTGCGGCGTGATTCATGATGCACAGTATACTTCGAAGCAGTTGCCTCCGAAGTGCTGTTGATGGCACAATCAATTTTACACATTTTTTTTCTTCTTTTTCTGGAAATAGAACAGTGCACGGATTAAAATAACTCGGAAATTCTGCCAAATGCATTTTTTCGTGTCAAGTTTATCAACTAATCTGCCGAAATGAAAGGTGAGAAATACTATTTGACTTGTGCCCTCTTTGCAGAAATGAACAGGAGACAAATATGAGGCAGACAAATGCTGGAATTCGACGCTGTAATCCTTTTAGCATGCGGGTAATGCTCTGCATGCTGCTGCTGCTTTTCGGCAGCCTGACAGCAGTCATGGCTGACGTCACCGGCGTCAGTCTCAAGGCTACTTTTCCCGGCGCCACTGCAAACATCATCAATGGCGGCGGCAGCGTTTCCCTCGAAGCCAGCTGGACAGGTGATTCGCCTCCATACACGGCAAAATTCAAAAAGGGTGGCACCACCATCATTTCAGAACCGGCAATCACCGGCACAACTTCGAAAGTCTCCATTCCTGCCAGTCAGATCGGCGATACCGGTGGCACCGCTGAAAAGCTCACCGTCGAAATAGTCGACAACGCCGGCAAAACCGGCAATGCCGTTGCTGATAACGGTGTTATCGTAGACTTCATTGCTCCGACTCTGACAGCACAGATCACTAACGGTTCAGTTTTCGCAAACACACAGAGCGTCCGCATCCAGATCACCAGCAATGAAACTATCCTGGCTCCGACAGTTACCTCGAATGGCGTAGCAGCTTCTCCTGAGGGCTCCCTCACTGAAGGAGTCAGTTTCGTTTACAATCTGCAGCTCACCTCTGCTTTTACCAACGGCAACTACAGCGTTTCAATTTCAGCCAAAGACAAGTCATCACCTGCGGGCAGTGCCAACACCGGAACTACCGCCGTCACCTTCACCGTCGGCACATCTGCCTCAGGTGACACTACTATCACCGGTGCCACTCCTGCCAGTCCGACCAATGCTCAGACCATTTCACTTTCCGGTGCCTGCCCAAGCGGCGCCACTACCGTAGAAATCAAAGATTCAGGCACTTCGGTCTCAACCGTCGCGGTAACCGGCACGAGCTGGACAATCGGCATCAGCCCGGCCGAAGGAAATCACAGCTATACCGCAGTCAGCAAAGACGTTAACGGCACGGTAATTTCCCAGTCAGCTACTGCATTCCCGATGGTTATCGACCGTACGGCCCCGGCAGCTCCGACAGCTGATGGCTCCGGTCTTCCTACCAATACTAATCAGAGTTCGGTTGTCGTTCCGGTAACTGTAACCGGCATCGACACTGAAATAGCAAAGCCAATACAGATACAGGCCCTTGTAAACGGCGTTCCTCAGGGTTCTGCCCAGGCAGTGACCGTTTCACCTGTAAACATAACTGTTCCACTCAGTACTGGCGCCAATGCCATCACCTTCAGGCTGACCGATGGTGCCGGCAACACTTCAACCGTTTCTGGCGCAATCAATATAATTCGCGACAGTTCATCCACCTCGACCAGCACAATCGTCACCTTCGACTCGCCCTTTACCATGCCATTCCCGGTGGCCAATAGCTATCAGATCGGTGCCGGCACCTACAAACTCAAAATGGTGTTCAGCAAAGACATGAATTCTAACGCCAATCCGACGATCACCGTCACTACTTCAGGCGGCATCAAGATTACCAGCTCTGCCGGCACCTGGACAGCATCTACCACCTATATCGGTGACTTTACGGTGCCGGCCAACGGCGGCAGCGCTTATGACGGGCCGGCAACTCTTGCGGTCAGCGGTGCCAAAGATACCTATGGCAATACTCTCGATACCTTCAACGTTCCTTCAGCCGGCGGCACCGCTTTCTTCATCGACTCTACCGCGGCCACTGCCAGTTTCAATGAATCAACACCAATCTACATCTCGAGTTCGACCCCGAGCATTTCCCTTTCAGGTCAGGTAAGCGATAACAGTTCAGGCGTCGGCTACATCGATCTGATCTGGCAGAATGTCAACGGCGGCCCTGTTGCCAGTCAGTCGGTTCCGATAATGGTTTCAAGCCCTTCACCCTGGAGTTACACCTGGAATGCCTCTTCTCTGGCAGCCGGCAAGTATAACCTCTGGGTTGTCGCTGCCGACCAGGCCAAGCCGAATCCGAACATTGAAAGCTATACCGGCAAGACTCCGAGAACCGTCATCGTCGACCGCGATGGTCCGGTAGTAACCAGAGTCAGCCTCGGCAACATGGCCGTCGATATCAACGCGATGGCGCAGCCGGTTGTCATTGCCAGCGCCGTCACCAGACTCACCGCCGTCGTTACCGATACCGGCAATTCAGGTCTCGCTTTTGACAATGCCGGGTTTGTCTTCAACCTGGTGCATGACAGCTCCAACGCCAGCATTATTGGCAACAAGTCGAACAACGGCAAAGACACTATTTATTTCGACTTCACCGAACTGACGCTGCCCGGCACCTATACCGTAACCGTTACCCCGCTCGATGTCAGCGGCAACACCGGTGTCACCGCCACCCGCTCTTTCGCTCTCGAAAAAGACGCCCCAGACGCGGTGACTTTCTATCCCGCCGATCAGAGAATCGCCAACGCCACCCATGAATCGCTTTCAATCAACCAGGTCTGGGCTACCATCAACCATGCCCGTCCCGATTATGTGAATTCAACGATTTCGGTGCGCTATAACGGTTCGGTTGCCGGCACTCAGCTGAAAAACGCCTCGACGACAGCCCTGGTCTGGCAGCTGCACTCAGGCGCCCTCGCCAAAGACCAGAGTCACGACGGCCGCTACGACATGAGCGTCGTTCCCAAAACGACCCTCGGCAATACCGGTGCTGCTGTGAACGGTTACTTCACCTTCGACAGCGTGCCCCCGGTAATTACCAATTCAGTTCCGGCCCTCAACCTGACCAGTTCGACCAGCAAACCTTTCTTTGGTCTGTCGCAGTCTGAACTCAGCATCAGCGTTTCTGACGCTCCGAAAGACATCATCACCTACGGCCCGAAAATGCCGCCTGACACAAACCTGGCGAATATGCAGGTGCCTGGTGATGCCAACTGGTATAACAGCGCCGGTTCAGGCGTAGATACTGCCAACAGTTCATTCACCTGGAGCATTGGCACCACCACTTCAGGCCCCCACTCGGTCAGCGGCACCAAACTCATGCAGACCATCCCGGCAGTGCCAGCCGACACAGCTGCCGGTGTTACCGATGTATTGTTCTCGGCAAGACTGATTGATCGCGCCAACGCCGGTCAGGTGATTCCGAATGTATTGAGCGCATCATGGACTCTCAGATTCGACTATCTCAAACCTGAAGTGACTTCGATTACCATGCCTTCCGGCGGTAAATACTGCAAAAACTCACTGACCATTTCGGCTCAGGTTGCCGACAAAGGCACTTCGGCCGATGTCAAGGTCAACAATGTCGAATGGGCCGATGAAAGCGGTGCCTGGGCTGCAGTCAGTGCTACGAACCTGCCGGCCAAAACGGCCTCAGTCTCCGCCAATGTCAGCATCTCCGGCAAAGCCGACGGCACCTATACGATTCGCCTGCGCGCTGTCGACCTGGCCGGTAACACATCTGACGAAAAGTCAGCGACCTATATCGTTGACCGCACACCTCCGGCTGCCCCGGTTCAGGTTCTGCCTCTGCCAGAAATGATTACCAACAAACGCAGCCAGTCATTCAAATGGAGTGCCAGCACCGGTGCCGATCAGTATCTGCTGCAGGTTGCCGATGATTCATCATTCAACAACATCCTGAATTCACAGACCAGCACCAGTTATCCCGATCTGGTTGGCCAGGTTCTGGTCATGACCGAAGGAGCCTTCACCGCCCCCAAAGATGGTATCTACTACTGGCGTGTCGCCGCTATCGAAACCTGCGTTGACGGCTACAATATCAGTTCATACTCGACCACGAGAAAGCTCACCGTCGATACGGTCAAGCCCCTGGTAGTTGAAGTTCAGCCTGCCCCGAGCTCAGCCAACAAAATCTCGACCGGCATGGTCACTTTCACTATCAGGTTCAGCGAACTGATCGACGCCACCATCAGCCCGACGGTTAAAATTACCACCGCCGGCGGCCAGCTGATGAATATCGAAAAGACCTCGTTCAAGGAAGACACCTGGATCGGCACCACAGTCATTCCTAAGAACAGCAGCGCCATTTATGACGGCACCGCGATCATTTCGATCGAAGGCGCTACCGACCGCGCCGGAAACATGATGGCAGCCGACAGTACTAACAGTGTAGTCATCAACACCGGTCCTTCATTCGTCACTAAAATCTTCTCGAACCCCGGTAACGAATTTCAGCTGATGATCGTTACCAAGGCTTCAGAAGCACTGCAGTCTCCGCCGAGTTGTTCGGTGCAGCAGAGTTCTGCGAGAACTCCGGTAGTCATGAATTTCCTCAAGGAAAAATTCTACGCCGGTTCTTACAAAATCGATGCCACCAGCCCTGGCAAAGCTTATATCGATATTTCCGGCACCGATCTCTACGGAATGGTTGGCAATGATTCCTTCCAGTTCACGGTTGCCGACATGAATGCCTCGCAGCGTCTCGATATCACTTCAGCTTCAGGCCGCGCCAGCCTGAAAGGTGCCGAAAACTCGTCTTTCGCACCGACCGTCATCTATATGCTCGACCGCGAAAACCTCGAATCACCCTTTGTAGCCTCAAACTTCAGAGCCAGCGCTCTGCCAGGTGTCAAAGCCGCGCTCAAACCGGCTGAACTTGCCAGTGTTCTCGCTCTCGAAGAAACCGGCCCGGCAAGCCTGAAGCTGAAAAAGCGCCTGCTTTACACTGCTGACGTCAGCAACGAAAACTTCACGGTTCCGGTCGACAAGATTCATGTCTATCGCCAGGACGCCAAAGGAAACTGGGTTTTCCAGGGCGGTAAGATCGAAAACGGCAAAATCTCTGCAGAACTCACAGGTCTGGGTCGCATTGCACTGATGGCCGACCTGACCGATCCTTCGGTAGCCGATCTGAGCCCGGCCTCTATGGAAAAGCTCGAAACCGCAACCCCCGAAATCAAGGGTCAGCTGGCAGACGGCGGTTCCGGTCTCAATGCAGAATCTTTCAAACTGTTCATCAATGACCTCGAAGTTCAGGGTGTCACTGTCGACGCCTCGGGAAATTTCAGCTACACCATCAGGCAGGCTTTGCCGAAAGGTAAACATGAGATCAGATTCGAAGTGGCCGACCAGGCCGGTAACACCCTGAGGAAATCCTTCACGGTCGAAGCCCCCGCCCCATTCGGTCTCGACGAGTTCATGCCCTATCCGAACCCTGCAACCGGCCGGGCAATGTATTTCAACTACAACTTCAACCGCAATGCCGAAGTAGTGAAACTGAAGATTCTCGACACCGCCGGCCACAAGGTCGCCGATTTCGATACCTTCGATTTTGCCAGCCAGAAGAGTGGCAGAATCAGATGGGATATGTGCAACAACAACGGCAAAATGGTTGCGAACGGCGTCTATTTCTACCAGCTCGAAGTTACCAGCGGCGGCCGGACCCTGAAGAAACGCGGCAAGTTCGCGGTTATGCGCTAAAGGAGAACAAAAATGAAGAAAAAGCATCTTGCAGCTCTAATGCTTGTTCTGCCCCTGATATTCGGTCTCACCGGCTGCAGCGGCGGCGTCAACGGTGAAGGCGACAACAGCTATTCACAAAATGTCGGCACCCCGATCGTCAGAGGCAATGCCTTCAACGATCTCGGCTGGGAAAACATCGTCAAAGGTCAGTATGACAGCGCTATAACCCAGTTCAACAAGGTTCTCAACGACAATCCGACTGACGAGGAAAAAGCTGAAGCAAATAACGGTATCGGCTGGGCAAAAAGCTATCTCGGCGAACTCAAAGACGGTATGACCTGGTTCGAAAAGGCCAAAGACATCTCGAACGACGCCAAGGTAGGTCTGGCTGCCGGTTACCTGCAGAAGGCTTCCCGCTCAGATATGGAAATGGTCATCGACCTGCTCTTCAAACAGCTGGGCAAGGAAAACGAGCACTTTGCCTATACTGCCCGCCGCAACACCGGAGTTTCGAATGCCGAAACCCATGCGATGCTTGCCTACGCTTACGCATCTGTTGGAGAAAACGACAAGGCCAGGGATCAGCTCGAATATGCCAAGGAACTCGACCCTGACTTCGAAGGCACTTCTCTCGAGCAGATGGCCACGGTAATCGAGTTTCTGCTCAACTGAACAAGTCACCAGAAAACCGGTGCAGCGTCAACCTGATGCTGCACCGGTTTTTTTTCGCTGCTGAAACCCTTCGCTGCTGCCGATAAATCATCTATAGCTATAATTCCACCGGAGGCGTTATGAAGAATTTGAGAAAAACCTTCGCCGTGCTGCTGGCGATGGTTGTTCTTGTCGGTATAACCGGCTGCCTTAAAAGTTCAAGTTCGGTAAAGGGAAATGTTACCGGCAAGGTATTCGATTCGAACGGCAAGGCTCTTCATGAAGCCAGAGTCGAGGTTTATGGCGCCAATCATTCGGTGCTGACCGACGAACTCGGACGTTACACGATCACCAACGTTGAACCCGGCCAGAGAAAGCTGGTTGCCACCTTCGATAAAAAGTCGGTGGTAAAAATCGTCGAAATCACCAGAGGCGAAACACTCGAGAATGCCGACCTTACGTTTACGGTAATCGATGGTCTGCCTCCAGTCATCACCTCGGTCGCTGTAGCCAGTCTCGGCGAGAATTCTGCTTCCATCAAGTGGGAAACGAATGAATCGTCTGATTCTACCGTAGATTATGCAACCGGCCCCGTCGGCCTGACTCCATACACCATGGTAGCCTCAGACCCATCGATGGTCACTTCGCACACTGTAAATCTTGCAAACCTGCTTCCGGGGCAGACCTATCATTTTCGCGTCAGATCTCTCGATTTCGAGAGAAACGAAGGTGTCTCGTCAGACTACCAGTTCAACACCCCGAGTGGAGCCGCTCCAGCTGTTCCAGCCAATTTCACTGTCATGACACCGACCGAGATGGAACGCATCGTTCTCAGCTGGGTCAGCAATTCAGAAACCGATCTCGCCGGTTACAACCTTTATCGTTCTGAAACGGCGACCGGTAATTTCACCCGTGTCAACGCCAACCCGATCGCCTCGACGGTTGGCAGCACCACGTATCAGGACGAAGGTCTCAAAATCGCCTGTAAATACTATTATCGCCTCAAAGCCATCGATGTTGCCGGCAACGAAAGCCAGCCGACCAGCACCCTGTCGATCGTCACTCCCGGCATTCTCACAGAAAACCGCACCTGGAAGGCTGCGGAAAGCCCATACATAATCACAGGCGACATCCGCGTGCGCGGCGGTTCAGTGCTGACCATCGAGGCCGGCACTGAAGTCAAATTCACCCGGGCTGATGCGATACCTGATTCCCAGGGCTCGACGATGGCTGATCTCATCATTCAGGGCGGTCTGATGGCGGTCGGCAACGCGAACCAGCGCATTCTTTTCACTTCAGCCGAAAGTTTTCCGCGTAAGTCGGTATGGGGCGGCATTTTCTTCCTCGGCACCACGCAGCCCGACAATATTCTGCGTTACGCAACGGTCATGTTTGCCGATACCGGCATCAAGAGTGAGGGTTCGACACCCTCGATCGAATACTGCGAATTCGGCCTCTGCGGACTCGGGTTGAACATTGGTCTGTCGACAGCGCTGAACATCAGATACAACACGGTCAGAGACTGCGACGTCGGCATGGTTTCAGCGAACTCCAACATTCGCAACAATCTGTTCATCGACAACCAGACCGGGGTAACCCTGCTTGGCGCCGACCAGTTCGAAAACAACACCGTCGACTGCCTGATCGGCGTTCAGGTCGATGCCGGCACTCCAATGATCAAGAACAACATTATCGCCTATACCGGCAGCACCAAAGCCATCTACGGCATCAATCAGACGCTGACGCTCGCTACCCCGACCATCAGTTTCAACGACATCTACAATTACACCTATGCCTTCAATGGCACCAACGGCACCGGCACGTCGAATATCGAAGTCGACCCGCTGTTTGTCGGCGGCAGTCCTTACAGCTATCAGCTGAAGAAAATCGCCAACGGCAACGCCAGCGATTCGCCCTGTCTGACCGCCGGCGAAGCCGGAGCCCAGCAGGGCCGCTACGGGCCGTGATGACGGTTTTGCATTATCGACCCATGTAACCCTGATTAAATTCAGATACGGGTTTATATGCAAACTGGTTTAAAACAACTTTTATCAACAGAGATAATTAATCAGCCTTCGGCGTCGGGTTCCGGTTCTGAGTCGCCTTCGGGGCCGTCTTCGTTCAGCTCGCCCTTTTCGTAGGCGCGGATCCACCAGTTGATCAGCTCACCATTCTCTTTGAGAAAATCTTTGAAACTCTGATGGTGGCCTTCTTCGCAATCCTGTTTGAACTGGTCGGTCACAAACTGGGTCAACGGTTCGCGCACTGAAGGGTCGAGAAAGACACCGGCACCAACGAGAAATCGCGCTTCGCCGAGCTTGAGAACCCGGGTAAAAAGAATGCTGTCGTCAGGAACGCTGTCTGAGCCAACCGACTCGGAAACCTGAAATTCTTCACCGAGGAATACGTCTTTGAGGGTCATCGAAACGCCAGGCACCACGGCCTTGACCTGCAGCAGAGTCAGGTGGGTTTCTTTGAGGGCTTTGCAGACCTGCATTTCCTGGAGATTCAACTGGTCGGCGTTGCGGCGCAAAAATTCATCGAGAAGGCAGTTGTCGGATGCATCGCTGTCATCGAGTAGAAACCAGCTGAGAAAGAGAAATTCTTCAGTCGGGTCGAATTCGTATTCTTCGCCTTCCTGGAGATTATAAAAGACTTCGAGTGATTCCCCGAGATCCTGAAGGAAATCTTCTTCAAGGGTGAAGGCCATCAATTTGGCAAAAAGCTCGCTGAACAGGTTTTTAATGATTTCGATCTGTGGTGACATAATGGCCCGACTCCTTTGTGAATCAGTTAAATGTAACGCTTTTCCGCCTCAAAATCAAGCTGAGGCAAATACATTTTCTCGTCTGCACTTAAGACGTCGTTGGAGTATGAAACATGGTAAACGCTGCCGCCAGGACCGGACGTTTTTGTCTGGAGGTATTAAAGCTGTTGATTTTGCGGGTAGTTTGCACTAATCTGTCTTGAGACTGAACTGATCCGGTAGAGATATATTCAAGGAATGGCAGAGACCCGGAAAATCAAACCCGTTCAGTGTCTAACACAGGCATGAATAAAATCGTTGAAAAACAGAGATTATCGGAACTGGTATTCAAGTTTGTCGTCGATGCCCCGTTGATTGCCAAATCACGCAAACCGGGCAACTTCGTGATTCTCAGAATCGGTGAAAAGGGCGAACGCATTCCGCTCACCATCGTTGATTCGAATATTGAAAAAGGCACGATCACTCTGATCGTTCAGAACGTCGGCGCCAGCTCGGGCAAACTTTGTGCTCTCGAAGCCGGCGACAGTATCACCGACCTCGTCGGCCCGCTGGGCCGGGCCACTCACATTTACAAGGCCGGCACCATTCTGGCTATGGGTGGCGGTGTCGGCATTGCGCCGCTTTTTCCGATCGTCGAAGCCTTCAAGAAAGCCGGCAACAGAGTCATCACCGTTCTGGCGGCCCGCAACAAAGACCTGCTGATTCTCGAAAAGGAAATGCGCGAATTTTCCGACGAAGTCATCGTCATGACCGATGATGGTTCATACGGCAAAAAGGGTCTGATCACCGAAGGTGCCGAAGAAGTCATCAAACGTGAGAAAGTTAACGAATGCATCGCGATCGGCCCGGCAATCATGATGAAATTTGCCGCCCAGCTGACGAAAAAATATGATATTCCGACTCAGGTAAGCCTCAACACCATCATGGTCGACGGCACCGGCATGTGCGGCGCCTGCCGTGTCACTGTCAACGGCGAAACCAAATTCACCTGCGTCGACGGCCCCGAATTCAACGCCCACCAGATCGACTTCGATGAAATGCTGCAGCGCCTGCGCGCCTACAAGAACGAAGAAGACCTGGCCCGCAAGAAATAACCGCGAGGAATGCCATGAACAGCGAAATTCTTAAACAGGAAAGAAATGCCGACTGGCGCGTCGAACTGCGCAATGCTGTTGCCAATAAAGACAGAGTCAATATCGAACGCGTCAAAATGACCGAAGCTGAACCACATGAACGCATCAAATCACAGACCTGTGAAGTAAACAGAGGGCTGACTGCCGATCAGGCGCGCCGTGAAGCCAGCCGCTGTATGGACTGCGTCACTCCGACCTGCATCGAGGGCTGCCCGGTCAGTATCAACATACCCAAGTTCGTCAAATACGTCGAGGCCGGCAAATTTCTCGAAGCCGCAGCGACTCTGAAGGAATTCAGCGCTTTACCGGCTGTATGCGGTCGCGTCTGCCCCCAGGAAAAACAGTGCGAATCAAAGTGCTTCTACACACAGAAAATGAAGAAAGATCCGGTGGCTATCGGTTATCTGGAAAGATTTGCCGCTGATTACGAACGAAATTCGGGCAAAATCCAGGTTCCGAAAGTTGAAAAGCGCAACGGTATCAAAGTGGCAGCCATAGGCTCCGGGCCGGCTTCACTATCTTTTGCCGGCGACATGATCAAATTTGGTTACGATGTCACCGTTTTCGAAGCGCTGCATGAGATTGGCGGCGTCCTCAAATATGGTATTCCCGAATTCCGCCTGCCGAACGCGATCGTCGATGTCGAACTCGACAACCTGCGCCAGATGGGCGTCAATTTTGAAAAGAACTTCGTCGTCGGCAGAACGGCAACCTTCGACGACCTCAAAGAACTCGGCTACCAGGCTTTCTTTATCGGCAGCGGTGCCGGGCTGCCAAATTTCATGAATATTCCCGGCGAAAATCTCAATGGTGTCATGTCGTCGAACGAATACCTGACCCGTGTCAATCTTATGTATGCAAATCAGAGCGATTCTGACACCCCGGTACTGCGCGGCAAATGTGTTGCGGTCATCGGTGGCGGCAACACTGCCATGGATGCGGTGCGCACTTCCAAGCGTCTTGGTGCCGAGCGCTCGATCATCATCTATCGCCGTTCACGCGACGAAATGCCGGCCCGTCTCGAAGAGATCAAGCATGCCGAAGAAGAAGGCATCGAATTCATGAATCTGGCCAATCCGATCGAGTATTTGCCGAATGCTGAAGGCCGGGTTGCAAAAATTCGCCTGCAACGCATGAAACTTGGCGAACCAGACGCATCGGGTCGCCGTAAACCGGTTCCCATCGCCGGTGATATCGTCGAAATCGATATAGATATCGCGATCGTTGCTATAGGGGTCTCACCGAATCCTCTCATTCCGGCATGTCTGCCAGGCATGAAGATGTCAAAATGGGGCACTATCGAAGTCAACGAACAGACCATGCAGTCGTCGATTCCCGAGATCTTCGCCGGCGGCGATATCGTCAGAGGCGGTGCCACGGTCATTCTGGCAATGGGTGACGGCCGCAAGGCTGCCGGCTCGATGCATGACTATCTGAAAAACAAATTCAATCTGTGAACGGGGAACAATCATGACCAACCTGCAAACCAGATTTTTCGGTATCGAACTCAAAAACCCGCTGGTAGTCGCCAGCAGCAGCCTTACCGCAGATATAGACAAGATCAAAGCTTTTTCCGATAACGGCGCCGGAGCGATTGTGCTCAAGTCAGTATTCGAAGAAGAAATCATCAACGAATACAACCAGGTCGGCCAGAACAAGGTCGAATCTCATTTTGACGAATTCATGGACTATTTCGACTACAAAATTCGCGACCAGGTGCTTGCCAGTTACGGCAGGCTGATCAAGTCAGCGAAAGAAGCCAGCAAAGTGCCGATCGTGGCCAGCATCAACTGTATCTCGGCCGGCGACTGGCTGCAGTTCGCCTCACAGGTTCAGGATGCCGGTGCCGATGCCATCGAACTCAATCTTTTCGTCATGCCGTTCGACCCGAACCGCAAAGCTGAAGACAATCGCCGCTTCTATCTCGACACGGTCAGAGAAATCAGCCGCCGCGTCAAGATTCCGGTCACAGTCAAGATCAGCAGCTACTTTTCCGATCTGGCTTCGATCTGCCACGAACTGGACGGCGAAAAAATCTCCGGCATAACCATGTTCAACCGTTTCACGAACCCAGACATCGACATCGACAAGGAAAAAGTCATCGAAGCCGGCACCCTCAGCAGCGATAACGAATACCTTCTGCCGCTGCGCTGGGCAGGCATTCTCAGCCCGCGCCTCAAATGCCCGATCGCTGCTTCAACCGGCATTCACGATGCGAAGCATGTCATCAAAATGTTGCTGGCCGGTGCCAGCGCCGTTCAGATGGCTTCGATTTTCTATCAAAAGGGGCCGGCCCACATTGCAGAAATACTCAAAGGGCTTACCACCTGGATGGAAAAGAAGGGCTATGAAAGCATCGGCGACTTCAAAGGCCGTCTGAGCCTAACCCGGGCCGCCAACCCGGCTCTTTACGAACGCGCTCAGTATCTCAGCAGTTTCGGCGGTTACGCCGGCTCATAAAATCACAGGCACGAAAACGCGGCTGGCCTTCGGGTCATGCCGCGTTTTTTTATTTCCTGAGGCGCCGGCGCAACATGGCGACAGCCCGGTCGGCTTCTTCGATTCTGAGCAGTCGTGAAACGATCAGCAGTATGGCAAAACCGGCCACAGCAGCTATTATCAGAGAAACAGCCGCATTCATGAAACTTCCGGGGCCAAAAAGGCTGGAAATTGTGACAATCTGCCCGGAAATCAGGCGATAGCCGACTCCCGACACCAGTCCGGCAACAACAGTGGCAGCAAAAATGCGCAGCAGAGCAGGAATCAGCGCATAGCGGCTGAAACTGCCAAGTCGCTTTTCAAGATGGTAATAAAGTATTCCGGCGTTGAACATGGCTCCAATGCCGGTACCAAGGGCAAGGCCCCAGTAACCGAACGGGTGCACCAGAATCAGATTCAGAATCACGTTGACAATTACAGCGACCATGCTGGCCTGCACCGGGATTTTCGTTTCTTCAAGCGCATAAAAGGCAGGCCCCATGATCTTGACAAGCGAAAAGAACAGCAGTCCGGTGGCATAAGCCTGCAAAGCCAGAGCCGTCGCCGCCGTATCGGCTGCAGTAAAACGCCCGTGTTGAAAAAGAATGCGCACTACCGGCTCTGCCAGGGCTATTATTGCAAAACAGGCATACAGATTGATGAATGACGACAAACGAATCGAACCGGCCAGAGTGGCGCTCATGCCCTCACGGTCTCCGGTTGCGGCCTGCCGTGAAATGACCGGCAGGGTGGCCTGAGCCACGGCAACGCCAAAAAGACCCAGCGGCAGCTGCATGACCCGAAAAGCGTAACCAAGCCAGCTAACCGCTCCCTCGCCCTGTGAAGTCGACAGAATCGTGCTGATGGCCACATTGATCTGCGTGGCGGCAAGCCCGACCGTACCTGGAATGATCAGCCGGATGATCTTCTGAATGCCTGGATCTTTAAAATTTAGCTGCCATTTGAACCGGTAACCATGCCTGAACAATGCCGGAAGCTGGACCGCAAACTGCAGTAAGCCGCCGAGCATGGCGCCGATAGCCATGCCGGTGATCGCCGGCATGTCAAAATTACGGGCGAACGGGCAGATCAGCCACCCCGAAAGAATCATGGTCAGATTGAGAAACACCGGGGCAATCGCCGGAATGAAGAATTCGCCAAGCGAATTGAGAATACCCATGGCAATTGCCGCCCATGAAATCGCCAGAAGAAACGGAAACATGATGCGGGTCATCGCCACCGTCGTCTCGAATTTCTCAGGATTCGACGAAAATTCGGGGGCAAGGGTGCTCACCAGCAATGGACTGGCAGCTATACCTACGATTGTCAGAGCTCCAACCACAACCAGAATGGCGCAGAATGTCAGATTTGTAAGTTTGAATGCCTTCTGCGGCCCATCCTTCTCGAGAACACCGTTAAAGGTCGGCACAAAAGCGGCGCTCATAGCCCCTTCGGCAAATAGATCGCGCAGCAGGTTAGGTATTCTGAAAGCGACATTGAAGGCATCGGTCCAGATACCGGCACCGAAAAGATAGGCGAATGTCTGCTCGCGCACCAGACCGGCAATGCGGCTGAAAAAAGTGGCAACGCTCATTATTGCCGCCGACAGGGCAATAGACGGCTTTTTCGTTTGCTGACTCATGGGTTCAGTCGGTTACCGGATTTATCACGAGAATTTCGTCGCTGGCAGCTATCATGTGGCCACGGGGATTAACTATAACCGGTTTGTCTTTTGGCTTGATTCCCACCATGGTGAAGCCCAGTTCGCGATTCAGCAGAGCAATAGCTTCTTCGCTCTGTTTACCGACAACTTCAGGGGGGGGATCGATAAAAGTCAGAGTATTACCGGATTCGCGCGACAGCAGATCTTTGAAAAAAGCGAGCAACCCCTCGTGCATGGCGACCCGCGCCAGCAGTTTCCCTGATACTTCGCCCTGAATGACAACGTCTTCGACGCCGCCCATCTTCAGATGCGAGGCGTATTCTTCGTTATAAAGCTCGGCTGAGGTATGAATCTTCGGGTTAAGCTTCTCGATGGTCAGAGCGGCAAGAATGGTGCGCGCATCGATATCCTGGGTGGTGCGGTTATCACCGTCTTCGGAAAGAATGACCGCAGCGATGGCGCGTTCGACCCCGGCCTTTTTCAGCACTTCCATGCGGGTGAAGTCTTCTCTGAGAATGCTGATGCGGTGCGTCTTGACATTGCGGTTCTGCAGATCATCGAGGCTGGCTTTTTCGGAAACCATGAGAATTTCGGAATGCTTAAAAGCCGGGTCGACGAGAAATTCGTTGGCAAGAATCGCTGCCTTGGCGCTGAAACCGCAGATAATGATGTGTTTATTGAGGTCGTCAGGATTTGCCGGTTTGTGCATAGCACTCTCCTTGAGTTTGTCATACATAATTGCCGAAAATGTGCCGGTGAGCATCGCAAAAACGCCCATCTGAAAAACCAGCAGCACCAGAAACACCACCTTGCCGCCGAAAGATGCCGGATAATCGGCATATTCGCCCGCCATCAAAGAAAAGAGAGATTTCCAGAAAGCGTCGACCGGGGTCGCGACTCCGTGGTCATGGCCGCTTTCGAACTGCGAAAAACCAACCGCGCCAAAGATTACCGCAAAAACGGCAAAGCTTGAAATGACGCAGTATTCCAGCAGGCGACCCGAAAGAACCTTGCGGAAAAAATTAAAGCGGCGCTGCACCATATTGCCGAGCGAAAAGATACGGAATAGCCGCAGCAGACGCAGCACTCTGCCCAGTCTGAAGATGCGCAGCATCGGAACCACCGCCAGAATGTCGATCCAGAAGTCATGAAGAAAATTCATCGACGAAATGCTGATCAGCCAGCGCAAAGCGAGTTCAACAACAAAAACCAGAGTCAGCAGATCGTTGACATTCTGTATCGCCGTCAGTTCAGCAAGAGTCATCGGCACAAAGGTTTCGACAAGAATGAGGATCACCGATACCAGAATCAGACCCATCAGTGTCAGGTTGAAACGGGCAGATTCAAAGAGCCAGCGCAGCCATGGAAAAGACTTCGCGGTGGTCTCTATTTCGTATTTGAACTTGATGTGTGAGCGCATGCCCCGATTGTAGAGTATCAGCCCGGCAAAAGCAACCTTGCTCCCGATGTATCAAACGCTCTCTTTTAAGGATTTCGGTAACTTCAGTTCTTCATCTTTGCAGATTTGACTATTTACCATGATCTATTGTCGAGATCTTGCGAGAATTCGTACACTGTGCGGGCGGTATGGTATAATCAGATGTTATGAGGTTCCAGCTGCAGCAAAAAAAGGGTAATATAACCATCATTCTGCTCGGCCTTATCAGCGTCATGCTGATAATGGTCATGGCGCTGTCGAAGCGCATGACCGGTCACACCCAGTTGCTGACCCTCAGCGACTACACCCAGATTACCAGATATTTTCTCGAATCCTATGCCGGTGATGTTCTGCAGCAGATCAACATGAACGTCAACGAGCCCGATTCAGAGCTTTACAAAGCCTTCAGAGGCCCGCCCAGCGACAAAAAGCTCTCCACCAAATTCTACTCGGCTTCAGATATGCTCAAAAAGCTTGGTGAAGAACTGAAAATCGAGTTGCAATTGCCGCCTGAGATTATGTTCACCAGGTCAGAAGAGCTTGGCTACCCTGAAGGCTTCGACTGCCCAAACGATCTCAAGGGCCAGGAAAAGAAAGGGCTGCTCGAAATCGTCTGCCGTGCCAAATTTCATGGGCGCCAGTATTCTTTGCGGGTGCAGTATCCCTTTACGGTCGTCATGAGAATGACCCCGGTCCTCAAAGATTTCATGCTGTTCGTCGACAAAATCGCCGCCGAACAGGGTCGCGATAAAATCGGGCCCAATGACCACCTGAACATCATGTTCACCAAAGACGGCAAACACCCTGAAGAAGTCGACAGCGACGTCATGAGCCTTGCCGGCAATATCCGCATCAAGTCGGGTTTTAAATACCGGCCGTTCGTGCTGCTGCCGCCTCTCGACGACAAGGAATACAACAGCCCGGAACTCTCAGGCAAAGTTTTCCTCGGGCCTTCAGACGAAGCCATCTATCTCAACCTCGCCGGCGATACGCGCGAAGCTTCGGCCGACGCGGCCGCCACTACGGGCAGTGGCGAAGAATACCCGGCCAGCGTTGGTGAGATGTTTCTGGTTTCACCCGAAACTCTCAAAGTTGCCGACACCGAGAAAGATTTCGACTTTGTGCCCGTATTCATGAACAAAAGTGGCGGTTTCGTGCGCATGATCGGCCAAGATGTCATGCTCAAGCATAATCACATCGCTAAACTCGGGCTACTAGGGTTTTCCAGCGAGATTGTTCCTGAAACCGGCGAAATTTTCAAAGACACCGCATATTCAGCAGAGGATTTTTTCAACAAGAGTTCTTCTGCCAGTGAGTTCTGGCAGAAGCTCGAAGGCTATGGTCATGGCTATATGGCTTTTTCCAGTGGCCTGAAGCTAATGGGTATCAAACCCGAGATGGGCGGTCACGCTCGCCGCCAGATTTTCGGAAACGTTCTCGGCCGCTTTTTCGTGCTGACTTTCTGGTGGCCGCCTTCCGGGGGCGGCGAACCGCTCAAATACGATGAAACACGAAGTCCGACCGATTTTCCATCGCGTGAAGTTTACGGCTCAGTTACTTATACCTTTCAACCCCTGCTCGACAGCCAGAAATATCAGGACTTCATGTCACGCATGGTTTCAGGCAAAAACTGGAACCCGCGCAGCGGCAGCGCCGACAGCCTTCCCGACGGCTTCATGCCGATGAACGCTGATTTCACCAAGGCTTCGAAGCGCATTTTTACCAATATCGACTTCAAGGCCAACGATGGTTTCGCAGCCAAAGCAAAGCTTGAAGAGCTTGGCCAGAACTGGTTTGCCATCGAAACTGCCAAAAACAAGGTTGGTAAGGGCGTCGAAAGCCGGGTTGGCAAAACCTATATGAGCGGCGAAGAGTTTCTTGAAGCTGCCGGTGTAAAACAGGGCAAATTCAAGGTTAATGGCGTTGTCTATGTAAAAGGCCCGCTCAAAGTGCCGGCACTCAAAATGGCCAATGACAAGATCGGCGGCGGCGTCGTGCTCGTCGATGGCCCGATTCAGATCGACAGCATCACCCGCGGTTATAATATCGATACCACCCAGTTCAAGCTCGGGCCGGCCGGCAACATGCTCGGGCGCGGGCCGGCTTACGATTTTTACAAGAAGATCAAAACCGAAATCACCCAGGAAAGCTTTCTGACCTTTGTCAGCCTGCGTGGCGACCCGATTACCATCAAAGGCGAAGCGCTGATTGGAGTCCATCTCATCTGCCTCAACGACCAGAATAGTATTCCATACGATCAGATCCTGTGGTCTTCAGGAGTTCGCAAGGAAATCGTCTTTGTCGGCGGCATAGCCTGCAATTATCTGAACCTGCCCAAGCGCCTCGAAGAGTTTGGGCAGATAAAAAGTTCATGCAGTCTGCTTAGAGCCCCGTTTTTTCTCTATCATTCAGCCATGGCGGCCGAAAAGCCCGCTCTTGCCGTGCAGATGATGGAAAACATGCGCGGTTACCTGCTGACAGCCGGAAAGGCAGGCAATGACGATGACGAATAGAACCGTCAGAGCCCACCGCGGTATGTCGATGATCGAACTGCTCGTCGGTGTCACAATTTTCGGGCTGGCAATGCTTCCCCTGATGTGGATGGGCACAACGCAGACCCGCGGGGCCTATTCGGTCGGCAAACACATGATGGCCGGGCAGGTCGCTGCCAGTTTTCTCGACAGCCTGCTTTGTTACAGGTATAAAGAATGCCTCGAAAGAGTCAAAAAGCTCGCGGGCCGCGGCAAAGTTCGCGTTCTCGACGATGAAGATCTGCAGAAAACCCTCGAAAGTGTCGCTGACGCAGGCGTTCAGAAAGACATGGAAACCTCGTTCCGCAATTTCCGATGCCAGTTCGGTTATTCAGAAGATGTCGACGAACGCATTCTCAGGCTCGATCTCGAGGTTTTTTACCGGGTCGACGAATCAGACCAGAAGACCGAACAGTCGGTGAAGCTTTCGGTGCTCAAGTTCGGAGAACGCAATGGCTGAACGCAAAGGCGTGACCATGATGGAGATCGTAGTGGTAGTGGCCATATCGAGCATGGTGCTGACCATGGCCATGCTGTTGATGAACCGAACGACGCGTCATTTCAAAAAAGGCACCGACATGCTCAACATTCAGCGCCTTATGGACAACATCGTCGAGCGCATCAGAACCGATGTCCGTTCGCTCAAGCGCGTTATTCCAGAAGAATGCAACGACAGTTCCTTCTCTTTCTATGCCATTCGTGACGGTGATGAAAAGAAGATCCGCTACACCTACGATAAAGACAAAGCGACTCTTTTTCGCAATGAAGAAGGCAAAGAATCGAACTTTCACGGTTCAAAACAGGTTCGTTCATTCGTTTTCAAACAGGAAACCGACGATTCCGGGCACTTCAGGTTTCTCAATGTCATCATGCAGCTGATATCTGACGAAAAAGGTGGCGGCAAGGCATCGACCCTGTCGATTGCCTGTCAGTTTTACTCGACATGTGTCGAGTCTGAGCTTAAAATAGGCAATCTTCGCAAAAAGGAAAAATGACCAGGAGGTTCGGTGATGAAAAAATTCGGGTTACTGGTATTTATACTGCTGTTGGCAGGCACTCTGGCGGCTTCTGAAGAAATCGTCAAAAAAGGTCGGGCTCTGCAGAGCGCCAAAAAATTCGATGAAGCGCTGCAGCTTTACAAAACCGCGCTCAAAGAAACACCGAGCGAAGATCTTTATGTCGAAGCCGCTTCGCTGCTTGGCAAACTGCAGAAATACGACAACGCTGAAACTATTCTCGAAATCGGTATCGCCAGTTATCCTGAAAGCCTGTCGATGAAGAACCTCATGGGCCTGATCAAGTTCAGAAAAGGCGACAAAGACGGCTCAAAAAAGGTCTTTGAGGAAGTTCTCGTCAAAGACCCGGCCAACAACTTCGCGAAAAGATGGCTCGAAAGCGTCAACAAGGGTGAAGACGCAGGTACCGATGCGGTAAACGTCGCTTCCGGCACCGAAACCCTGCCTTCGAGCCCCGATGACTCGACCCAGGCTTACAATCCATCTCCCGATGGCACCTTCAATGTTTCTGATACTCTCAGCAAAGAAGAACAGCAGGCTCTGGCAGTCAAGCTCTACACCGAAATGACCGGCCTCGAAAAATGGGAACTAGACCAGTTCAAGGAACTGCATAAGCAGGTTATCGAAAAATGCCCGCAGACCGATCAGGCCCAGGAATCATGCTGGCGCCTCTCGAACCTCTATCTTCTCGGCGAAGATCCGCCGGATTACGCCAATGTCATTGCCGTACTCGAACATCTGCTGAAGAAATACCCCGACACTTCGCTGATGCCTGACGCCAAGAACCGCCTGATGATCGCCTGCCAGAAATCGGGTCAGAACGATAAACTCGTTGCCCTCTACGAAGAACTGTTCACCCGTGACCCTGAACCGGCCGACGACAAGGTTTTCATGGTCAGAGCCCTTGAATTTGCCGATGCCCTGCAGGCAGTCGGCCGCAGCACCGATGCTCAGGCCTGGTATCAGAAAATCATCGAAAAAGACGATGGCCGCGATATGATCGAAGCACGCGCCGCCAAAGCCCGCCTCGCCGGCAACCAGTAAACGCTTTACAAAACCGCTTCGTCAAAGTCAACATGACTGCAACGAAGCGGTTTTTCTTTCCCGAAAAATCCAACCCGTCCATGTTTTAACGGCCCCATAGTCGGTCTTGCAAGACCGGTAAACCGTCAACCCACCCTCAATGAAGCAAACTTTCAACAATTCGAATTACATATCTCTATACAAAAGCTCATTGTAAATTACTCAAAACCATGAGATTAGCTCAGAGCTGGCTTTTTAGCCATAGATGGCTTTATGTCTTTGCGCCACAGGAATGGCGCGCAAAGGCTATGCCTTTGGCATACGCTTCATCACTATGTTCCCCGAAGCAGAGTGGTGGTCTGGAAAAATTGGCCAAGCCGATATGGCAAGGCGGCAAGAATCAGCGAAATAACCAGAAAGCAGGCCGAACTTTGCGAAACTCTTGATATCAAACCGCCCAAATCGTTATAAATTCCCGGAAAAGATATCGAGGTTTTGCTGATTGCCACCTATTTATTTTGATTGTAGTTTTCGCAACATTTCATCGACCATATCGCCAGATAGAAACAGCCCCCGTGTTACCGGGGGCTGTCTGTTGAACATGCAGATTAGAATCGGTTTTCCTTCTTGAAGACATATCAATATGCGGTGGAGCAGTAACGTCACCGTTACTGGTCGCCCCTTCAGGTCGTTACATATTCTCTAGAGTTTTAACGTGGCTGCACTATGACGCGCATTGGTTACGTCAAGCCTCAGGCGTTCATCGCCCTCGAGGCCTTCATTACAACCACCAGACTGGAAGTTAATCGAGTCTTTCTATCCTCTTGTGAACTTCTGCCGACTACAAGGTTCTTCGCGCACATTCTCATTGGCTGGATAAACGCCAACGCCTCCTGAGGTTTTGTCCCTCTTAGCGCCGTCACCGCGGGACGTGACAGACAGGATTCCGGCCCTGTCGCATTCCGCTCCCAGGTTTTCTCAACCTCTCAGCAGAACTTGCGTCCTTACAGCTTGCGGGTTTGTTCCACCCCGCTGGCACTCCCAGGGTATTGGTCTTCAGAGCTTTACCCAAAACCGGTCGACAACTGTTTACAGCTGCCCTGCTTCTACGTCGTTACCGTCTCTACATGGTGTTCTTCCAGAAATCGCTGGCAGTTCCCACTGCCTGGCCGCCGGACTTACGTCCAACCCGACCCTGGCTTTCTCTGGCCCTATGCTGCAAGCAGCCAGTTTCCATCTTGAGATTCGGTCAAACCTTGAAGCTTTGCTCCCGGTAGCGAGCGCCTCCTACGCCACCAGATTTCACTCCGATGCCGCGATTGCAACTCTCATGACCTTTTGTCCTTCGGGGTATCAGGCTTCACCGCCCTGGATGTTATCCTTCCTCTTTCAGGGTTAGAGACCCTCATAGAGTTTTTCTGCGGTGGAAGTTGGATTCTCCGTCGATGCGGAGCCCTCCCCCCATGGAGTTTGTGCCTTATGACACCTGCTTCTTCTTCGGTTACGCGCAACCCGAGATTATTGATTCTCTTCGGGGTCGTTTTGTCTGTCACCAGACATCTGCACCCTTCTTTGGACTGCAGCCCGGAACCTGCCGGAGCTCAGAAGCAACTGCCTTTCGGCTACCGATTCTATTTTCAAAGATCTGTTCGTTCAACATCTTCAATATACAATGTACGTTTTTGTTTGTCAACAACTTTTTTTATTTATTTTTATCCAGGCCTGGATGCTGATCAGTTGCGGTTTTATCTATGCAAACAATCTCAGACCAATTGAATTATGAAAAAAATCTATTGCATGTCGATCAGAAAAGTATCAGGCAAATCAGAGATTCAGAAAGTTATTACCATCTTGGCATTGAAAACGGTAGCATCGTAACCCTCTCCGACAATGCCTTTCGATGAATGAACCCTCTTAACTTCACCATCTATGATGGTATCGGTGCCGATGAACTGGGAAAAACTCAGCCCGCCTTCGTAATGGTCGCTGCTTATGCGGGCCGAGATGTCTTTGTGCTTGGCAAAAAAGCGATAACGCTGGCTGCGGGAAACGGGCGTCAGCACGACTGCGAGGCGTTTTTCCCATTCGCGGCTCGGCTCGCTGGCATAGATGTCGTTATACTGCAGGCCCAGCTCGAGGCTGGCCCAGTTGTTGAACTGGTGCTGCAGATCCATGATGCTGCTCTTGGTGAAAGTGTCGTTGGCATCGACGTAAATATCGTTTTCGAGCTTCTCTTCATAGGTGGTATCGAGAATGTAGCCGGTATAAAACTCGTGACGCAGCTGCAGCGACTTGATGCTGTCGCGCAGCTCAGTCTGCGGTTCGTGGGTGCGGTTGACGCCTTCTTCGTATTCGCTGGTAAGCATCAGCTTCTCGAACGGCGTGTAGCGCAATTCATAGGTACGACGATCATTGCTCGACACCTTGATGTCGGTCTTCTGATCCTGCAGGTCGCGGCGGCGCCAGTCAAGATAAGCCTGCAGATAGCGGTTTATTCGATAATCGGTGATGAAATTGGCGGTGGTTTTCTGAACCGGGTTTTCGAAGCGATTGAGAATTTCGGCTTCTTTCTGGGCCGAGTTCGGCAGGCTGGTCGGCACAATGTATTTTGCCGGGTCGAGATCAGGGTCGCGGATAATCTTCGAAGTGTTTTCGATTTTGTATTTGAGCTGGGTCTTCAGATCGCGGGTCGGCTCGTAGCGCAGCTGGGAGTCGGCAATTTCGGTGTCGGCACGTGAATTTGCATAAAAATCATCTTCGCGCCGCCACTGGAAAAGACCGCGGGCATTAAATACACGGTTTGGCTCATAATTCAGGTCGAGATCGTAGTTGTGGGTTTCTGAACGCAGGCCGTTGCGCACCAGATCGTCTTCAACCGCGATCCTCGAAATGCCGGTGTTCCAGGAAAAAGTTTCGTCGGCCTCGGCGCCAAGCTTGAAATTCATTTCGAGAACATCAGAATCGGAAGCGATATTTACCGCATCATCATACCCGGTTCTGCTGATTTTTGCCTGGCTGTTCATCTTGCCGATCTTGCGGTCATACACCAGTGACGCCGTATCGCGGGTCAGATCGGAATCACTGGCCGGCCCGTTTTCGCGGTCAAACTGCTGCCCGCCCCTGACTTCCAGCCGGTGATCAGGATTCAACGTCCAGACGAAACCACTGTTGTAATTAGAATAATCGATAGCCGACAGAGTCGGGTCATCGTCAAGGTTCGTTTCTGACTGCTCGCCATCAACGAAACCACTGAGCTTACCGGTGAATTTATAGTTCAACCGGGCGCGGCCACTGAGAATGTCGTTTACCAGACCGCGTTCGCCGAGTTCCAGCACGCCGCCCTCACGACCAACCACCTTGAAGTCCTTGTCGATTCTGCGCCAGGTCAACTCGGCATCGGCCCGGTCGTTTTTTCCGACCAGCCCGAAACGACTGGCATTGCCGACAAAAGCCTTGTCAGCTTTGGAAGCATCTGAACTGCGGTTCGGGTCAACCCTTGAAACAGCTGTTTCGGCCTTGACCGTAACTGCCGGAGTAATGGCCCAGTCGGCATCGGCAGAAACCAGGTCGTGCTGCATCGGGGTAACCGTGGAGGTTGCGGTGACCCCCGACTTCGGCGTTGTGCTGTCGACTTCGCGCAGCCAGGTCATCGCCAGGGTTCTGTCTTCGCTGTGGCTGTAAACTTGCCGGGTGCCGAAAAGATTGCGCGTAAACGCCATGTTTTCGTCGGCAGTTTCGTATTCGATGACGATCCAGCGCGTAACTTCGATGGGCAGAATGTGCGGCAGCATTTTAATCAGGCCCTCTTCGTAATCGATCAGGTAATCAGTGCCCCGTGTCAGTTGCCGGCCATCGATGCTCACTTTTTCTGAATTCTGCACGATCGGGCTGGTCTGCATTCTGAATTCCTGCTGCTGCCCGGCGCCTCTGAACTGCTCCCGGCGCGCCAACCCCTTAGACTGTGAAAACAGAAAAATCGATTTAAAGCGTTCGTGAAATGAGCCTTCAGCGAGAATGCCGCGAACTTCCTTCTGGAAGAGGGAAAATTCGGTGCCTTCAAGTGCCAGCGGAAAGTCGCCCATGACGAATTTCCAGACCGGCCCGTCGATGTTGACCGTAAAACGCCTGTCTTCATCTTCTTTGTCGTCGAGAACTGCATTGACTCTGGAATTTTCGGTAATATTGCCGTCGATTTCGAGATGCAGACTCTGATCGAGCTTAAAACCCGGGATGCTGTCATAGTTTTCGGTAGAAAAGTGCCCGACATCGCCAGATACTTCAGCCTGCTTCATTTCAAAGGTTTTTGTACCAGAAATGTTGATCTTGCGTTTCTCGATTTCCTGGTCGGCTTCATCCCAGAAATTCTTTGCATATTCAAGAACCTGCGCCGGTGGCGTCTTTATGCGTTCAGGAGTATTGAAAATCACCGGTTTGACCTCAGTGCTTTCGCAGGCGACACAATCAGAAGATATTGCAGCTGCGCCGCTTGCAATCGACGCCTTTGCCACAATTGCCGTGCCTGAAGCCTTCACAGGGCTTCTGATTCCGGCGGGTATCTGAGGCTTTGCCACAGATTTCAAAACTGGTGAGCTTTTCGTCGCCTTTTCGACCTTTGATAAATCTGCCGGTGCTGATGCTGACGCGCCGGTCATTGCCGCTGCAGCTACCGCAGCTTTTTTGGAAACGAGGCCTTCAGTCGATTTGACAGGCGGATTCTTCACCATTACTTTTGCGGATGCTATCGGCCTGCTTTTTGCGGGGCCGGCGGTAAGAGGTTTTGCGGCATAAGATTTTTGCATCGGCTTTGACAGAACCGGCGACAGTATCTCTGGTCTGGCGGTTACCGATACGGTCGCAGAGAAAACCGACGATGGCATGATGATGTCGGCAATCAGGCAAAGCAGCAACAGGCGCATCAGACTGATGCGCCAGCGCGAAATTGCCCGATTATTCGGTTTCATCTGCCCCGGGGGTGCGCCTTTCTATGAATGTTCTGCAGGTCTTTACTGGTAAGATGCGTATATATCTGGGTCGTTGAAACATCGACGTGGCCGAGCATCTCCTGAACGGCCATGATGCTCGCGCCACCCTCGAGCATGTGGGTTGCGCATGAATGCCTGAAAATGTGCGGCGACACATCTCGGTTGATGCCGGCCATCAGGGCGTATTTCCTGATGATTTTCCACAGGCCCATGCGCGACATCGCTTTGCCATAAGGATTCAGAAACAAAGTGCGTTCGGTAATGTCTTTGCAGAGAACCGGACGGCCTTTGATAAGGTAGTCGTTGACCGCATTGATTGCATACATTCCCACCGGAACTATGCGTTCGCGGCCGCCCTTGCCGATAACCGTAAGAAACTCGGCGGCAGCGTTCAGATTGCCGAGCTTGAGATCGATCAATTCTGATTCGCGAATACCGGTTGCGTAGAGCAACTCGAGAATGGCGCGGTCGCGCAGCCCGAAAGCCGTCGAGACATCAGGTTGCTGAAGAATTTTTTCCATTTCCTGCTGACTGAGAACCTTTGGAAGGGGCCGCCCTATTTTCGGCCTTTCGAGCAGAGCAGTCGGATCAGTTTCTACCAGCCCTTCGCGCTGCAGAAACTTGTAAAAACCTTTAAGAGCTGAAGACTTGCGCGCCATCGAGCGTGGCGACAGGCCACGGTCATGCATGTGCACCAAAAAGAGACTGAGAACACTGTCAATCGATGCACTGGTGACCGCCCTCTCACGCTCGGCCGCAAACTCCAGCCAATCCTGAAGATCGCGGCGATAGGCTTCCAGCGACTTTGGCCGCAGGCCTTTTTCAATGGCAAGATAGTTCAGAAACTGCTCGAGCAGATCTGCCGACATGTTCGCTCCTGTATACCGTAAATCTTATCTTCTCAACTTATCGGTATTCTGCGAACGATTCCTGAACAAAATATATAGACCTGATGCGACCATAACAATCTCGACCAGATCGAAGATGGTCGCGTACATAAAAAAAGGCGGCAGCGCCGTTATGACGCTGCCGCTTCTGATGATCGGTCAATCGTTTTTGCGGCTGATTACCGAAGCCAGCCCCTCGGCGTGAATGCCTGTTTCAAGTCGCTGCACCAGCGGGCAATCAGCATCGATCACGCCGTTAACCACCGGCTGATATTCGCGCCCATCATGTCTGATGGTCAGAGTCATACGGGGCTCGCACGGCAATGGTTTAACGCCGTCAAGATCGAGTCTGAATGGTGCAATCAGCTCATTACGTCTTGCAATCAGCTTTTCGACGGCAATACGCTGCACGAAAAGCGGCCAGCCACTATCACCGAAACAGCGTTCAAGATCAGCCCGACTGAGTTTGGCAATACGCAGGGCCATCCAGCGGGCATCAGCCCAGGAACAGGCTTTCCATGATTCTGGAATATAGAGCACCGGCATCGAGAAACCTATACCGGCGGCAACATTCTTGACAAAAGAGCTTTCAAAAGAATTGATTTCGCCGGAGGGCTTCAGAGAACCAAGCGTGCAGCCAAGATCGCTCTGAAATTCAACCATGCGGTCGAACTTGCCGGTCTGCGGGTTGAAAAGCAGAGCGGCACGCGAGTTGTCATCTTTCATATCCTTGTTCTTGATCCAGGCGTTGAAAACGATCGACGAACGGGTAACCCGGTCCTGAACGGCACCGACATTGCTGAGAGCAGAGCCGCCGAAGCGTTTGACCGCCGGGTTGAAGAAAGACAGCTGACATTCCTTGAACAGCACGTAGGGCGCACCGAGATACTTTTTATCGATTGATTCTCGCTCGAGCATCGCCGCATCGACTATACCATGCCCGAGAATCTGACCATTGGCGTCTTTGACCAGTTCCTTGTCAGATAAAAGATAACGTTCGGCATGAAACTGAAATTTCGAAGCCAGCAGGTTTGCTGCCAGCTGCGCGAATGACTTAACCGCATCTTCTTTGTTTTTGCCGGGCGGGTCGAGCACCAGGATCGTTTCACCAGGTCCTGAGTAAAATTTCGGGTCGGCATAAGAAGCGCCCAGATCGATGGCCAGTCTGGTCAGGGCAACATCGGTATGAACCTCATCGCCCCATTTCAGGCCCCAGGTCAGACCATAGCGGTCTTTAACGCGAATTTTCGGCGAAGTGGCATCCTGCTTGAGTTCGTCATAATAGACGACCCCGCGGGCATACTGAAAATTGAATTTTGCCAGTTTCGGCTCACACAGCCTGATAAGCTGGGTCAGTTCATCGAGAAAGGCGGCGTAGTTGTCGCCGGGCTCCTTGCCACTTAGGGCGGGGTGATCAGCTGCAGGTTGAAGACGGGAAATCTCGACCGCCGACATATTTGCCAGATCGGCTGCAGAAATTGCCTGCTTTTCACCGGGCCGATAAAGCCGCGCCGCTTCATAACCGGCTGCTCTGGCACCTGCCGGAACCTGCGGATCGGCAACCGCCGGCACATTCAGAGCCATGGATTTGCCGAGCACATTCTTCAGCATTTTCAGGCGGCGCTTCAGGGCCGGTTCCATGACCCCCTGGGCTCGATCGGCCAGCAGCGAGTAATGCAGTCGCTGCAGACGCATGAATCGATGCGCCAGTTCTGCTTCTGGGGCCGAGCCCTTCGCCATGTCCGCCATTAACTCTTCGATTCCGGAGGCAATGGTCTGATAACCGACGGTAGCCGGGTGCTTCTCGATTTTTTCGGGCTTGTCGGCATACTTTTTAGACAGTTCGGCCATGACCATACTCTGTTCAGAGATGATGGTAGAACGAAAAGTGCCTACGTGTGCCTCTGAATAAGCCAGAGTCTGGTATTTGTAAACGGCATCCTGAGCAGCATTGGCCTGACCAGCCTGATTCACGGGCGCCAGCATTACTGCCACTGCCATGCACGTGGCTACAGCACTGCCTTTGAGGGTTGTGATAAATAGTGATTTCCTCATTTTTTTCCTCCACTGATGTAATCCAGGGTTTCGCCGTCAGATATGAACCTGAGATCGCCACGGTCATCGGTCAATAAAACCCTGGCGCCAATTTCATTCAAAATGCGGACAACCGAGCCTTCTGGCGGGTCACCGGCCTTCTCGTCACTTGTTATCACTGCAAACTCAGGTCTTGCGGCTGCAAAAAGATCTCGAGGCGAAAAGCCCTTGAAACGGCCATGATGAGGCACTTTCAACAGATCAGACCGAAGCTTTGCTCCGCTTTTCAACAGATCTTTCTGTGATTCTTCAAGAATATCAGCGGCAAACAGCACCGCAACCTTGTTGAATTCAAGACGAATGATCAGAGACGCTTCGTTTTCGTCTTCAAAAGAGCGAGATGGGCCAAGAACGGTCAGATTTGCGCCACCGGCCCGGAAAAGTCTGGTGCCAGGTTTTACGAGGTTTTTGCCAGGGTCCCGTTTATCGTAAGCCTGAGCGACCTTTTCGACCGGAAAAGCCTCAACGATATAGGGAAAACCACCGGCGTGATCTTTGTGATGATGGGTCAGAATCAGCAGACTGATTCTATCAACTCCGGCTTTCTTCATTCTGGCAATGAGATCAGAAGCTGTTTCTGCATACCCGGTATCGATCATGACGAATTTGCCATCGGGCAGGCGCAGAAGAATCGCATCGCCCTTTCCAACATCGAAAAAGGTTATTTCAAGTAAACCGGGCGCCCATTTATCGATCGAGGAATTATAGTTTTCAAAGTTTTCTGCCCTGGCAGCGAAACAGCTGCTACCGGCCAGAACACTGGTCATAATGACCAGAAGGCATATCAACAGCATGCGCAGACCTGATCTCATGAGGTACAACCTTTTTATATGAAAGTAGGTTTTTTATTCCCGGGACTAAATTATAACATACCCGCGAATTTCCGCCAGAGCCAGATTGCAGACAAATCAGGGCAAACGGATACTTTTCCTAGTTGTGAAGCATATCAAGCAGGTCAGTCATTGCAACGCTCTGCGATCTTCGCGCTCTCATAATCTCATCTGTTCGCTCTGCTCGCACGACCGGCACACGGGCTCTAAGCCGCATCCTGCGGCAATCGCCC